>NZ_JALJRK010000001.1 GCF_024519725.1 Microvirga sp. Mcv34 | reverse complement strand
CAGGGTCGCGCCCCAGGTTCCCGACCAAAATCACCTTGTTCACACTGCCTGCCATAGGGCGCGCCTCTCTTTCATGCTTGAGGGCGAGTTCTGAAGCCGGAGCGTCCGGACGGCAAGCCATGGACCGGGTTCTGCACAGGGCTGTCCCCAATTAAGGGGATGTGAGCCGGTCGACGCAGCGGTAAGGATCACTGCGCGAGCGCCTTCCGGACGAGGGCAAGGGCTTCCTCGCAACCCGCCTTGTCGCCAGAGCCATCGGCCGCCCTTGCGCGGGCCAGAGCCGCCAGAGCCGCCTCTTCCGGCTTACCTTCGCCAAGCTTCTGCTCGGCAGCGGCGATCGAGGCGGGCGTCGGCTGCCTTCGGAGAAGGGCCGCCTTGGACTCCGTCCCTGCCGGCCCCGCTCCGGCGGTGGCATCCAACATGGCGTCGACCTGGGCCTGAGCCCTGTCAATCTCCTGGGTACAAGGGCCCGCATAGCTCGTTTGGATCATAAAGGTCATGAACGCGCCGCTAAGCCCGATAAGCCTATGAACCATGACCCGCACTCCCGTCGATCATGCAAACTGGAACGTGATGATTATAACCCATGAACGCGGCTTTATCTCGGCGTTCATTCGGAGATTCATGGTTTTCGACCGCGAACCATCGCCAGCGGAACAACCGGCACCGGACTTCGACCTGCCCAAAGGCCCATTGTTAATAATGTTATCTTATGTCATTTACTCCAGCGGAATGGAGGAATAAATGGCCACTTATCGCATCACGTCGAAACGGAAAGCTTTCAAGGGTACAGGAGCGGACGATGTGCTTGTCGGCTCGAAGTTCAAGGAAATCTTCAATGGCCTCGCCGGCGATGATTTCATTTCCGCCGATGACGGCAACGACGATCTGACAGGCGGCGAAGGCAACGACACGATTTATGGCGGTGCCGGATCCGACAGGGCCATAGGCGGCCTGGGCAAGGACGAACTCTTTGGCGGCCTGGGCAGTGACAAGCTCTATGGTGGCGACGGCGCGGATTCTCTGTTCGGCGCGGACGGCAACGACACTCTCTACGGTGACGCGGGCCGGGACTACCTCTACGGCGCGGACGGCAACGACAAGCTCTATGGCGGCACAGGAAATGATTACCTGTCTGGAGACTTGGGCAACGACCGTCTGGAGGGCGGCGATGGTGACGATCAGATGGACGCGGGCGATGGTGACGACCGTCTCGACGGCGGCACGGGTGACGATTACCTCTATGGGAACAAAGGCAACGACCGCCTCGACGGCGGCAGGGACGATGATAACCTGTATGGCGGCTCAGGCAGCGACTACCTGTCCGGCGGAGCTGGCGACGATTTCCTCGACGGGAGTGATCCTCTTTACCCCCTTGTGAACGGCGTCCGGGCTCCGAAGGGCCAGGACAGGCTCCTGGGCGGCGACGGCAACGATACGATCGTCGCCGACGACGGAGACAACGCCCTGGGCGGCAAGGGCGTGGATACGCTCAGTCTCTCGATCGAGAGATCCTCCTCCGATCCGATTACGGCGTATGCAATCAATCTTTCGAGGATTACCGGCAAGAAAGCCGTCGATATCGGCTATCACGGCATCAAGGCCGGACAATTCGAGAAGGTCCACGCCGAAATCGACGACATGGATGTCGGAAGCGTCATTGCGGGCACGAAGGGCAACGACACCATCAACGCCTACGGCAAGTCCGGTGTGATCAACGGCGGCGCGGGCAACGACGACATCTACGCATCCGCGTATAATGACGACAACCCGGCCAACGGCATCATCGTGAACGGCGGTGCAGGCGACGACAAGCTGAGAGGCAGCGGCGACGTCACCCTCGTCGGCGGTGCGGGAGACGACCAGTTCATCCTGTCACGCTCTGCGGGATGCACGATCGCGGACTTCTCGGGCAAGGATTACTTCCTTGTTCGCGGCAGCACCTTCCAATACTACGACTCCGCGCTGAGCAAAACCGTCACCCCTGCCTTCGACAGGGCTAATCCGCTTGTTGTCGGGGCCGACCCGAAGCCCACCACGACCCTGGCCCAGTTCTTCTACGACACGGATGACGGCAAGCTTTATTACGATGCCGACGGAATCGGGACGAATTTCGAACTTCGGCTCGTGGCGACCCTGGCCAACAAGGCCGCGCTCAAGGCCGCGGATTTCGTCTTCGTTCTCTGAGGTCGGTTTTCCGTCACGCGAAGGCCCGCCACCGGCGGGCCTTTTCTTTTGCCGGAAAGGTCGCCACGGCTCCGCTTGCTCATCGTACCCTCTTTGTTCTAGGATCCTGGCCCTGGAATCATCCGCCGCATTGCGTCGGCGGGCGGAGCACCACATATCCGGGAGCCGGCTGGAATCAGGCCGACCTTCCTCTTCAAGGCTTTGCGGGCAATGGCTAAACTCGACGAATTGTTCAACCGCGCCAGGGCGGGCGATCCGGACGCGCGCGTGATCTCCGTGCGCGGGGCGCGGGAGCACAACCTCAAGAACGTCGACCTCATGGTCCCGCGGGACAAGTTCGTTGTGTTCACGGGCCTCTCCGGCTCAGGCAAGTCGTCGCTCGCCTTCGACACGATCTATGCCGAGGGACAGCGCCGCTACGTCGAGTCCCTCTCGGCCTATGCCCGCCAGTTCCTCGAGATGATGCAGAAGCCGGACGTGGACCAAATCGACGGTCTGTCGCCCGCCATCTCCATCGAGCAGAAGACCACCTCCAAGAACCCGCGCTCGACGGTCGGCACCGTCACCGAGATCTACGACTACATGCGCCTGCTCTGGGCGCGCGTCGGCATCCCCTATTCGCCGGCCACGGGCCTGCCCATCGAGAGCCAGACGGTCAGCCAGATGGTCGACCGGGTGCTGGAGCTGCCGGAGAAGACCCGACTCTACCTGCTGGCCCCCGTCGTGCGCGGCCGCAAAGGCGAATACCGCAAGGAGATCGCCGAGTTCCAGAAGAAGGGCTTCCAGCGCCTGAAGATCGACGGCGAATACTATGCCATCGACGAAGCCCCTGCCCTCGACAAGAAGTTCAAGCACGACATCGACGTGGTGGTGGATCGCATTGTCGTGCGGGCCGACATCGCCGCGCGGCTGGCGGAATCCTTCGAGACGGCGCTCGAGCTGACCGACGGCATCGCGGTCATCGAATATGCCGACGAGAAGGACGAGAAGGGCAAGGCGAAGCACATCGTGTTCTCGTCGAAGTTCGCCTGCCCGGTCTCGGGCTTCACGATCCCCGAGATCGAGCCGCGCCTGTTCTCGTTCAACAACCCCTTCGGCGCCTGCCCGACCTGCGGCGGCATCGGCCACGAGATGCGCATCGACGAGGCGCTTGTGGTGGACGAGACGCTCTCGCTCAAGCGTGGTGCCATCATGCCGTGGGCGAAGTCGTCCTCGCCCTATTACGGCCAGACGCTCGAAGCGATCACCAAGCACTACAAGGCTTCCATGACGAAGCCCTGGTCCGAGCTGTCGGACGAGGTGCGCAACGTGATCCTCTATGGTTCGGACGGCGTGTCCATCCGCATGGCCTATGACGACGGTCTGCGCGCCTACGAGGTCCGCAAGCCGTTCGAGGGCGTGATCCCGAACCTGGAGCGCCGCTACAAGGAAACCGAGAGCGACTGGGCCCGCGAGGAAATCGGCCGCTTCATGAGCGAGACGCCCTGCGAGGCCTGCGGCGGCAAGCGACTGAAGCCAGAGGCGCTCGCGGTGAAGATCGCCGATTCCGACATCGGCGATGCCACGGCTCTCTCGGTGAAGGACGCCCACGAGTGGTTCGGCGGCCTCTCCAAGAAGCTCAACAAGAAGCAGAACGACATCGCGGGCCGCATTCTCAAGGAGATCCGCGATCGCCTCACCTTCCTGGTCGATGTGGGCCTGGAATACCTGACGCTCGCCCGCGCGTCCGGCACCCTGTCGGGCGGCGAGAGCCAGCGCATCCGTCTGGCGAGCCAGATCGGCTCCGGCCTCACGGGGGTTCTCTACGTGCTCGATGAGCCGTCCATCGGTCTGCATCAGCGCGACAACGAGCGCCTGCTCGGCACCCTGAAGCGCCTGCGCGATCTCGGCAACACCGTCATCGTGGTGGAGCACGACGAGGATGCGATCCTTCAGGCCGACTACGTGTTCGACATCGGCCCCGGCGCGGGCATCCACGGCGGCAAGATCGTCGCCGAGGGTACGCCGGACGAGATCATGGCGAATGCCAAGTCGCTGACCGGCAAGTATCTCACGGGCGAGATGTCCGTGAAGGTGCCGGGCAAGCGCCGCAAGCCCGATCCGAAGCGCAAGATCAAGCTCGTCGGTGCGAAGGGCAACAACCTGAAGAACGTCACGGCGGAGATCCCGCTCGGCACCTTCACCTGCATCACCGGCGTGTCCGGCGGCGGCAAGTCCACGCTCGTCATCGACACGCTCTACAAGGCGGTGGCGCGCAAGCTCAACGGCGCCCTGGAACACCCTGCTCCGCATGACCGCATCGAGGGGCTGGAGCATCTCGACAAGGTCATTGACATCGACCAGTCGCCCATCGGCCGCACGCCGCGCTCGAACCCGGCCACCTATGTCGGCGCCTTCACGCCGATCCGCGAATGGTTCGCCGGGCTTCCCGAGGCGAAGGCGCGCGGCTACCAGGCCGGCCGCTTCTCCTTCAACGTGAAGGGCGGCCGCTGCGAGGCCTGCTCCGGCGACGGCGTGATCAAGATCGAGATGCACTTCCTGCCCGACGTCTACGTCACCTGCGACGTGTGCAAGGGCAAGCGCTACGACCGCGAGACGCTGGAAGTGAAGTATCGCGAGAAGTCCATCGCCGACGTGCTCGACATGACGGTTGAGGAAGCCCGCGACCTGTTCAAGGCGGTGCCGTCGATCCGCGAGAAGATGCAGACGCTCGCCCGCGTCGGCCTTGACTACGTGCATGTGGGCCAGCAGGCGACGACACTCTCGGGCGGCGAAGCCCAGCGCGTGAAACTCTCCAAGGAGCTGTCCAAGCGCGCCACGGGCCGCACGCTCTATATCCTGGACGAGCCCACCACGGGCCTGCACTTCCACGACGTGGCCAAGCTCCTCGAAGTGCTGCACGAGCTGGTCGACCAGGGCAACACGGTGGTGGTGATCGAGCACAATCTCGAGGTCATCAAGACGGCCGACTGGGTCATCGACATGGGCCCCGAAGGCGGCAACGGCGGCGGGCAGATCGTGGCGCAGGGCACCCCCGAGGACATCGCCGAGTCCAAAGCGAGCCACACCGGCCGCTTCCTCAAGGAAGTGCTGGAGCGCCGCCCCCTGAAAAAGGAGCCAGCTCCGAAGGAAGCCACCAAGAAGACACCGGCCAAGAAGGACAAGAAGGTGACGCGTCAGGCGGCGGAGTAAGCATCTAGTAGTTGCAAGCTTGACAGTTTTGCTAGAATGTTAGCTGATCAGTTCAGCTTGCGGACATATCTATGCGTAAACTGCCGCTTCACTCTCTTGCTGATAGGCATCCAGGCCTGACCCCTCCTATCGCTGACTCGTTATGTGAGGCGGCTAGTATATGCCTTAGCAGACATCTTTCTCCGCCGAGTGAGATTACGCTGCACAACAATGATAGCTCAAAGCTGTATAGCGTAGAGTGGCCCGAACCAGACCTGAGAACAACACGTGCTTGGGCCAACGATATAAATGCAACAGAATTGGGAGCATGTGGCGTTTCACTTGTGGCCGTAGAAATGGAACGTGGCCTCGTGACTATTGGCAGGGCTGAAACACGAACGGGAGCCGATTACTATATTGCACCTCCGGGACACTCCGGAGAAGATTTCGAAGACTGTATACGGCTGGAGGTTTCGGGCGTCGACAAAGGCAATCAAAGCATTCTCCGAAGCCGACTTTCACAGAAAGTTAAGCAGGCACAAGTAGGCAATAGTAACCTACCTGCAATTGCCGCAGTAGTTGGATTTGCTGCTCAGTCCGTCATTATCGCAGATGTGGAAGACCGTGATGCCCTGGAGTGATTACCATCGGCGTAGCGAGGCAATTGCATCTCAAGCCTTCATTGCGAAGGCTGCAGGTGATCACCAACAAGCATCTCACCTTTATGAAGAGGCAGCAAAAGCAGAGCAGTCCGCACTTTTTGAGGTCGATTCCGGTAAACATCGCACCTTTGGAATCACTGCTGTCAGTGCTGTGTCGCTCTGGTATAAGTCTGGAAAATTCGATGAAGCAGAGCGACTTGCCTATTATGCATTAAACGACTCTCGCCTACCCTCATTCGCGCTCAAGGAACTGCGCTTATTGGTTCAAGCAATTTGGACTGAAGGCTCCAAAAGAGAAGCAAATCTCACGTTTTTGCCTGGACAAATCACGGTTTCAATCAAGGGTGGCCAAGTCGTAACTGGCGGGGCCCCTTTAGACCTTATTGTTGAGAAAACACAGACAATTCAAGCGATATTCTATCGTAGTATGGAGTACGAGCAGAAACTTCCTTTCCGCTTGAAGGGAGGTCCGCCGAAAAATATTATAGACTCATGTCGCCCATGGCTCTTCCAAGCTCCACCCGGGAGCTATCAATTCTCGATAGCAATCCAGAATGATCCGCAAGCGGACATGTTTGTTTCGGCTCCCAATCCAGCTGCGCTGGCCACAAGATTCTTGGCTATTATCAAGGCAAGTGCAGAAGATGGACAACTAGAAAACATTATTGGTGATGATGACTACCGCTCCACATTCCTTAAGCTAACCCGGAATTTGGCTCCGACTGGGAAGAGCTTCTCAAGTATTGAATTTCGTTCCGAAGATGCATTACTACAACCTGTAGTACTAACTCCAGAAAGTCGATCCGCAATCAATCGCGCGATATCTCCCCCTAGGTCTTCGAAGGCCGCTTCTCCCAATAAGGGCCAAGAGCTTACGGAACACGGTATCCTCCGTGCTCTTCACCTCAACCAGGATTGGCTAGAAGTTGTTAGAGACGATGGCCAGTCAGTCCACATAAGCGGGCTCCAAGAGACCGTTGATGATGTTATTGGCCCCATGGTCAACAAACGTGTTGTGGTCCGCGCTACTAAAGGGAAACGATCTCAATTGAAGTTTGTTGACATTGAACTCGATGAATAGATGGCTTTGCCGCTAACTTAATATTATCTTCGTTACCGCAATAGACGGTACATTGCCGCCCGAGCTTAGGCATCTTTGTCGGATCTCAAGTTCTCGGGCCCACCTACCCTCCCCCCAACTCATCCTCCAGCACCATCTGGTAAGGCGTCGTGTCGATGGCGGCGGGACCGGCATAGGGGTGGCTCAGGGCCAGGATGAAATACAGCGCCAGTCCGGTATAGGCTCCGTAGACCGACAGGATGGCGACGTGCACCAGGTTGGCCGGGAAGATGAGGAAGAAGCCGACCGTGATGGCGAACCCGGTCAGCGCCATCCACCAGAACAGGGTCGGCAGGCCGCGATGCGCGAGGGCCAGCCGTGCCTTCCGGTGGTCCTGAAGCTCGTCCATGTTCGTGATCAATCGGGCGCGCAGGGATTGCTGCTGCGGCGTTTCGGCTTTCAGATCGAGGATGCCCATGTCGAGCTTGTTGTAGGCCTGCCTCGCCTCCCTGCTGCCGCGCGGATGGGCGGCCGCGTGCCATTCGTTCTGCAGGACCGCGGTCACGTAGGCGGCGAGCTGGCCGCGGAGCACGTCCTTCTCCGGCCCGCTCCACTGGTTGAGCTCCAGCACGACGTGCTCGATCGTGGTGAGTTCCTTCGAGACCTCCTGCTGCAGGTTCGTGTGCGTGGACTGCGCCTCGGCGAAGACCAGAGCCAGGATGAGGCTGTGGACCGTGCCGATGCGCACCGCGACCGTTTCAGCCACGTCGCGGGTCTTCGTGGGAAGCTCGTCGCTCAAAATTCGACGCAGCACGATGAACGGGAGAGCGGAAACGGTGATCGCGAGCAGCATCGCGAGGAGCGCCCCCAGCCAGGCCGGAATCTGCAGAATGGCCGCCATGCTTGCTCCTGGAAACTCAGCCCTTTACCGCGAGGCCGCACAGGAGAGCATGCCGTTGCGCCCGGTGCCACAGATTTTCCGGTGAGAGCCTCGAACGCAAAGGTAGGAACCTGTCTGCGTCCAAAGACATGACAGAACAGACCCTTAGAGCTTCCTGAGGAGGCGGCGCATCCTGGGAAGGAGCCCGGCTCGTATTCCCCTTTTGGGACACTTGCTCGCCTTAGGCATCGGCGCGATCATCGTTCTTTGACCTTGGAGGAGACGATGGGCTCCACCGACGCAGCCTTCGCCGGCTCGATCCCGGCCCTCTACGAGCAATATCTCGGCCCCCTGATGTTCGAACCTTTCGCCGAGGACCTGGCGGCCCGTCTGCGTGACATCGGGCAAGGCCGCGTCCTGGAGACGGCCGCCGGAACGGGGATCGTCACGCGGGCACTCGTCAGGGCGCTCCCGCCCGGGGTCGAGATCGTCGCGACCGACCTCAACCAGGCCATGCTCGATCTCGCGGCCCAGAGGTTGCAGGCTCCGAACGTGAAATGGCAGCAGGCCGACGCACAAAAGCTTCCGTTCGAAGACGCCTCATTCGACGCGATCGTCTGCCAGTTCGGCGTCATGTTCTTTCCCGACAAGCAGGCGGCCTATCGGGAGGCGCTGCGACTGCTCAAGCCGGGCGGACGGCTCGTCTTCAGCGTCTGGAACTCGCTCGATCACAACGAGGTCAGCCAGATCATCTCCGATGCCGCCGGAAAGCTCTTTCCCGACGATCCACCCCGGTTCATCGAACGTGTGCCGTTCGGCTATTTCGATCCGGACCGCGTCCGCGGAGAGGTTCAGCAGGCGGGCTTCGAGAATGTCGATGTCGACATCGTCGAGAAGGTGACGCGGTCCCCCTCGCCGCGCGAGCCCGCAATCGGCCTGTGCCAGGGCAGCCCTCTTCGTCCCGAACTCGAAGCGAGGTCTCCGGGGCAGCTCGACGACATCACGACCAAAGTGAGCGAAGCCCTCGCGGCGCGCTTCGGCACGGGCGCCTTCGAGAATCGTATGAGCGCCCTCGTGGTGACCGCCAAGCGATAGCCTGTGGATTCCGAAGTAAAAGGCGCAGCCCTCCGGGGCCGCGCCTTTCTCTCGTCCTGAGACGCGGATCAGCGCGACGACATACGGCTCATCAGGCTGCACAGCGCCTGCAGGTCGGAATCGTACGCACCAGGGGAAGCGGCGATCGTGGCGCAGCTCCGACGCAGCTGCATGCGCTGGTCGGCCGTCATGGTGCGGAGCTCGGCCCTCAGACGGTCTATCTGGCCGGGCCGGCTCGGCCCTACCGGATTGACGCTACCGGTGGTGGGGGGATTGCGCACGCTGCCGGTTCTCGTCGGGCCGGGATTGGCGAGACCACCGGTTCCGCCTGTCCCGCCGATGACCCCGATGCTTCCCGTGCCACCGGTACCGCCTGTTCCGCCGCCCGGAGCACCGCTGGCGGTTCCGCCGCCGATCCCGATTCCGACACCCACATCGGCACCATTAGAGCCGCCGATGCCGGCGCCCACGCCGGCGTTGATCCCTCCGGAACCGCCGACACTCGCACCCAGACCTGCATTGACCCCGCTGGACCCGCCGACGCTGGCCCGGCCGCCCGCACTCACGCCAGAAGAACCACCGACATTGGCGCCGAGGCCTGCGTCGACGCCATTCGCGCCTCCGACATTCGCGCCGAGACCGGCCGAAACGCCGCTCGACCCGCCGACATTCGCACCCGCTCCGGCAGAGATACCGTTGGACCCGCCGACATTGGCTCCGGCACCAGCCGTAACGCCGTTGGAACCGCCTACATTGGCGCCAAGCCCTGCATTGACTCCACCCGATCCACCCACGCTCAAGCCAAGTCCGGCATCGAGTCCTCGGTCACCACCGACATTCGCACCGAGGCCTGCGGAGATCCCACTTTCGCCGCCGAGGCTCACGCCGAGCCCGCCGCCGTTACCATCCGAGCGTCCCCCACGGTCCCGGGCGTCGGCCGGCTGCAAGGACAAAGAAGACAACAGAAGAACTGCCACGCTGTAGATCGAGACCTCACGGCCGAGGCGCAGTAACCGTTCACGCGAATCCATCGCTATACTCCCTAGGAGTTACCCCTCTCGTCCCCTCGGGTGAAAAGACTCGGCTCCAAGGAAATTAGTTCCACAACCCTGAATAAATAGAGCAAGTTTTAATGTGTACCGGAGATTTATGATACAGCATTGAGCTTCGATGCTGGCAATATGTGCAATCGTTTGCCTGACTTGCTCAGACGAAACCTGTCTTAAGCTTGGCCATCGGAACGAGCGATGAAAGGTGACCCGGGCCGGAAGCGGCTTTCAATGCACCGTTTGATTCAGCATCATGGAATGAAGCAGCCTGCCTCGCGGACATACGATGTCGAGGCGCCACCCGGACCAGTCCTCGATGTCGACGCCGATCTCCTGACGCAGTTCAGTGATGGCAAGGAGAGCCTCAGCCATGGCACTCGCCAAGTCATGAACTTCGATCCCTGTGTTGTCGACGATCTCTTCATGATCGTTCACAAGGTGAAAGAAGCAGCGCATGTCGGGACCGTCACCCACACGAACAGGATGAAGTCTGCTAGCTGTTTTTAACAGCGAAGTGAAGAGATCTTCCGCGACAGACCATCATTCATCCTTGACCGGTGCTTCGCCTACGGGGTCGAAACTATCCAGCGCCACCCAACCGATATCCGCCCGTGCGACAGGAACAAGATAGGCGCGTCCTTGCTCGAGCCGCTCGATCCGGCACGTGATTGCCCTCTGTTCGCCGGGCGCACGATACACGACCGTTGCACCCACCTGAATCCCATCAGGATGGTTCGCCGTCGTATGGCTTGGCGGCGACACGGTCTCCGAAACTGGTTGCGAGGAGCTACCGTGGCCCGCCCTGACTCTGTCGAGGGCAGCGATCGCGAGCCTCGCGCGATCCCGGTATCGCTCACTCACGGATCTCAGCAGGGCGCCGCGCGTGCGTCCAGGATACCACGAGGTTCCACCAGCCTTTGCCAGCTCCTCTGCAACGGCTTCGATTTCTTCGTCTGTCACGTCCGCCCCCAGACTTCGCACGCCACCCATGAGGACCTTTGCACGATCTGATTGAAGAGAAATTAACGTACAGTAATGTGGGATTGAACGTTCAGGAATGGCATGGCGCTAAAACTTTAGTACCTGAACGGGCCGTCCATTCTGCTCGCCTCCACGATCCAGAGCATTTCTCGGAGACGGGAAACACTTTCACCGTGAGAAAATTCGACCAGCCAAGAAGAGAGCCGATCCCATGCCGGTGGAGGCAGTTCTAGGAGTTGGTTCTCACTCGTGAAAGGATGGACGGAACGTGGATCAGAGCGACGCGACATGGATGAGTTCGTCGCTTTCGTCGGTGACGGCGACAGTCCAGCAATAGACCGGGTCGCTCTCCTGCAGGCCGCCGCGGAGTTCCGTTGCGGCTTTCTCGGCCGCACCCCTGGCAATGGCAGGATCGGGCAGATCGATGCCTTCCTGGTCCCATATGAACTGGTCCTTCGAGCGGAGATGGAAATAGTAGCGGGGCATGTCATTCCCCTCCATCGCGGCAATCACTTCAGATGCTGAGAGACTCTCCCGCATTGCAGTCATGCGGTGCAATAATGCGCACTAAACGCAAAGCACGAACACGATCCGCCCCGCCTGGTCAGTAATGACCGTCATTCTGTTGGGCAGGGCCTCGATGGAACTCAGCACACAACTCCAGGACGCCTGGGCTACCTGGGCCTCGGATCCTCGCGCGGTCATCAGGTTCGGTAGATCGATACCGTGTCGATCCGGTATGAAACAATCTCCGATTTGTACATGAAAATGATAGCGGGGCATGGATGGTCCTCACCCCCGATTATAAGTTACGCGTCCTGGATTCGACCGCTTTAACACAGGTTACGTTAGGTGAGACTTAGCGCGGCGTGCCGAAAAGTCATCCTGGCTTTCTGCGTCCGAGAACACGTTCTTCGCAGAACGTGACGCACCGGCGAGGTCCAATGGCGCTCTTTGCACATATCCGGTCCCGCCCATCAGGCGGCGATCACGATGTTCCGGCCACTGCGCTTCGCCTGGTACAGCGCCGCATCGGCGCGGCGAAGCAGCGCTCCCGCATCGAGGCCGGCGCTCGTGACGCAGCCGACGCTCACGGTAACCCGGGCCAGATCGCCGAGGGTCTCGGCCCCTGCCGACGCGAAGGCATGCCGGACCCGATCCGCCAGAAGCGCAGCCTCCCGCGCGTCCAGCGGCAGGATGGCACCGAACTCTTCCCCACCGAGCCGTCCAAAGGTTCTCTGCGGCAGGTGGCGCGTCAGCACCTCACCGAAGATCGTGAGGATCCGGTCGCCGGTATCGTGGCCGTAGCGATCGTTGATGGCCTTGAAGTTGTCGAGGTCGAACAGCAGGCAACTCACGGGTCGAGCGCCCGACTGCGCGAGAAGACGCCCCGCATTCTGCATGAAGGCTCGCCGATTGGGCACGCTGGTCAGTGGATCGACCAAAGCCGCCTGCTTGTATTCGAACTCGACGCCCTCCTTGGCCATGGACAGGAACATGAAAGCTACGCTCGGGCCGAACACGACCAGGAGCAACGCCATGGACGGTGACCAGCGATGAGCCAAGGCGTCGATCCACGGAACCGAAGTCGGCGCGAGAGCAATCCCGATGCGCGATAGATTGAAGATCGCGAGCCCCAGCAGAAGCACCAGCACGACGCGTGAGGAGGCCAAAGGTCGTGACGCATAGCGTCCCAGTTCCCAAGCCGAGAGGATCGAGTAGACGAGGGTCAGCAATGCCGAGAGAAGCAGCCGCTCGCTTTGCGAGGTGTAGATGAAGGGAAAGGCGCCGAGCCAGATCGCGGCTCCTGCCAAAGCACCCGGAAGAGAGGCGGAACGTCCGTTGAACACACGGCAGCCCGTGTAGAGGGCGCCGTAGCACAGCAGTCCCAATATGTTGGCCACGAGCAGAACCGAATAGGCCGGCTGGCCCTGCCTGATATTGGCCAATCCGATCCCCATGGCGATGAGCCAATAGGCGCTTCCCCACCAGGCAAGGGCCTTGACCTTGCGGTTCAAGGCCCAGGAAAACAGCAATAGCGTTCCCAGAGCCCCCGAAAGCAGCACGAAGGCGACGGTAAGCGTAGCAGGATCAAGGACCATCGAAGCGGCTGCCGTGGGGTTCGACCGGACGGCCGCAGACGAATTCCCACGACCCATTCCTCAAGGGAATGCATGCCTAACGCTATCTCTCATCCATCTCCCGATGTCCAGAACCTTGCCCTGCGACGGATCGGGGCTGCACCGCACGCCTGCACCCGGAACGAAGGTTTGGCCGGGGCATTCTTCCCAGATCACACCGGAGACAGAACCATGGGCATGTACCATCGTCACGGCGTCCAAAGCACGGCGGCCATTGCCGGCCACCCCCTGCATCACATGCTGATCGTCTTCCCGGTTGCGTTTCTGATCGGCGCCTTCGGAACCGACATCGCCTTCATGGCCGCCCGGGACCCCTTCTGGGCCCAGGTCTCCTACTGGCTCCTCATCGCCGGGATTGTCACCGCGCTGGTCGCCGCCATTCCCGGCCTCATCGATTTCGCGACCATAGACCGGGTGCGCAACCTCTGGGTTTCCTGGGCCCATATGACGGCCAATCTCGTGGTGGTCGCGCTGGCTCTCATCAATGTCGGCGTCCGCCTGAGCGACCCGGCCGCTGGCATTCAGGGCTGGGGCATCTGGCTCTCCGGCGTTCAGACCGCGCTGCTCCTGTTCAGCGGCTGGCTCGGCGGCGAACTGGCCTATCGCTACGGCATCGGGGCGATCCGGGATTACAGCCAGAAGGCCGAGCAGTTCCATGTGGAGGTGGACCGCCCGGATGTCGCCGCCTCCTATGGACGGCGCGGCGGAACGGACAGGACCTGAGCCCTGCCTGAGCGGCACCTTGCCATGACGGGAACGGGGCCGCTACACTCAAGCCCGTCATGAAGCGCTATATCTTCTCTGTCGCTCTTTCCGGCCTGGCCATGACAGGCCAGGCCCAGGCCGCCTCGTCCTGCCCACCTGGTTTTGCCATGCTTCAGGCGTCCGATACCTGCGTGCGCATCAGCGGACAGGTGCGAAGCGAGACGCTGGTGGGATCGTCGCGCCTGCGCGCCTCCGATTCCGTCAAGACCCAGGCCGGCGGGCGCGTTCGGCTCGACGTGAGAAAGCAGACGGAATACGGCCCAGTCCGAGGCGTCATCTCCGTCGGAAACCTGGGACGCTGAGTCTCGAAAAAGAAAAGAGCGCCCGAGGCGCTCTTTGGGTTCAGTACCTGGGGTTCAGTACCCGTCATCGTAGTACTCTTCCCGATAATAACTCCGTCGCGGAGCTTCATAAGTTCTGTAAGAGGGCCTGTCATAGGTCCGGTACGTCGGCCGGGACGTGGCCGCCAGGGCTCCGCCGAGGATCGCACCGGTCACTCCAGCCGCGATGGCGGCATTGTTGTTGCCCCGCCGCTGAACGTAATAGCGCTGATGGCCGTGGTTCTTGTAGTGCCCGTAGGCATGCCCCTTGCCCTTGCCGGGACGGGCCTCGGCCACGCCGCTGAAGGACGTTGCCGCCAAGAGCGCCACACTGATCGTCACGATAAGCTTCTTCATCGTCAGACTCCTGAACGCGATGGAATACATGCGAGCCGAGGAAGGAGCCGTCGATCAGGCTCCTTACTCCTTGCTACGCTGCGATTACTGGTTCGAGCCGTTGCTCTGCGACGAGGAACCGCCCTGCGGCTGCAGGCGCATATTGGTCGAGCTGCCGGAGTTCGACGTGTTGCCGTTCATCTCCATACGGCTGCGGCTCGAAACGGAACCGGTGGTATCGGGGGCGCTCGAACGAGTCCGGCTGGTCGAGACGCTCACGTTGTTCGGGCGGCGCTGCTCGACGGACACGCCCACGCTCGGGGACGTGTCGTGGGTCCGGCGAACCGTCGTGCGGCTGCGGACGGAGACACTCGGCTCATTGATCTCCTCATAGCGACGCACGGTCCGGCGACGAACCTCCACCGGCTGCTCCTCGACCACATGATAGCGGCGCTTCTTGGATACGACCTTGTTGGTTCGCTTCGTCTTCTTCACCGCGACCTTCTTGGTGGGCTTCTTCTTCACCACGGTGCGATGAATTTCGGTGCTGGGCTCCTCATAGGTCGTCACGCTGCGGCGGCGGGTGACGGAAACACGCGGCTCGTCGACCTCACGGACCGTGCGGGAGTGGACCGACACTCCGGAGCGCTCACGGGTCTCGATGCCGACGCGTGCACCCGTATCCTGCCGGCTGCGGACATTAACCTGCGCCCCCGACGTTTCGCTGCGCGTCGCACCCGTGGTCTCGGTCTGGGCCCGAGCGGCGCCACCAGCCTTGTTGCGCAGCAGCGTATTCGACTCGGACGACGATTGAGAACCCATGTTGGCGTTCGTATTCGTCTGCGTTGAAGTCTGTGCGTACGCCGCACTGCTCAACAAGAGAAGGGCGGCGCCGAGTGCGATTTTCTTCACGGAACAATCTCCACAGCAGTAAAGGTGGGAGATGAACGCCAACCCTCAGAGACTGTTCCCAATAACTTTAAGTAACAGATTTTATAATGGATTTTACATCCGAAGATGAACATCCGTTCAAGATTCAACGCTTCGGCACCCTCCGGAAGAGAACCCATGCCGCAAGAACCCTTTTGCCAAACTGAATCTTTACCATTTCCCTGAATGCTGAGATCCGGATGCATACAGCTTTAATTCACGTTCATCGATCTAGCTTGACGATATCGGACGTTCATCGGGAACAGCGCAGCCATGGCAGTCTTTCAGGCATTCAACGCAGCGGGTGTGGGCTTCGACATGTCCAGCACCGACAGCTCAGGCTGGGCATTCATCGGGGCCCACCCCTCTGTCACAACGGATCTGGTCTATGACAACGGCACGGTCGCCGAGTACGAGGTCTCTGGCAGCACGCTGGTGGACTATTTCACGGCCAGATACTGGAGCGACGGCTACACGGTCATCATCGATGATCTCTTCTACGAGAACAACGGCGCGGACGTTCTGACCATTCAGGATCTCGATCTCTACACGACGGTCGATGCGCTTCAGGGCTATGCCTGGTACGTGAACCTGAACAGGGGTCACGACACGTTCTACGGCAACGATTACGACGATCTCATCCGCGCCGGGGCCGGCAACGACTTCGTATATGGCTATGACGGCGACGATATCCTTTACGGAGATGCGGGAGCCGACAAGCTCTTCGGGGATTGGGGTGACGACGACCTGTACGGCGGCGCTGGACGCGACGTTCTAACCGGCGGCGCCGGAAGCGATTATCTCAACGGTGGCGCGGACAGTGACCAGCTGACCGGAGGCTCCGGCAAGGACTATTTCGTCTTCGACACGCGGCCGTCCAGCAACAACATCGACCGTGTCGTCGACTTCCGGCCCGTCGACGACACGATCATGCTCGACAACAAGGTCTTTACCCGCGTCGGTCGGGATGGCTGGCTCTCGAGCGGCGCCTTCAACACCGGCTCGACCGCCAAGGATTCCTCCGACCGGATCATCTACAACAAGCAGACCGGCGCCCTCTTCTATGATGCGGACGGCGTCGGCGGTGTCGCGGCCGTCAAGTTCGCCCAGCTCAGCTCCGGACTGGCCCTGACGAAGGCGGACTTCTTCGTGCTGTAGCTGAAATCAGGGGCAGAGCCCGGAAAAGGTCGGCACCGCCTTGTGGTGAATATCGTTTCAAAATCTGATTGAGCTCATTAAAGCCGGCCCCAAAATCGGGGCCGTTTTCTGTTGCGCGAGCAGAAAGCCATTCGCAGCCCGCAACACGGTTAACGTGGCATTAGGACGGTATGCTACTAAAGCATAACAGACCTACATTATTACCACTCCTCTTCGGCGCTGCACACACCTATATCCGCACTGCAAACGCAAGAACAAAGGCCACCGGTCATAGGGGCCGGTCACTTCTCAGGAGCTTCCCATGTTCGTTTCCTACATCCTCTCTAAAGTCCGTGCTTATATGCGTTATCGCGAAACCGTCCGTGAGCTGTCGCTCCTTTCGGACCGCGAGCTCGACGATCTCGGCATCTCGCGCTTCCAGATCGAGAGCATCGCTCGCCAGAACGCGATCGCGTAAATCTACGCTGCATCGCAGCAAAGGCCCTAGCCCGCCTCATGGCGGGCTTTCGCTTGTCTGGAGCCTCGATTTCGGACTTTCAGCGGCCGCCTGAAACCGGGATATTGGCGCCGGTGATGTAGGATGCGGCGTCCGACATCAGGAACAGCACGACCTCGGCGATCTCCTCGGGCTCGCCGATCCGATTGAGGGGAATGAAGGGGCGAATGCGCTCCAGGCGCCCGACATCCTGGGTACTGCGCTCGTGAATATCGGTCTTCGTCATGCCCGGCGACACCGCATTCACCCGGACGCCCTCACCCGCCAGCTCCTTCGCAAGCCCCACGGTCAACGAATCGACGGCTCCCTTGGACGCCGCATACCAGACGTACTCGTTCGGGCTTCCCAGGGAAGCAGCGACCGACGAGATGTTCACGAGGGTGCCGCCTGATCCGCCGCGGCTCGTGGCGAGCCGCTTTGCCGCCTCGCGTGCGACCCAGATGGCACCCAGCACATTCACATCCATGCAGGTCCGGATCGTCTCGGACGAGGCCTGGTCCAGCCTGCTGGACCTGCCCGTGATCCCCGCATTGTTGACCACGTGCGAGATGGCCCCCAAGGCGGCCTGCGCCTCATCGAACAGGCGCACCACGTCGGCCTCCAGGGCCACGTCGCCCTGGCATGCGACCGCAGCCGCCCCTAAGGCCCGGCAGGCGGCGAGCACCTGCTCGGCGGCCTCCCCCTCGGACCGGTACGTGATGGCGACATCGTAGCCACGCGCCGCCGCAAGCTGCGCCACCGCGGCCCCTATGCCGCGGCTTCCACCTGTAATAAGGACGACGGGACGCCTGGACTGCATGGCGTTCTAAACCTTTCCAAGGAAACGGCTCAACTTGACCAGGGCTCCCCGGGGAGTCAACAAAGCCGCTCGGGAGAATGACCATGAGCACCATCGAACCCATCCATGTCATCGGCGGCGGCCTCGCCGGTTCGGAAGCGACCTGGCAGATCGC
This sequence comes from Microvirga sp. Mcv34, assembly GCF_024519725.1. GTDB lineage: Bacteria > Pseudomonadota > Alphaproteobacteria > Rhizobiales > Beijerinckiaceae > Microvirga. The sequence goes on along the minus strand of NZ_JALJRK010000001.1, from coordinate 221,626 downwards.
CCAGGCCGGTGTGCCGGTCGTCCTTCACGAGATGCGCCCGGTGCGCGGCACCGATGCCCACAAGACGGAGGGACTCGCCGAGCTCGTCTGCTCGAATTCCTTCCGGTCGGATGATGCCGAGACGAATGCGGTCGGCCTGCTGCACCAGGAGATGCGCAGCCTCGGCTCCCTCATCATGGCGAAGGGCGACGCCAACCAGGTTCCAGCCGGCGGAGCCCTGGCCGTCGACCGCGACGGCTTTTCGGACGCCGTGACGGCGGCGCTCGAAGCCCATCCGCTCGTCACCATCGAGCGCGGCGAGATCGGCGGTCTGCCGCCGGAGGAATGGTCCTCCGTGATCGTCGCCACCGGCCCGCTTACCTCGCCGGCCTTGGCCGAGGCGATCCTCGGACTCACGGGTGAGACGTCGCTGGCGTTCTTCGACGCCATCGCGCCCATCGTCTACCGCGAATCCATCAACATGGAGATCGCGTGGTTCCAGTCCCGCTACGACAAGGTCGGGCCAGGCGGCACGGGCAAGGACTACATCAACTGCCCGATGACCAAGGAGCAATACGACGCCTTCGTCGATACGCTGATCGCCGGCGACAAGACCGAGTTCAAGGAATGGGAGGCCGACACTCCCTATTTTGACGGCTGCCTCCCCATCGAGGTCATGGCCGAGCGCGGCCGGGAAACCTTGCGCCATGGGCCGATGAAGCCCGTGGGCCTGACCGATCCGCGCAACCCGGACAAGAAACCCTATGCCATTGTGCAACTGCGCCAGGACAACGCCCTCGGCACCCTGTTCAACATGGTGGGTTTCCAGACCAAGCTGAAATACGGCGCTCAGACGGGCATAGTCCGCATGATCCCGGGCCTGGAAAATGCCGAGTTCGCGCGGCTCGGCGGCATTCACCGCAACACCTATCTCAACTCGCCCAAGCTGCTCGACCCGACCCTGCGGCTCAAGGCAATGCCGCGCCTGCGCTTCGCCGGCCAGATCACGGGCTGCGAGGGCTATGTGGAGAGCGCCGCCGTGGGCCTGATGACCGGGCGCTTCGCCGCCGCCGAGCGGCTCGGGCGGCCGATCCAGCCCTTGCCGCACACCACGGCGCTCGGAGCCCTAATCAACCACATCACCGGCGGCCACATCGAGACCATCGACGAGGGGCCGCGCTCCTTCCAACCCATGAACGTCAATTTCGGCCTGTTCCCGCCGCTCGCCCAGGCTCCGAAGGCGGAGGGCGGCAAGCGCCTGCGCGGCCCCGCCAAGGCTGTCGCCCGTAAGAAGGCGCTGACGGATCGGGCACGGGCGGATCTGGCAACATGGCTATCGGGCGGCGCGCTGCCCGCAGCGGCGGAGTAACGGGCGAACCGCGTCGCGGCCAGACCGAGCCATCCTCGGCGAGATGGCTCAGGTCCGCCGTGAGGTCGGGCGTCCAATAAGAGCCCTGCCTCCCTGGTCAGATAATTCGACACGCTATATAGTTTAGCACTCGCGCAAGGGAGTGCCGATCGTGAAGCATACGATGATTCTCGGAGTGATGGCCTCTCTCAGCTTATTTTCTGCTGCCTACGGCCAGGAACAGGCGCAACCGAAGCCTGAACTGAAGTGCGTTGTCGACGGCAAGCCCGTGGAAGGCCGTCATAAGATCGAGTATCGCCGTAACGGCAAAACCTACATCGAATACTGCTCATTGGGTAAGAAGCACGTCATCGTCGACAGCGGCGACAACGGCTGATCTCTCTAGACTTGCGCTGAACCCTGGAACGGCCCGCGCCAGAGCGCCCAGACCCGCCGCCATTGCGGCAGTTCCACAGGGGTATGGAAGGGGTCGTAATCCCGCCGTTCCATGGCCTTGAGGTAGGGTTCGACCAGGGCAAGCGGCTGGAAGGCGGGCTTCGCGGCATCGGGAATGGTCGTCCGCAATTGGCGCGCCTGTTCGCAATGCCGGCGCGCGACGGCGCGCAGGTCGGCGAGAGCCCCATCGAGGCCCGGCCCGCCGCGCCCGGTCACGATGTCCTCGCGCACCACCCCGTGGCGGGTCAGGATGTCGGCGGGAATGAAGACCTGCCCCTGCCGCGCATGATGCGGGAAGGCGCGCAAAAGGCCGGTAATCGCATAGGCGGCACCCGCATGGCCGGCGACGTCCGCCGTGCCGGGATTGGTGCCATTGGCCAGGACGAGGCTCGCGAGTTGGATCAGGCTGGACGAAGTCTCGCCGCAATAGCCTTCCAGGTCGTTCAGGCTCGGCATCGGATCGTCGTAGAGATCGAAGATCCGAGCATCGATCAGGTCGACGAAGGATTGCCGCGGCAGGCGGAACTGCACGATGGTGTCGTCGAGCGCGGCGGCGACCGGGTTCGCCCGCACATCGCCCCTCGCCTCGCCTTGCAGCGCATCGCGCCACCATTGCAGGCGTATCTCGCCGACGAGCGCTTCCCGCACCGCCTCGCGCACGCGGGCGATCTCGAAATTGAAGGCATAGAGCGCATGAAGATGCGGGCGCTTGTCGGCGGGCGCGAAGAGGCTCGCCCAGTAGCGGTCCGGATCCGCCTCGCGCACGAGGGCTTCGCAATGGGCGAAGTTCGAGATTGCTTCTGCCATGTCAGGGGACGGCGATCAGCGCCGCGCCGACCTTGCGGTTCTCGGCGAGCAGGATGTTGTACGTGCGCGCGGCGGCGCCCGTCTGCATCACGTCGAGACCGATCCCCGCCTCACGGAACCGGGTACGGAATGCACCCGGGATAGCCGCGATATCGGCTCCCGTGCCGAGAAGCAGGAGGTCGATGGAACCGGCCTCCGCGAAGATCGGGTCGAGCGCCTCGTCCGTCAGTTCCGACACGGCGTTCACCGGCCACGCCCTGATCCCGGACGGCAGAGCGAGCAGCGAGCCGCGATGGGACATGTCCCCGAAGCGAAAGCCGCCATTGCCATAGGCGTCGAAGGGATGGCGTCCCGGCAGGAAGCCATCGTAGAGGCGACCATTGCTCATGGTCCTACTCCGCTGCGGCGGCCCTGCCCTCCGGCACTTTGACGGACTCCGACCCGCGCAGGCCGATATAGATCAGCATGGGGGACGAAATGCAGATGGCCGAGTACGTACAGATGACGACGCCGTAGAGCATGACCTGCGCGAAGCCCTGGATCGCCTGCCCGCCGAAGAGGACGAGCGCCAGCAGCGACAGCGCCGTGGTCACCGCCGTCATGATCGTACGGGACATGGTGTGGTTGATCGACAGGTTCAACAGCTCTTCGGCCGGCATCGTCTTGTAGCGGCGCATCAGCTCACGGGTTCGATCGAACACCACCACGGTTTCGTTGAGCGAATAGCCCACGATGGTCAGGATCGCCGCGATGGACGTCATGTTGAACTCGTGACGGGTGATCACGAAGAAGCCGATGGTGAGCACGATGTCGTGCAGCGTGCCGATGATGGACGCGACCGCCAGCTCGCGCTCGAAGCGGAACCATAGGTAGAACAGCACCGCGATGACCGAGAGCACGACGCCGATGGTGCCGGATTGCACGAGTTCTCCCGACACGCGTGGGCCGACGGTCTCGACCCGGCGGAAATCGTACTCGTTGCTGAAGGTGTCGCGGGCCTTCTGCACCACGGCCGCCTGCGCGGACTCGCCGCCGGCCTGGATCGGGAAGCGGAGGGACACCTCGCCGCCCGTGCCGAATTCCTGCACCTCCACGTCGCCGAAGCCGAAGCCCTCGGCGGTCCGGCGGATCTGTGCGACATCGGCCTGCCCGGACTTGGCCTGGATCTCCATGAGCGTGCCGCCCTTGAAGTCGATGCCGAAGTTGAGGCCGATCGTCACGAGCACGATCGCCGTGGCGATCGAGATCACGGCCGAAAGCGGGAACGAGAAGCGCCGCAGGCGCATGAAGTCGAAGTGGGAGTTTTCGGGCCAGAGGCGAATGAGGCGCACGATACGCACTCCTTAGAACGGAAGAACTTTGGGACGCATCCACTGATACCAGAGCGCGATCAGCATGCGCGTCAGGGTGACGGCGGTGATCACGGTCGTCAGGATGCCGAGGATGAACACGACGGCGAAGCCGCGCACGGGGCCGGAGCCGAGGAAGAACAGGATCAAGGCCGCGATCGCCATGGTGCTGTTCGAGTCGACGATGGTGGCGAAGGCGCGGTCGAAGCCCGCCTGGATACCCGACACGATGGAGCGACCGGAGCGTACCTCTTCGCGAATACGCTCGTAGATGAGCACGTTCGAGTCCACGGCTGTGCCGATGGTGAGAACGATGCCCGCGATACCCGGGAGCGTCAGCGTGGCTTCGAGCACCGACATGAGGCCGAAGATGAGGCCCACATGGACGAGGAGCGCGATATTCGCGATGAGACCGAAAACGCCATAGGTTGCGAACATGAAGAGGACGACGAAGACGGCCGCCACATAGGTCGCCAACTTGCCCGCCTCGATGGAATCGCGCCCGAGGCCCGGACCCACGGTGCGCTCTTCGACGATGGTGAGCTTGGCAGGCAGGGCGCCGGAGCGCAGCAGGACCGCCAGGTTGTTCACCTGCTCGACCGTGAAGCTGCCCGAGATCTGACCGGAGCCGCCGGTGATCGGCGACTGGATCGTCGGCGCCGAGATCACCCGGTTATCCAGGACGATAGCGAGCTGCCGGCCGAGATTTTCCGTCGTCGCCTGGCCGAAGCGCTGGGCGCCACGGATGTTGAAGCGGAAATTGACGATGGGCTGGCGGGTCTGGCTGTCGAAGGCCGGCTGCGCATCCGTCAGGTCGCCGCCTTCGGCGATCACCCGGCGCTCGACCGGAACGCGCTGGCCGCCGGCATCTTGCATGGGAAGCATGTCGACGTCGGTCGCGCCCGCCTGAGCCAGCAGGCGGAATTCGAGATTGCCGGTTTCGCCCAGCAGAGCCTTCAGCTGCTGCGGATCCTGCAGGCCGGGAACCTGGACCAGGACGCGGTCGGCGCCCTGGCGCTGGATGCTCGGCTCCGTGGTACCCGTGGCGTCGATACGGCGACGGACGACTTCGATGGATTGGTCGACGGCGCGGCGCACGCGCTCGTTGATGCCCGCATCCGTATAGGTGAGCGTGATCACCCCGTCCGGCGTGGTGTTGATCTGGACCGAGTTGCCGCCGGACTGGCCGAGCATGGCATTGCCGATGGGCTGCGACAGCTCGCGCAGGCGCGGCATGAGCCGCTCGCGGTCGGCCGCATCGGGCACGCGGATCTGCACGCCCCGCTGAACGGTCTGAATGCCGTTCTGCGACGACACGCGGGTGTCGCGCAGGATGCGGCGGACGTCGTCGCGCAGGAGTGTGATCTGGCCGCGCAAGAGATCCTGCTGGTCGACCTCCAAAAGGACATGGGAACCGCCCTGCAGGTCGAGGCCCAGCACGATGGCGCGGGACGGAACGAGCCAGGACGGAATCCAGCTCGGAATGGCATTCAGGTAGGCCTGACGCTGCTCGCGATTCATCGTGCTCGGAACCGCAAGAAGCAGGCCGATCACAATGATCGCCACGGTGGCGATGATCTTCGACCTCGAGAAGCGCAGCATCGTCAGCTCAACCTTTCTCACACGCATGGCCGCATCGGTTCTGCGGCGAACCGGCCCTTGTCGGAGACATCGAGGGCCGGCTTCTTTTCACATCAGGCCTTGACCGGCTCGCTCTTGGAGCGGACCTCGGAGATCATGGCGCGAGCCACCTTCACCTTCACGCCGTCGGCGATCTCGACTTCGATGTCGTTCGAATCTTCGAGAACCTTCGTCACCTTGCCGATGATTCCGCCCGAGGTGACCACCGTGTCGCCGCGACGCACATTCTTGATCATCTCCTGATGGACCTTCACCCGGCGCTGCTGGGGCCGAATGATCAGGAACCACATGATGACGAATATGAGGATGAACGGAACGAATTGAAGGATCATCTCCGTTCCGCCCCCGGCGGGGGCCCCTTGTGCGAAGGCAGGTGAAATGAACAAGCGGCTCTCCATGGATAAAGGCGCGTGGCAGGCCCGTTTCGGGCCCACCCGCGCCAGACGGGATTACAAAGCGTGGCGGACTATACCCATCGACTCGCCGAAATCAATGAAGTTCAAGGCGTTTCCCAAGGCTCCTTGCGCGGCCGGAGCCCTCTCCTCCATGGACCGGGCGGCCATTTTCGCGCTAAGCACGGCATCCTCACCGTTTCTTGAAGCCGGAATTTCATGCCCGCCGATCTGATCTCCACCGAATCCCTGGCGCTTTTGACGCGGATCGCCGACGCCCTGGAGCGCCTCGCCCCTACAGGCATGGCTCATGCCGATTTCACCGAGGCCGATGCCTTCGTCTGGCAGGCGGCCGGGCGCAGGCTTTCGCCTGTCCCCAAGGTCAACAGGGTCGAGATGAGCCTCCTGCGCGGCATCGATCGGGTCCGCGATCAGCTGGCGGAGAACACGCAACGCTTCGCCCGGGGCCTGCCGGCCAACAACGCCCTCCTCTGGGGCGCCCGGGGCATGGGCAAGTCTTCCCTGGTCAAGGCGGTCCATGCGGAAAGCAACCACGCCAAGCTGGCTGACGCGCTTCCCCTCAAGCTGATCGAGATCCACCGGGAGGATATCGAGACCCTGCCGGACCTCATGGGCCTGCTGCGTTCGGACCCGCACCGCTTCATCGTCTTCTGCGACGATCTCTCCTTCGACGCGGATGACACCTCCTACAAGTCGCTCAAGGCGGTGCTGGAAGGCGGGATCGAGGGACGACCCGACAACGTGATCTTCTACGCCACCTCGAACCGGCGCCACCTGCTGCCGCGCGACATGATGGAGAACGAGCGCTCTACCGCCATCAATCCGGGCGAGGCCGTGGAAGAGAAGGTTTCCCTCTCCGACCGCTTCGGCCTCTGGCTCGGCTTCCACAAATGCAGCCAGGACGAATATCTCGACATGGTCTTCGCCTATGTCGACCATCTCGGCCTGCAGGCGGACCGCGACACGATCCGCGCCGAGGCACTGGAATGGGCGACGACCCGCGGAGCCCGTTCCGGGCGCACGGCCTGGCAGTTCATCCAGGACCTGGCCGGGCGGCTGGGCAAGACGATCTGAAACAGATCTAAAACGACAAAGGGACGGTGGCTGAGCTCCACCGTCCCCTCATTCGACCGGCCCCGACGGACGCGACCGGCCCAAATCCTTGGTCTGATCAGCCGCCGAGATGCTTCATCGGGTCGACGGGCTGCGCGCCCTTGCGGATCTCGAAGTGGAGCTGCGGCGAGGTCACGTTGCCGGTCTGGCCGGAGGTGGCGATCACCTGGCCGCGCTTCACCTGCTCGCCGCGCTTGACGTTGAGCGAGCCGTTATGGGCATAGGCCGAGACATAGCCGTTCTCGTGCTTGATTAAGACGAGGTTGCCGTAGCCCTTCACCTCGCTGCCAGCATAGGTCACGGTGCCGGCTTCGGCGGCCTTGACCGGCGTACCTTCGGGGACCGCGATGTTGATGCCTTCATTGCCGCCATTGGCGCCGAAGCCGGCGATGACGCGGCCGCGGGCCGGCCAGCGGAAATCGCCCGACAGGCTGGCGGTCTGCTCCGGCTCCGGCACGGGAGCCTTGGCGGCCTCGGGCTGAGGCGCCGGGGCGACCGGCTGAACGGCGGGCTTCACCTGCTCGGGCTGGGTGAGAGCCGCGACCTTGGGCTGCTCCACCACCGGCTTCGGAGCGGAAACCAGGGGCTTCGGAGCGGAGACCAGCGGCTCGTCGGTGGCGGCCGCGACCTGCATCGGGGCGGACCGGGTGTGCGCCGGAGCGGGCGCCTGGGCCGTCGTGGTCATGCCGGGACGAACGCGTTTGGCCGGCTCGGCGGCGGCGACCGGCGTGGTCGCGGCCGGCACCTTCGACGTGTCGACGAGACGGAACTGGGGGCGGCTCGCAGGCTGGGCCGGCGCGGCCTGGGCGACCGGCATGGCTCGCGACTGAACCGGGGCGGGAGCGGAGGCGATGCGGGTAGGCTGCGACAGGGGCTGGGACTGCACAGGAGGCAGAGCCTGCGCCTGAACTGTCGATGTCGGCATCGGCGCAGCCGAATAGGACGGAGCGGGCTGAGGCGCCATGGAGGCCGTGTTGTCCATGCGCTCGCTAGCCGCAAAGGGATTCGAGAACGGGTTCTCGGCGAACCGCGCACTATCGGTACTGCAGGCTGCCGCCGCACTGCCGATCAGCCCTACCAGAGCGATCCGCGACACCGCACCCCAATGCCCAGAACACACACGCAACCGCATCACTCAACCCCAACCGAACGCAACTCGATGGAGCCATTAAAAGCCTGTTCAGGTTAAGCAACGGTTGACGCTAGGCGGATTGTCGTAACCCTGTCCGAAAATATTTCAATTGGGTCAGAGTGTGGCCGCAATCCCGGTGACGAGGGGCGAAAGGCGCAAGGCCGCGCCGACCGTTTGCGCCAGTTCACCCTCGGCGTTGCGCTCGATCCGCACGAGGTGCGGCACGCCCTCGATGGTGACCGCCCCGACCAGACGGCTCCCCGGTCCGAGCAGGCTCGTCACGGTCTCCGGAATTTCGGCGCAAGCCCCGTTGAGCAGGATGCGGTCGAACCGGTCGCGCACTCGCTGGGCCAGGCCATCGCCCACTTCCAGGCGGACCTTCCCCGCATCAATGATCTTGAGATGCTGCGCGGCGCTTTCCGCCAGCGTGTTGAACCGCTCGACGCTCGTGACCTCAGCGCCGAGCCTTGCCAGCAAAGCGGTCACGTAACCGCTTCCGGTGCCGACCTCCAGAACGCGCTGCCCCGGCTGGACGCCCAGCGACAGCAGCATGGCGGCCACCGTTGCGGGGCCTGTCATCGTCTGCCCGCAGGGCAGCGGGAGCGCCACATCCGTGCGGGCGAGGTCGGTGAAGCGCCGCGGCGCGAAGATCTCGCGCGGCACCAGCTCCATAGCGCGCAGAAGCGCCGTGTCGCGAATACCCTTGGCACGCAGGGACAGGATGAAGGACGCGGCGCCGATTGCCTCCTGCTCATCGCGGAGGTCCGCTTCCGGCATGAAAGGCATGTCCTGGCTCATCGCGCCCGCCCGTTCATCCGCCGAAGGCCTGCGCGTAACGCGTCAGAGTTGGCTCGTCCGTCATGTCGATGCGGAGCGGCGTGACGGCGATGCGCCGGTTCGCGATGGCCCACAGGTCCGTGCCGTTACCGGGCGTGAAGGGACGGCGCTCGAAGGCAATCCAGAAATAGGGATTGCCCCGCCCGTCCTGGCGCTCGTCGAGACGGAGCAGCTCCTGCGTGCGCTGCCCCTGGTTGACGAGAGCCGTCCCCTCGACATCCCCTGGCTCGCAATCGGGAAAATTGACGTTGACCAGGATACCCTTGTCGACGCCTGCCTCGAGGATCCTGCGCACCACCTTGGGGCCATGATGCTCGGCGCATTGCCAGCGCGGCGCGTTGCGCGTGCCCGGCCCGTAGGCCTGCGAGAGCGCGATGGACGGGATGCCGAGGATCGTGCCCTCAATGGCGCCGGCCACGGTTCCGGAATAGGTCACGTCCTCGGCCACGTTCTGGCCCCTGTTGACCCCGGAGAGCACGAGATCCGGTCGCGCATCCCGCATGAGGTGTCGCACGCCCATAATCACGCAATCGGTCGGCGTGCCTTTCACGGCGAAGTGCCGGCTCGACACCTCGCGCAGGCGCAAGGGATCATTGAGCGAGAGCGAATGGGCCACGCCGCTCTGATCGGTCTCGGGCGCGACGACCCAGACATCATCCGACAGGTTGCGGGCGATGGCCTCCAGGGCCTTCAGGCCCGGGGCATGGATGCCGTCGTCGTTGGTGCAGAGAATGCGCATGTCAGGCCTGACGTTCGATGCGGGTGATCCCGCCCATATAGGGCTGGAGCGCCGACGGGACCGTGACGCTGCCGTCCTCGTTCTGGTAGTTCTCCAGAACAGCCACGAGCGTCCGCCCGACCGCGAGGCCGGAGCCGTTGAGCGTATGCACGAAACGAGGCTGCTTCTCGCCGGTCGCGCGGTAGCGGGCATTCATACGCCGCGCCTGGAAATCGGAGCAGACCGAGCAGCTCGAAATCTCGCGGTACATCCCCTGCCCCGGCAACCAGACCTCGATGTCGTAGGTCTTGGTCGAGGAGAAGCCCATGTCGCCCGTGCAGAGCGTCATGGTGCGGAACGGCAGCTCGAGTTTCCTCAGCACGTTCTCGGCGCTGGTGAGCATGCGCTCGTGCTCATCTGCGGAGGTCTCGGGCGTCGTGATCGAGACGAGCTCGCATTTCACGAACTGGTGCTGGCGGATCATGCCGCGCGTGTCGCGTCCGGCGGACCCCGCCTCGGCGCGGAAGCTCGGGGTGAGCGCGGTGAAGCGCAGGGGCAGTTCGTCCTCGGAGAGGATCTGCTCGCGCACGAGATTGGTGAGCGTGACCTCGGCCGTCGGGATCATGCCGTAGCGCGTATCCTTGACCAGCTTCGCGATCGCATCGCTCGGCTGACCTTCGAGCGCGGCGGCCATGATCTGCTCGAGCGAGTTGCCGGGAAAGGCCCAGAACTGGTCGTCCTCGAACTTCGGGAGCTGCGCCGTTCCGAACATGGCGTCGTCCCGCACCAGCAGCGGCGGGTTCACTTCCGTGTAGCCGTGCTCGTTGGTGTGGAGATCGATCATGAACTGGCCGAGGGCGCGCTCCAGGCGCGCCAGGCCGCCCTTCAGGACGACGAAGCGCGAGCCGGAGAGCTTGGCGGCCGTTTCGAAATCCATCAGGCCGAGAGCCTCGCCGATCTCGAAATGCTGCTTGGCGCTGTTCAGGGTCGGGGGCGTGCCGAAGCGGTGGCGTTCCACGTTGCCGTGCTCGTCGGCCCCGACCGGCACATCCTCCTTCGGGATGTTGGGAATGGCGGCAAGAGACGCGAACAGCGCCTTCTCGGCGGCGCGCTCGCCCTCCTCCAGTTCCGGCATCGTCTCCTTGATGCGGGCGACCTCGGCCATCAGTTCCTGGGCCCGGGCCTCGTCCTTCTTGGCCTTGGCCTGGCCGATTTCCTTGGACAGGGCATTGCGGCGCTCAGTGGCCGCTTGCAGGGCGGAAACCGCGGCCTTCCGGGAATCGTCGAGGGCGATCAGCTGCGCGGACAGGGGCTCCATGCCCCGGTTCCGGAGGCCTTGGTCGAAAGCCGCGGGATTCTCGCGGATGGAACGGATGTCGTGCATGGGATGAGGACCTGCTTCGTCGAGCGGCCCTGTCATTTTCGACGTGGCCGCCCCTTCAACTTATGCCGAGGATGGCGGCCGATGTGGAGTCCTTTCGGCCTCTACTCCTCCGCCGCGCGCGCGGCCTCGGCTTCCGCACGCTTCTTCTCGACCATGGTCACAGAGAAGATGGATGCCTCGTAAAGAAGCAAGGTGGGGATCGCAAGGGCGAACTGGCTGATCACGTCCGGCGGTGTAAGAACCGCGGCGAGGACGAAGACGAAAACGATCGCATAGCGACGCTTGTCCTTCAGGAACTGTGCGTCGATGATCCCGGCGCGGGCCAGCAGGGTCAGGATGACCGGCAGCTGGAAGCAGATGCCGAAGGCGAAGATCAGCGTCATGATCAGCGACAGGTACTCGCTAACCTTCGGCAGGAACTCGATGGCCGGCGCATTGTCCGTCGCCAGTTGCTGCATGCCCACAGAGAAGCGCATGAGGAGCGGCATGGCGATGAAGTAGACGCACGCCGCGCCTATGATGAAAAGGACCGGCGTCGCGATGAGATAGGGCACGAAGGCCCGGCGCTCGTTCTTGTAGAGGCCCGGCGCGACGAACTTGTAGATCTGCATGGCGATGACCGGAAAAGCCAGGAAGCCCGCGCCGAAGGCCGCGACCTGGATCTGCGTGAACAGATATTCCAGGCCATGCGTATAGACGAGGTGTGCCTTCTCCGGCGAGCCGACCGCGAGGACGTAGGGCCAGACAAGCGCGTTGTAGATGTACTTCGCGGCGGCGAAGCAGAGGAAAAACATGATTACGAACGCAGCCAGCGCCTTGATCAGGCGTGAGCGCAGTTCGGTCAGGTGTTCGATCAGAGGCGCGCGCGAAGCTTCGACCTCATCGTCTTCAGCGGCGGTGGTCATCCAGCTTTTGCGTCCGATTTTTCTGGTTTTTCTGAAAGTTGCTCGGCGAGGGCAGCCTGCTGGGCCTCGTACTCCGCCTCCCGCCGCAGGGATTCGGCGATTTCCGTGGCCGGATCGACGCTCGGCGGAGGCGGCAGATCGATCAGGGGATCATTGGGAGCGGGCTCGCGCCCTTCCACCACAGCCTGGACCGAGGCATCGGAGGCGTCCTTTGCAGGCGCCGCCGGCTCAGAACTGGCCTGTTCGGAGGTCACGGCCGGGACATCCAGCCCAGTCTCGGTCTCGGGAACCTTCGCTGCACCCGTCACGGGCGTTTCGATCGAGGTCTTGAGCTCGTCCCTGATCGTCTGGATCGGGTTGAAGCTCGCATTGCCCAAGGAGGAGACGGAATCGTTCATCCCCTGGAGCTGCTTCTTGACGTCGTCGAGCTCGGCCTCGCGCATGGCCTCGTTGAACTGCCCCTGGAACTCCGCCGCCATGCGGCGAAGCTTCCCCGTCACCTGCCCGACCGTCCGCAGCGCCTTCGGCAGATCCTTCGGGCCGATCACGATCAGCGCGACGGCGCCGATCACCATGACCTCACCCCAGCTCATGTCTAACATGACGTGGCCTCGAACCTGCCTCTTAGGTACTCACGCGTACTGACACGCCGCTCCGGAGCGGCGGCGCACGAAGCTTAGCCGACCTTGTGGTCCGTCGTCGCGGTGCTCGTGGGAGCGCCCGCCTGATGGTCGAGGGTGCGAACCGGCTCGGACGGCTGCACCGGCTTTGCCGGCGCATCGTCCTCGGACATGCCCTTCTTGAAGGCTTTGATGCCCTTCGCGACGTCACCCATCATGTCGGAGATCTTGCCGCGTCCGAACAGAAGGACGACGATCAGACCGACGACGATCCAGTGCCAAATACTCGTGCCACCCATGGCAATTCCTCCTGCGCCCCGCGAGGCGCGGCTTCTCGATATGAACTCGCCGCCAACCTATGCGTCGGAGGCGGCGAAAACAAGGACATCCTTAGTAGCGATCTCGATGCCCACGTCCTGTCCCTCGGTCACGCCAACGGGATCGTGAACGCGGGCCTGCAAGGGGCGGTCAACCCCCTGCACATCAATGTGCACCAGATCGACCTCGCCGAGAAAGCGACGAGACACCACACGTCCCGGCAAGCAGAAGCCCGCCGGCTTGAGCTTCAGGCCTTGCGGCCGTACGCAGACGATGGCCGGGCCATCCGCCAGATGCGGCGCCGGGAAGATTCCGACCGGACAGGAAACCTGGCCGTTGCGGACCACGCCTTCGAGCTCGTTGAAGTCGCAGAAGAAGCGGGCGGCGAACAGGTTCGCCGGGCGGCGATAGATCTCCTCCGCCTCGCCTTGCTGGATGATTTTGCCGGACCGCATGAGCACGATCCTGTCGGCGATCCGCATCGCCTCCTCCGGATCGTGCGTGACGACGATGGTCGTAGCGCCGGTTTCTCTCAGGATTGCGACAGTCTCGTCGCGGATCGCGTCGCGCATACGCCGGTCGAGGTTCGAGAACGGCTCGTCCATGAGCAGGACGCCGGGCCTTGGCGCAATCGAACGGGCCAGCGCCACGCGCTGCTGCTCGCCGCCCGACAGGGTATGGGGATACTCGTTGGCGTAATGCTCGAGACCGACGCGTGACAAGGCGCGCCGCGCTGCGATGCCGGCTTCGGAGGCCGACAGATCCTTGAGGCCGAACATGATGTTCTGGAGGATCGTCATGTGCGGGAACAGGGCGTAGTCCTGGAACATCAGCCCGATGCCCCGCCGCTCCGGCTCCAGGAAGGTCTTCAGTCCGCTCGCTTCCCGCCCATCCATCAGCACCCGGCCGGAGGTCGGCATTTCGACCCCCGCGGCGATGCGCAGCAGGGTGGTCTTTCCGCAGCCGGAATGGCCAAGCAGGCAGACGATCTCGCCCGGCTCGATAGTCAGCGACACCCCGTCGAGCGCGCGCTGGCTGTCATAGGCCTGGACGATGTTCTCGAAGGTCAGCTGGGCCGGGATCGAAGCCCCAGCCGTTCCGCGCTGGCCCCAGCGGGGCAGACGAAACAGGTCGCGAGCGGACCCGACGGGTCTTGCGGTCATTCCTCGCCCACCTCGGTCTGGTGCATGTCGAGCGGCTGGAGCAGATCGTCGTCCAGCGGATCCTCGTCCTCGCGCAGGGCATCCGCATCGGAGGGTGTCGGCACCGAGAGGTCCGAAGGCACGCGGCCTTCGATGAACCCTGCCCCCTTGAGTTCCTCGAGGCCCGGTAGATCCTCGATGGCGTCGAGGCCGAAATGCTCCAGGAAGCCCGGCGTCGTGCCGTAGGTCACGGGGCGGCCGGGTGCCTTCCGGCGTCCCCTCAGGCGGATCCAGCCCGTTTCCAAGAGAGTATCGACAGTGCCCTTGGAGGTGGCGACGCCCCGGATCTCCTCAATCTCGGCGCGGGTCACCGGCTGGTGATAGGCAATGATCGCCAGGGTCTCCATGGCGGCGCGGGACAGCTTGCGCTGCTCGACCACGTCGCGGGCGAGCACAAAGGACAGATCGCCGGCCGTGCGGAAGGTCCATTTTCCAGCTACCCGAACGAGATTCACCCCCCGAGGGGCGTAGAGTTCGGTCAGGTCCTGGAGGATCTTCTCCACATCCGCGCCTTCCGGCAGGCGCCCGCTCAGCTCCTCGGCGCTCAGGGGCGCGGGCGCGGCGAACAGAAGCGCTTCGGCGATCCGCATGGCCTCGCGGTGATCGGGCACATAGCTGACGTCCGGACCCTCGGATTCCCTAATCTCAGTCGCATCGTCCTGTTTGTCGGGCTGCATCTTGCTCAAACTCCTGCCTCGGCCGGGTCGGCGACGGGCTTGACCCAAACCGGGGCGAAGGCCTCGTCCTGCCGGACGGTCAGCTTGCCCTCTCGCACCATTTCCAGGGTCGCGGACAGAGCCGAAGCCAGGATCGTCGGTCGCATGGCAGGCTCGACCATGTATTCCATCAGATAGGTGTCGAGTGTCACCCAATCGTTCAAGTGGCCAACCAGACGCTCCAGGGCTTCCCTGGCATCGACGAGCGACCAGACGTTCCGCTTGTGCAGGGACACCCGAGCATTGAATTGGATCTGCCGCTGCTGGGCATAGGCCTTGAGAAGGTCGTACAGGCTCGCCTCGTAGCGGGAATCCCGGAGGACGATCACGGGTTCGGGCGCGCCGCGGGCAAAGACGTCGCGGCCCAGCCAGGAGCGCTCGCCCATCTTCTTGGCGGCCTCGCGGATGGCCTCCAGGCGCCGCAGGCGCAGGGCAAGCGCCGTCGCGAGCTCCTCGGCGCTCGGCTCCTCGCCCTTCGGCGGCTCGGGCAGCAGGAGGCGGGACTTGAGATAGGCGAGCCAGGCCGCCATCACCAGGTAATCCGCCGCCAGCTCGAGACGCATCCGGCGCGCGGCCTCGATGAAGGCGATGTATTGCTCGGCAAGGGCCAGAATCGAGATTCGGTGGAGGTCCACCTTCTGACGCCGGGCGAGTTCCAGCAGGAGGTCGAGGGGCCCTTCGAACCCGTCCACGTCGACGAACAGGGCAGGCTCGCTCTCGGCCCGCTCCGTGCGCTCGACATCCTCGAAGGGTAAAGGGTTTGCCATCGACCGTACTCAACTCATGGGGTTTTAGCATTGGACCCAAAAGTGGAACGCACTTTTGGGATCAATCCAATGCTCATCTTAACTTGCGCATCGTTGAGTGCGGAAAACCGGATCCACTTTTCCGCACGATGCGCTAGGAGCTTCATGGGCTTTAGGCGATCATCGCAAGCGCAGAATCGAGCCTGGACCGGGCATCCACAGGATCCAGAGGCTCCGGATCATGGGTGATGCGAGCTAACGCAGCGTTAGCACGACGCAGGGCGACGCCTTCCAGGATGGGGGTCGCCTCGGCGACGGCGGTCATCTCCTCCATGCTGCCATTGCAGTGAAGCGCCATGTCGCATCCTGCCGAGAAGGCGGCCTCGGTCCGGTCGCGGAACGAGCCGGACAGGGCGCGCATCGACAGGTCGTCGGTCATCACCAGGCCGTCATAGCCGATATGGCCGCGGATGATCTCCCGCATGACCACTGGGGACGTCGTCGCGGGCCGGTCCGGGTCCAGGGCCGTGTAGACCACGTGCGCCGTCATGGCGAGGGGCATGTCCGTGAGCATGCGGAAAGGCGCGAAATCGTGCCGCTCCAGCTCCTCGCGGGAGGCATCGACCACGGGCAGGGCCAGGTGACTGTCGGCCCCGGCCCGGCCATGGCCCGGCATATGCTTGACCACGGGCAGCACACCGCCTGCCAGAAGGCCCTCGGCGGCGGCGCGGCCCAGGATCGCGACCTGGTTCGGCGTCTGGCCGTAGGCCCGGTCCCCGATCACGTCGTGGGCTCCCGGCGAGGGAACGTCCAGGACCGGCAGGCAATCGACCGTGATGCCGACCGAGCGGAGATCGTGGGCGATCAGCCGGGCTCCGAGCCGGGCGATCTCCCGCCGGACGAGCGGATCGTTCGCATGGAGACGGCCATAGGCGCGGCCGGATGGATATTTGGGCCAATGCGGCGGCCCCAGGCGCTGGACTCGGCCGCCCTCCTGGTCGATCAGAATCGGGGCATCGGTCCGGCCGACCGCATCCCTTAGGGCGGCGCAGAGCGCCCTCACCTGCTCGGGACTGTCCACGTTGCGGCGGAACAGGATGAATCCCCAGGGATCCGCCTCCTTGAAGAAAGCGGCCTCGTCGGGGGTGAGCTCAGTGCCGGAGCAACCAGCAATAAAGGCGCGGGTTTTCATACCCGCGCCTTAAGTCTCCTGGTCGACAGGGTCAAGAAATCTCGACCGCCAAGCTGTCTCAGTTCTTGGCGACGAAGCACTGGCCGCCCTGGCCCTGCAGCTTGGAGCAGAGGGAGGAGGCTTCGTCCTTGGACAGGGGGCCGACCCGGACGCGATAGATGGTGTTGCCGTTCACTTCCGCCTTGCGGATGAGGGACGGCATCCCTTCGAGATCGGGGTACTTGCGCTGGAACGATGCGAAGGCCGTCTGGGCGCCGGCTTCGGAATTGGCGAGGCCGAGCTGCACGGCGAAGCCGCCGCTGGGCGTCGTGTCCGCCGCGGCCGCCGCCGGAGCGACCGGCTGAACCGACGCAACCTGCGTCGGTGCGGGCGTGGCTGCCGCAGGCGCTGGTTTCGGGGTCGGCGCGGGCGTGGCGGGAGCCGCGACGGGAGTGCTCGCAACCGCGCGGGGTTGAGCCGATGCCGTCTGGACGGGGGCGGCCTGAGCCTGGGGCGGCAGCGTCATGGCCTGGGGGGCCGCCGGCGGGGTGGCCTGATGCTCCGAACCCGCGACGGTGCCGTCAGGACGGATCGTGACCGTGCGAACCTTCTTCGGCTCCCCGAGGTTCAGGCTGGCTGTCTGGTGGGGCTTGACCGTGCTGGTGGGAACCGTACCGCCCGTGGCGTCGGCCACGGCGCCGCCGTTCATGCGCACGGCTTGCTGAAGATCGACCGGCTGCTCCTCGCGGTTGACGATCTTGGTCGCCGCGTTCTGGTTGGCGCGCTCGTAGATTTGCTTGTTCTGGTTCGGGATCTCGACTCCGCCCGGGTTCTGCGGCTGGACCTTCGTGGGTTCGTTGTTCGCTTTCACGAGGGGCGGCTCGCCCCCGGTGACCGCCGACGATCCAGAAGCGAGATAAGCTCCGCCGCCGCCGAGGACGACCGCGCCCACAACCGCCGCCATGGCCATCATGCCCTTGCGGGACCGGCCCTTCTGAACCGGGACGTAATCCTGCTGCTGATCGTAATCCTGATCGACGTAGGGTCCGGCCTGATCGGCGTAGTAGTCCTGCGCATAGGCCTCGTTGCCGTAGGCATCCTGCTCCTGGTGGGCAGGCTGACGTGCATAGGCGGGCTCAGGGGCGCGGACGTGGCTTTGCGGGTACCCACCGAGATCGTACGCCGGCGCGGCGTGACCTCCCTGTGGGGCACGGACCGGTACCTCGCGGGCTGCTTGCGGCACGGTGTCGCGGACAGCGAAAAGATCGTCGATGGAGGAGCCTTGCTGGCGCGGACGATTGGTGCCGTCATTGGCCAAGAGGGCTTGGAAAGGGTCGTCTTGCCCCACAATCCGGGCCAATTCCGCCAGCGGATCGTTCCGCCCGGCGCTGGCCGACTGGGATTGCGGGGTGCCCGCCTGCGCGAGTTGCCGTTCGATCTCGTTGAGGTCGACGGCAAAACGGGGCTTCACTGATTCGCTCATGCGCCGGATCTCCAGTTACGCGACAGGAGCACCGTTGCTCCGCCTGCATGACGTAACGAGACCCGACGCGAACGCTTCGTAAGCGGTTGATCCGCCTCAAGAAACACTATCGCATTTCATCGGGTGCCGTGACGCCCAGGATTGCGAGACCAGATGCGAGCACGCCCTTGAGGGCATGCACGAGAGCGAGTCTCGCTTGTGTTGAATCTTTATCAGTTAGATTAACAAAGCGTAATTGCGGCAAGTCTTTGCCCTTATTCCATAAGCTGTGGAACGCACTTGCCAGATCGTAAAGGTAAAATGCGATCCTGTGAGGCTCATGAGCTTCGGCCGCGGCCTCGATCGTCCGGGGGAACTGGGCGATGCGATGGATGATGTCCATCTCCGCTTCGTCACTCAAAATCGACAGATTCGCCTTCGCAAGCTGCGCCGCCGAGAAATCGGCGCCCGGGAAAGCCTCCGCCGCCTGACGGAACACCGAGGCGCAGCGGGCATGGGCGTACTGGACGTAGAAGACCGGGTTGTCCTTCGACTGTTCGACCACCTTGGCGAGGTCGAAATCCAGGGTCGCGTCGTTCTTGCGGAAGATCATCATGAAGCGGGCGGCGTCCCGGCCCACCTCGTCGACAACCTCGCGCAAGGTCACGAAGTCGCCCGAGCGCTTCGACATCTTCACCGGCTCGCCGCCGCGCAGCAGCTTCACGAGCTGGCAGAGCTTCACATCCAGGTCGGCCTTATTGTCCGACACGGCCTTCACGGCCGCCTGCATGCGCTTTACGTAGCCGCCGTGGTCCGCGCCCCAAACGTCGATCATGGAGGCGAAGCCCCGCTCGAACTTGGAGCGGTGATAGGCGATGTCGGAGGCGAAATAGGTGTAGGAGCCGTCCGATTTCAGCAGCGGGCGATCCACCTCGTCGCCGAAGGACGTGGCGCGGAACAGAAGCTGCTCCCGGTCCTCCCAATCCTCGTCCTTCTGGCCCTTGGGCGGCGGCAGGCGGCCCATATAGACGAGGTCACGGCCGCGCAGTTCCGTGATGAGCTCCCTGACCTGGTCCACCGGGCCCGACTGGAGGGACTTTTCGGAGAAAAACACGTCGTGATGGATGTTGAGGGCCGCGAGATCGTCGCGGATCATGTCCATCATGGCGTTGATGGAGGTCTCGCGCACGAGCGGCAGCCACTCGGATTCCGGCTTGTCGAGCAGGCTCGAGCCGTATTCACTGGCCATGCGCTCGCCAACCGGCTTCAGGTAATCGCCGGGATAGAGCCCCTCCGGAATCTCGCCGATATCCTGGCCCAAGGCTTCCTTGTAGCGGAGATAGGCCGAGCGGGCGAGGACATCGACCTGAGCGCCGGCATCGTTGATGTAGTATTCGCGGGTCACCTTGTAGCCGGCGAAGTCCAGCAGCCCGGCCAGGGCGTCGCCGAAGACCGCGCCACGGCAATGGCCCACATGCATCGGACCGGTCGGGTTGGCCGAGACATACTCGACATTGACCGGCGCGCCCGCCCCTTGCCCGCTGCGGCCGAAGCTCTGGCTGTCGACGACAGCGGCGCGTAGAACCTCGTGCAGCACCGAGGGCTCAAGCCGGATATTGATGAAGCCGGGACCGGCGATTTCCACGTGGGTGACGCGCGGATCGTCCTTGAGGTCGGCAACGAGAAGCTCGGCCATGGCATGCGGGTTCATGCGCGCCTCCTTGGCCAGCACCATGGCGGCGTTCGTGGCGAGATCGCCATGGGAGGGATCGCGCGGCGGCTCGACCACGACGCGGCTGACATTCAGCCCCGATGGAATCTTGCCCTCTTCGGCCAACCGGCCGAGCGCATCCGCAACCCGTTTCTCAAACAGCCCGAAAATGTTCATGGTACTTTATCTCAATGGGCAACTGGCCCTGGTCACAGCAGATAATACGCTTCGCAAGCCCTCATCCTGAGGAGGCCTTTAGGCCGTCTCGAAGGACGAGGGCGTCTCCCGTGCTCTCTGGATCCTCCTTCGAGACGCCGCTCCGCGGCTCCTCAGGACGAGGGCAGAGTTGTTGGACGCCAGAAGAACGTAGCCGCGCCTAACGCAAGTCCGGCGTCACGTCAAACAGGCGCCGGTGTTCGAGGATCGCATATCGGTCCGTCATGCCGGCGATGTAATCGGCCACACGGCGGGCGAGCCGGGGCTCGTCGTCCTTCGGCAGGTCGGCCTGCCATTCCTCCGGCATCAGCTCCGGCTCGGCCTTGAAGCGCCTGAAAAGGTCCCGCAGGACGGCGTCCGCCTGGGCTCGGACGCGCATCACGTCCGGGTGCCGGTACATGTGGGCGTAGAGGAAACGCTTGATGGAGGCATCGGCCTCCTGCATGCCTCTCGAGAAGCAGACCATGGTGTCGCCTGCCTGCCGGATGTCCTCCGCACTGCGAGGCGACAGCGCGGCGATCCGGCGTTCGCCCTCAACGACCACGTCCTCGACGAAGCGCGTGATGACGCGCCGGGTCAGCTCGTGAATGCGCCGGGAGAGATCGAGGGTTGGATAGCGCGCGTCGATCTCGGTCAGGAGGCCATCGAGAAACGGAACCTCGCGCAATTCCTCGATCCGGAACAGCCCGGCCCGCAACCCGTCGTCGATGTCGTGCGCGTCATAGGCGATGTCGTCCGCGATGGCGGCCGCCTGCGCCTCTCCGCCCGCATGGGTGGCGAGTTCCAGGTCCTGCAGGGTGTTGTATTCGAGAATCGCCAGCGGGACGCCCCGCGCGGCATAGCGCAGGGTCGGCTGCCCGTCGGAATCGAGGAGCGGACCGTTGTGTTTGACCAGTCCCTCCAGGGTTTCCCAGGTGAGGTTGAGCCCGTCATATTCCGCGTAGCGGCGCTCCAGCCGGGTCACCACTCGCAGGGCCTGGGCGTTGTGGTCGAAGCCGCCGAACCCGGCCATGCACTCGTCGAGGGTGTCCTCGCCGGTATGGCCGAAGGGCGTATGGCCCAGGTCGTGGGACAGCGCCAGCGCCTCGGCCAGGTCCTCGTCGAGACCGAGGGAACGGGCGAGCGCCCGGGCGATCTGGCTCACCTCGATGGTGTGGGTCAGCCGGGTCCGGAAATGGTCGCCCTCGTGATAGACGAAGACCTGCGTCTTGTGCTTCAGGCGCCGGAAGGCCGAGGAATGAATGATCCGGTCCCGGTCGCGCTGGAATTCGCTTCGGGTCGGCGAGACTGCCTCCGGGAACAGCCGGCCTCTGCTTCCCCAGGGGTCGCAGGCATAAGGGGCTCGCCATCTCTCGCCAAAGGGCCGCACAATCATCCCCGGGTTGAAGCCTTGTCAGGGCGCACTTACCTTGCTCTTAACATCTTATGCAAGAATTGCGTCCTCGCGAGGACTGGAAGTGCCCATGACCGGTATCACCCTGACTGACCGCGCCGCCCGCCGCATCAACGAGATCATGTCGTCCGAGCCCGCCGGGTCTCACCTGAGAATCAGCGTCAACGGAGGCGGCTGCTCCGGGTTCCAGTATGCCTTCGACGTGGATCGGACCCGGCAGGACGATGACCTCGTGATCGAACGGGACGGGGCGACGGTGGTCGTGGACGAGGTGTCGATCCAGTACATGGACGGCTCGGTCATCGACTTCGTGGACGACCTGATCGGCCAGTCCTTCAAGATCGAGAACCCCCATGCCACAGCCTCCTGCGGCTGCGGCACCTCGTTCTCATTGTAAAATCGTTACATAACGCCTTATCCTGTCTGCGCATTTCAATCTGAGATGGCCAGTGCCGGATTCGCTTGGCCAGGGGGACAGTATGGGACTTCGTTATCGTGCAGGCGTTTGCGCACTCGCTTTGATGGCCGGCTCTGCGGCTTTGCAGTTAGAACCTACGGTGATCCGGGATCTGGTGGTCGGCAATGACGGACATCGAATCGCGGTAGGGGCCGTCAAGGTCCCGCTCTGGAGCGCGGCTTTCGCACAGGGCACGGAGAGCTTTGCGCTCGAGAACGTGAGCTTCTCCTTCGGCGGAGCCCGGTATGAAGCCAAGCGCATCGAAGTTTCCGGCGCCGCCTCCACAAAGGCGGACATCGAGGCGCTGTTTTCAGGCAGCTCATCCGAACCGTTGGCGGACCGTCTGGCACGGGTCCGCGCCAAGCAGATCCTGATCCCTGAGGTCAAGCTGACTCAACAGGCCCATGGGGGCACCGTGACGGTCACGTATTCGAACGTGACCTTAGGCGACATCGTGAACGGCAAGATTGCCTCGACCACGGTCGAGGCCATGGCCATGGACGAGAAAGGGCCCGAGGTTGATCTCGTCGGCAGTTTCGGACGCGCCTCGATCAGCGATTTCGATCTGCCCGCGTTCGCCCGCCTCTACGAAACCAGGGCCGCCTCCACGTCCGACCCCATGGCGTTGATCCACGGCCCATTCTCCATCGAGAAAACCGAATTGCGCGCCGCCAAGGAACAGATCGGTTTCAAGATCGCACGGATCAGCGGCCGTGACTTCATGGCACGGCCAACCCTCGATTCCTGGACCGGCACCTCGGCTCTGCTGGAGAGGCTCGGAGATAAAACCGATCTTTCCGACGCAGAGCAAAAGCAGCTGATGACGTCGATTGCCGACTTGCTCGGCGCTTTCAACATCGCATCCGCGGAAGCGACCGGAATCGAGTTCACGGTTCCCAAGAAGGACAAGAGCAAACAACCTTCCGTGGCCGGCCGCATAGAGCGGATCGCCTATACGGGGGCGAACGGCTCGGATGCCGCCAATGTCCGCATGGATGGGTTCGCGGTCAGCGACCAGGACATGCACATCAAATTCGGCGGCATAAGCCTGACGGACTTCTCCTTCGAACAGACGCTGAATGGCCTGAGGGCCCTTCAAGATAAGTCTCTCGACAATCTCGACCAGGCCGATATGCGGACCTTGATTCCGACCTTGGGGACACTGCGTATTTCCGATGTCGATATCGATGGTCCGAGCGAGGATGAAGAAGGCGGCAAGCCTGGACGCATCGTCGTAACCGCGAAGGGTCTCGAGCTGACGGCCGATAAACCTGTGAATGGCATTCCGACGAATATCAGGTACGAAACGCGCGATATCGCGATGACTCTCCCCTCGGGCGGCTCGGACAAGCTTATCGCCGATCTCCTGGGACCCGGCTTCCAAAAGCTGACTTCATCCTTCCTTCTTGAAGCAACCTGGAGCGAGAGCACGAATGAGATCCTTCTCAAGCAGGTTTCTGGCGAGACGAAAGGACTGGGCCGTTTTTCCCTGACGGGCGTGATCGGCGGTGCCAACAAGGATCTCTTTAGCACGGACGAAGCCACGGCCGCCGCTGCACTGATCGGCCTGAAGGCCAAATCTGCAAATCTCGTGGTCGAGGACAACGGAGTGTTCGATCGCTACCTCGCCGAAACCGCCAGGAAGCAGAAGACCAAGACGGAATCCCTGCGCAAGCTCTACGCGGATGCCGTGCCGCTGGTGCTCTCCGCCATGATCGGCAATTCAGAGCAAACCTCGACCTTGGCGAGGGCGATCGCAAGCTTCATCGCAAAGCCTGGGAAGCTCACGATCGAGGCGACGCCGAAAAATCCTTCCGGGTTCGGCTTCATGGATGTGGCACTGGCTCCGAAACCTGCCGATGCGATTCAGAAGCTGAATATTAAGGCAACAGTAGAGTAAGAGCCGCTGTCACGCTCTGGTCGGGCCAAGCCTGACCAGAGCGATGAGAAAGGTGCTTCGCCACTCCTGACAACATCACCGGCACAAAGCCGGTGATGAGACGGGGCTGCACTGACAGGCGGATCAATTCAGCGTCGGCTGATCCTCTTCCGCCGCCTGGGCCTCCACGACCGCGATGGCCGTCAGGTTGACGATGCCGCGCGCCGTCACGGACGGGGTCAGGATGTGGGCGGGCTTGGCCGGGCCGATCAGGATCGGGCCGACGGGGAGCGAATCCGCCAGCACCTTCGTGAACTGGAACGCGATGTTGGCGGCGTCGAGGTTGGGCATGATCAGCACGTTGGCCTCGCCCTTCAGGCGCGAGTTGGGGTTGATCCGATCGCGGATCATCTGGGACAGGGCCGCGTCCGCCTGCATCTCGCCGTCGACTTCGAGATCCGGCGCGCGCTCGTTGATGCAGGCCAGGGCCTGGCGCATTTTCAGCGCCGAGCGGCTGTCCGCCGCACCGAAATCCGAGTGGGACAGCAGCGCGATCTTGGGCTCCATGCCGAAGCGGCGCACATGGCTGGCGCAGGCGATCGTCATGTCGGCGATCTCTTCCGCCGTCGGGTCGAATTGCACATGAGTGTCGGCCAGGAAGTACGCGCCCTTAGATGTGATTACGAGCGACAGGGCCGCCATTTCGTGCACGCCGGGCGCAAGCCCGATGATGTCCTTGATGTGCTTGAGGCGGGACTGGAACCGGCCCTCGAGCCCGCAGATGAGCGCGTCCGCATCCCCGCGCCGAACAGCCAGCGCGCCGATCACGGTGTTGTTGGTGCGCACCAGCGTGCGCGCCGCATCGGGCGTGATGCCCTTGCGGCCCGCCGCCTCGACATATGTGGCGACGTAGTCGCGGTAGCGCGGGTCGTCCTCCGGGTTCACCAGCTCGAAATGCCGCCCGATCTCCATGGACAGGCCGAAGCGCTTCATGCGCGCCTCGACGACGTTCGGGCGCCCGATCAGGATCGGTTTGGCGATGCCCTCCTCCACGATCACCTGCACGGCGCGCAGCACGCGCTCGTCCTCGCCTTCGGCATAGATCACCCGCTTCGGATTGGCCTTCGCCTGCGAGAACAGCGGCTTCATGATGAAGCCCGAGCGGAACACGAAACGGCCTAGCGACTCCGCATAAGCCTCCAGATCCTCCAGGGGCTTCTTCGCAACGCCGGAATCCATCGCGGCCTTCGCGACCGCAGGAGCGATGCGCAGGATGAGGCGCGGATCGAAGGGGCTTGGGATCAGGGACTTGCGCCCGAAGGGATGCGCCTCGCCGCCATAGGCGCGCGCCACCACTTCGGACGGAGCCTCACGGGCGAGGCCCGCGATGGCCTTCACGGCGGCGGCCTTCATCTCCTCGTTGATCGTGGTCGCCTGCACGTCGAGGGCGCCGCGGAAGATGTAGGGAAAGCACAGGACGTTGTTGACCTGGTTCGGGTAATCCGAGCGGCCGGTGCAGATCATCGCGTCGGGACGGGCGGCCTCGGCCTCCTCCGGCATGATCTCGGGGTAGGGATTGGCGAGTGCCATGATCAGAGGCCGCGGCGCCATCTGGGCGAGCAGCTCCTTCTTGAGCACGCCGCCGGCCGAAAGGCCGAGGAACACGTCCGCATTGGGGATCACGTCGGCAAGGGTGCGCGCGTCGGTCTTCTGCGCATAGGCCGACTTCCAGCGGTCCATGAGCTCGTTGCGGCCCTCATGGACCACGCCTTCGATGTCCGTGACCCAGATGTTCTCGCGCCGGGCGCCGAGGGACACGAGCAGGTTGAGGCAGGCGAGCGCCGCGGCGCCTGCCCCTGAGGTGACGATCTTCACGTCCTCGATGCGCTTGCCCGCGAGTTCGAGCGCGTTCGTCACCGCCGCGCCCACGATGATGGCCGTGCCGTGCTGGTCGTCGTGGAAGACCGGGATGCCCATGCGGGCCTTCAGCCGCTCCTCGACCTCGAAGCATTCCGGCGCCTTGATGTCCTCGAGGTTGATGCCCCCGAAGGTCGGCTCGAGCGCGGCGATCACCTCGACCATCTTGTCTACGTTCTTCTCGGCCAGCTCAATGTCGAACACGTCAATGCCGGAGAACTTCTTGAACAGGACCGCCTTGCCCTCCATCACGGGCTTGGAGGCGAGCGGGCCAATGTCGCCGAGGCCGAGAACGGCCGTTCCGTTGGAGATCACCGCCACGAGGTTCTGGCGCGACGTCAGGTTGGCAGCCTCTGCCGGATCGGCCGCGATGGCCTCGCAGGGGGCGGCCACGCCGGGAGAATAGGCCAGAGCCAGGTCACGCTGGTTGCCGAGCGGCTTGGTCGGCTGGATCTCGAGCTTTCCGGGGCGCGGATGCTGGTGGTAGAACATAGCTCCCGATTTCAGATCCTGCGAGATGTTGTCTCCCATCCCCGACGCTCCTTGCACTGACCAAACCACTTTGGAGGCTCTTGTGCGCGCCCTTCACCCTGCCGTCAATGTCCTTGTCTCAACCCGCGGGGTCGCACGATGAAGCTGAGGCAGCGCCTGAAAAATTGGCGCAACCCGCACAATCAGACCCGCATCCACCTGGCCCGCATGGCCGGACGTTACGGCTACGAGATTGGCGAGTTCACCTACGGCAAGCCCAAGGTCCGCTTCCCGGAGTCGGGGCGTAAGCTCACCATCGGTCGCTATGGCTCCATTGCCGACAAGGTTGAGATCCTGCTCGGCGGCAACCACCGCACGGACTGGGGCACCACCTATCCCTTCTCGGCCTTCCGGGACCTATGGCCCGGCGCGCCCGAGAGTGACGAGTATCACACCTCCCGGGGTGACGTGGTCATTGGCCACGACGTCTGGCTCGGCTCCGGCGCCATCATCATGTCTGGTGTGACTGTAGGGCATGGCGCCGTGGTCGCGGCCCATGCCATTGTGACCCGGGACGTCCCGCCCTACGCCATCGTCGGCGGCAATCCGGCCAGGGTGATCCGCTACCGTTTCGACGAGGACACGATCACGGCCCTGCTCGACGCCCAATGGTGGGAGCTGCCGCAGGAAAAGATCGCCACCCTCATCCCGCTTCTGCAGAGCGACCGGATCCGCGAGCTGGTCGCGGCCGTCAAGGTGCTGCGGGCTCAATCGTCCTGAGCGTACGGCGCCCGAGCGCCCTCGCCTTCAGGCCCAAAGCCGGCTTCTCGATCAGGTACCATGACGCGGCGGCGACCATGAGGGTGATCGCGAGCGACGGCGCGAGAAGCGCGATGGCCGAAACGCCCGGCCAGAGCGCGTGCAGGCTCTGCTGGATCGGCCAGCCATAGAGATACGTGCCGTAGGACAGATCCGCTTTGGGCTCGACTGCGAAGCGCGTGAGCATCGGCGCGAAGGCCAGCCACAGGATGCCGTAGGTGGTGCTCATGAACAGCAGCATCTTGTACAGACAAGTCCCGGCGCTCAGCCCCGTGGCGAGTGCGAGCGCCAGCACGATCAGGCCCGAAAACCGCGCCCGGCCGCGCCAGACGTAGAGCGCGCCGCCGAAGGCGAAGATCAGTGGCAGGCGAAGGGCCGTCTCCATGCCTTTGGGGGCATTGGGCTGCAAAAGATTCAGCCCCACCGAACCCAGCGCCAGCCCGGCCACGAGCACGAGCGCGATGGTCCGGGATTGCAGCAGCCCGAGCAGGCCCACGGCGAAAACACCCGCGTAGCACATGACCTCGTATTTAAGGGTCCAGACCGTTCCCATGGGCAGCACCAGGGGATTGCCGCTGAAAACGCCGGGCAGCTCCGTGTTGCTCTTGAAGCTCGTGAGCGTTGACGTGATGAAGCGGCGTAAGGCTGGGCTTCCGAAATACTCGCCCAGGGGCAGCGTGGTCATGGCGGCACCGAGGACGAGCGACACCGCGAGCACCGCCACGATCAGCCCGGGCGCGATGCGTAAGGCCCGGGCCATGGCATAGTCGCGCCAGCCGCGCCGGTCGAAGCTCATGGTGACGAGGAAGCCCGAGATCGCGAAGAAACCGTTCACCGCATGCTCGCCCAGGGTGAAGCCGGTGGAGGCGAACAGGGGCTCGTCGGACAATTCGCCCGTGGTGACGCTGAAGGCGTGGGACACCACGACGGCCAGCGCCAGAGCCAGGCGGATCAGGGTGAGGTTGTTGTGCGGCCCGGCGATCGCGCTCTCGACCTTTACACCGTGCCAGGGACGCGCAGGAGCCATCGTGACGAGTTACCTTCTCTCCTGCGCTCCTCCTGTCGGAGCCTGTCAGAAATGGGATTAAATCAACCGCGACGGTACGGCAATATGCCGGAGCTTTCGTCCTTTGGCCCTGTCAGAACGCTTTGCGACCCCGCATGGCCGCCCAGGCCCCGGCCGCTGAGCCACCATAGCGCTCGACCAGCTTGCGCCGGAGCGTCAGACTCGCGCCTACGGTCTTGAGGGCATTGACGGCGAACATGCCCGGGGCCGGGTTCGGCAGACCGTATTTGCGGCTCACATAGGCCCGCGACCAAGCCTGATGCCAGCGGGAGGTGAAGACCCGACCGGGCTTGTCGCCGCTCGACCGTCCGCGTCCATGCCTCACGACGGCCTGAGGGACATAGATCAAAGCGGAGCCGGAATCCGCCACGCGGCGGCAGAGGTCGTCATCCTCGTAGAACAGAAAGATGTTCTCGTCGAAGCCGCCGAGCCGCAGGAAGGCCTCGCGGCGGATGAGGAAGCAGGCGCCGGAGAAGAACGGCGCGCAGGCCTCGCCCTCGGGCAGGACGAGCTTGCCGCCGGGATTGGTCAGCGAGGCGGCGAGCAGGGAGCGCGGCTGGTAGAACACCCGTCCGCTCGGCTCCACGATCTGCGGCGCGAAGAACGCCGCATCGGGATAGCGCCGGGCCGCATCGACGAGGGACGCGACCGCGCCCCTGTCGACGATGCAATCCGGATTGACGATCAGCACGAATTCGGTGTCGGCCGCCCGCACGCCGATGTTGTTGGCTCGGCCATAGCCCTCGTTGCGGGCGTTGCGGATGACGCGGCCGCCCTGCCCTTCGGCCATGGCGGCGGTGTCGTCCGTCGAGGCGTTGTCGACCACGATCACCGGCACGGAATCCGCCCGCAGCACGCCGAGACACTCCGGCAGCGCATGGGCGCTGTCGAAGGTCACGACGATGGCGGTAACGTCCTGGCGGCTCATTTCTCCGGCAGGTTCGTCCGGATGTGGAGCTCGCGCAGCTGCTTCGGGGTCGCCTCGGAGGGGGCGCCGAGCAGCAGATCTTCCGCCTTCTGGTTCATGGGGAAGAGCGTGATCTCGCGGAGGTTATGCGCGCCGCAGAGCAGCATCACGATGCGGTCCACGCCAGCCGCCATGCCGCCGTGGGGCGGCGCACCGTACTGGAACGCGCGATACATGCCGCCGAACCGCTCCATGACCTCCTTCTCGCCGTAGCCGGCGATCTCGAAGGCCTTCACCATCCGGTCGGGACGATGGTTGCGGATCGAGCCCGAGGCCATCTCGTAACCGTTGCAGACCATGTCGTACTGGAAGGCCGTGATCTTGAGGATTGTGTCCTTGTCCTTCGGATCGAGGGCCATGAAGGCATCATGGTCGAAATCCGCCATGGAGAACGGGTTGTGGGAGAAGTCGATCTTCTTCTCGTCCTCGTTCCACTCGTATTGCGGGAAGTCAACGATCCAGCAGAATTCGTACCGGTCCTTGTCGATGAGGTTCAGCTCCTCGCCGATGCGGGTGCGCGCCTTGCCGGCCAGCGACGCCGCCTTGTCCTCGACGCCGGCCGAGAAGAACACCGCGTCGCCCGCCTTGATGCCGGCCTTCTCGCGGATGGCGGCCTGCGCAGCTTCCGGGATGAACTTGGCGATCGGCCCCTTGCCGGTGATCTGGCCGTTCTCTTCCTCGAACACGATGTAGCCGAGGCCGGGCGCGCCTTCCGAGCGGGCCCAGTCGTTGAGCTTGTCGAAGAAGGAGCGCGGCTGCGAGGCCGCGCCGGTCGCCGGGATGGCGCGCACGACGCCGCCGGACTTGATGACGTTCTTGAACGCGTTGAAGGTCACATCCTCACGGGTGAACACCTCCGACACGTCGGCGATGATCAGCGGGTTGCGCAGATCCGGCTTGTCGCTGCCGTATTTCAGCATCGACTCGAAATACGGGATGCGCGGGAACACGTCGGTGACCGGCTTGCCGTCCGCGAACTCCTTGAAGGTGTCGCGGATCACCGGCTCCATGGTCTGGAAGACGTCTTCCTGGGTGACGAAGCTCATCTCCACGTCGAGCTGGTAGAACTCGCCCGGCAGGCGGTCGGCGCGCGGGTCCTCGTCGCGGAAGCAGGGCGCCATCTGGAAGTACCGGTCGAAGCCGGAGATCATGATGAGCTGCTTGAACTGCTGCGGGGCCTGCGGCAGGGCGTAGAACTTGCCGGGATGGATGCGCGACGGCACGAGGAAGTCGCGCGCGCCTTCCGGCGAGGAGGCGGTCAGGATCGGCGTCGTGAACTCGAAGAAGCCGCTCTGCTGCATGCGGCTGCGCAGGCTGTTGATGATCGCGCCGCGCTTCATGATGTTGTTGTGGAGCTTCTCGCGGCGCAGGTCGAGATACCGGTAGGTAAGACGGGTCTCCTCCGGGTATTCCTGGTCGCCGAAGACCGGCATCGGCAGCTCGGCCGCCGGGCCCAGCACCTCGATGTCGGTGATGTAGACCTCGACCATGCCGGTCGGCAGCTCCGGGTTCTCGGTACCGGCCGGGCGCTTGCGGACCTTGCCGTCGACCCGGATCACCCATTCCGACCGGGCCGCCTCGGCCTGCCTGAAGGCCGGGGAATCCGGATCGATTACACATTGCGTCATGCCGTAATGGTCGCGCAGGTCGATGAAGAGCACGCCGCCATGGTCGCGGATGCGGTGGCACCAGCCGGAGAGCCGGGCCACCTGGCCGACATCGGATTCGCGGAGCGCGCCGCAGGTATGAGAGCGGTAACGGTGCATGGAGGCGGACATGGGAAAGCCTGCTGGTTCGAATTCAAGCGCAACATCCATGGGAGTCGGGGGAAGTCAAGGCGGAACCGAATGATTGTGCTCCGCACCCTTCTGTAACAAAGTTAAAAAACTGAACTATACCTCCGGAACCGCCGATGCCAATGCCGAGCCTGACGCCAAAGGTGATCATCTTCCCTGGGATTGATGGGTGCCGGGAGCTGCGGGAGAGTGCAGCGGCCAAGCTGGGCAAGCGCTTCGAGGTGAGGATCATGGCACTGCCTGAGGACCCGTGCCTAGACTTCCCAGCCATGGCTCAGCATTTCATGGAACGGCTGCCCGAAGGACCGCTCATCCTGGCAGGAGAATCCTTCAGCGGCCCCTTGGTGGCTTTGATTGCGGAAAGATGCCCGGACAGGGTCAAGGGTATCGCCTTTGTCGCCTCGTTCCCGAAACTCGCCATCCCACGAATGGCCGGCACCCTGCTTGACCTCATTCCGCTTCGAGCCATTCCTTTTGGGCTGGTGACTTGGTTGATGATGGGAGGGAGCAAAGACGGTGACGTGGCCCGCCAAATGCGGCAGTGCTTGAACCTTCTGCCGGATCGTCTTGTCAAACATCGCGCCAAGCTTGCTCTCCAAATCGATGTCCGGGAAACGATTAAGCGACTACGCCAACCCGTTTTGGTTATTCATGGCAAGAGAGATCGACTCCTGCCGCATTGGTATGCTGGGCGCTTTCGCGATCTGCGGCCCGATGCCAACGTCGTGTTGATCGACGGGTATCACATGATCCTTGAGACAAACCCTGATCAGGTTGCGGAGGCTCTCGGGATTTTTGCGGATAATTTGCCCTCCCATCATGGGCATTCCCGGTTTCCATAGTTGCGACTCCGCATTCCCACCCCTGACGGGGCGGGAGGCTGTCGGCTGGTCCTGGCTCGTCTCGACGGTCGAGGGAAGCGCGGGACTTGGATGCCGTCTCCTGCTCCAGCGGAGCGCGCGAAGATCGGGTCGGGACGGGAGATCCGCCCGGAAGGGAAGACAACCGGCCTCCCGCGCACGGCTTTTCGATCCTGAGCCTCGCTCTCCAGCCCATCAGGGATGAACCCTCAGAGGGCGCTATATGTTCTGAAGTGACTCGCGGGTAACTGGCCTTATGCCGCTTATCCCAATGCTGGGGAGTACCTGCGCCAGCGGATCAAGGTTGCCTCGAGCCAAGGTAAGGTTATGAGATATCGCAATGTTTCAACATTGACGATCCGCCCGTCCCAAAAGCCCTACCCCTCCCCGTACTCTCCTTATTTTCCAACGATTTTTCCACTTCCCAGCGGCCTGAAATCCTTGCGGAACAAAGGGTGAATTCCCATATTCTTCCTATGGTTAGTACCCTTGCGACATCTCTGTTGAGACCGGCCCGGAACACTCCCATCGAGGAGCGGATCGAGGGCAATTGGCATGTCTACCCGCTGGAGGGCGCGCTGGAGCTCGACTATGTGGACCAAGCCGGCAATCCGAGCCGGCGCTGGGTGCTGGCGCGTGAACTCAAAGTCGGGCCGGGCAAGATGCTGCTGGGCGGAATCGATATCCTGTCCGATGACGGCTATCGTGGTTTCCGGGTCGACCGGATCCATCGCCTCGAGGATGCGGAGACAGGGCTCGTGGTCGAGCACAACATCCTCGACTGGCTCATGAAGCGCGCCGAGCGCCAGGCGAAGGCCCGCCGCAAGTACCTTGCGCGAAGCCAAACCAGCGCCTGAGGCCCCTCTCCTGCGCTGGCCCCTTCCGTCGGTTCGGAGCTTTACCTTATCCTCCGACAATCCGCGGGTCCGGCGACGACAGACTCGCGGGCCCGTTTCCGATAGGCTATGAACGCTCCATGGACCTGATTACCTCCACCGACGCCCTGGCGGCCGTCTGCAACCGTCTCAGCCAGCATCCGTTCGTGACCGTCGACACGGAGTTCCTGCGCGAGACCACCTATTATCCGAAGCTCTGCCTGATCCAGATGGCAGGCCCCGATCCTGCGGACGCCTGTCTCATCGATCCCCTGGCCGAGGGCATCAGCCTCGACCCGTTCATGGCCCTGATGGCCGACCCGAACGTGGTGAAGGTCTTCCACTCGGCCCGGCAGGACCTGGAGATCGTCTGGAACCTCGGCGGCATCGTGCCCGCGCCCCTGTTCGACACCCAGGTCGCCGCGATGGTGTGCGGCTACGGGGACTCTGTCTCATACGAGCAGCTCACCAACGATCTGGCCAAGGCCAAGATCGACAAGTCCTCCCGCTTCACGGACTGGTCGCGCCGCCCGCTGACGGACGCGCAGCTCACCTATGCCCTCTCGGACGTCACCCATTTGGTGAAGGTCTACGAGGCGCTGATGGCGCAGCTGCAGCAGAACGGCCGACTCGAATGGCTCGCCGAGGAAATGGCAATCCTCACCTCGCCCGAGACCTACCAAGCCGATCCCGGCAATGCGTGGCGTCGCCTCGCCGGCCGCCTGCGCAAGCCGCGTGAGATCGCCGTTCTCATGGAGGTCTCCGCTTGGCGCGAGCGCGAGGCTCAAGGACGGGACGTGCCGCGCGGGCGCATCCTCAAGGACGACGCGGTGATCGACATCGCCACCTCGGCCCCGCGCAGCGTGGAGGCTCTGGGCCGCCTGCGCACCATCCCCAACGGTTTCGAGCGCTCCCGCACCGGGGGCGAGATCCTGGATGCGGTGGAACGGGCGCTGGCCCGCGACATGGCAACGATTCCCGTGCCGGAGCGGAGCCGCGGCCGCGCAAACACCGGCTCCGTCGTGGACCTGCTGAAGGTGCTGCTCAAGGCGGTGTCCGAGCAGGAGGGCGTCGCGCCCAAGATCATCGCGACCGTCGAGGAGCTGGAAGCCATCGCCGACAGCGACGAGGCGGACGTGCCATCCCTACACGGCTGGCGC
Organism: Microvirga sp. Mcv34; assembly: GCF_024519725.1. Lineage (GTDB taxonomy): Bacteria > Pseudomonadota > Alphaproteobacteria > Rhizobiales > Beijerinckiaceae > Microvirga. The sequence goes on along the minus strand of NZ_JALJRK010000001.1, from coordinate 187,722 downwards.
CGCAAGCTGTTCGGCGAGAAGGCCATCGCGTTGAAGAACGGCGAGCTCGGCTTGGTGCTGGAGCGCGGGCGGGTGAAGCTCAGGGAGATTGCTTAGGGCTGATCTGTCAAATCAGCCCTTTCAAGCGCAGAAGTCCGAGCGTCGCCACCGTCGCCGCGTCTTTGATGCCCCCCTCCGTGATCATCGCCAAGACCTCGTCGACCGGAAAGGCACGGCTGATCATGTCCAGCTCGGTGTGCTCACGATGGGCCTCCCCCTGCCGAAGCCCCTGCGCGAGGTAGATGTGGAAACCCTGGTTCGAGTGTCCATAGCACTCGAAGAGATGCCCCACATGCAGCATGGTCTGCGCCGTCAGTCCCGTCTCCTCGCGAAGTTCGGCGCGGGCGAGCTCCAGCGGATCGGTGCCGGGGGCATCTTCCCAGGAGCCCTGGGGCAATTCCCAATAGCGGGCCCGCACCGGATAACGATACTGCTCCACCAGATGGATCTTGCCGTGGTCCACTGGGGCGATGATCGCGAAGTCGGCCTTCTCCACGACGCCATAGATGCCGGCCGATCCGTCCTGACGGACGATCGCATCCTCCCGCACGCGCATCCAGCGGTTTTCATAGACGATCCGCGTCCCGGTGGTTTGGATATCCGACATTATCACTCCCCAAAACGCCGATGGCCGGGGCAAGCCCGGCCATGACGCGATCAATCGGTTCGGAAACGGACCTTACCGCCCGAAGATGCCCTTGAAGACTTGGGCGAGTTTGTTGTGCTTCTTCTTGCGGTCCACATCGGCCTGGCTCTTGACCCAGGCGATCTGGACCACACGGCGCTCGCCCGAGAAGGGCAGATGGCCGTGCCAGGAATTGTCGGAGCGCAGGAAGGCGAACATGGTGCCCATGGTGGGCGGCACTTCCAGCTTGAACTTGTCGTAGTTCTTGTCGTCGTAGAGGACGCGCAGGCGACCGCCCTCGTCCTGCTGCCACTCGTCGTTCATATAGACCAGCATGGTCATGACCTTGGACGGGCCGTCCGTGTGGATGGACCCATATTTCGGCTGAGACTTCTTCATGATGGTCGTCAGGCGCGGATACTGGTGCAGGTCCAGGCCGAATTTCTTGGAGAGCTCCTCGGTCAGCTCGGGGCCTTCCAACTCCTCGATGAGCTTCTTGAAGCGGCCGTGAAGCTTGACCTCGTCGACGGTCAGGTAGCCGGGCTTGTTGATGTCGGGAAAGTCCCGCCGCAGGTCGTCGATCTTGTCCTGCCTCAGAAGGTTCGAAGCGAGAACGTAGTTGTAGGGCTCGCTGGACCGCTCGGCGTTGCGAACGGCTGTGAGGTCGATCAATTCCATGGTTGTCCCCAAAGGCTAGGCTTCCTTCCCATCGGGAAGAGAAAGTATTGAAGTCCCTTGCTCTGTAAAGCCTTAATCATCCACGCCGCCGGAGTCGATCAGCTTCGTCTGCGGCCGATGGCGGCGTCTTACCGGATTTCGATCACGGGATCCATGTTGAGGAGCTTGCCGAGGGCGCGCAGGCGGCCCTTGAGGCGCTCGTTGGCGAGCGGCCCCAGGCCGGCGGGCAGGTTCAGCACGATCTGGTTGCCGCGGGCCGTCAGGGGAGCCCGGGGAAGGATTCCCTCCATGGCGACCGAGACCGGATAGGCGATGCGCATCAGAGCCGCGAGCAACCGCGCCCGCTCCAGGAGCCGGGGACCGGCCAGGGACCTGATCCGCGAAGAGACCTTGTCGGGCGAGAGCCCCTCGTGCCGGAAGAAGATCGACAGGGCCAGATAGGCCCGGCCTGGATGGTCGAGCCCGGCGAAGGCCCCGTAGGCGATCAGGTTGAGGCTCTGCTCGCCCCGATAGTCGGGATGCGCCCGCCAGCCGATATCGGCCAGGAGGCAGGCCGCCTGGCGCAGGCGGGTGTCGTTGTCCGTCTCCGGCAGGCCCAGGCTCTTGATGAAGGCTTCCGTCCACTGGCACAGCTCCACCCCGTGGCGCGGCGAGCGGGAGCGCAGGAGGTTGAGGTCGCTCGCGGCCGCGAGCAGCGGATCGCGCTCGCGCGTTTCGGGATCGAGCCGGTCGAACAGAATACCCTCGCGCACGCCGAAGGCCGAGATGGCGACCTCCTTCGGCTCGCCGAGACGGATGATCTCCTCCAGCACGATGGCTCCATAGGCGAGGAGCGGCCGCCGGGCCTCGGAGATGCTCTCGATGTCCTTGAGGGTCTTGGAATCGGCCTCCTCCACGAGGTGCAGGAAGTCGAGGCCGTCGTCAGGGTCGATGATGTAGCCGTGCATCACGTGGAGCGGGTAATCCCGCGCCGCCTGGTGCAGCCGCGCCAAAGCGCGCCAGGTGCCGCCGACCGCGTAGAAGGTGCGGCCGTGCAGATCCTCCAGGTACTCCGGAGCCCGCTCCAGAGCTTCCCGCACGATCCGCTGGGCCCGCTTGAGCGAGCCGCCGCTGACGTCCTGCAGGGCGAGGCCGCCGAGCGGCATGGTGATCCCCTGCCCGACCCGGGAGCCCAGCACGTCGACCAGTTCCAGGCTGCCGCCGCCCATGTCGCCGACCATGCCGTCGGGCTCGTGGAAGCCCGCTATGACGCCGAGCGCCGACGCCCGCGCCTCCTCGGCCCCGGAGAGCAGGCTGATCGGCTGGCCGCAGGCTTCGGCGGCCGCCTCCAGGAAGGCGGGGCCGTTGGAGGCGTCACGCGCGGCGGCGGTCGCCAGGACGAAGACCTCCGACACATGCATCGTATCGCACAGGACGCGGAAACGGGCGAGCGCGCGCAGGGCCCGGTCCACGGCCTCGTCGTCCAGGCGGCCGGTGGTCGCCACATGGCGTCCGAGGCCGCAGAGGACCTTTTCGTTGTAAATCGGCGTGACGGCGCGGGAGAGCCCCTCATAGGCCACGAGGCGCACGGAGTTCGACCCGATATCGATGATGGCGACAGGGCGGCCGATCTTGAGCCGTCCCTGAGCCTCCTGGCTTACGGCCTGCATGTCAGCGCTGCCCGCGCTTGGCGAGCGCCTTGGGACTGGAGGTTTTGAGGGATTTGCCACGGCCCGACAGACTCGGATTTGTCATGAAATACTTGTGAGCGTTGAATGGTTCCTCGCCCTTGCCCGGCACCACCCGCTGGCTCGAGCCGTCGGGGAGCACGGTCCAGCTCTGCTCGTTGTCGAGGAGATTGGCGAGCATGATCTGGTCGAGCACCTGCTGGTGCACGGTCGGGTTGAGGATCGGCATCAGGGCCTCGACGCGCCGGTCGAGGTTGCGCGACATGAGGTCCGCCGACGAGATGTAGACATGCGCCTTGTTGTTCGGCAGCGCCTGCCCGTTGCCGAAGGCGTAGATGCGGGTGTGCTCCAGGAAGCGCCCGACGATGGACTTGACCCGGATGTTCTCCGACAGGCCCTTGATGCCTGGACGAAGACAGCAGATGCCGCGCACGATGAGATCGACCTGCACGCCGGCAGCGCTCGCATCGTAGAGCGCATCGATGATGTCGGCGTCCACGAGCGAGTTGCACTTGCCCCAGATCGACCCCGGCCGCCCCGCTTTCGCGTGGGCCACCTCTTCCTCGATGTGCTGGAGCAGCCGCTTCTTCAGGGTGAGCGGCGACACCGCCATGCGCTCCAGCTCGGCGGGCTCCGCATAGCCGGTCACGAAGTTGAAGATGCGCGACACGTCCCGCCCGATCACCGGATCGGCGGTGAAATAGGACAGGTCGGTGTAGATGCGCGCGGTGATCGGGTGGTAGTTGCCCGTGCCCACATGGCAATAGGTGATGAGCTGGCTGCCTTCGCGGCGCACGACCATGGACAGCTTCGCATGCGTCTTCAGTTCGATGAAGCCGAAGACCACCTGGGCGCCGGCGCGCTCCAGGTCGCGTGCCCAGCGGATATTGGCCTCCTCGTCGAAGCGGGCCTTCAGCTCCACGAGGGCGGTGACGGACTTGCCCGCCTCGGCGGCTTCCGCGAGCGCCGCCACGATGGGGGAATCCGACGAGGTGCGGTAGAGCGTCTGCTTGATCGCCACCACGTTCGGATCGCGCGCGGCCTGGCGCAGGAACTGCACCACGGCGTCGAAGGATTCGTAGGGGTGATGGACGATGATGTCCTTCTCGCGGATTGCCGCGAAGCAATCGCCGCTATGTTCGCGGATGCGCTCGGGGAACCGCGGATTGTAGGGCTTGAACTTGAGGTCGGGCCGCTCCAGGGCGACGAGCTGCGACAGGTCCCGCAGGCCCATCATGCCCTCGACGACGAAGACCTCGTCGTTGGAGACTTCCATCTCCTCGGCCACGAAGAGGCGCAGGTCCTCGGGCATGGCCGCCTCGACCTCCAGCCGGATCACGCTGCCCCGGCGGCGTTGCTTGAGCGCCGTCTCGAACAGGCGCACGAGGTCCTCGGCCTCCTCCTCCACCTCGATGTCGGAATCGCGGATCACCCGGAAGGCGCCCTGCCCCTGCACCGCGTAGCCGGGGAACAGGCGGCTCGTGTAGAGCACGATCATCTGCTCCAGGGCGATGAAGCGGGTGGCGCCCGTCTCGGCGAAATCCGGCAGGCGGATGAAGCGCTCCGCCCGCGACGGCAGGCGGATCAGCGCGTTCAGCACCTTGCCGTCGCTCTGGCGCACGAGCTTCAGGGCGATCGACGAGCCGAGATTGGGGATGAACGGGAACGGGTGCGCCGGATCGATGGCGAGCGGCGTCAGCACCGGGAAGACGTGGTTGAGGAAGTAATCCTCGAGCCAAGAGGCTTCCGCCTTCGTCAGTCCCGTCCCCTCGGTGAGGACGATGCCCTCCTCCAAGAGCGCGTCGCGCAATTCGCGCCAGCGCCGCTGCTGGTCCGAGGCGAGATGGGAGACAGCCACGGAGATCTTCGCCAGCTGCTCCTGCGGCGTGAGCCCGTCCTGCGAGGCCGTGGCGACGCCAGAGCGCACCTGCCCGATCAGACCCGCGACGCGGACCATGAAGAACTCGTCCAGGTTATCGGCCGAAATCGACAGGAAGCGCAGCTGCTCCAGGAGCGGGTGGTTGCGGTTCGACGCCTCCTCGAAGACCCGGCGGTTGAACTCCAGCCAGGACAGCTCGCGATTGATGAAGCGCTGGGGGAACTTCCGCAGCACCGCCCCATCGAGCTCGATGTCCGGCGGCGCCTTCGGCAACGGGGCCTCGTCGACGGTCTCCACCTCTTTCAGGGCAATCGCGCTGCGCACGTCGGTCTCCGCATTCTCGTTCTTCGGAGATCGTTTTGCTCTCGGCTTCGTGACGGTTTCACGACGGTTCGTCAGGGCGGCGTTGGTGTCAGACTTCACTCGCTCTCATCCGTTTCCTGTGCGGCACCCAGAATCTCCGCCGCGATCGCCCGGGACACGCGGCGCCCCCGGCTCAGGGCCTCCCGGTCGAGAAGCGCCACGAGTTCGGAGGCTTTCGCCAATGAGCGTTCGATCCGCAGGGCAATATAGTCGACAACGGAGGTGTCGACCACGAGTTGCCTGTCCACGAAAAGCTTCACCAGCACGGCTTTCAGCAGCGCATCGTCCGGCGCCTCCAGCGAGACGCTCGGCGCGAGGCGCAGGCGCGAGAGCAGGTCCGGCGTGCGCAGGGACCAGCGGTCGGGCGGCGTCTCGCAGGTAATCAGAAGCGAAGCCTTCCGCTCCCGCGCGAGGTTCAGGAGATGGAACAGGGCCGCCTCGTCCCGCTCGCCCCGGTCCATGTCCTCGATGGCGAGTGCGCCGTTCGAGACGAGGTGCGGAACCTTGTCCTGGGTAATCCCGGAGGCGTCCATGGTCCATGCGCGGGCGTTCGTGGCCCAGATGGAGGCCAGATGACTCTTGCCGCTACCGCGGGGACCGACGAGGAGCAGGATCGTGTCCGGCCAGTCGGGCCAGCTCTCGATGAGCCCGTAAGCCTGCTCGTTCGACGGGCTGACGAGGAAATCCTCGGCGCCGAAGCGGGGATCGAGCGGCAGGTCGAAGGCGAGCTGCTTGGGCATCTCACGCATCGAGATCGACCTTCTCAGGTTCGGCCCTGGATTTGAGCATCATCGGCTCCGTGCCGCGATAGAGGGGGCTCGCCAGGTATTGCCGCAGGGCGAAGCGCGCGATGACGCCCATGGCGGCAGCGAGCGGCACGGCCAACAGCAGCCCGACGAAGCCGAACAGGGCGCCGAAGGCCACCAGGGCGAACATCAGCCAGACCGGGTGCAGGCCGACGGATTCGCCCACCAGCTTCGGCGATAGGATGTTGCCTTCCACGAACTGGCCGAAGATGAAGATGCCCAGCGTGGCGGCGATCATGGTCCAGTCCGGCCAGAACTGCACGATGGCGACGCCGACCGACAGGATGAGCCCCGTCAGCGAGCCCACATAGGGAATGAAGCTCAAGAGTCCGGCTGTCATGCCGATCAGGGCGCCGAAGTTCAGCCCAACCAATGCGAGGCTCGCGGCATAGAAGCTGCCGAGGATGATGCAGACCAAGGCTTGGCCCCGGACGAAGCCGGCGATGGCCCGATCGATATCGCGGGCGATGGCCCGGATCGTGTCCCGATGCCGCATGGGCATCCAGGAATCCACGGTTCTGACCATGCGGTCCCAGTCGACCAGCATGTAGAAGGCCACGACCGGCGTCACCACCAGCAGGGAGAAGATGCCGATGAGAGCCTGCCCGCCGGACCAGAGTCCCTGCATGAAGGCGGTGACCCAGGCGATGCCCTGGCTGATCAGGTTGCCCACGGATGGAGGCGAGGCAGGCAACGCGTCCTCGATGCCCAGTTTGTGGATCAGCGGACCGAGCTGCTGGGCCCCCAGTTCCTGGAGCCGCGTCACGTAGCCGGGCAGCCGCTCCACGAAGGCCCCCACCTGCTGTGCCGCGAAGGGCACCAGGATCATGAGGGCGATGATGAAGATGAGGACGAAGAGGACCAGGATGAGCAGGCTCGCACCCAGGCGTCCGATGCCGACCTTCTGCAGCCGGTCAGCCAGGGGATCGAGCAGGTAGGCGAGCGCGAAGCCGGCGACGAACGGCAGGAGGATGCCGCGCAGCACGAACAGCAGCAGGACTGCGACGACCAGCGCCGCAATCCAAAACCCAATCTGCCGTTGGACCGTCATCGGTTCCCCATACTGTATCTTTTTGGCCATCAGGTGGACATGTGGCGCAGCCAACCGACGAGATAGGCACCGGCGGAGGCTATGGTCAAGGTCGCCACCACCGCCATGGCGATTTCCTCGAGCCCCCCGAGCCCCACGCCGAAGGCGTTGGCCGCGAGCGCATAGGCGGCAAAGCCAAGCTGCGCCCCGGTGTTGAGCTTGCTGACGATGAGCGGCTTGATCTCGACCGGGCGGCTCATGACCCAGGACAGGAGCACCGCCGCCACGATCATGGCATCCCGCGAGACCACCACGATGGCGAGCCAGCCCGGGATCGCACCCACGATGGCCAGGGTCACGTAGATCGACACCAGGAGCGACTTGTCGGCCAGGGGATCGATGTAGGAACCGAACTCGCTTCTCATGTCGAACTTGCGGGCGATGAACCCGTCGACCGCGTCGGAGACCCCGGCAACGACGAAAAGTGCGAAGGCCATGGCCCACCGCTGCTGCATGATCATGACGATCACGATGGGCACGAGGATGAGACGGCCGATGGTGATGATGTTCGGAATGGTCATCAGGCCGATGATGGCGGGTCGCGCGGCAGAGTTCAATCGCCGGGCCGGGGACAAGGGGATAAGATGGCACTTTCCCAGCCGTGATGGCCGGGAATGACACCCACCGCGTCATGGCCGGGCTTGGCCCGGCCGTCCCGATCCGGAAAAGCCCGGCGCTTCAATCGATCGGGGCTACCGGCACAAGGCCGGTGATGACGTGGAACAGGGTTCGCAAAATGCTAACTCTGCCCTTGCCTCCCGCCGCCTCTCGCCTTACTGCCCGAGCCAACACGGGGTGAGCCATGACGACCGAGAAGCAGACGAACGGCCTGACCTATGCCCAAGCGGGCGTCGACATCGACGCAGGCAACGCCATGGTCGACCAGATCAAGCCCCTGGTGCGATCCACGCGCCGGCCGGGCGCCGATGCGGAGATCGGCGGGTTCGGCGGGCTCTTCGACCTCAAGGCGGCGGGATTCAAGGACCCGATCCTGGTGGCGGCCAATGACGGCGTCGGCACCAAGGTCAAGATCGCCATCGACACGGGCATCCACGACACCATCGGCATCGACCTCGTGGCCATGTGTGTGAACGACATCATCGTCCAGGGGGCCGAGCCCCTGTTCTTCCTCGACTACTTCGCCACCGGAAAGCTCTCCCCCGAGGTTGGCGTCCACATCGTCAAGGGCATCGCCGAGGGCTGCCTCCAGGCCGGCTGCGCGCTGATCGGCGGCGAGACCGCCGAGATGCCGGGGCTCTACGCCAAGGGCGATTACGACCTTGCGGGCTTCGCGGTCGGTGCGGCCGAGCGCGGCACGCTGCTGCCAAAGGACGTGACGATCGGGGATGTGCTCATCGGCCTGCCCTCCTCGGGCGTCCATTCCAACGGCTTCTCGCTCGTGCGACGGATCGTCGAGCATTCCGGCCTCGCCTGGGACGCACCCGCCCCCTTCGCGGCGGGCAAGACCCTCGCCCAGGCCCTGCTGGAGCCGACCCGCATCTACGTGAAGGCGCTCCTGGAAGTTCTCAAAGGCGGCGACGGCGTCAACGCGCTCTGCCACATCACCGGCGGCGGCTTCCCGGATAACATCCCACGCGTCCTGCCCGACGGGGTTGGCGTGCGCCTCGACCTCGACGCCATCGCCGCCCCGCCCGTCTTCGGGTGGCTTGCCAAGGTCGGCGGCGTGGCCGAGGCCGAGATGCTGCGCACCTTCAACTGCGGCATCGGCATGATCGTGGTGGCGGGCGCCGACAAAGCTGACGCTGTGATGGGGCGCCTTTGTCAGGCCGGCGAGAACCCGGTCCGCATCGGCGAGACCGTAGCCCATTCGGGCGGCGAACGCGTCCTGACCTCGGGGTCCCTGAAACTCTGATGTCCCGCCGCCGCGTCGCCATCCTGATCTCGGGCCGCGGCTCGAACATGGTCTCGCTGATCGAGGCCGCGCGCGCCGGAGATTATCCGGCCGAGATCGCCCTCGTCCTGTCGAATCGTCCCGACGCGGCCGGCCTCGACTGGGCGAGGGAGGCCGGAATCTCCACCTGCGTGATCGACCACAAGGCCCATCCCACCCGGGAGGATTTCGAGCACGCGATGGACGCGGCGCTCGCCTCGCACGCCATCGATTTCATCTGCCTCGCCGGTTTCATGCGGGTGCTGACCGAGGGGTTCGTGGAGCGCTGGTCGGGCCAGATGGTCAATATCCACCCCTCCCTCCTGCCCCTGTTCCGGGGCACGCAGACCCACCGCCGGGCCCTCGAAGAAGGCGTGCTGGTCCACGGCTGCACCGTGCATTTCGTGGTGCCGGAGCTGGACGCCGGCCCCATCATCGCCCAGGCCGTGGTGCCCGTAGTGCCGGGCGACACGCAGGACAGCCTCGCGGCCCGCGTGATCGTCCAGGAGCACAAGCTCTATCCGGCCGCCTTAAGGATGATCTGCGACGGGACGGCCCGGCTGGAGAACGGCAAGGTCGTGTTCTCGCACGGGTGGAATGCCGACGGGGCGCTGCATTCGCCAAGCTGAATGCAACGCACTCCCCTCATTCCCGGACTCGTCCCGGCCATGACGCAGACATGTAAGGACCTAAAGCGGCCGCGGCAGCTTGCAGGCGTCGAGGGCGGAAAGCGCCTTCTCGCGGGCGGTTTCGTTGAACACCCCCGTGTCGCGGTAGGCCTGAAGCTCGGTAGCGCTGAGCGAGCGCATGGTGCGGCCGGCATAGCAATCGCAGGACCGGTTGAGAGACGCCTCGCTGACGCTGCTCTGGAGTTTGGCCTGCGTGATCGAGCAGGACTGGCTGACGCGGGCGCGCAGCTGGGGCACGCTTTCCGTCTTCAGGGCCGGGTCGGGCTCGTATTGGGTCGGCGTGCTGGAGGCGGCGGCATAGGCCGCGGTCGCGCCAAGGGACACGGCCGCCGAGACGAGCAGCGCGCGGATAAACGAATTCATGGATAACTCTCCAGAGATGAAATCACGTTCGGTGCTTAAGAATAGGCTTGGCCGTGCGGGATCAAGGGGGACCTGCGAATAGGCTTAAGAAGGTCTGACCGAGCGCTTCTCGAACGTCCTCGCCGTCCCTGAACTTGATTCGGGGATCGGTGCCGGTGATCCCGATTGTCTGAAGCGCCGAGCTTCAACGGATCGGCATGACCGGGACAAGCCCGGCCATGACGTGGCGGGTTCGTCCGGGCCCGGACTGGCCGTTCTCCGTCGAGCACTAGCCGACAGCAGCCTCGGTGCGGCGGTGCTTCCGTGCGATCGGGAGTTCCAGCGATGGATCGAGATCGGCCTTTTCCAGCGCCACCCGGTTGTCGTGGAAGGCCGCGCCGCCGTAGGGCGCCACTTGGTCGCCGCCAGTGAGCGTGTTGATGCCCCGTCCGAACGGATGGGCCGCGTTGGGCCAGATGCCTTCGGCGATGAGTACGCCACGCCGCACGCCATCGAAGAGCTTGGCGCGGAGATAAACTTCCCCGCGATGATTCCTCAGCTTCACCCAATCGCCGTCGGCAATGCCCTGCCGCCCGGCGTCGAGCGGGTGGATCATCACCTCGGGCCGGCGCTCCTTGTCGAGGGAGGTCGGGGTTTCGGTGAAGCTCGAATTGAGGAAGTTGCGGGCCGGGCTCGTGGCGAGCCGGAACGGATGCTCCTCGGTGGCCGTCTCGATCACACCCCATTGGTCCGGGAAGGAGGGCATTGTGGCCCATGGGCCCATGGCGCCGTTGTTGTAGGACGGGATCGCGGTCCAGTCGGGCCTGAAGCGGAACTTGCCGTCCGGGTAGCCGAAACCCTTCAGGAAATGGGCCTCCTCGAAGGGCGGCTGCGCGTCGAAATGGACGTGGGCCTCCAGGTTCTCAAGGGAGCCCCAGCCGGAATTCTTGAGTGTCCAGTCGATGATCTCGCGCGGCTCCATGGCGAAGCCGCGATGCTCGGCGCCCAGGCGCCCGGCGAGACCGCGGAAGACCTCATGGTTGGAGCGGCATTCGCCGGGCGGGTCGATGAGCTTGGGGCCGACCTGGAAATGCTGGTGTCCGCCACCGGAATAGAGATCGTCATGCTCCATGAACATGGTCGCGGGCAGGACGACATCGGCCATGAGGGCCGTCTCGGTCATGAACTGCTCGTGGACGCATACGAACAGGTCCTCGCGGGCAAAGCCCTGCTTGACCAGCTCCTGTTCGGGGGCGACCGAGACCGGGTTGGTGTTCTGGATCAGCATCGCCTTGACGGGCGGACCGTTGTAGAGCGCCTCAGCGTCGCCCGTGAGAACGCGGCCGATCTGCGACTGGTCGAGAATGCGGATCGCGGGATCGATGGCGTCGTGGCCCTCGATCAGGGCCTTGTTCCAGTGGAAGATGCCGCTGTTCGAATGGAACGCGCCACCGCCCTCGTATTGCCAGGCGCCGGTCACGGTCGGGATGGACACGGCGGCATGCATGTTGACCACGCCATTGCGCTGGCGGGCGAAGCCGAAGCCGAGGCGGAAGAAGCTGCGCTTCGTCGTTCCCACGAGTTTGGCGAACGCTTCGATCTCCTCGACCGACAGGCCCGTGATGGCAGAGGCCCAAGCCGGGTCGCGGGTGCGCAGATGCTCTTCGAGCTCCCGCGGATGATCGGTGTAGCGCTCCAGGTAATCCCGGTCCGCCAAACCGTCGCGGAACAGCACGTGCATGACCGCGCAGGCGAGCGCCCCGTCGGTGCCGGGCTTCACCAGGAGCGCCATGTCGGCCTGCTTCATGGTGGCGTTCTGGTAGATGTCGATTACCACGAGCTTGGCGCCACGCTCCTTGCGGGCCTTCATCGCGTGGGTCATCACGTTGACCTGGGTGTGCACCGGGTTCGTGCCCCAGATCACGATGCAGTCGGAGACAGCCATCTCGCGCGGGTCGGAGCCCCGCAGGTGACCGGTGCCGGCCACGTAGCCGGTCCAGCTCATGGCCGTGCATATGGTGGAGTACTGGCCCGAATACTTCTTCACATGGCGCAGGCGGTTGATGCCGTCTCGCATCACGTAGCCCATGGTGCCGGCATAATAATACGGCCAGACGGATTCCGACCCGAACGCCCGCTCTGCCTCCAGGAACTTTTCGGCCACGATGTCGAGAGCCTCGTCCCAGGAGATGCGCTCGAATTGCCCCGACCCCTTCGGCCCGGTGCGCTTCAAGGGATGGAGCAGCCGGTCCGGGTTGTGGATGCGCTCCGCGTAGCGGGCCACCTTGGCGCAGATGACGCCCGCCGTGTAGCTGTTGCTCTTCGCCCCGTGCACGCGCCCGATGGAGCGCCCGTCGATCACCTCGACCTCGAGGGAGCACACGGAGGGGCAATCATGCGGACAGACGGACGCGCGGCGTTCGATGCGGGGAGCTTGGTTCATGGCGGGCGCATCATGACGGAGCGGGAGGCTAAAGAAAAGGCCGCCCAAGGGGCGGCCTGAACATGAAGGCTATGCTTGAAAGGCTTAGCCGACGATCTCGTTGCCCGAGAAGAACTGGGCGATTTCGATCTTGGCGTTGTCGAGGCTGTCGGAGCCGTGGACCGAGTTCTCGCCGATGGACTTGGCGTAGAGCTTGCGGATCGTGCCCTCGGCGGCGCTCTCCGGGTTGGTGGCGCCCATGATCTCGCGGTAGCGGAGCACGGCGCCCTCGCCCTCGAGAACCTGAACGACGACCGGAGCGGAGATCATGAAGTCCACGAGCTCGCCGAAGAAGGGGCGCTCCTTGTGGACCGCGTAGAAGGTCTCGGCCTCGCGGCGGCTCATGAGGATGCGCTTCTGCGCCACGATGCGCAGACCGGCGTTCTCGATGACGGCATTGATGGCGCCGGTGAGGTTACGCTCCGTCGCGTCGGGCTTGATGATGGAGAAGGTGCGCTCGATGGCCATGGGAACTCGCTTCTGAGAAGAAATAGGAAAGTGCGGCGCTTATAGCGATGCGATCCCCTCCCCTCAAGCGCCTTTTGCAAGTGCGAAGGTGACGAGCACTCCGATACCCAGAAACTCGGCGACGGGGTTGCCGGCCCTAAAAGTACAGCGAGTTCCAGAACCGGCTTTGAAGGGCGTAGATAGCTGATCATCCATTGCCACGATTTTGTTTTATATTATAACGTTTAAAAACCTTCTAGGAACTCGACAATGGCAGACATTGAGATAAACGGCCCAGATCCCATCACGACAACCGTCAAAATGGAATCTCAGCTCCCAATTCCGTCGATGTCGCTACTGGTCACAGCGTCAGGCCGGATCGATGTCTCTGGTGGCGATGGGATCATATCGCGTTATCCGGTCAATTTCGCCGATGTGACGGTCAACGGCACTGTCTCGTCATCTATGAATGGCGTCTATCTACTCGTGGGTAAACTAACGGTTGGGTCAGGCGCCAGCGTGTCGGGATCGACCGGCTTCCTTTGCGTAAATGAGAGCGAGGTCGTGAACAACGGCACGCTTTCGGGAACCCGGAGCGGGATCGAATCCGGCAGGAGCCTGAAACTCGACAATACCGGCATCATCAATTCGTCGGAAGGCTCAGGTGTTTACTGCCCCTCGTATTTCCCATCTGCCGAAGGATACCAGATCGTCAATTCCGGCACGATCAGAGGAAAGTATGAAGCGATCCTGGTCTCCGCAGACAGAACGTACGGCACCATCAACCGTGCCTTTATCACCAACAATGGTGTTCTGGAGAGCCAAAGCGCAACCACCGTCAAGACCGGCGATGCAGACGATACCTATAATGCCCGCGGCGGAGGACGTGCGACCGGGTTCATCGATCTCGGGAACGGCAACAATACCGGATATGGCGGCTCCTTCGACGACAAGTTCATCATCGGAAGCGGCAACGACGAGATCGACGGCGGCGGCGGGTTCGACACGGTTACCTTCTCGACCAATGCCAATCTCACGGTCAATCTCAACATCGCCGAGCGACAGACCACAGGAGCCGGCAACGATCTCCTGATCAATGTCGAAGGCTTGATCGGCGGCTCGGGCGCGGACAAGTTCATCGGCAACGACAGCGCGAACCGCCTCGTTGGCGGCGGCGGCAACGACACGCTGATCGGCGGCAAGGGCAATGATACCCTTGAGGGCGGCGCCGGCACCAACGTTGCGGAGTTCAGCGGCGCGTTCTCGGAATACGAGATCCGGCAGCAAGCGGACGGGAGCATCCTGGTCCACGACCGCGTCGACGGCCGCGACGGGGACGACATCCTCATAGGCATACGTCAGGTCTTTTTCAACGGGCAGGCGCAGAACCTGAACGCCAATCCGGTCGGGCTCGCTCTTTCCGCTACGGCGTTCGATGAGACATTCGTGGTTGGAAGAACTCTTGCCACGATCTCAGCCCTGGATTCCGATGGCGATGCGCTGACCTATTCCCTCGTGTCGGATGCGGGCGGCATGTTCCGGATCGCGAACGACAAGCTCGTGCTGAACAGGGCGTTCGACTACGAGACGGCCAAGCAGCACAGCGTTACCGTCAAGGTCACGGACACCTACGGGGGCGAGACGACGCAGACCTTCACCATCGAAGTACGCAACGTGGTGGAGGGGAATCCTCTTACGCTCATTGGAACCGGGGGTGCGGACCAACTCGCGGGCGAGGCTGGCAACGACAAGATCTACGGCAAGCTCGGCAATGACACACTCACAGGTGGATCCGGGCAGGATATCTTCGTGTTCGACACCAAGCCGCATAAGACGAAGAACGTGGACAAGCTCGCCGACTTCAGCGTGGCGGATGACACGATTTACCTTGAGAACAAGTACTTCAAGGTCGGTTCGGGTACAATTTCCAAGCCCCAGAAGATGGCATCGAAGCACTTCTATAAGGGCACGAAGGCGCATGACGGCGATGACCGCATCATCTACGACAGCAAGAAGGGTGTGATCTACTATGATGCGGACGGCACCGGCGCGTCGGCCCAGGTGAAGATCGCCACAATCGAGAAAAAACTAAAGCTGGCCGCTGGCGACTTCTACGTTATCTGAAGGTCTCTTCGCAGAACTGTCGTGGGAATGGACGGAGCAAGACTCCCCCCTCGCCTCTCAGGGGTAGCAGCGCAACTGTGCCTGGGCGGCGCAGCCATGCCTATCTTGTAGAAAGCTGACCGGCTCCACTAGATTCTTCTAGGATCGACCCAATGAAGACCGTCATAGAGGGAGTTTTCCATGAAACGAGCGATCCTGGCCGCCTTCGGCCTTGCCTTTCTCTCGCTCCCCGTGAACGCCCAATCGGCCAATCCGAGCGGGACCTGGCTCACGCAGAGCGGCGATACACGGGTGAGGATTGCCCAATGCGGGGCCGTCTATTGCGGCACCATCGTATCCTCGACCTACGAGAAGGACACGAACAACGCGGACCCGAAGCTGAGAGACCGCAACATCGTGGGCGTCCGGATGATCTGGGACGCCAAGCCGGAAGGGGACGGCTATAGCGGCCAGCTCTACAACCCGCAGGACGGCAAGACCTATACGGGCAAGTTCAAGGTCATGAGCCCGACGACCCTGCAGCTCTCCGGCTGCGTTCTCGGCGGGCTCATCTGCCGGTCGCAGACCTGGACGAAGACGAATTGAGCGAGTTCGATGCTATGGGTGCTCGTGAACGATCGTGAGCGGGCGCCCCAACTCCCGCTCGAACGCTTGTACGAAAGAAGACGAAAGAAACCAGTTGTTGAAGCGGAATCCAAGGTTGCCGAATCCGAAAACGGGATCGAAGCGCCAGCCGGAAAGTTGAGCCACGTGGCCGCACCGGACGCATGTCAGCGGCTCGGGATGCCCATCGAACCATGTCTGAAAAGCGTCATTCCATTCGTCACCAAGCCTGGTTTGCTCCGTATCACACCGAGTACAATAGATCCCGATACCGTTATCACCTGCGGTGAAAATGGTCCTTTGCGTCGTGACCTCTAAGTAGTTATGGCTCAAACGGAGAGTCTCATCGTACTCGGATGCTTCCTTGAAGCTTGGTCCAGGCCTGTAAACGTTGACAGCGACCTTGGCGTAAGAGCCGTCTGGGCCACGGCAATCCCCCTGCTCGACTTCAGCGGGACCAATGATGCCCCTTCCATGAAGCCAGGAGATCATACGTGCCGCCTCATGAGGGGCATCGTCGAGGCTCACTTCTGAATCGACAAGAATGGTATTGAAGTCGCCCATGGAGCCTCGCACTGCGGCTTCCACCGGAAGCGCCATGCAGCCTATCTTGCCCTTTGGCCGAACAGTACTGCCTGAACCGAGGGGTCTGTTAGGTCGGTCTTCTCACGGTCCTCGGAGCTGACCTTGATTCCGCGCAGGACCGCCGGGCGGGCGAGAACGGTTTCCAGCCAGCGCTTGGCATGCGGGAAATCGTCGATGTTCTGGCCCTGGCGCTCCCACAGCTTCGCCCAGGGGGCGATAGCCATGTCGGCGATCGAGTACTCACCCGCTACGAATTCCCGGTCGGCGAGGCGCTTGTTCAGCACGCCGTAAAGGCGGTTGGTCTCATTGGTATAGCGGTCGATGGCATACGGCACCTTCTCGGGCGCATAGATGCGGAAATGGTGCGTCTGGCCGAGCATGGGACCGAAGCCGCCCATCTGCCAGAACAGCCATTGGTCGACCTCGACCCGCCCGCGCTCGTCCTGCGGATAGAATTTCCCTGTCTTGCGGCCCAGATATTGCAGGATTGCCCCCGACTCGAACACGGAGATCGGCTGCCCATCGGGACCGTTAGGATCCACGATGGCGGGCATCTTGTTGTTGGGCGAGATCGCCAGGAATTCCGGCTCGAACTGTTCGCCCTTGCCGATATTGACCGGACGGATCGCGTAAGGCAGCCCGCATTCCTCCAGCATGATGGTGATCTTCCATCCGTTCGGGGTCGGCCAGTAATAGAGATCGATCGGTTGCTGCGCGGAAGCCGCCATGGATTTCCCTCTCCTTACGTAACACACGGGTCCGTGCGGGACGTTAGGACATTAGATCGGGATGCGCACCCTCATGCGCAATGAAATTCCGTGGAAAGGCCGCACGGCTGCTCTCCAGCCCTTGCATGTTCCGATATTTCATCATGAGATGTCCCAGACATGATAATGTTCCCAGGGGACCGATGATGAACCGTTTCGTGAGTTCCGCCCTCGCCGCCGCGCTGGCCGTGTCCATGGCAGGTGCCGCCCAGGCCGCCGCCGAGATGAAGCCGAAGAAGGAGCCGACGGCCGCCCAGCTTGCGGCTCGCGAGCGCATGAGCAAATGCAGCGCGGAATGGAAAGAGGCCAAGGCTGGCGGCAAACTCGCCAAGGACGCCAAGTGGCCGAAATTCTGGAGCGAGTGCAACACGCGCCTCAAGGGCGGCACAAAGGCTTAAAATCGCTCTTATGCACGACCGGAAACCGGTCACGCATAATATCTGGGTGCTCAGAAATGTGGCCTTGGCTGAGGAGGGCTCTTACGCCTAAAGCGTCCTCTCCCAAGCATTTGGCGCTAGAACTTGGGGGCGAGATCATTGCCCTTATGCAAGTCGACGGCATCGATTATCCGTGGACATACGCAACCTTGCTGGATGCAACGAAATTCGAGCGCTTCCGGCCTTACTTCATAGACACAGAATCATCTCTGGACGAAGACGTTGAACTTGAGTCGCTTTGCTCCGAAGTGCAGACCAAGGGCGGATTTCGTCTACGATGCTTGGCAACGAATGAAGTGTTCATCGATCTTGTCATGAATCAGGAAGGCAACATCGTATGGTTCCGCTGTCACCCTGACGACGGAGCTTGACCAAATTCGAGCTTGTCACAACCTCTTAAACCCTAATGACTATGGCAAACTCCAGCCACTCGTAGAACCGATGTGCGACACTGTATGTCTCGTTGGAGGTCAACTTTAGCGCTATAGCCGCAAGGGCGCCTTATCAATCATCGTATGAGAAATTCAATTTGAAGCCTCCGCCGTTGCTCAGCTCAAATAAAGCTGAAGTCCAGTGACCACGACTTGCCTCGCAGGTCAAAGCTCTGATCTCATTGAAGGCATTATAGATCAAATGCATTTTTGGAGCGACTTCCTTGGCGAAGCTTCTCGCAGGATCCTCAGCACTAGCCTGATACTTGAAGTCGAACTCGCCATGGTCGTCCTCTAATTTCGCAATAATCCATGCTTTGGACCAGTTCGTTCCCAACGTATCTGCAATAGCATTACCTATAGTGAGGTAAAGCTCCTCAAGCCTGTTTGTATTCATGGAGGACCCTCGAAACAAAATTACTTTTCTCTTAGACCTCTTGTCGTTGTGCGTAAATGCTAGCCGTTCGCAGAACCGTTGCGAGCCCTTGCGGGTCTTGTTAGAGGTCAACTCCATGGCCGCAGCCTATGAGTGCGGGCGAACTCCTCGGCGAGGGCGATGATTTGGGCACCGTTGCCGCCCAATAGCTGAACTGCCTTCACCTCCGCGCCCTTCACTTTCAAGCGTACAGCGCCGCAGGCGGTGAAATTGAAGTACGAGGTACGTTGGAACGCGCCGACGACCTTGTTATCGTCGAATGCTACGAAAAGCTTATTGTGGGGCTCTGAACGGCAGCGAAAGCAGCCTCATAGTCACGCCGTCTCTTGGCTGACCAGACGCAAAAGATCCGTTCGTACTTTGAAGCCAAGCAAAGCTTCGATGCGCTGGCCGAAGCCTAACGCCTGATCAGCCGTCGGGCCGCATAGGCGCCGCCGGCCCAGAGCAATGCGGCGACGAAGCGAACCGGAAACAGGGTTAGGCCGTCGGAGCGCACCGGGGCGATCCAGGGCAGGCCCAGGCTGCTGATCCCCCAGGAGACGAGGACCGATACAGCCAAGGCGATCATGCCGATGATCAGCACCTTGCCGAACTGGTCGGCCTTCCAGCCGAGCCAGACTGCGATGACGATCAGGACAGGATCGAAGGCCGCCGGTAGCCAGTCCCAGAGATGAACGACGGGAACGGTGGGATGCACGCGACCTAAGCCCACCAAGCCGTGGGCAGTTCAATGCGGCCGGCGGCATCCTCGATCACCTGACCGGCCGCGAAGAGGGTCTCTTCGTCGAAGGCGCGGCCGATGAGCTGGAGGCCGAGCGGCAGCCCTTGAGCGTCGAGCCCGGCCGGAACTGCGATGCCCGGCAGGCCGGCCATGTTCACCGTCACGGTGAAGATGTCGTTGAGATACATCTCGACCGGATCGCCTGAGCCCTTCTCGCCGATGCCAAAGGCGGCGGACGGCGTGGCCGGGGTCAGGATGGCGTGAACGCCCTGGGCATAGACCTCCTCGAAGTCGCGCTTGATCAGGGTGCGCAGCTTCTGGGCCCGAACGTAATAGGCATCGTAATAGCCGGCGGACAGCACGTAGGTGCCGATCATGATGCGGCGCTTGACCTCACGGCCGAAGCCGGCGGCGCGGGTTTTTTCGTAGAGTTCGACGATGTCGCGGCCGTTCTCGCGCAGGCCGTAGCGCACGCCGTCATAGCGGGCGAGGTTCGAGGACGCCTCGGCCGGAGCCACGATGTAATAGGCCGGCAGGGCGTATTTGGTGTGCGGCAGGGAGACCTCGACGATCTCGGCGCCAGCGGCGCGCAGCCATTCCGTGCCCTGCTGCCAGAGCTTCTCGATCTCGGGCGACATGCCGTCGATCCGGTATTCCTTCGGAATGCCGATCTTGAGGCCCTTCACGCCCCGGGAGACGGCCGCCTCGAAATCCGGCACCGGAAGGTCGACGCAGGTGGTGTCCTTGTCGTCCGGGCCCGCCATGGAACGCAGCATGATGGCCGTGTCGCGCACGGTGCGGGCAATGGGGCCGGCCTGGTCCAGGGACGAGGCGAAGGCCACCGTGCCCCAGCGGGAGACGCGCCCATAGGTCGGCTTGATGCCGACCGTGCCGGTGAAGGCCGCCGGCTGGCGGATCGAACCGCCCGTATCGGTCGCGGTGGCGCCTAGGCAGAGATGGGCGGCAACCGCCGCCGCCGAGCCGCCCGAGGAGCCGCCGGGCACCAGATGCGTCCCCTCGATGGCGCCCGCCGCGCCCGCGCTCACGTTCGAGCCCTCGCGCCGCCAGGGCGACACCACCGGCCCGAAGGCGCTGGTCTCGTTGGAGGAGCCCATGGCGAACTCGTCCAGGTTCAGCTTGCCGAGCATCACGGCGCCGTCGTTCCAGAGGTTCCGGGTGACGGTGGATTCGTAAGGCGGGTTGAAGTTGCCCAGGATCTTCGATCCTGCCGTCGTGGTCACGCCGTCGGTGCAGAACAGGTCCTTGATGCCGAGCGGAATGCCCTCAAGCGCCCCGCCTTGCCCCTTGGACAGCTTCTCGTCAGAGGCCTTGGCCATGGCGAGCGCCTTTTCGGGCGTCTCCAGCACATAGGCGTTGAGCGCCCTCGCCTTCTCTATGGCGGCGAGATGGGCCTGGGCCAGCTCGGTGGCGGAGAAGGACTTGGCCTTCAAACCGTCGCGGGCCTCGGCAATCGTGAGATGGGTCAGTTCGGTCACGGGACTGGATCTCTTGTCTCGACGTCCTGGCCGGGCTCGTCCCGGCCATCCACGCCTTATTCTGCGGGAGATCCCCGGGTCGCGCTGCGCTTGCCCGGGGATGGTCGAATAGGCCTGCGCCTTATTCGACCACCTTGGGCACGAGGAAGAAGTTGTCTTCCGTGGTGGGGGCGTTGCGGACGATCTTGTCCGCGTAGCCGCCATCGGTCACGCCGTCCTGGCGCTTCTTCATGACCATGGGGGTCACGGAGGTCATCGGCTCGATGCCCTCCACGTCCACCTCGTTGAGCTGCTCGACGAAGGAGAGAATCGCGTTGAGCTCGCCCTGGAGATGAGGCACCTCCGCATCCGTCACGGCAATGCGCGCCAGATGGGCGATGCGGCGGACCGTTTTCTCATCGACCGACATGAATGGTCTAACCTCTTGGAAATCTGCTTGGCGGCCTATAGCACCCGCCCGCCTCGGGGGGCAACGCCGGATGTGGGAAAGCGGGCACTCCCCCTGTCCTTCGGTCGAGCAACCCTCTCCGACAATATGGAACGGCCTATGCGCCGACCCGCCCCATCTTAAAACGTGTTCCTGACCAAAAATCTATCAAGGGTAGACATGACACCTAATATTGTTACAAATACGTGACAAGAAGTCTGATGCCGAGTTGGCTTGAGGTTAGGTTCAATGTGTACCTATTGGGCAAAAGCGGGCGTTGTATTTGCTGCCTTCACCACCCTTCTTGCAGGCTCGTCGTTGCCGACGTTGGCCCAGGCAGCAGGGCGGAAAGGAGGACCGCATCAGGGGCAAGCCAGTGAACCTGCCATTATTTTCGTGCGTGTGCTGAAGGATGGAGAAGGTTGCAGAGGCGTCGCACGCCTGCGTCCATTCAAGGGTGGACAACTGGACAGGAGCCGCTTCGTCGATATCGGATATGTCGTCGAAACCGACTCGAAACCTCAACTCCAAGCGATGGGAGAGCTTCTCGGAAAGGGCGCCACCCTCGACTTCAAAGGGATGTTCGCGAGTACGAACAAGAGCCGCAAGGACCAGTTTGTCACGATTGCACCTGGCACCTACGTCATGACCAACATTCTCTGTGACCAGGGTCAAAGGAAGACATGGATCGGCGGTGACCACTCCAACCTGTTCGCCGCAGAAACAGGTCAAACCACTCCCATCAAAGGGGCGAACATCATCGACGTAAAGCCGGGTGAAATCCTGGATGCAGGAATCCTGGAGATCAAAAGCGATCAGGTCGGCTTCTTCGAGACCAAAACGGCATCGGTCATCGCGGCCCCTACTCCCGAAAGCGAGCAGGAACAGATCCGTGAGATATTTCAGGGAACTGGAAAAAAGATGCGCTTCACGACCTTCCGCGTAGGTATCAGATAGACGTCTAGGATCTAACGGTCGCGTTGTTGTTTTGAGCCCCTGACTTGCGGCAGGGGCTCAAAGAGCTTCGTTGGCGCCTCACACTGTCACGCCGACCGTCTTATGCGGCACGACCACCTGAACGCCCTTCCCGTCCAGGGCCGCGACGAAGCGGTCGGCGTTGGGGATGAGCGGTGGGAAGGAGGCGTAGTGGCACGGGATGACCGCCTTGGCGCGGCTGAAATACCGCTCGACCGCCAGGGCGGCGACTTCGGGCCCCATCGTGAAGCGGTCGCCGATGGGCACGATCACCACGTCGGGCTGGTGGATCTCGGCGATCAGGGCCATGTCGCCGAAGATGTCTGTGTCGCCCATGTGATACACGGTCGGCTCGCCCGACGCCTTCACGATGACGCCGTTGGCGTTCCCGAGCGGGAAGTTCACGTCCATCTCCACGAGGCCCGCCGAATGGTCGGCCCGTACCAGGGTGACCGTGAACCCGTCCTGCTCCGTCGTGCCGCCCGTGTTCATGGGATCGATGTTCTGGACGCCCTGCTTGGCGAGATACATGCAGAGCTCGAAATTGGTCACCACCTTGGCGCCTGTCGCCTTGGCGATCTCGACCGTATCGCCCACGTGGTCGCCATGACCATGGGTGACCAGGATGTGGGAGATCCCCTGGGCGATCTTGTCCTTGTCGCCACCGAAGGCCGGATTGCCGGTGAAGAACGGATCGATGAGCACGGCCTTGCCGGCGAAATCGAGCCGGAAGGCAGAATGACCGAACCACGTAATTTTCATGGGAATACCCTCGCTTTCGGCAACAGGAGATGGGGCGGCCGCGCCGTTCCGACCACGGCCAACAGGAACAAATCCGCAGGTCGGGCTTTAGAAAGCTAAGCAATAAACATCAAGCCTCCAGGAGGATTGCCATGTCCCGCCTCATCGCCAGCCTCGCCGCAGCCGCCGGGCTCCTGGCCGCCACCAGTGCCTGGGCGGTGGAAATTTCGATCTCCTGCAGCGCGCTCGGCAAGGAATACGAGATCTGCAAGCAGGGCACCGACGCCTGGGCGAAGAAGACCGGCAATACGGTCAAGATCGTCTCCACCCCGAATTCCGCCACGGAGCGCCTGGCCCTCTTCCAGCAGCTTCTCGCAGCCGGCGCCGGGGACGTCGACGTGTTCCAAATCGACGTGGTCTGGACCGGCACGCTCGGCAATCACCTCCTCGACCTGACCTCCAAGGCGCAGGCGACGATCGGCGACCACCTCCCAGCCATGGTCGAGACCAGCCGCGTCGAGGGGAGGCTGATGGCGGTGCCGTGGTTCGCCGATGCGGGGCTGCTCTATTACCGCAAAGATCTTCTCGACAAGTACAAGCGGCCCGTGCCGCAGACCTGGGCCGACCTCACCGAGACCGCCCGGATGATCCAGGAGGGCGAGCGCAAGGAAGGCCGCAACGATTTCTGGGGCTATACCTGGCAGGGCCGCGCCTATGAGGGCCTGACCACCAACGCCCTCGAATGGATCGCCTCCTACAACGGCGGCACCATCGTGGACGAGAAGGGCGAGGTCACCATCGAGAACCCCAAGGCCGCCGAGGCCCTGAAGACGGCCGCCGGCTGGGTCGGCACGATCACGCCCGAAGGCGTGCTCAACTACACGGAGGAGGAGGCGCGCGGCGTCTTCCAGGCCGGCAATGCCGCCTTCATGCGCAACTGGCCCTATGCCTGGGCCCTGGCGCAGGGGGGCGACAGCACCATCAAGGACAAGGTCGGCATCGCGCCCCTGCCGAGGGGCGGGGCGGACGGCCGCCACGCGGGCACCCTCGGCGGCCAGCTTCTCGCCGTGTCCAAATATTCGAAGAACGCCGATGCCGCGACCGATCTCGTCCTGTACCTGACGAGCGAGGCCGAGCAGAAGCGCCGCGCGGTCGAAGGCGCCTTCAACCCGACCATCGTGTCGCTCTACAGCGACGCGGACATCGCCAAGGCCAATCCGTTCATCGGCGACCTCGTCGACGTGTTCAGCAACGCGGTCGCGCGGCCCGCCACCGTGACGGGCCAGAACTACAACAAGGTGTCGACCGAGTTCTTCAACGCGGTGCATCAGGTTCTCTCGAAGCGTTCCAAGCCTGATCAGGCGCTGAACCGCCTCGACCGCGACCTGAAGCGGATCAAGCGCAACGGCTGGCAATGATCATGAGCAGCGCCGTCGCTCAGGCCGGCGTATCCGCTCAGCACCAGGCGCGGGGGCGCAGCTCGTCCCTGACGCGCTCGCGGGTCAGAGCGGCATGGCTCTTCATCGCGCCGAGCCTGATCGTCGTCACGCTCATCGCGGGCTGGCCCCTGGCGCGGACGATCTGGTTCAGCTTCACGGATGCCAGCCTGAACGATCTGAGCGACTACAAATTCATCGGCCTGGAGAACTACCTCGCTAATTACGATGGCGAATGGTTCGGGATCCTGATCGAGCCAGATTGGTGGCACTCGGTCTGGAATACCCTCTGGTTCACCGTCGTATCGGTTTCGCTCGAAACGGTGCTAGGCATCGTCGTGGCGCTGATCCTGAATGCGGCCTTTCCGGGACGCGGCCTCATGCGGGCCGTCATCCTCATCCCCTGGGCGATCCCGACCATCGTATCGGCCAAGATGTGGAGCTGGATGCTGCACGACCAGTTCGGGGTGATCAACGATCTCCTCTTGCGCCTCGGCCTGATCGCCGCGCCCGTCACTTGGACGGCCAATGCGGACACGGCTCTGTGGGCCGCCGTCATGGTGGATGTCTGGAAGCACACGTCCTTCATGGCGCTGCTGATCCTCGCCGCTCTTCAGATGCTGCCGCAGGACATTTACGAGGCAGCGAAAGTGGACGGCGTCTCGCCTGTCCGCGTGTTCTTCCGCGTGACTCTGCCGCTCATCAAGCCGGCGCTGCTGGTCGCCGTGATCTTCCGCTCTCTCGACGCCCTGCGGGTCTTCGATCTCATCTACGTCCTGACGTCGAACTCGAAGGACACGGCCTCCATGTCCGTCTATGCGCGCCAACAGCTCGTCGATTTCCAGGAAGTGGGCCTCGGCTCGGCCGCGTCGACGCTGATCTTCCTGATCATTGCCCTCGTGGTCGTGATCACGCTCGCGGCCGGACGCGTGCGGCTCGGGGAGGATCCGCGATGAAGCTCCTTGCCCGGACCGGCTTCTGGCTGCTCGTCATCGTGATCGCGTTCTTCGCGCTGTTTCCGTTCTATTACGCGATCATCTCGTCCTTCCGGACGGGGAGCGCCCTTTTCTCGGTGGCGTATTGGCCGGAGACCTTCGATCTATCGAACTACTTCGCCGTGTTCGAACGCCAGCCCTTCGGCCGCAACATCCTGAACTCAATCATCGTGTCGGGCTCCGTGGTGGTCCTGTCGCTGGCACTCGGGATCACGGCGGCCTACGCCTTCGGGCGCATCGCCTTTCGCGGCCGCTCGCTCATGCTCATGACGATCCTGGCCGTCTCCATGTTCCCGCAGGTGGCCGTACTCGCCGGCATGTTCGAGCTGATCCGCTCCTTCGGGCTCTACAACACCCTGCCGGGCCTGATCCTTGCCAACCTCATGCTCACCCTGCCCTTCACGATCTGGGTGCTCACCACTTTCATGCGCGAGCTGCCGAAGGAGATCGAGGAAGCGGCCTTCGTCGACGGCGCGACGCCGTGGATCGTGGTGCGGCGTGTGTTTCTGCCGCTCATGGCGCCCGCCGCCGTGACCACGGGATTGCTCGCCTTCATCGTCTCGTGGAACGAGTTTCTCTTCGCTCTGACCTTCACGCTCACCAACGAGCGGCGCACCGTGCCGCCCGCCATCGCCCTCATGAGCGGCTCGACCGCCTATGAGCTGCCCTGGGGCACGATCATGGCCGGGTCCGTCATCGTGACCATCCCGATCATCGTCCTGGTGCTCGTGTTCCAACGCAAGATCGTTGCGGGCCTCACGGCCGGCGCGGTGAAGGGCTAGTTCAGGAAGTTCCCCAATGGCTGATGTCGTCCTCAAGAACGTGCAGAAATCCTTCGGCCGGGTGAAGATCATCCACGGGGTCGATCTCGACATCCGCGACGGCGAGTTCGTGGTCTTCGTCGGTCCGTCGGGCTGCGGGAAATCCACGCTGCTGCGCCTCATCGCCGGGCTCGAGGACATCACAGCGGGCGAGCTTTTCATCGACGGCGAGCGCGTGAACGATCTCGTGCCGGCCAAGCGCGGCATCGCCATGGTGTTCCAATCCTACGCGCTCTACCCGCACATGAACGTCTACGACAACATGGCCTTCGGATTGGAGCTGGCGAAATCCTCGAAGGCCCAGATCGACGCGAAGGTGCGCGAGGCCGCGCGCATGCTGCAGATCGACAATCTCCTCGACCGCAAGCCCCGGCAACTCTCCGGCGGCCAGCGCCAGCGCGTCGCCATCGGGCGCGCCATCGTGCGCGACCCGAAGGTCTTCCTCTTCGACGAGCCGCTCTCCAACCTCGACGCGGCGCTGCGCGTGCAGACCCGCATCGAGATCGCCAAGCTCCACAGCGACACGCGTGCGACCATGATCTACGTGACACACGATCAGGTGGAGGCGATGACCCTCGCCGACCGGATCGTGGTGCTCAATGGGGGCAGGATCGAGCAGGTCGGCACACCGCTGGACCTCTATCATCGCCCGGCCAATCTCTTCGTCGCAGGCTTCATCGGATCGCCGCAGATGAACCTCATCGCATGCGAAGTTGCCGGCGTCGGGCCGGACGAGGTGCTGGTGAGCCTTCCCAGCGGCGGCACCCTGTCGGTCCCGGTGGCCCCGGAGACCCTCCAGCCGGGCGAGGCCGTGACCCTCGGCGTCAGGCCAGACCATGTGCGGGTCAGTCCTCAGGGCTCCCTTACGGGGCGGGTCGAGCTGGTGGAGGAGCTGGGAGAGAACCACCTTCTCTACGTGGACATGGGCCAGGGCCGCCGTCTCACGATCCGCGAGCCGGGCGACGCGCGACACGAGGCCGGAAGCACCATCGCCCTCGAGATCGACCGCACATCCTGCCACCTCTTCAAGGCTTCGGGAGAAGCGCTGCCGTCCCGTGCCGGCAGCCCGAGGCCAGCGCCATCCTCGCCGGACCTCACCAGGGTGGCGTGAGCCCCGGCTTTCGGGGCTCTACCCCTGTCATGGCCGTCCCCGGACTTGATCCGGGGATCAGTCCCGGCCATCCCGATGCTGTGGAGCGCTGCGCCTTTCCGACCGGATCACCGGCACGAGGCCGGTGATGACGTCGAGGAACATAGCCAACACGGCTTCCCCGTCTCGACGCCGGGCCACTTCCCCTATACTGGCTGGAACAAGGCAGGGACGACGAGGAGGCCGCCCATGATCTCACGAGACGACGAACTGGTCGCCTTCATCGACGGACTGTCGCCCCGCGCCCGCCTCATGGGCCTCGATCTCGGCACCAAGACCATCGGGCTCGCCCTCTCGGACGTGGAGCGGCGCATCGCGACGCCTCTGGAGACGATCAAGCGGGTGAAGTTCACCCCCGACGTGGGCCGCATCAAGGATCTCGTCGCCCGCTACGAGGTCGGCGGCCTTGTCTTCGGCCTGCCGCTCAACATGGACGGCACGGAGGGCCCCCGCTCCCAGGCGACCCGCGCCTTCGTGCGCAACATGAAGCCCCTGCTGCCCCTGCCCGTCCTGTTCTGGGACGAGCGCATGTCCACCATGGTGGTGACCCGCACACTCCTCGACGCGGACACGTCCCGCGCCAAGCGAGCCGACGCCGTCGACAAGATGGCCGCCGCCTACATCCTCCAGGGCGCCCTCGACCGCTACGAGCGCATCGCGGCCGACGCGGAAGACGCCGCCGACGAAGCCGCCCTCCGGTCCGGCCTCGACCTGGATACCCCGCCGGAAGGTGGATCGCTCGATGATTAGCCGGAGACCCGTCCAGACCCCAATTCAAGGCTTGACGCGCCCCGAAAAGCCCCCTATCTCACCGCCAACCGCGACGCCGGTTTCGAATCCCCGCCTCCGATGCTGAGACAAAGCCTCAGGAAAGGCTAAGGGTTCGATGGCTTCGGTGGGGGATAGTTTAATGGTAGAACAGCGGACTCTGACTCCGTTAGTCTTGGTTCGAATCCAGGTCCCCCAGCCAGCCCTTCTTTCAAGCACTTAGCGGCAGTTCCTCACAAATCAGACTCGCGGGTTAGACACTCTGATCCGCGAAAGTTAGACAATCATGCCCCTCTCGCTTCTGGGAGGACGGCATGATCGGGCACAGCTTTGACGGCATAAGCTCCCACAACTTCGGCGGCGTCCAAGTCAGGACCGATGAGACCCTCGTCAACCTCGTGGAAGATTGGTCTAGGGTCCGCTCGCCTTCCCGGGCAGCCCGCCGCCGCAGGCAGGGTCATCGCCAGAACATCGCGCGCGTTCAGGTTCCGAAGCCGGATGTCTTCATGGTCGGCAACATCATGGTCGGCCACCCTGAGACGATAGCCAAGGTACTTGCTGCGGCTTCTCCCCGCCCCTCTCATGGCTTGGAGGAGGTGGAATGAGCGAGATGATTGAACGAGTGGCAAGGGCGATCCACGCCGGGGTTGGGTTCCACGGCGAGTATGGGCAAAGCCCGTTCTCGAAGGAGCAGTGCGACAGGGCGGCCCTAGCCGCCATAGAGGCCATGCGGGAGCCGACAAATGAGATGGTGGGGGCTGGTGTGGAGGGCTGGAAGGTCAACGGCTATGCCTCCATCCAGTTTGTGTGGCCCTTCATGATAGACGCCGCCCTCAGCGTCAGCGATGAGCAGCCGTAAGGCCGAAGACCCGGAGGGGCTGAGCCTGCAAGGTGCCAGCGCGGTGACCGCAGGTCAGACGCCCCTTCCCCAATCTCCTTCTCTTCCAGAGGAGGATAAGACACACTCCCCCAGAAAGGATTGTCCATGACAGAAGAAGAGATCGAGATCGTAGCGAGGGTTATTGCACGGGGCCTTGAGGGCATGCGGCAGCCGTTCTAGCTTCACCTGTCGGACAATGGAGATCGATAAATGACCGAACGCCCAGAACTGTCTTTAGCCGCGCTGGCCAAACGGATCGAAGATCTTGAAGCCGAGATGGAAGAACTTAAAGAGGAGGTGAAAGAGTTGCAGGAAGCAAACAGAGACACCAAGAGTACTGTGCGCTCCCTGAGACCCAAACCCGACCTTATGGACTAACTCTCTGCTATGAGGGCAGAGCCCTCCAGCGTTCAGCGCAAGAAAGTTGAGAGGCCTTGACGGAGCGGGATAAGGCCGCTACCGTAATATATAGATGCCGAAGTTTTAAGAGCATCGATTCCACCCCGCCGCGAGCGGGGTTTTTTGTGCCTAAACCTCAAGTCTTATTTTCATCCAAGCCGCTCCCGCCCGGGGCGGCTTTTTTCATTTCAGGATTACAAATGAAGAATTCTCAGCACGTAGAGATCGTGAACGCATACGCGCGTCTTATAGGCAACGTTGCCAAGGCCCTGGGGTATCTCTACCTCGCGGGGCTGCTGCACCCCGAAAGTCTCTCTTCACTTCTCCGTCTTATATCGTCCCCATGACCTACTCCCGCGAAACCACCACTATCTCCGAACTCACCGGTGAGGCCATCAGCACTTGGTCTGAGGAATGGCGGATTGAGACCGAAGCTCGAACCGTCCTGAAGATGTCCAAGCAGGAGCGGGATGTGTTCTTCAACGGCCGGAAGGACGAGAACGGGAAAACCATCGACCGGGGCGTGGTCGGCATCCGCGGGCCTCAGGCTGCCGAGGCCATTCTAGAAACGGCCCGGCGCCTCCAGGAAGCTCGCGACGCGAAGCGGTAAGCCCTTGCCATCCACTGTTTCCACAGCCTATCCCGGCCCTTCTTCCTAGGACTCGACTTCACTCCTGCTAAAGGCTCATGTTCGCCGTTCGTTCTCGTTGAGTCGAATACGGATGAGCAGGCCAAAAAAGAACTCCCACAAGCTGACCGTCGAGCAAGTTCTCGACATCCGACTGCACTATGCCGTCGGTGATCGCGAGTGGGCCAAGATTGGTCGGCTTCATGGCGTGAAGGCAGATGCCGTCCGGAATGCGGCTTTAGGCGTGTCCTATAAACAACTGCCGATGCCTCCAGGCTGGAAAGAATAAGGGCCCTGCCAGCCTAAGCCAGCGAGGCCTCACCAGCGGCAAGGCCGGTTAGTGCATCCGGTCGAGGATCCGCCCCAGCATGCTTTCGATCCTGCCATGGCTTTCCTTGATCGATCGGAGCTCGGCCAGGATCTCCCAATCGTGCTCCCGGTGATCGCGGGCGATCCGGTTCGCATCCTTCAGGGTGGCCGTGGCGTCGGCGATGACGGCATTGTCTGCGATGGTGAGTGAAGGGACCAGAACATCCTTGGAAGCCGGTGGGGCGCTTTCCTTTCGCCTCCCGAACCATTGCCCGAAGGCAGCCACCACGCCGAGGAAGCCGAGGCCGATGAATTGAAGAAAGGCAACCGTGTTCGGAGAGGTGAAGTCGATCATGCTGAACGTGCTGCCTTGATTGCCCCGACATCAACCCAGGCCCGCAGCAGGTTCCATGTCTCGAGGAGCATGAAGCCGCTGTAGGCCCAGAAGCCCGTCATGACGCCGCCGTTGTTCGCGACGGAGACGAGGATCCCCAAGGTGATCTGTCCCCAGAAGATGCAGATCACGAGCGAGGCGAGCCCGCGGAAGTGGGGCGAGTACGGGAAGCGAGCCTTGAAGGTGCCGTTGACTACAAGAGCGGCCAGCCGGAGGAAGGCGGCCAGGAAGCAGATCCACGACCATGTGATCTCGTCCGCCCACCGCGCCATCTCCGTAAACGAGGTGGACTTGTCGAAGGTGAGCGGGTCCAGCAGGAGGGTCCAGGCCCACCCCAGGAGCGGGACGAGCATGATCCATTCGGAGACGCGGACAGGGAAATGCTCGGCAATCCCCTGCCCGATGCGGAGAACGATGCGATGCGGCAAGGGTCAGCTCGACTTCTTCGGCAGGACAGTCTCTGCGATCGCGCGCTCGGCAATGGTCCGGACGGCGTCCCCGCTGCGCTTGGAGCCAGAGGAGCTGCCCAGCCAGTAGTTGATTACCTGGGTCATGCAGGCGCCGAGGACACCGAGAAGGATGTTGGCGACGGTCGCCTGCCGCTCATCGAGCGTGAGAGGCCTGCCGAGGACGAGATACAGGGCGCCGCCGAACATCAGCGTGACGAGGATCGAAACGGCCGGGGCACCCCAAGCCATCGAGGACCCGGTCTGAGCGAGGGTGATGGTCTGCTGACGGGCATCCTGAACGTCTTGGATCTCCAGCCGGAAGACCTCCAGGGCAGAACGGGACTGCTCGACGAAGACCTCGGCCAGTTTCGGGTCGGCCTCGATCTGCGCCTGGGCAGCCTTGGGGTCGTCCGTGCCGAAGATGACCTTTGCTGCGTCCACGACCTTGCCGGCAGCGGCTCCGGTCTTGTCGCCGGCGAACATGCCAATCAGCTCGGGGGCATATTGCAAGAGCAGTCCAATGATAGGAGGCATCATGCTTTCCTTCCGAAACGGGCTTCCAGGAAGCCTTTGAGGGCAGCAAAAAGCCCGCCTGATGTGGCGGGCTGGGAGACGGGAACCGGAGATGGTTCGATATCGGGAGGCGGCGGTACCGGTTCGGGCTCGGCCACCGGGATCGGGTTGAACGCCGGCGCGACGGCCGCCGCCAGTTCCTTCTTGACGCTGATCCGCTTGGCGCTGGCCCAGACCGGGGTGCTCTTCGCGGTGAGCCGGGTGTATTCCGTCATGGTGCCGTCGTTGCACCACTTGCCGTCGAAGAACAGATCCCGCTCCTTCTCCCGGCGACCGATGATCGAGGCCGGCTTGTTCCAGTCCATAAAGGCCTTGCGAGCCGCCGCGATGCTGCCGGCCTTCCACAGTTTCACCCAGGATGCGCGCTTGATGGCGCCCGTGTTCCAGTGGAACGACAGTGCCGCCGTGAACTGCGCCTTGGAGAGAGCAAATCCCTCGAAGGCCGCCAGGACGTCCTGGGCGTATTTGTCCAGAGCCCAGGCATAGACTGCCAGGCAGTGCTCAAGGGGCTGCGGCTTGCCGATATAGCGCGTCACGTTGTGGCCGGTGGCGCTGGTGAGGCCCACGCTCCAGGTCCACACCCCCTCGCTGTCCTTATAGGCTTGGCGGATGATGGACTCGTGGGAGGCGATCTCCAAAGCCACCTCATAATCGACGGTGGTCCAGCCGTGCGGGAGCGCCCGCCCGAGTGTTTCGGTGGTCATGATGTCCTCGTGATGTGCAAAAAGTCGCGTGAGTGCGCACCTGAACCGAATTGCGCTAAGCTCTCAGGAAGCTTAAAAAGCCGGGGCAACAGGGGGCTTCTATGGACGGTTCAGGATATTCTATACAGAGTGACAGAATTCGCGGCACGATGACTGTCGCGGACGTTCTTAAGCGCGAGAACAATAACTTCAATCTCGCCCGCCTGATCTTGGCCGTGAGCGTTATCGTGGGGCACGCCTATGCGCTCGCGCCTTCGCACAGGAAAGATATTATTGGTGTCTTACTTGGCTTTGACTATTCGGGATCTCTCGCCGTCAAGGGCTTTTTCTTCTTGAGCGGTCTTCTCGTCGCGAACAGTCTCTTGGTTCGGGCCGATGCCGCTGAGTACGTCAAAGCACGAGCCTTCCGTATCTTCCCCGCCCTCACCGTAAATGTCCTGTTCTGCGCACTTCTTCTTGGCCCCATCGTCACGGCCCTGCCGCTTCAAGAGTACCTGTCTTCGCCGGGAACCTTCCGGTTTATCTATGACAATGTCACCTTGAGCCTCTCGTACCGCCTGCCTGGGGTCTTTGATGATGTCCCATACAAGGGCGCTGTGAATGGCTCCCTTTGGACGTTGCCCTACGAGGTGGCTTGCTATCTCGTCCTGCTTGGTGCGTATCTCTGCGGGCTCATGCGCTCGCGCTACATCATCGCCGCCCTTTGTGTGGCCGTCATCGCGGACGGCTTCTTCCTCAAGGTCCTGTTCTCGTGGTCCAAGAACACGCAGATCTCAACGCTGCCCGCCTGTTTCGCCCTCGGTGTGCTGGCAGCTTGCTTCAAGGAGCGCATTACAGTTCAAAGTTCGGCCCTGATCGGCTTGGTGATCCTGGCCTATTTCGGCTGGGCCTCCCCAGCCAAGGTGCCGCTGTTCTATCTGGCCTTCTTCTATGGCCTGCTCGTGTTCTCATCGCAGGGGTTCGTGCGAGCCTTGGTCCTAAAATGGGATGTCTCCTATGGTGTCTACCTGTACGGTTTCCCGGTGCAGCAGGCCTTGAAGTGGGCCTTCCCTTCCATGGGAACACGGGAGAACATGCTCGCGGCCATTCCGATTGCGTTGGCTCTAGGGCTGGCATCATGGCTCTGGGTGGAAAAACCGGCCATGCGCTTATCCAAAGCCAAATTCAGGCGGACCGCCATGCGCGTCGGCGCCTGACGCCTATGGGTGGGCTGTGAAGTCAGTCCAGAAGCCAACCCCTGCGTTCGTCGTGATGCTGGCGATCACATCCCAATTCCCGGTTCCGGTGTTGTAGTTGATAGCCGTCACCGTAACATCCAAAAGGCTCGGAAGGACGATCGCGCCCCCGTTGATGGACCATCCATTCTCAGTGATGGCGTTTGACCGTTGCGTGAGGCCGCCGATCGCATCCACCGTGACAGTGCCTTGAGAGGAGCGGTTAGCCGCCCCCGGGTTGACTGAATGGATGCGCAGGAGAGACGGGCGGAAGGGGAAGGAGGCAATAACCTTGCCCGTTCCGGTCCCAAGTGTCCCGAGATTGGCGCGCGCCGTAACCGTGGCCTTGCTCGCTGCATCGTTTCGGGCGATTGCAACCGCGTCCGAGATCAGACCCGAGGCGCGATCAAGATAAATGTTGCGAACGACTGAGGTCGTGATGTGATTGTCCGAGAGGTCGCAGTCGGTGATCAGCCCCCCAGTCCCAACCTTGTAGATATAAAGGCCGTAATCCGAGGAGTTGGTGATCGTGTTGTCCTTGACTGCGCCGTAGCGGGGTGGCTGGGCGCTCGATGTCGAGATGATGCCGACGCCATATCGGTTGAAGCTAAGGACATTGCCCGAGACGTTGAAGAACTGCGTATCCTGAACCGATACGCCAAAAGCCCCGCAGTTCGTGATGGTGTTGCCGACGACTGTAATGTAGTTGCCGCCCACCTCCACCCCGGACGCCGAGATGTTCTGCATAGTCGTGCCGTCGATTGTATTGCCGACGACTGACACCTTCAGCGCGTTCGGATTGATAAAGATCGTACTCTCGCGTGTGGCCCTGAAGGAGTTGTCCACAATGCGGATGCGGATGCCGCAAGCATAGATGCCCGACCAGTACATGTCTTCGAATGAACAACCCTGGATGAGCAGGTCCGAGGTCGCCGTGTAATTGCCTGCGGAAGCATCGCTGATCCAGATCGCCGGATAGCTGGTCGCTCCCGAGGGGGTGTTGAGTTGCGCCGTGCGGGTAAAGCGGCAGGCGAGGATCTCGCCCCCCTTGAGCCCGCCCAGAACCAGGGCCATGCCGCCGAAATTGTCGAAGCTGCAATTCCTCCAGACGATCTTGTTCCGGTACGTGGCCGCATTATTATCAAGAATAACGCATGCCCCCGATGAACTGGTTGGGCGGCCGATGAAGTCGATGCCGTCAAAGGTGATGTTCTGGGTCCCCGCGGCCAGCGATACGATAGGCGAAGCGTCAGCGTCTTGAACAAGCGTAACGTTGCCGCGCGGCGCCTGATAGGTCGTGCCACTTTTCGGCACAAATCCTCGAAGCCTGTAAGTGCCGGGAGAGATCAGCACATTGCCCGATGGCAATGCGTTGAAAGCTGCGGTGTCGTTGGTAGCGTTGTCGCCTTTGGCGCCGAGCATGCGCGGATTGACCTGCACCTCGGCTAGATCCCACCAGGCCCCGTCAGCGCTCTGGAAATGACGTGCGGTCGGGGACGACGGCGCGGCGCCGAGGCGCTTGTAAAGCGCCCCACCTCCGTCTCCTACTGCGGCATAACCCGCCGTGCGGAGGTACTGGACAGGAGCCGGGATGTCCGCCGCCTGCGCAGCGGCTCGGCTGTCCCAGAGGGATTGCGTGGAGCCGGCAGCCGAGACGGCAACGTCGCGCGCCGCGACCGCCTCGTCACGCGCTTCTAGGGTCGTGACTTGGGCGGCATCGATAGCCGCCGCTGCGACGTCGACCGCCTGTCGGTTCGCATCGACGTCGCTGGCCGCCTGGGTGATGGTGGTCAGAGCCGAAGCGACTGCCGCCGCATCCGCCGCCACCTGTCCGCCGATTTCCTCGATGTTCTCCGGGATGGCCTTCAGCCTCGTCAAATAATCGGAGAGGCGAAGGGCATAGACTTTCGGGTCCGTGTGCTTGGTCCAGCGCACCATGAAGTACGGCACGTCCGTCAGCGTCGGCCCCGACCACGGCTTGGCAAGCCGGATCTGGTTCATGCCGAGCACTTCCTTGATCACGGACATTCCGGCCGTGCCATCGTTCGGGTAGACAAAATCAAACGGCAGGACAGCCGGATCCCAGGCGGTGAAGGTGCCTGTCGCGATATCCGAGCCGTTGGTCAGCGAGATCGTGCCGTCAGAATAGAAGAAATAGTCAGGATCGAGAGCCATCGGGGAACCTGCTCAGAGAGTGATGCCGTTTTGCGCGAGGATCTTGCGGATCTTCTCGGCCGTCAGGGCTTTGCGGATTTTCAGCTTCAGGGCGATGCGGTCGTCTTCCGTCGCCTCGTCGGCCTCAGCGAGCGCAACCACCTGGCGGGCGATGTCATCCGCCTTGATGTGCCGGCGCTGGGCCTCCTTGTTCAACATGGCGGACGGGCTGCCCGCGAGGTGGCGCCGCGCTTCGGTGACCTTGCGGGTGTAGAGCGCCATGCGCTCCCGCACCGGTTCGAAGTGCCGATCGACGGCGTCTTCGGCCTGCGCCCGCAGCTGCTCGAGGTTCGGGCCGAGTTCAAGCCGTGCCATGGGCCGCCTCCGCGCGCACATCGAACTCCTGCGGCTGGTAAGGCTCGGCCATGACCGTCACCCGGTAGCCGCCCGGCTGCTGGAACAGCAGTTCGACCGCCTCGCCATCCGCCTCAAGCTCGCCGCTGTCGGGGCCGGTCACGCGCACCATGGCGCCGGCCGGAATGCCCTCGATGACGAAGAGCTTGCCGCCGCTCTCGCTCTTCTCGCGAGTCGTCAGATCCAGGCGCGGACGGATCCGCAGCCCCTCGCCCGTCCGGTGCCAGTAGCGCGGCTCAAACGGCGGCACGTCCTCGACCGAGGCCGCCGTCGTCAGGGCCAGATCCAAGGTTTCTTGCGGGGCAGGATAGCCGACCGATGTGATCGAGCCGATCAGGCTCCCGTTCTCGTCAAATTGCAGGATCATCAGACCTCCAGCGCCTGCCAGCGCAGCCAAACGCCATTCGCGCAGTTGTTCGTCACAGTGATGCTTGTAGAGTTCCACGACAGCCACCAGCCGCCCCAGTTCGGGAAGCCGGCCCCGTCGTCGCCGGAGAACCGGAACGGTGTGCAGTAGCGGTCCCGCATGGTCGAATTGCCGAGATCCGTAAAGACGACGACGCGCTGCGTGCTCGGCGGGGCAAAAAGCGTATATCGCCAGTAGCGCCAATCAGACGGAGTCGAGCCGTCCGAATACTGCGCCTTCCCGATTGCCACGATGATGAAGGAGAGGCCTGCCGGGACGCCATGGGCGAACGTGGTGGTTTCGGGCTGGTTGGGCTGGCTCGTCTGAAACTGGTTCCACTCGCAGTAGCGCGCGCCCTGGGTGATGATCCTGCCGGGGATCGCATCGGCATCGAACAGGATCTGATCGAGCGGCGCGGTGTCGACATCATAGCCGGCTGCGCAGGAGCGGATGCGGAAGTCCCCGCCCGCGTCCCGGCCGATGAGAATACGTTTGCTCATTCGCTCTTCAGGAAAGCAAAATACTGCACGAACTTGCCGGCTGCGGGGTATTGCCCCTGCCAGTCGGCGGCCGGGTAGGCGGTGAAGCCGGTCGTATCGACGACAGCCCGCACAGGCGTCATTGACGGGCGCGGGTTGAAGTCTCCGCAGAGCACGAACGGCTTCTGCCCCGGACGCTGGGTGAAGTTGACCCGCACGCCGCT
The DNA here is from genome assembly GCF_024519725.1 of Microvirga sp. Mcv34. Taxonomy (GTDB): domain Bacteria; phylum Pseudomonadota; class Alphaproteobacteria; order Rhizobiales; family Beijerinckiaceae; genus Microvirga. The sequence goes on along the minus strand of NZ_JALJRK010000001.1, from coordinate 150,584 downwards.
CCCCGGGTTGGTGAGCGAGCCGGTGAGCTGGATGCTGCCGGATTGCAGGATCATGAAGTGCCGACGCTGGTCCGAGAACAGCAACTGAGCCTCGGGCGCCGTATAGGCATCGATCCCGGGCTTGGACACATAGATGCCGACCCGCCCGGCGCTGTTGGCTCCGAAGATGACACGCCGCGCCATTACGCCACCGCCATGTAGACGAACTTGTCGCCGCTCGGGAGCGGCACGCCGAAGGGCGCCGCATTGGTCACCCGGATCGCGGTCGTCGTCACCACGGCGCAGTAGGGCGTGCCGTCCTGATAGCGCCCGCCGTTGCCCTGGATGCGTCGGTACTCGTCGATATAGGTGCCGCTGCTGCGCACGGTCCCGAACAGGACGGGCGGCTCGGCCGGGAAGACCTCAGAGAACGACACAGCGCTGTCGAGCGCATTGACGCTGCCGGCCGAGGCGACCCGCCCCATCACGTCGCGCGAGAGCGCGAAGCTGATCTGCGTCCGATCCGCCACGTTCGCCGTCATGGCGTCGACGCCCGGCCGTGAGATGCGGAAGTCGACCACGCCGCCCCCGAAGTGGCCTAGAACCATGCGCCGCGCCATCAGTCGTAAATCTCGATGCGGCCCGAAGCGCCGGTCAGGGAAATCACGCCGGCCGTGAGCGTCCCCATATTGGCCGAGAGCGCCGAGAGGCTGACAACGTTGATCTGGTTCGCATTGATGCTTCCGTCTGCGATGAAGTCGCCGCGCAGGACCATGCGCCCGATGCCGTTGCGGGTGCCGATAGAGAACACGGCCTCTGCCCCAAAGCCCGAGCCAGGAGCGCCGATGAGGAACTTGTCGGTGGCGATCTTGAACTCGCTGATCGGCTGGCCTTCGGGGCCCGTCGCGCCAACCAACTGGAAGCCGCCGAAGAAACCGTTGGTGCCGTTGATCTCGACTTTGTAAGCCCCGACGAGTTGCCCGGTGACATCCGCAACGGCCGTGAATTGCTGCCCGACCGTGATGCCGTTGTTGTCGAACTCCGCAATGACATCCGTGCCAAAGACGGCGAGCGCCTTATCGGCGGTGACCTTGACCAAGGCGGTTTCTTTGATCGCGGCTCGGGCGCGGTCATCTGCCTCTTCGGCCACGACACGGCCTTCGCCAGCCAGATCTGCAATCTGGTCCAGCAAGCCCATTCCGTCCAAGTCCCGGCTCAGTTCCGGCACAAGGTCATCCGGGCGGATCTTCATGATGAAGAACTTATCGTCCAGCACGAGCGGCGGCGGGTCGATCTCGATGATGCTGAAGACGCCCGTTACATTGCTGCCGGTGACACCGGCCACGCGCAGCCGGATCGTCTGAGCGCCCGCGACGATGGCTTCAAACGTGGTCGCATCGCCCTCATAGGCCCGCACCCACGTCCCGCCGCCGTCATAGGACACATCGGCAATGTACCGGATAGCGCCCTTGGCCGGCTGCCAGCCCGCCTGCAGGACGAGGTTCATGCCACGCTGGTAGACCTGGCCGGAAAGGGTCGTGACGATCGGGATCGCCTGCGAGAACACGTCGGGCGTGGTCGGCAGCGGCGTGACGCCCGTCTCGGTCACGTCATAGACGAGGGGATCGTCCAAGACGCCGGTCAGGGTGATGTGCTCGCCGTCCGTGTCGGGCGTGCCTTCGGTGATGAGCACGCGGAAGGAGCGCGGCTCGCCCGGGGAGAAGGCTGCGGTCGGGAAGTCCGCCTTCGGTGCCCGCGCCATGGCCTGGGCGAGGCTCCGGCCCTGCAGCGTGGCCTCGCTGGCGAAGTCCTGTGCGTTGACAATGGCGATGCGGGCCGAGGTGCCCCGCGTGACCCGTACTGGGCCCCACGGCTGGCCGTCCGCCGCGCGGATCTCGACATAGTGGTTGAGCGCGTTCGCATCCCAGTCGAGGTCATGGTCGAAGGTGATGCGGCGCGTGGCGTCGTCATAGGCCACGACCTCGGCCGACTGGCCCCAGGTTTCCGGCTCCTCGCAGGACAGCTTCACGAGGTCGCCGCGCTTGAGCAGGCGCCCTTCCGCGCGGGCCGTCCACGACACCGTGACACGCCGATACTGGTTCTCGCCCGCCATGAAGCGCACGAGGCCGGCCGCCTGCGACCGCTTCTGCACGCCGGGGAGCTGCACGCGGGCGGGCTTGGCGAGCGTCACGCCATCGGACGCCGAGGACACCTCGGCCAGCTTGAAGGTCGTCTCGTCGATGTACTCCCCGACGATGCCGTCCGCGATGTCGTCGTCGGCCAGGGTGTAATCGATCGTGAGGCTGTCGCGCACGATGTCGTAATCGGTGAAGATCATGCGCGGGATGCCGCGGGGCTCGTCGCGTACGATGGTCAGACGGTCGCCCACCGGTGCCGGCACTGCGCGGCCCGCCTTGAGCACCGTCTCGAGCGCGTCGTCCAGGCTCTGCGGTTCCTTGAAGGTGTAGTCGAAGTGATGGCCAAGCGAAGCCCAAAGCTGGTCGTAGGCGTAGAATGACTGGAAGTCGACCTGCTCCAGGCCAAGCCCTGCGCCGTAATCGGCATTGCGCCACATGTCGAGCGCCGCCCAGGCAATCGAGCGCGACGGCTGATCGACAAATCCCGAGCCGTTCCAGACCGGGATGATGCGGGTCGCGATGACGCCGATCTGCCCGTTCATCAGGCCCTGGAGCGCCTCGCTCGCCTTAACCCGGATGGCGATGGTCGTCACGCGCGGGAAGGCGTTCGGGCCGTCGATATGAGCCCGCAGCGCCGACCAGACGATGTCGTCGACACCGGAGACTTTGCCGCCGTTCAGCTGCTTGCCGGTGATGCTCTCGCTCGTGCGCCGCGCCCTGATTTCATAGCGGCCGGGCGGCATCTCGACCCGCTCGGTGACGCGGATCTGGCTGTTCTTGGTGTAGGTGAACGTCTTGTCGAGGATGCGGATGGACTCGCCAATCGGAGCGCCGGCATCGTCGACCGGTCGGGCGTGCACGAGGACCCGCACCGAGGCCGGGTACATCTCGCCCTTGTATTCCTGATACAGGCCAGACGGAAACACGAAGTCGAGCAGCAACTCCTTGGCGAGCGTGCCGGCCGCGTTCGCCGTGAAAGCGGGCGTGTCCGTCGTGTTCAACTCGATGCCGGTGACCTCGGAGGCCGTCACCACGTTGACCGGGAACAGCGTGACCTTTTGCCCGGGCTTGCGGATCTGGATCGTGATGCCGGGAAAGGACGGGTTATAGCCGCCGCTCTTCGTCCAGATGCGGGTGTCCGAGATGCGGACCTCTTCCACGTCGGCATCGCCACAGGTCAGGGCGAAGAGCCCGTATTCCGTCATCTTGTCGCCGTCGAACTCGGAATAGCGCGGAGCGGCGAAGTCGGGGAAGGACAGGGTGCGACCGTACAGGACCGGGATGGGCTGAAGTGGACGCGCTTGGTTGCCGCCGAGGCCAAAGGAGTAAAGCTCCTCCTTGCTGTCGGTCTTGCCGCCAGCCTTGGGCTTGAGGAAATGGCTGATCGCCATCGCCCCGCCCGCAATGAGCAGCGAGGAGCCGATCGAGGCGGCAATGCCCGTCAGGCCGATCGCGCCCATGGCCCAGGGAGCGAGTGCGGTGAGCGCCACCATGGCGACGATCGCGCCGATGCTCTTGGCCGTCGAGCCGCCGCCCTGCCCGCCCATGCCGCCGAGCGGACGGCTGACGAACTCGACGTTGTCGTTGGCGGTGAGCCGATGCGTGGCCCATTCCGTGCGAGAAAGGTACGCCCCGTTCACCTTGCAGACGGTCGGCAGATTGAATTGCCAGCCGGTCTCGGTGATGAGCTGCTCGATCGTCGGCTTGCGCTTGCGGGTCTTGTGCTCGGCAATGGGGAGCACAAGGCCAGCCTCGGGCACGCGAACGTCATCGCGCTCCGGGTCAAAGACCAGAAGGGAGTGTTTGACGGCTGATTTCATGGTCAGGATTTACGGCGCCAGAAACGCAAAAAGTTGAAGCCAGATGCCTTGAGGGCGGGGATGTCGTCCACGACCACGCCGGCCGCCTTGTCGATGTGGATCACCGCGCCAGCCGTGGCAGGCACGATGTAGGTGCCGAGATGAAAGTCCCGCTTAGCGACATTGCCCATGAGGACGAGATCAAGTTCACGCGCCTCGGCTTCGGGGATCTCCACCCATGCCTGGCGCTCGGGATGCGAGAGCATGGCCTCGGCCTGCGCCCGGGTCGTGGGCTCGGCAAAGGCGACATCCGGCATGGCAACGCCGGCCAGCTCAATCTGGATATGACGGGCGAGGCCGTAGCAATCGAAGGCCCCATCCTCACCACGCGCCCCGATCTTGTAGGGCTTGCCGATCAGGCTCTCATAGAAGGCGAGACGATCCATCACGACACCGCCAGGAGGCTCGGGAAGCGAACCATGTCATAGACCTCGCGCATCACGCGCATGTTCTGGGGTCGGGCAATGGCAAGCTGCCCCTCAAGCTGCCGCGCCGTACGCTTCACGTTGCGCAGGATCAGCTTGTAAGGCCCCTGCCCGACCGTGTTCGGGTCGGATGCCAAATAGCCGCGGAAGATCGCCTGAATGGGCGTGTTGAGCTTCACGGCCTCGCCCAGGTAGCGGGAGGCCTCACGGTTGACGTTGTCGAGCCGGATGGTGGCCTCGGCGCCGAGGTTGCCGATCCGGGGATAGTCGATCTCGAAGGGAATGGCCTTGAACGGGACGACCGTGCCGCCGCCAACCGGTGCGCCATCCTCCAGACGGAAAGACATGTCGACCGTGTTGCGGACGGCCCGAATGGGAGCAGGAGCGCCGTTCTCGACAAAGACGGGATGGATCAACTCAATCGTGATGAGCATGACCTCATCCTTGGGCGCGGAGGCGGCGGCCTCGGCCCAGGCTTGCGTTGCGGAAATCGGCACTTAGAGATCCCACACGTCGAGGGAGAAGGAGACGTGAATTTTGTTGCCCATGCGGTTCGCGGTGTATCGGCCGCCCTCACGGAGCTTGACCCGCTTCACCGGGCAGGCGGTCAGATCCCAGACCGGCATTTCGAACTCGGCCGAGCCATGCGAAAGGGTATCGCGCACGAAGGCCTTGAACGTGAGGAATTGAGCCGTGGTCATGGGGATCGTGCGCGGCACAGTGCCGATGACGGTTGTGAACTGACGCCGGCTGCGGGTGTTGCCGGCCGTCATTTCGCTTTCCAGCACGCCGCGATGCGGTTCATCGATCCCGTTGTCCGCCAGCGGCTTATGCGGAACCGTAGGGGGCCAGACAGGAAGCGCCATCAGCGGCCTCCCATGGGAGAGACGCCGAACCGCCCCTTGAGCGACTTGTCGAGCCGCCCGCTTGAAATCATGCCGCTGAGAGCCTGCTCAAGCTGCACCTCAAGGCGCGGCCCCTGCGGGCCGTTCGTCTGTCGCGTCTGCACTTCGGCGCCTGCGTTGTTGTTGATCACGACTTGCATGCCGCCACCGGACCCACCACGCGGGAGAGCATGGTTCGGGATCACTGTGCCATTGCGGCCGAACTGCACGAGTTCAGGGCCGTTCTCGCCCACGAGATAGGTGCCGCCCGACTGCACAGGACCACCCATTGCCCGCTGCCCAGTGAGACCGCCGAGAAGAGACGAGAAGATGTTGCCGCCGCCCCCTGCCCCGCCAAGGATGCCCTTGAGAGCGGAGTCGAGAGCCAAGTCGAGGAGGCGGTCACCTACCCTCTTGAGGGCATTCTGCAGGGCGTCGGCCGCGCTCACGCCATCCATGAGGTCGGAGACGAAGCCCTTGAGGGTGGAACTGGCAAGCTGCTGGAGTTCCTGCTGAGTGGCATTGGCCTCCTTCAGCTTCTCGCTCATCTGAGCGTAGGACTCGGCCAATTGCTCGACCGTGGCCCGCTGCCCCCCCGACAGCGTCACGCCCTCACGTTGGAGAGCGTTCTCAATCTGCATGATCTGGCGGGCTTTCTCCCGCTCGACATTGCTCTTGCCGCGCATCTCAAATTCAAGCTCAAGGGCGCGGGTGGCATTCTGGATGTCGGTGATCTCCTGGGCGTAGGCTTCACGCTTGCGCTCAGCATCGCTCTCAGCCCGTCGCGCAGCCTGCTCGGATTTCCGCTCAGCCTCTCGACGCGCCTTCTCGGCCGCCTCTTCGGCCTCACGGTCGCGGAGGCGCTGCTGTGCCTCAAGATAAGCGTTATCGGCCTGCGCCCGCTCGCCTGGCGTGCGGGCATTCTCCAGCGCTCGCTTGTAGGCCTCTTCGGCCCTGAACTCGCCGGTCGTCGGGAGCCCGATCCGTGCCAGGTCAGACAGAGCGTTCTTGAGTTCCTTGACGGAGCCAACCTGCCCCGCCGCCACGTCTCCAATCAGGCCAATGGCGCGGCGAGCCGTGGTGAGCGCGTTCTCAACGTCATAGGCTTGCTGCGACATGGCGAGGAGCTCGCCCGCGAGCTTCTGGATCTCCTTGTCGGATTGGTTGGCGTTGGCGATGGCCGAAATTGCCGCCTGGAAGGCCCTGATGTTCGGCTCGCCGTTCTTCGCCTCGTCCTGCAGCTTCCGGATGGCATCGGCAAAGGCCTGATACTTCGGCACCGCCTGATCGACGGTGCTTGTATCAACATCCATGATCCCGGCTGTCGGGTTCGTCGGCAGAAGCGTGGGCGACTGCATCAGCGAGCGGGACAGCGTCTTGGACAGCTTCGTGAGGTCTTCCTGAAGCTTCAGGATGGAGGCGCGGGTCTGCACCTCGAGGACGGCCGTGCTCTGCTTGGCATAGTCCTCCAGCCCCTCGGCCGCCTCGCCATAGGCGTCCTTGATCTGCTTGATCAGGTCAGCATGGATCTTCAGCCGGTCATCGAGCGTCTGAGTATCGCTCACCATGCCGGCGACATACTGGATCGCGGCACCGCCGAGCGCGATGATGCCGATCGTGGCAAGGCTGATCGGGCTCACCACCGAAGCGAAGGCGGAGCCAAGGGCCTTCACGGCGCCGGCTGCGCCACCCTTCGTCTCACCGAGAACCGCCGAAATCTGCGTGCCCTGCTGAAGGGCGACGGTGAGCGGAGAGGTGCCGCTCGCCAACTGCACGCCGATATCCTGAAACTGCGCCGCCAGGTTGGCCGTCTGACCCTGAAGGTTGTCGTTGACCGACTTGAAGCGGTCCCCGATCTTCTTGGTCTCTTTCTCGACCGATCCTGTAAGCTTCTGCAACTCCTTGTTGAAGGTCGTAAACCTCGCCTCCATGGAGACGACAAGGCGCTGCATATCGACGGCTTCAGCCATTGGATCCTAGCCTCTCCACGAGGTCGTAATATTCTTCAGCAGATGGAGCATCGATCGGCTCCTCGGCCCCTTGCGAGGTGTTCCAGCCATCCACGCAGGCGGCGAACTCCCAGAGGGTCATCGCCCGTACTTCGGAGGGCGTGAACCCTACGACTGCGCCTGTTCCGTAGAGGGCGGCGGCGGAGAGGCGTTCTGCCCCGGCGCTTCCGTCGCCGCGTCGTCTTTTCCCACTTGCTCGCGGGTGTCGCCTACGAGGGCCTTCAGCAGGATGGCCCGCGCCAGGACGGCCGCCTCGAGGAGCCGCCCGGGGGCGACATGCTCATCGACGAGAGCCTTGGCCCGCTTGGCATCCGTGCCGCCGCCCATGAGGCCGAGCCGGATAGGCTCCTTCAGGTCGGCAATGCGCCATTCGCCGGCGCCGATGCGGTTGAGCACAGACGCGCAGCCGCAGTCGAGTTTCTCTTCCAGGGCGAGCAACTCGCCAATGCCCAGGCGGAAGACGCGCTCGTCTCCCGCCCAGACCTGTTCGAACGATGCGTCGGAACTCACGGAGTGGTCACCACGTCGACAGGGCCATCCGAAACAAGCTCAATCTCGTACTGGATCAATCCGTCCTGCTCGCCAGTGAGGTTGAATGTCGTCATGTGGTACTTGCCCTGATAGGTGCGCGGCCCAACGGCATAGTCGATCTTGACGCGGATATTGCGGGACTCGACATCCTCGAAGAAGTCTTCCCAGAGGTCGATGCTCTCCTTGGCAAGAGTGCCCGAACCGCTGATGCCGGACGACAGCGCTCCCTTTGCCCGTTCCGTCCAGACGGGAGCGTCGGGGTCATCACAGTCCGGCACGTTGAACTCGTTCGTCGATGCCGACCGGTTGAAAGACTTCGTGCTCAGCGCGCACGGCGCAGCGAACACCTCGGGATCGGCACCATCACCGATCATGATAAGCAGCTTCGAGCCGCGCAAAGTCGTTGGGCGAGCCATAGCAGTTCTCCGTTTGAAGTGGGATCAGTCTGCGGGCTGGGTGAGAGCCCGGAGGGTCATTCGGGCGCGGCTCGTCAGGCCGTCAGGATCGCGCTCGAAAGTCGTGCTGGTGACCTTGAGGAGTTCCAGCGTATGGCCGATGAGGCCGATGTCCTTGTTGTGCAGCGCTTGGCGCACGGCCCAGGCAATGCGCTTCACCTGCGGGTAGCCTGGCTCTCTGGACCAGACATCGACCTGCATGAAGGTCTCGCTGCCTTCATAGCAGTCCTCGTCAGCAGGTATCGTCTGGCCGGACCCGACAGTGATGCGCGGGAAAGGATCGCGGGCAGGAACGGTATCGAAGACATCCTGGCCCGCTTCAGTTCCTGCAGCGCGTAGCGTGTTGATGACAGCCCCTTGGAGGGCAAGGCTTGGGTCGCTCATGGCGCTGAGGCTACCTTCTGGGCTGCTTTCCTGGTCGCCCTGGTGAGCCTCCCCCTGATCCGGCGCTTGTTTGCTCGCCACGCTGGATAGAAGAATGGGCGGGGAGAGCCGCCAGGGTGTGAAACCTGTTCGATCAGACGGCCATTGATGTTCAGCAGCCCGCCCGGTCGTTTCGACCTGATCGTATGCGCCGCGGTCCCGAACTCGACCAGGCGCGCGTACCAAGCCTTTTTGTCCCCGGCATGGATTGTGACGGTCAAATCTGGGTCGCCGTCACTTATCGTCGCCGACATGCCTCGGACATTGGAATTGTCGGGCCGGTATGTTCCGAACGTGTACCCTATGCTGTTGCGCAGATCGCCGCTTTCATAGGGAGCAAGCTGCTTCGCCATTCGGACAACTTCGCCCGCGCTCTTCTCAAGGGCTTCGCGAATTTCCTTTTTCGCCTCCTTGGGGAGCGCGCGGAGTTTCGCCCTCAGACGATCCATGCCCTTGACCGTGGCCATCGTCGCTAGTCCTTGGGCTTGGTCTTGTTCTCGGCCTTGACGATAGGCGCGGGCTCCTCGAGCGCGCCGGCAGCCTTGGCCGCCTCATAGTGGGCATCGGGGATCAAGCCCTCGTAGCCCCTCCGATAGGCCTTCTCGACACTATTGGAGATGCGGAAGGTATAGTCCCGAATGAAGCGAACTTTCTGAGCCATTGTGCTTCTCCTTAAGTGGCGGTGCCGAGACTGCATGTGAGGATGTTCCACTGCTTCCGGCCGTCAGGGTCGCGGGTGTCGTGGATGTTGTAGATCTCTGCCGGCCGCCTCGTGTTGATCAGGCGCCAGCTGGGGTCGATGGCTTGCGTCTGCTGAGACCAGCGGACGGTGATCTCCACTGGCCGAACACCTTGCAGACGCTGCGCGAGGACCTCTTCACGGCCGCGCGCAGGAGCAATGTTCGCCGCGATGGTGAACACATTCTCCCAAGCACCGGTTTGCTCGTTCCCATATTCATCCTGGGTTGAGCCCCGACGTTGCAGGGTGATGCGCTCGCGAAGTTGGCTTGCTTTGGGCATCAGACGCGCAGAGCCCTATACGGGTCGATCAGGTCCCGAGCGCCAAGCGTCCGCTCTCCAGTCGCGGAAGCATCGAATAGATCCTCCAGCTTCAGGAGGGCAGCCGTCTTGAACTGCTCAAGCGCTTCAGGATCGGTCGGCACGGCCAGCAAAGCGCAGTAGTCCAGCGTCCACCGCTGAGCCGCCCGGAGCAGGATGCCGAGCCGTGCGTCATCGTCAGTATGGTCAATGCGGAGGTAGGTTTTGGCCTCCTCCAACGAGACAAACGGCTCGGCCATTGGTTATTCGCCCTTCTCGCCGGCCTTGTAGCCGAGGTTCTTTGCGACAGCCTCAGATCCGCTCATGGTCGGATCGTTGAAGTCGATGCGGTTCTGGTCCTCGGTCGTGTCGGCACGCGGATTGTCATCGACGGCAGGATGGGACGGGTCCACGTCCGGCACGGTCTGAACCGGAGCGCCAGACGGAGCGAACTCGGTCGCAGGAGCGATGTTAGCCTTCTTCGCCTCGGTCTCGGCCGGGGCAGCGGTCTTCTTGGTAGCCATGGTTTTTCTCCTTCGAAGGGGTGAAAAGTCCACCTACAAAAAGGGCCCCGCGAAGGGGCCCTGATTGTCGTTGCTATGAGGCCGATTAGGCTGCGACCACGAGGGCGCGCATGGGCTCCGGGTTGTAGACGCCACCACCGACGCGCTTCGTGGTGTAGAAGTGCACGAAGGGCTTATTGGTAAACGGGTCGCGCAGGACGCGGATGCCGATGCGATCCACCACGAGGTAGGTCGCGTCCATGTCGCCGTAGAGCGCCGAGACAGCGCCCGCGCCGACAGCCGGCATGTCTGGGATCTCAACGATCTGCTCGCCTGCGAGGGTGGCGGGCTGACCGGCCGCGAAGGAAGGCTGCCAGAGGTAGTTGTTCTGGCCGTCCTTCAGCTTGCGCATGGCGGCCTGTGCGCCGCGGCTCGTGTAGAGCTTGGCATTCGCACGGAACTCGCTCGGCAGGTCGTAGATCAGATTGATGATGCCGTCCGAGGTGAGAGCCGCAGCCGCGCCGCTGTTCACGGTCTTGATTGCGCCCCAGGGGTGGCGAGCCGCGTTCGCGGCGCCCGTGACATAGGTCAGGATGCCGTGAGGCTTGTTCACGCCATCGCCGGAGAGGAAGGCAATGCCCTCCTGACGGGCGAACTCGGTGTCGACCTCATCAGCGAGCCACTGCTCAAGGTCGATGGCGGCGTCATCAAGGAGCTGCTGCGAGATTGCCGGGTTGGCGTAGATCTCGCCCAGCGGGAAGTCGAGCTGACCGATCTGCGGGGTAGAGGTCGCAGGACGGGCGGCCGTTTCACCCACCCAGCCGGAACCGACCGCGCGATCAGTAAACAGCTTCTTGAAGCCTGCCGAGGTGATCTGGATCACGCGGGCATTGGCACGGATCGGAGAGACCTGCTTGAGCTTCCCGGTGATGGTGCGGTCCCACTCCACCGGAGCGAGATAGCCACCATCCGGGTCGGAGCCCTTGGTCATGGCAGCCTGAACGTCGCCCTTGCGCATGTGAGCCTTGAAGGCCTTCACATACTCAGGATCAGCCGGCAGGTCGCCGATCACGCTGTCACCGAGGCCCGATGCCGCGATCTTGGCGTTCATCTCATCGATAGCCGCCTGGAAGTTGCCGACAGCGGCGTCGATGCGCTGGACCTTCTCGTCCAGAACGACGTCGGCCTTGGCCTTCAGCTTTTCATCATGGCTCTTCTTGAACTCCTCGAAGGCGTTCTGAAGGGCCGCGATCATGGCCTTGGGGTCGGAGGTGTCGGCGCGGACGGTGCCCGCGATGGCACGCGGCGTCACAAGCGCCGTCGCGCCCGCCAGAAGGGCGAGGGAACGAGTGTGCTTCATCTGAAGCTCCTTACGATTTCAGGGTTGCTAAAAGCCCGGCTAGGCCGGAGTAGTCTTCGCCGTCAGCGCCTGGCGTAACAGCGGGGTCAATGGCAGCGCCGGGCGTGCCCTTGATCTTGTTGATGCGGTCCCGCGCCTGAGAGCGCGTGAGGCCCGCCGAAACGAGTTGCAGCTCCATGGCGCGGAGCTCGTTGACGCGCCGGTCTTCCGCCTGCGCATCGGTGTCGGTCGTCAGCTTGTCAGCCGAGAGAAGAGCGTCAGCGAAGCCGCGCTCGATCGCCTGGGATCCGGACATGAAGGTCTCGGCATCCATCCACTTCGCGATATCCTCCGGCTTCTGACCGGAACGGGCTGCATAGACCTCGACCATGGCCGCATCGAACGGCTCCAGGAAGTCGGCGGTTTCCCGCATGTCGTGGCGGTTGCCGATCGCCAGCACCCAACAGTTATGGATCATCAGGAACGAGGCCGAGCCGATCTCGACCGTATCGCCCGCCATCGCGATGATGGAGGCAGCAGAGGCCGCCATGCCCATGATCTTCACCGTGACCGGCTGGGGGTGCTCCCGAAGGACGTTATAGACTGCAATCCCCTCGAACATGTCGCCGCCAGGCGAATTGATCTGCACTTCCACCGGGCGATCACCGATAGCCCGGAGTTGCGATGAAACCTTTTTCGCCGTGACACCGCCGCCGCTCCAGTAATCCTCACCAATGGCTTCGAACATCGTGATCACGTTGTCGCCGCGCTCCAAGGCGCGGATGCCGGCCGCATCCTGGGCCCATCTATCGAAAACCTGGGGCTTGGTGAGCGCCGATACGTCGCGACGGGCAGGCAGGGGCATCGCACCGGGGCGCCCTTCGCACTTCATCTTCATGCCGTCGTGCTTTTTCTTCTTTTTCTTGGCCTCCGGGTCATCCATGCCAGGCATGTCGTCACCGTCGCCTGTGCCAGAGCCAACTCGCTCCAGTTCGTCGGTCGTATACCATTTATGAATGCCCATAGATTCCATCCCATCGATCAGCACGCCGTAGGGCGTCTCTCCGCTGATCGTCTGGATGGTCCCGGTGGAATGCTCCGCGTCGTGCGGGTTCAGAATATTGACCCGATCTCCGATCTGGAAGGTTCTCCACGTCCCATCGGCACGAGGGCGTGCCATGGCAAACACGCGAGGACTACGCTGCTTGATCATTGCTGTTCCCGTCATCGAGAGCAGGGCCGCCGTTATGGCCCAGGAGTGAAGGAGGGATTTCACGCTCCGGAAGGTCCATGACATCGCGGACCTCATCGACATGCATCCAGGGCTGATGTCCGCCCGATCCGAGTGCCTTGGCGAGGAAGTCGGCCTGATCCTTGAGCGAGCCGCGGAGCAGAGCGCCCGGATTGAACTTGGCCTCATAGCGTTCGGCTTCCTCATCAGTGAGGAGAGAGCGCTCGATCGACTGCTGCCATGCCTCAAACCAGGGGTTCAGGGCATAGGCGACGAAAAACTGGCCGAGGGCCTCAATGCCGGAGCCCCAGGAGGTCTCATCGACCATCAGAAGCGGGCGCGGAACACCCGAAACGCGGCCGATTTCCTCGACCTGAAGCTTCCGAAGCTCGGTCATCTGCGCATCGCGCGCATTCTGGCCGAACTGCAGGTAATCCATCCCCTCTTCAAGGATGAGATTTTTCCCTGCGTTCTCGGCGCCTTCCTTATCTGAAAGGCTGGCCTTGAGCCGGTTGAAGGCTTCGTCGGAGAGCTTGCCCTTGTGCTTCAGGGCCCCGCCGACGAAAGCACCGTTCTTGAACAGGCGGCCAGCAGCAAGCTCTGCGGTCAATGCGAGGCCGATGGCCTCCTTCGCCTGCTCCACCAGAGAGAAACCATTGAGGCCATCAAGCGACAGGCCGCGAAGATGAAAAATATCCTTAGCCTGATAGACAATTTGGCTGCCTGTCTTGGGCTGGTACTTGTAGGAGACGGTCCAGTTATCGTTGAGGATGATCTCCATCCGCCTAGGGTCCAGCGGCACGAGCCGGATGATCTTTTCCCCGCGCGTGCGGATATCCCGAGAACGGACGATCAGGGCGAAGGCGTTGCGGTGGACCAGGGCCCGGAGTTGCATCAGGGCCCGGAAGTCGAAGGCGCTCTGCCAATCGTTCGGCTTGCGGTGCAGGAGTCGATGCAGCGGGTGCTCCGTCGCCTTCTCCTTGGTCTCCTTCTCAATCAAGTTGAGCGGCAGCATGCCGATCGAGTTCGAAATCAGGCTCACGGCGCGGAAGAACGCCGGGTTGCGCAGGGCCGTCTCCGGATTGACCGTAAAGCCGGCTGCCGAGAGGAAGCCGTCCCGCAGGATCTCAATCACGCGGGGATCGTCTAGCGAATAGACAACCGTTCCGCCGCTGATGTCGGAGCGAGGGCTTGCACCCTGCCCGGCCGCCTCCGGAGCGCGGCGGAATAGGTCCCAAAAGCTCATTCGCTATACCATCAGAATGCCGCGCTCTTCGTAGACGGAAGGTCCACCAGAGGCCTCGGGGTTACGGCTCATAAGAACGACAGCGTTGAAGCTGGCGACGAGCGGGTCGATTTTGGCCTTGCCGGCCGTCTGTTTGGTGATCAGCACGGCATTGCCGCGCTGCTCCGTCTTCGCATTGCCGACGCACCAAGCCATCATGTCCTGGCCCGAATGCCAGAGGGTGCCGTCCTTCAGTTTGCGTTCCATGCCCCAGACCGCCGACGACAGCCGGAAGCCCTGGGGAACGCCGGTCATCTGCTCGTCGGTGATCTCGCGGTCTGCAAGCTCGTCCACCATGGCTGCGACGCCCTGGGGGTCGAAGCCGACTGCATGCTTCTCCGGCAGAAGCCCCACCTTTGCGATCCGCTCCACGATGTCCGCGACCTCGCGAACGTCTTGGGTCGGGTCCTCGCACAGCGTCAAGGTGCCAGCCGCCATGAAGTCCTTCAGCCGCGGGGCGATCTCCTTACGCTCCTTGAACACATCGTCATGAGCCCAGGCGTGGTGCCAGAACAGCCAATCTCGCGTCACTTTGCACCGGCCAACGACTGCCATCCCGAGAAGGTCATCAAGGCCACCGCCGTCGATGCCGACCACCACGACTTCAGACCGCTCAAGCACTCGCTCTAGGGCCTCATCAGAGGAGAGCGAGGCTAATTCTGGATCTGCGGCACCTTGCCAGTACTTCGCCCCTATCCATGCGTTGTTGCGCATGGCGAGGCCGATCTCGACGTTCAGATGCTTGGCGTAGAAGGTCCACTTGGCCCCTTCATCGCCGGTCTGAGCCTTGATCAACTCGTCCTCAAGCCATTCCTGGCTCACTGACCTCCCGAGGTTCGGGTTGGTGATGTAGAGGTTCGCTGGATGGAAGCAGGACTTGTCTTCCACCATATGCGGCGGGAACTCGAAAAGGACGCCAAGGCTCTTCTTGTCCTTAATCAGCCCGTCACGGACGTTCCTGAAATACTCCAGTTTGGCCTTAAACACGCCAGCAGGCGGCTCGTCGCTCTGCGTGGACAGGTAAATCACGAAGCCTTCCGGCCTGGACACCAAGCCGCCCGTCGCCTCGCGGAGCATGGCATCGGCATTTGCCTTCTTGCCGAACACCCAGAGCTCATCGACCAGCACGAAGGCGGCTTTCTTGCCCGATACCGTGTCCGAGTCGGCGGCCACCACCTTCAGGAAGGCTTTTGTCGTCCTGTGGGTGATCGTCCGGACGTGATCCTGCACATGCAGGAGGGTCGATAGCTCCTCGTCGTGCCGCACCATGTCGGCGGCCGGCTTGAAGGAGTTGTCGGCAACCTCGATGGTGGGCGCCAGGATCAGCAGCTCGGCGGAAAGCCTCCAGTTTCGGATCAGGGCCGTGAGCATGATGCCCGCGGCGATGGTGGACTTGGAGTTCTTCTTGCTGATGAGCAGAAAGAACTCGCGGATCAGGCGCCGGGCGCTCTCGTGGTCATATGCCCCGAAGATCGCCGCGACGAAATCGAACACCCACTCTTCGCAGGCCTCTCCGAAGGTCGGAGGCCTGGGATCGCCCGTCTCAGGGTCGATGACATGCGGGGCGTCAACGATCTTGAGCGACTTGAAGACCGCCAGAGCCGCTTCGGCCTCGTCCGGAAAGAGCGGATCGAAGGGGATCAGCGATCGGCGGGCAAGAATGCGGCTCTCCCAATCAGGGCAAGCCGTGCTCCACTCCATCATCGGTTGTTTACGACCAGTTTCGGTGCGCTCGGGACACTGAACTTGCCGCCGACCTTCTCAGCCGCCGACTGACGCTGAGCCTTCTTGCCTTCCGGCATCGCCGTCTCGTTGAGGGTCTTCAGCGACATGCTGAGCGTCCGGAGCGTGTTGGCCCTCTCCCCCAGGGAAAGAGCCTTGAGGAGTGCCTGCCGGCGCCGCGGGTCGCTCTCCTCGGAATGGATCATCTCCTCGAGCTCGCCCACGTTCGCCGTAACCGCATCGAGTTCGTTCATGAGGCGGGCCGCCAAGCCTCGGCCGCGGTCGGCCAAGTCGGCCGGCGATACAGGCTCCGACGACGCAGGGGCCGGAACCTCTGCCTGGGCAGGAGCGGCACCCACGAGGGTCTTCTTCTGCTTCGGGCGAACCCAGCCTTCCGCCTTGGCCTTCTTATGGACAGCCGTATCCGAGATACCGTACCAGCGGGCGATCTCACGGACCCCCATGACGCCAGCGCAGTAATCCTTCTCAACTCCTTGCCAATCAATGGTTTTGTTACCGTTTTTCATGAACTGGTTTGCAAACTGGTTTGCAGTTGCAACCTCCAAACCGGAAATAATCTGCGAATGAGGGGGGCGCGGGTGCAGGGGCTTGAGCCGATCCTGAACTTTTGACGGGGGGTGGGGTCTCAGGCCTGCCCTCTTGCCCTTCGCGCTCTTGCCTGTGCCGTCTTCTTCTGATGGTGGGTGTGGCACAGGAGTTCGATGTTGTTCTCGTCTAGATCGGCCCCGCCGTCCTTGCGCTCGATGATATGGTCCGCGATCACTCTGTCACTAGATCCGCAACGCTGGCAGAAGTTGCCGCGCTTTGCCTTGATCCTCTTCACGAGGGCTCGCCACTCAGGTGATGAGTAGAACTCCTCTACGATCTTGGGCGGACTCTTCAGCCTGGGAGGAGTAGAGGAAAGCCGAGGCTTGATGTTGGTGAGCTTGCCCATTCAGGCAAGGGCCAACCGACGCCGATGCTTCGGGGTGAGCACCTTGGTCTTTGCCAGCATCATGTAGACTTGGTTGCGGCGCATCTCGGACAGTTGGAGTTCCGTCTGGTTTCCCCTGAGTGTCTGGGTGAGGAAGCGGTAGAGGATGTCCATGGCTAGGCGGCCTGTTCCGCCTTCGTGTCAGCATAGACCTTGTGAACGATCTCTAGCCATCTGGCGTCGTCCACCTTGGCGAGAGCCTCAAACATATCACCCAGCGCAGAGAGCGTGCCCTGCGTGAAGAGAGCCATGCCTGGGGCTATGGCATCCATCGCGCCGGACTGTTCCAGCATGGTCGCGTCTTCCGGGCTCGCTGCCGTGATGAACTCCCGAATGCCCTCTTCGGTGTAGACCTTTGCAGAGGAACGGAGGATCAGGCTTGCCACGAGGAGAACACCCTCGCGGTCGGTGAATAGGGGCGGACGCTCGGTCATTGCTACCTCAGGATGCCCATCCGCTCAGCCAGCGCCCTCGAGACCGGGTAGTCAGAAGCATGCTCCCCGACGAGATAAGGCTTGCCCGGGCCAACGATGCCGCCTGTTGCGGGGCGCAGAAGCCCTTGCCTCTCGGCGTAATCCTTAGACACCCACACGCCGGGGCTGATCTCGACCATGACGACGCCATCGTCTCGGGTGTATGTCTTGCGGGATTTGTGGGGCATGGGGCCGCAAAAAAGCCGCCTCGGGAGTGAACCGGGCAGCGGGTGTTAGAGACGCTAACGCAGTCCGGGTGCGCGGGGCTCTCGGACTGCTATGACGCTATAACTAGCGCAATACCCTATTCGTTGCAAGAGTCTTGCAGGTAAGCGATTGCCCTTCCTAACTTATCCACATCGTCACAGAACATGCCGATGCCGATGTTGCACTTCTGGCAGAGCAAGCCGCGCACCTTCCCGGTATCATGGCAATGGTCGATGTGCGCCGTGCGCTTGTACTGGTTCTCCTCGGATTTCAGGGCAATCGGGTCGTCACAGATGGCGCAGAGCCCTTCCTGCTCCTTGTGCATCTTGTGGACTTGCCACTCCTCAATGCTGTACTTCGGGAACCGACCTCGCCCTCGCGCTTGCTGCTTGGCGTCAGCCTCGCTGCACGCAAGACACTTGCCCGTCTTGGTCTCACGCTCCGAAACATACCCTCTGTTGCAGGGGTAGCCCGTGAAGAACCGTGGGAGCCCGTTTCGCAATGCCTCCCATCGCTCAACGATGCCATGGCGATCCCGAACCGCCTTACGCAAGACGCCCCTTGAAGTATCCGGCGACATTACGCTTTCCTCCATGCAGGCAGGCCATAGGAGAGCGCAGCGCAGGCATAGCCGACATATAGCGGCGCACCACCCTCTGACCAAATACGGATCTGATTAACTCCGCATCCGAGTTGCCTAGCGCACTCACGAGCGGACCATTTGCGGGTGGCTTTCATGTGCATCACCCATGCGGCGAAATCTTCAGCGCTCATTGCAATCATTCCGGTTTGGCTGTGGATTCTGGCGGGGACGGAAGCGCCATCCAGTGGGTGACTTCCCATGTGAGTTGCCCACCGCAACGGAACTGCCCCTTCCCGGCATCGTAGAAGCCGAGACGGATACCCCAGCCGCCACCATCGCGGGCGTCATAGTCGAGCAGGCCGCAATGTCCGTTGAGGAAGCACAACACATCCTCGCTGTCCTGCCCCTGCTCACCAGGGAGCCTGTCGTTTACGTCGATCCAAGCGGTCATCTTCTGCTCCTTAACGAGGAAGGCCGCTTACGCGGCCATCTTCAGGACTTCGAGGTAGGAGCGGATGCTGCTCATTTCGTTCTCCACCACCACATAGGCCGTTTCGCCTTGGGTGTAGTCACCGCCAGGACCGGGAACGAAGGTGGACTTTACAACTTCGATGCCCTTCTTCTTGAGAGCGGTCAGGGTCTTGCGGTTGAAGTGGCCGTGGATGATGTCCTGTGCGACGCTGGTCATTTGCTTGCTCCGTTGTTGATGGAGCAAATTTGTCACTGATTAGAGTCATTGTCAACACTGATCAGTGACGAATATGCATGTTTTTGTATTTTTCTCGTGCTACTCAGCAGCCTCCAGCCGCTGCAACTCCGTGGCCTTCAGTTTGACCCTCGCTCCACGCCCGAACATGTCGATGAGCACCTCTACCCTGCCCTTTGAGAGCATGGAGAGGACGAGGGCTTGCCGCCGTTCAAATGCCCAAGAGGTAACCACGACGGGCTCTCCGGGCTCAAATGTCGGCCCCTTCTCAGGCTCTCGGGCAAAGTCGAACTCTCCTGCCAACTCCCGCTCAAGCAGCCTTGCCAGCGGATGGGGAGGCGTTTCCTGCCCTTCCCGTGGCTCAGGAGCGGGGATGCGGGCCGGGACGCCGTAGCCATCCCTGACAAGGCCCTCAACGCCGTCCACGCCCCGCATCTTGAAGAAGTCCTGCCCCGGCTTGATGCCGATGAACAGATACCGCGGGAAGAGCGGGTTCTCCCGTTCCTCCTTCTTGCGGGCATGGACGACCCAGCGCTTGGTCTGGGGCAGATACGTCTGATACCCGGCACGACGGAGGCCGAGCTGCGCCCTCCTCTCGCACTTGGGATTGCAGACGACTACGAACCACGTGAAGCCTTCGAAGGTCTCCGGAGGCTCATGGTTCAGGATCGGGGCGGTGAAGTAGTGAGCCTGACCGGGATCGGCAGACAGGGCGAAGCGGGGGAGGTTCGTCATGCTGCTGCCTTCCATTCCATGCGGGCGAGAGCCTTAGAGACGGCTGGGGACGACACGCCGAGCTCCTGGGCTACCAGTTTCAGGCTCATGTGAACGCCGTAGAGGCGTAGGACTTCCGCATCGTCCAGTTGCTGGCTGGCCTTGAACCGGATCGAGGGCGGGAGCTTCTTGGCGTGATAGGCAACCGTCTGAAGCGTGACGCCGAAGTCGTCCGCGATCTGCGTCAGGGTTTCCTTTGTCTGCCGCCTGGCGGCGAGGCGCTCGTTGAGGCTCTTGATCCGAAGGCTGTTCAGTTTGTTCGGCTTGCGCTCGCGGGTGCTCATGCGGTGAACTCCGGAAAGGTGACGGGAGAGGAGCCCGCCTCCTGCATGTCTTCGTAGAGGGCCTTGCGCAGAGCCTTCCAGAACTGCGCTTGCATGGTGGCTTTCCTGCCTGGGCGGATCCTCATGACCGGGCCCCGTTGTGAAGGGCGTAATGGATGGCGCCATAGGTGACGCCCAGACGGGCAGCCGCCTCGCGGTAGGTCATGCCTCGCCCATCAACGAGAGCGGCGGCCTTCCGCCAGTCGAAGCTCTGCTTGCGGCCCATTGGCGGCTTGTTCGGCAGATCCAGATCGCGGACGTGATAGCGGACTGCGTTGTCCGTCACCCCGTAGTGGATCGCTAGATCCGTGATGCTCTCGCCGCGGAGGGCTGCGCGCCGGATGTGAGAGACCGCGCGGGCGGTAAGCTTGTTTGGCTCGCTCATGCTGCTTGCTCGTTCTTCTTGATGCCGAGGATTTTGGTGAGGGCGGGGCTGATTTGGACTGAGCCCCATCCTTCGGACTTGATGCGGGCGAGAGCGACTTGAGGGTCTTCAGGCGGGGCCTTCTGTTCCCTGGTAGCCATCTGGGGGCGGATCACCTCTTCCCAGTGCTTCACGGCCTTCGCCCTCTGCTCGGTGGTGGCTTCGTCACTGGGCTGCTGCACGTTCCGTCTCCTGCAATTCGCGAAGCCCTGCGAGGATGCCCTTGCCTGGGCTGTTGAGGATCTGATCCTTGCGGGCCTGCTCTTCAGGCGTCTCAGGCCGGCGCTTCAGGCTTCCAGGACCGCGATCCTCGGGGCTGACGCCCTCCGCGATGCTCCGGATGACCGTCTCCAGGCGCTGCCGTCGCTCCTGCATCTCGGCCTCGCTCGGCGGGCGATAGGCTTCCGCGTCGAGAACCATTTGCAGCCCGATGCGCTGGCCCATGGCGGCCATGGTGAGGTTCTTGGCGCAGTCATGCAGGACGCGCTCCGGAGGCGGGAACGAGGCGTCATACTCGCGGCCGATCTCGCCCTTGAGCCAGCGGGCGTAAGCCTCCCGAACAGCCCAAGCGGGGAAGTCCCGCAGGACAATCCGGTAGCCCTCGACACGCGCCCGCATCATCTCGTCGTCCTGGCGCGCGGTCATGTAGCGAAGCATCAGGGCGCCAATGGTCGCGTCGATCTCCTTGACCGGACCCGGCTGGGCCATCAGGTCGAGTTCTGCGACCCTACGCTCGATAAACGCCCGCTGCGTCGGGTTCGGCATCGAGGAAGCCGGAAGCGTGACGACCTTTCGGCCATGCGGCCCGATCCGATACGCGTCGTTCTTCCGCTGGGTCATCGCCTCCGTGTTCATCGTCGTAGCCCATGATGGCAGCGAGGCGAGATCCGGAGCTGCGGTGCTGAGCGGCGGAATGGGTTCGACCGTTGCGATTGCCTTGGTGGTCATTTTGGGGGCCTCGGGAGTTGAGCATCACGCTTCGGGCGTAGCTGAAGGGGTCGCGGGTTCCGGCATGCAGGGCGGCGTCGATGCCCTGCTTCACCACGTCGGGGGGATGGTCTTTCAGCGCCTTGCCGATCCACTTGCCGACAGCCGTCTCGGATTTTCCCGAGAGGTCGGACAGGGCGGCTTTCGAATTCCAGATTTGGTCGTTGATCGAAACTTCTGCCGGGTCGCTGACGGCAGGCAGCGCCGATGCGTCAGCATCGGAACTGGGGGAGGTAGGAGGGGGGTTAGAGTTATTATCATTGGGGGGAACCTTGGAGGGGGTGTCACGCTCCGTCACGCCCTGTAACGCGTTGTCACGCGTGACATGCGTGACAGGCTTGCGATCACGCTCTCTCTTCCGGCGCTGGCGCTCGGTTGCCTGCTCTCTCTTCGCTGCGCGGCGGGCTTCATCAGCGGCAGCCTGGGCAGCAAGTTGAGCCTTCACGAGGGCTGCCATTTGCTCAGCCGTCAGACCAGCAGCAACCATGGCGTCGATCATCTCGGGTGACAGTCCGCTCATGCTGCACCTCGCTTGCTGGCGACGAATGCGCGGACCTCTTCCTCGTTGGCCTTCAGCCAGCGGAGAGTTTCGACGGCGGCCTCAAGAGCCGGCTGCGACTTGAGGGTGTTCATGCGATCAAGCTCGATCGTCTGCCGCTCGTTGTCCTTGAGCTTGGGGCTCATCAGTCGACGCTCTGAGGCGTCGAGGAAGCCGCGCCGAGACAGCATGTCGGAGGCAACCGCACTGATCTGCTGATCGAGGCTCGGCTTCTCGCTCATTCGGCGGCTCCCAGGCGGAAGTCGGCGTACATGGTCTCGGCGGCATAGCGGGCGATCAGGGCGGCCTCGGCGCGCCCGTGATCCTTCTTGCGAGAGAAGCACGTGGCAGCCGGCCAGAGACGGGTTGCAAGCGCCCTCGCCTCTTCCTTGTCAGACGACAGGCGGAAGTGCTTCTTCCACTTGCCAGGGGTGACGAGGTGCATGGGGATGAAAGCGGCCCCAATCACGCCACGGACCAGACCGTAGGCAACGCCGAACTTAAAGGTGGAGGAGACGCCCTGCTTCGGCATGGCGCCGACGAGTTCGACCATCGCAACCGAGGGCCGGGCCTCTTCCAAGCGCCGGGCAAGGGCGGCCGGATTGATCGCGCCGTCAACGGTCGGAACGTCTTCGGCAATGATCGTGTGCGGAGCGGAGGGCCAGTACAGGGCGATTGCGCCCGAGGAGCCTGGATCCACGCCGAGAATGCAGATCTCGCTCATGCTCAGCCCTCACGCGTATGCGTATGCGCGTGAGGCGCGTTCGTGTAGGCGTCGAGATACAGATCGAACAACGACGAGCGCTCGGCCTGCTTCTCAGGGTTTTTCGCCTGCTTGCGGAGATGCGTGACGAGATCGCCCAAAGCAGTCTTGTCCAGGCCGTTGCCCTTGGCCTCGGCGTAAATATATTTGATGTCAGCCTTCAGCGTGTCCTCTTCCTCCTTGATGCGGAGAATGCGGTCCACGTAGGAGCGGATTAGATCGGGGGCCATGTCGCTCATGCAGCGCTCCTGCCAGTCTTGAGAGTGCGGTAGACGGCGGAATGTGCGCAGCCGAGGCGCTTGCCGATCCCGCGGTAGGTGAGGCCCTGGTCGAAGAGCGCCTTGCAGACGTTGAAGGCGATCTTCTTCTTGCCGCCCCGCTTGAGAGGACCGAACGGAAGCTGGATGCCCTGCACGTGGCGGTGAATGGTGCCCCTGCCCCGCACCTTCGTGAGCGCAGCAACTTCACTGATGCTGTGTCCCTTGGCGCGAAGGGTCTTGATGGTGGCAATCGTGTCGGCGGAAAGCGGCAGGCCTGGCATCAGCGTCCACCCTTCGCAGCGCGGGCCTTTGCAGCCTCTGTGAACTCATGCACCTCAGCGCCAGCCCTTAGACCAACAGCGGCGAGGCCCTCGGCTTCCTTGGGAGTGATCACGCCGTCCTTTGCGGCCTCGTAGAATGCCGACGCCATCTGACCAACCGCACCGATTGCTTCGACGGCCGCCGTGTCGAGAACAGGGAGCGGGTTCTCAACGGCCGCCTTCGGAACGGCGACGAAGCCAAGCGCGTCGGCATAGGCCATCAGGAACTCAGGGCGCCCGCCAGCGTCGACGACCGCCTTCTCGATCTCGTACATGATGTCGATCGGCGTGAAGACGCTCTCGTGCACCTGCCCGTAGCGCGACAGGAGCGACGCGCTGCCCCGGGTGATGTCCGCGCGTTCGACCGCCGAGACGCCGCCGAGGGTGTCGAGCAGCATGCGCCAGGCGGCTTTGAAGCCTGAGAATGGGAGGATGCGACCGCGATCTTGGGCCATGCGAGCGTTCCGTAACTGTTCTAGTTTCGATTGAAGATGAAATTCCCACCCAGACCGGCGATAACGGTAGGCGTGGAAGCGGGGGCTGAAACGAAAGCGCGGGCGGCTAAAGGATTGGCGTTTGAGCCGCCCGCGCTCTTCTCATCGGCAGCAAGGGAGGCGGTGCCGATGGAAGGGGAAAGGGACTGGAAAGAGCTCAAGCGGCCCTCTCCGTATTAGCCGTGGTCCCAGGCTCGTTGGCAGCGCTATCCTGATGCGGGGCAGAGGGACGAGCATGGGCAGCTACAAGCACCGCATAGGAGATCCCCTTGATGCGCCGCTTTTTGGCGGCATCCACCAGGGCTGGCCAGTGCTTCACTGGGATGGAGCCTCGGTGCTTCATCACCGTGGCATGGCTTTCCCGCTTCAGTCCGAGATCTCTGGCCAGTTCCGAAGCGGATGGCCACAAGGCGATGATGTCGTGAACAGTGCTCATACAGAACTAATACAATCTGTATTAGTCGAAGTCAACACCCATAGTAAGAATGATTTCGATACAACGGGTGTTATGAAAACACGTGGGGAACGCCTCCGGTGGGCGAGGCAACAAGCGGGGTATCGGTCGGCTCTAGCCGTATCGAAGGAACTCGGGATTCCCTATTCGACGTACAATACCCACGAACGAGCTGGCGAACCTGGCGGCCGTGATTTCACCCCAGAGCAAGCGGAAAGCTATGCCCGGAAGTTCCGCGTAGCCCATGCCTGGCTACTGACGGGGAAAGGCGACCCGAAGGCGGGCGGCGACCAAGTGCCACCTCAACTCCGCCCGGTCGATATGTCAGTGACGCAGTACGTTGTGGCTGGCTCCGTCGCGGCGGGGACCTTCCGCGAGGTTGCTGAATTCTTTGATGAGGAGCCGCCAAAGATTAGCGCTCCTGTTGATATGAAGTACCCGGACGCCCGCCATATGGCCTTCATCATCGAAGGCGACAGCATGAACAAGGCCAAGCCCCCCATGTTCGAGGGAGGCTATGTCCTCTGCGTCGATTATGAGGATCTGGAGAACCGCGTCCCTTTGCGGGACGGAATGAAAGTCGTCATTGAGCGTACAAAAGACGGCGGGCAGCTCCGCGAATGGTCGGTCAAAGAAGTTGAGCTCTACGAGGACCGGGTTGAGTTTCATCCCCGCTCCGACAACCCCAAGCATCGAGCTATCGTCGTGCCGAGAGACTTTCAACCGGATGACGGAACTGAGGTGAAAATCCTCGGCTTGGTCCGAAGCGTTCACTACCCTGCCGACTAATAGGGAACGTCGATCCATTCGACCTTCACTCCCGTAATCGTCCCAATCGGGCACTCACATTTCCCGCAAAGAAAAGCCTGCTTCGCCAGCAGGCCGCTCTCAATCAGATCATCCTCTGTCGTGATGTGAGATGGCACGGCCTGAAGGTATCGAGCGGAGGGACGCTGGCAATTGTAGCACGTGAGGAATAGCTGGAAGCGAGGCACTTCGCTTCGGCAATCATCCCCATACTCTGGAATCATCTGGCTCGACATCCGGGTCTCCTGTTCGCCCCGGTAAGCTGTCGCGCATTCTGGAACAAAGCAAGAACATGCCCCTGTGGATATCGGGGACTGTCACGTCTTTTAATCCTAAGTCACTGATCTCTCGCGCTAATACTTTTTGTAAAAATAACGCTTGACGTGTCACTAATACAGTTTGTATGAATAATCATCCAACGCCAATCGGATGACCCTTCATGCCCCTCCTCAAATCCATTGCCGCTACTGTTGGTGAGTTAGCCTGCCTCGGTATGTTCGCCGGGGCCGTGGCCCTCTGGTCGATGGTGGCCTGAGATGCGCCAGCGCTCCATCAATTTCGCTGCCGCGATGCGCGATATGCGCACCTACCGCAGCCCCGAGCAGATGCTCATCCGCGAAATGCTGGAGGTCCTGAAGGTCGTTGAGACCGACGTGCAGTGGCACGACGGCAGCCCGACGCTTCGCATGATCCGCAAGGTCATCGGCAAGGCGAAGGGGCACACCAATGGCTGATGTGATCTCCTTCCCCGCGAAGAGCCGCCCACGTCTCGTCTGCTCAGAGGTAATCCAGCAGGTGGCGCAGGATGTCGCCTTCCTAAACAGCGTACTTCAGCGCGGGGCAACCATCTCCTGCCCGACCTGCGAGGGCCGCGGTCACTTCGTCTACAAAGATCGGAATACGGGCCTTCTCGACTCTGCCCCCTGTCCTTGTGGCGGCACGGATGAAGACCGGCTCTCTCCTGATTTCGGAGGGGCTGCGTGATGCCGCACTTCTCCAAGGAAGAGCGCCA
The DNA here is from genome assembly GCF_024519725.1 of Microvirga sp. Mcv34. Lineage (GTDB taxonomy): Bacteria > Pseudomonadota > Alphaproteobacteria > Rhizobiales > Beijerinckiaceae > Microvirga. Next base: position 124,644 of record NZ_JALJRK010000001.1, on the reverse strand, counting down.
GGTGCTCATCCCAGCTGTGCATGCATTCGCTGAGCACTCGCCCGACCCAAAGGTTCGCGGCCTGTTCAAGAGGATCCTCAAGCGCCTTGAGGCCTCCGACCGCCACCACGCCAAGAAAGACGCCGAAGGGAGGAAGCAATGAGCCTCTCCAACTCTCGCTGCAAGGCCTACTGCCAACGTGTCGAGCAAGCCCTTTGGGTTCTCATGGCTCTCGTGATCTTCGGCCTCTGGTGCTTCTCCATCTTCAAGCTCGTGGAGGTCCTATGAAGCGCGTCCCGATCACCCTCAAGTGGCGTGGCCCCGAAACCAAGCGCGCTTCGCGCATCAAGGCGGACAAGACCGCTCAACTCTCTCGCGAATGCGGCTGGCAAAAGCCGCTCGTCAAAGTGGCGGGCAAGGAGAACCAGCGATGACAATCATCACCGCCTTTGAGCAGCAGGCGCGGGAGATCCTGCACAAGACGGAGCAGTTCCTTCGGTGCACTGAGATTGCATGCGCCTATGCGGCCGGAACCATGAACTCCCCCGGCGCCGAGGAGGGCAAGCTCCTCCTAGCAGCCGCCAACCTGGAGACCTCCGCCAGGAACCTTCGGCAACTCTGCACAGGCGTCCACGCCATGCGGCAGCAAGCCGAAACCGCTCAATCACTCCCCGTTCTCACTGTCGGAGCCTGAAATGCCCCAGACCCAAGTATCCACCGTCTCCGAGGCGGAAGTCATGGACCGGCTGCCGCAGCCGATTTCCGAAAGCGCGACCATCCTTCAGGTAATCGAGCGCGCCGCCCTGAACCCGAATGTCGATATCGACAAGATGGAGCGTCTGCTCGAGATGCAGCAGCGCATTGTCAGCCGCAATGCCCAAGCCGACTTTGCCGCGGCACTGGCTGACATGCAGGCTGAACTCCCGGTCATCAAGGAGCGCGGGAAGAACGCGAATACCGGCAGCCGGTATGCCCTCTGGGAAGACGTGAACGAGCAGATCAGACCCATCCTCGGCAAGCACGGCTTCTCCATCTCATTCCGGACAAAGACGGAGGGTGACTTCGTGGCCGTGACGGGCGTCCTGACCCATCGGGGCGGCCATTCCGAGGAAACGACCTTCAGTCTCCCTGTCGACAAAGGGCCCGGCCGGAACCTCGTGCAGGCTCACGGCTCGTCTATCTCCTACGGCAAGCGATACACGGCCGCCGCCCTCCTGAACCTGACCAGCCGGGGCGAGGATGACGACGGCAACGGGGCCGGCGCTCCTGCGGCCATCAGCGAGGAGCAGGTTCTGCAGCTGCGCGAACTGATCGAGTCGGTGGAAGCCGATGAGGCCAAGTTCTGCAAGTTCCTCAAGGTCGATAGCCTCGCAGCCCTGCCGGCGAAGAAGTTCGACACCGCCGTCAAAGAGCTTCAGGCCTTCGGCCGCAACAACGGCAAGAGGGTCTGACCATGGATGAGATACTCCAAGGCACACCCGAATGGTTCGCCGCTCGCCTCGGCAAGGTCACGGCCTCGCGCGTGGCGGATGTGATCGCCAAGACCAAGACCGGGTGGGGCGCATCTCGAGCAAACTACATGGCCGAACTGGTCGCGGAGCGGCTGACCGGCGCCAGCGCCGACAAGTTCAGCAATGCGGCCATGCAATGGGGTACGGAGCAAGAGCCGGAAGCACGTGCCGCCTATGAGTTTCGCGTCGGCGTCGACGTGGTTCAGGTCGGCTTCGTACCCCATCCTAGTATCCTGATGAGCGGGGCAAGCCCTGACGGGCTGATCGGAGAGGATGGGCTTGTCGAGATCAAGTGCCCGAACACCGCTACCCACATCGACACGCTCATCAGTCAGACAATCCCCGGCAAGTATGTCACGCAGATGCTCTGGCAGATGGCTTGCACCGGCCGTCAGTGGTGCGACTTCATCTCGTACGATCCGCGCCTTCCGCCGTCCATGCGTCTCTTCACGAAGAGGCTGGAGCGGGACGAGCCTCGCATCAAGGAACTTGAGAAGGACGTGTCCGAGTTCCTCGCCGAGGTTGAGCACAAGGTCAGCCAGCTCATGAGTCTCTATGAGCAGGAAGCGGCATGAGCACGGCCCCGATCGTCTTCCAGTGGTCAGGAGACGCGATGGTCCCGCATCATCGCTTCCAGCGGGAGTGTGATGCCTCGTTCGTAGTCGGGGAGAGCTACCGGCTTGCCGTGCAGGAACATCGTTCCCAGGCGAACCATAACCACTACTTCGCGGCCATCAACGAAGCATGGATGAACCTGCCGGAAGTCCTGGCTGAGCGGTTCCCCACATCTGAGCACCTCCGCAAGTACGCCCTTATCAAGGCTGGCTACCGCGATGAGCGCACCTTCCCGTGCGCATCAAAGGCAGAGGCGCAGCGTCTGGCGGCCTTTATCAGGCCCATGGATGACTTCGCCATCGTCACTACAGCGGAGGCCGTGGTCACCGTCTGGACGGCAAAGAGCCAATCGAAAGCAGCGATGGGCAAGCAGGTCTTTCAGGAAAGCAAGAACAAGGTTCTCGACGTGCTGGCCGAGATGATCGGCATTCAGCCTGAGACGCTGACGCGGAATGTCGGGAGGGCTGCCTAATGGCCTTCATTCACGAGGATGTCGGCACGACCAAGCGCAAGAAGATGACCAAGAGCCGCGCCCTCAAGATCTGGGAGGCTCACAAGGGCATCTGCGTCACCTGCAAGCAGGCCATCGACGCCACCCGCGAGGATTGGTTCGTTGAGCACATTATCGCCTTGGAACTCGGCGGCAAGGACGAAGACCCGAATTGTGGCCCCGCTCATCTGAGCTGCAAGAAGGACAAGGACGCAGCCGATCACAGGGCCGCAGCCCAGGCCAAACGGCGGAAGCAGCACCAGCTCGGCATCAAAGATCCAAGCCGGAAGCGCATTCCCCAACCTCCCCGCGCTCCCAAGAAACCCAGCCGGGAAATGCCGGCCCGTCGATCCCTCTACAAGGACGCATCCTAATGCCATCCGATACATTGGCCTCCCCCATGAATGATACTCATGGAATGGATCAGGGCGCATCCCTGACGGGAACGGGCTCTTGTCGTGCCGATCAAGACGCCTCCGGCGTCTTGCCCCTTACGGGCTGCGATCCCTTGCGCGGGGAAGCGTCTCACCCGGCTACCACGGAGGTGCTGCCGTGAGCTATTGGGATACCCCCGGCAAATCCGATGAATGGTACACCCCGGCTTACATCTTCGAAGCACTCGGATGCCGCTTCGATTTGGATGTCGCACATCCGAAAGATGCTCAGACGTTTGTCCCTGCCGACCGGTTCCTTTGCGAGGACAGCCTATCGCAAGAGTGGAGCGGATTTGTTTGGATGAACCCGCCCTTCGGTGGCCGCAACGCTCTGGAGCCGTGGCTAGACAAGTTCTTCGCTCATGGCAATGGCATCGCCCTTACGCCGGATCGCACCTCCGCACCATGGTTTCGATCCGCCTGGGTCCGCTCGGACGCAGTGCTCTTCATGCCGAAGGTCCGGTTCATCCGGCCTGATGGAACAGCGGGCAAATCGCCATCCAATGGAACATCTCTCTTTGCTGCTGGAGACCGCGCGGCGGCAGCACTTTCGCGTGCAGCTCGGAAAGGTCTTGGCATCCTCGGAATGCCGCTCCCGTCATCCCCAGTTCTTGAGGCAGCAGAATGAACCATAACCCATGCGTCAGCGATCAGCGCTGCGAAGCAGTCAAGACCGAAGGGCTTGATCCGAAGGACGCGAGCGCGGTCGGCATTCATGCCGAGACGCCCAATCACACTCCCCAAAATCCCCCTCCCACAGGAGAAGGAAAGGATCTGGTGGAGAGGCTGGCACAAGAGATCCAAGGCATTGCCGAGCAGTGGAAAGGCGCGAACGGCGGCATCTACGCGATCCGCGCGATGTCTCTTGATCTGGCCCGCGTCCTCTCCTCCCGTATCACTACACTAGAGGGAGAGAACGAGAAGCTCGAACGGGCTGTTGCCGCTCAAATCCAGCGGGGCAACGCATGGCGCACGGACAGCGAGATTGCGAACCGCCGCATCGCCTCCCTCACCACCACCCTTGAGGAGGTGACCAACATCCTAGACACCTTCGGCAACCTACCCGACGCCTTGATGTCCCCGGAGGCGTGGCGTCTGCACGATGCAGAAGGGGCAATTGCCCGCGCCCGCTCCGCTCTCCATCAGCCCAACAAGGAGGAGAGCCATGGCTAACCATTGCATTGATTGTGACTACTGCGGCGAGGACATGAGGAGCACGACCATGCGCATGTGCAAGAGCCATGAGGAGGCAAAGGATTGCTACCTCTTCAAGCGCATGAACGATGAGCCATTGTCGGACTCATCGACAAACCCTTCAACGACATTCGCCTTCGACGCGGCGACAGGCAAGCCGGTTGTGCCTGTCACGATTGTTCCCAATAGCGGGGCGGCTCAGTATCTCCGCCCCGAGGTTCTGGCCTTCGCCCACCTCATGGAGCAGCAGCTTCGCGCCAACGACCACAAGCCGGGGTGGAAGAACGACCGGCCTAAGCCGCTGGTCGACAGGCTCCGCGAGGAGACAGAAGAACTCATCGTGGCCATCCTTGATCATGGGCCTGAGCAGATCGGTAAGGAAGCCGCCGACGTGGCGAACTTCGCGCTCATGATCGCGGACGTGTGCGGGTGCTTGGGGGAGACGAAATGAACAACGTTATGGATCGTCTGTATCTGGAATTGGCCAACGTCGTCAGCCCCGAAACGAAAACGGCCCGTGAGTTGGCGCTTGAGGCCGAGAATGAACGGCTGCGAAAGGCGTTGGAGGCGGCTGACAGGGCGCTCTCCTTGCACGGTATCACCACCATAACCGAGCCGCGCCCTCAGATTTACGACGCCCTCAAGGGAGAGAAGACATGAGCATGCTGGACGCCCACTCAACCCAGATCCGGGATCTGGAACGTGACAACAAGCAGCTGCGCAAATCCCTGGAGGAGTCCCATAAGATAATCCGAGCTTATGAAGACGCGCGGCACGAATGGGGCGGCCAACAGTACGTCGAGGCCATCGCGAAGCTGCTCTGGCATCGCTTTGCACCCGCTCAACACATCGGCTGGGAGGATGAGCCTAACAAGGCTGAGTATCGCCTAGCGGCAGCCGACGCATTGGCCGTCGTGGCCGGGAAGATAGAAGTGTTGCCTGTCCGCTCCGCTCTCCATCAGCCCAACAAGGAGGACAACGCACCCTGCGCCTGGGCGGGTGGCAATGACACGAACTACTGCCGCATCTGCGGCCAGGAATACGACTACCGCACAGCAGAGCGCCCGCCATGCCCTCGCGCTCTCCATCAGCCCAACAAGGAGGAGAGCCGATGAGCTGCGTCCACGAACTCAAGACACTTGCGCCCTATTGGGACGCGGTAGAGCGGGGCGAAAAGACCTTTGAGGTTCGCCGCGATGATCGCGGGTTCCAGAAGGGGGATGTCCTCAAGCTCTACCGGATGGACGAGCACAACAACATTGCGTGGAAGACCGGACGCATGATCGAGCGTCAGGTGTCCTACGTCCTGACGGGCGGTCAATACGGCATCGAACCGGGCTTCGTCGTTATGGGACTGTCGTCCACCCTCACCCACACCAAGGGAAAAGACAATGACTAAGACGCTCAGACCCTACGACGTTACCGATACGGCACGGTTTCTCCAGATGGAGAGCGATAACCACCCGCAGGAATTCGGGCACTGGTCCATCCTACACAACGGCGATCATGTCAGCCTGCACGGGCCTGATGGTGGGTGGATCGAGATACCCCGCGATCAATTCAACGCCATCGTAGATTGGTACATGGCCCCGCAACCGCTGAAGGGAAAAGACAATGCAGACTGAGACCGCGATCAGGGAGGCACTGGAGGCTGTCGTCAACGACGCTGTTGTGATCCTCCAAGGCAAGGCCATAAAGGAATACGCCATTAGCGTTGAAACACTTCGGAAGGTCGAAGCCACCCTCTCCCAATTAAGCGGAGAGCGGGAATTTGATGTGCCCTCCGTCGCCTCTGATGAGGCTCCTAGGGAAAGCTCGATGGCAGGCGCAGCCAGTCGCTATGTCGCGCCGCCTAAGGGAGACAAGTAATGGACGACCTTTTCGCATCATCGGCTCTGCCTCCAGAGCGAAAGCACTACGACTTCTGGAGCATACATGCTCGCGAGAAGCTCGGGCTGCCGGACGACTGGCGCTGGTATCGGCTCGAAGCCAAGGGCGAGAACATCACCGTTGTGACCGGCGCGGTCTGCCATGAGGTCTACAAGGCCGGTAAGCATAAGGGACAGATCAACTGGGCAAAGCGGGACAAGGAAACGGACATTCCCGTACCGATCCGCAGGGACGAGCATAAGGCTTGGCTCCTGTCGTGGGAGTGCCGCTCGGGCGAGTGCCACGTCTGTCACGGCAATGGACAGCAAAGCGTCGGCTGGTCCCTCAAGGACGGCAGCAAATACCGGACCTGCACTCGCTGCAACGGCACAGGCGCCAGCGTCAGCGATGGAAGCCCCGAAGGGGTCAAGACCGGAACGGGCTTGATCGAAGACGACAGCGCGGCTGCGAAGCAGGACGCCCTTTCCACCCTTTCCAATCCCCTCCCCAAAGGTGAATAGATGAGCGCTCCAGCGATCAAATCAGATTTCGCCCTATTGGACGTTTTGGGAAAGAAGGCTTCGGAAGCCCTACTCCGCAGGATCAAGAAGAATGGGCCGGTCGATATCGTCATTCGTGGGCGGATCACGGGCGAGTTTGGCGGCTTCGACGGAGTCAGCCAGGAGTTCGAGGTTCAGGTTGCTCACCTCGATCTGTCGCCAAGCCCAAAGTCCTAACCCCCTAACCCACAACCCTTCTAGCGCAGAGCCTGAAGAGATCTGCGCCTTACCTACGGTCATGGATGATTGAGGAAGATGATGGGACAGGCACAGGTAAAGCCACCCGCAAAACGACTGCTCACCCGGGCAGAGGCCGCCGCCTATTGCGGCCTTGGTTCCTCCCTGCCTCCGGTGCGGCCAAAGCGCATTCGTCCCGGCAAGCAGGGGCTCCGCTACGACGTGCGGGATCTGGACGCCTGGATCGACAACCTAGACCGCACCGATGAAGCGGACGCTAACGATTGGCTGAACAGGCTCGATGACAAGGAAGATTAAGGTCCCGGGGATCAAGGCGTATGTGTCGAAGGGGACCGCCTACGCCTATGACCGGATCACGGGCACACGCCTGACCCCTCCCCACGCCATGTACTCCGAGGAATGGTTTGCGGCACTCAATGCCGCCCGTGCCAAGGTGAAGCCCATTAAGGAGAAGCCCGGTACATGGGGCGGCCTTGTGGTCCTCTACCGGGAGAGCGCCCGCTTCAGCGACTTGGCTCCGCGCACCAAGGCCGATTACCTGAAGGTCCTGGACTGGACGAAGCCGCTCCACGACATGCCGCTGGAGAAGTGGACGCGCGGTTTTGTGGCCGGGCTTCGGGACAAGGCCAAACTGAAGAAAGGCCGGCGCTTCGCCAACTATGTGCTCAGCGTCGTATCCGTGGTCTTCGAGGTCGGCATGGAGCGGGAATTCGAAGGGATCGACATCAACCCAGCCGCCAAGATGAAGAAGATCCGCAAGCCCAAGACCGAGCCGAGGGCGAACCGGCCTTGGGCGCCGGAGGAATGGGACGCTGTGCTTGAGGCGGCGCCGGATCATCTGAAGGCCCCGATCCTGCTCGGCGGCATTCTGGGCTACCGGCAAGGCGAGATCCTGTCCGCCCCTCGCACCTCCTACAACCCGAAGACCGGAATGCTGACCCGCATCTCGGCCAAGAGCGGCAAGGAGGTCAAGGTGAAGGCACCGAAGGCGATTGCGGCGGCCCTGGGCGCCCTGCCATCGCACGAGGAGAAAACGCTTTTCGTCAACTCGCGGGGCAAGCCGTGGACCGAGGACGGCTTCCGGTCGGTGTTCTTCAAGGTCATCCGCAAGCTGGAGGCGGCGGGCAAGGTGGACGCCGGACTGACCTTCCACGGGCTGCGCCACACGGCAGCGACCAAGATGCGCCAGCTCGGGTTCGACACCCGCACGATTGCCGACATGCTGGGGCAGGAGACAGAGGGGATGGCAAGTCATTACTCGCGCCAGGCCGACCTCGTTCCGAAGCTGCAAGGTGTCGTCGAAAAGCTGGATCAGGAAACGCAGGAAAAGGAGGCTAAATCGTTAGAAAAGATTGAAAATTCCTGAATAGTTCTGTAGCATGTTAGACATGAAAGAGAGAGGTTAAATGCTTACAACTACTGTAAAAACATCTGCCTCTGACTCCGTTAGTCTTGGTTCGAATCCAGGTCCCCCAGCCAAACTAAAGACTTGAAAAACAAAGATTTATTTTTGCTGTGTCACACGCACTTGCGGTTGTGTCACGCTGGTGTCACCGCTCCGCACAGCCTCGATCCTGCGCTGGAAACGTCGGATCCTTACCACTTGCAGGTTCGATGGACTGCCCTTAGAGGCGCGCGAGGAGTCTGGTACCAGGTCGACTCGCCACCAAAATGCAATACCTAAGCACTCCGAACACGAGAATCGAAAAGCGACATACGGGCAACCGTATCGGGAGCTCGAATCTCCGCCTCTCCGCCGTTTCAGACTGAAAATTAAGACCTTTTTGGCGCACCGGAAGTGCAGGCACTCATTCAGTCCCACACCTTGTGTGACATACCTCTACCCCTGCCCCCGAAGAGGCCCGCGTTCATACACAATACCTAAAATGCTGCTGGGGTAGACCGAGCGAGCCCTTCCACTGTGATTCGGCTAAGCCTCGAACGCTCCTGCCAAGCGTGGAAAATTCTGTCCGGCCAGACCTTAGATCAAGCCGAGTTGTTAGAAGCGCCTCATCGTTTCGGTGCTGTTAGTCCGAACAGGCTTGGTCTGGGAATGCTGTTACGCTTCAGCTATAAACCTTGGCGGCCAACAAATCGCCGTATTATGAATGTTATATAGGGGCTTTCAGGCATGGATAGCGAAGCTCAGCGCCGAGCGTTTGTAAATGCGCTATTCGGAATGGGCGGGTCGTCCAGTAGCGGCAAGCTCCGCGAGGTACTCGGCTGGGACGAGAGCGCCTATAGCGCTGTGAAGCAGGCGCTCGTGGACAGCGGTGTCGTCCGAAACGGGCGCGGGCGTGGTGGCTCTGTGGTGCTGGCCATGACCGAGGCGCCATCCATGTGGAGCGAGGAGGAGGCGAATACCGACACCGGGGTTAAGCGACAAGGCGCAGCGGCCGCCAGTGCAGATCGCCGAGTAAGCGCTAAACGAGACGAACTCGCTATCGAAGTGGAGCAGCCTCAGAACGGGGTGTCGAACCAGGTAGTCACGCTCGAAGATGGACGAGAGTTGAGATCTGCCCTTTGGGACGCTGCGAACACGCTGCGCGGGTCTGCTGTCGATCGAACGGATTGGAAGGGCTATATCCTTCCATTGCTCTTCTTCAAACGAATCTCGGATGTTTGGGACGAGGAGACGGCCGAGGCTCGCGAGATTTTCGGTGAAGCTGACCCGGCCCTCTTTCCGGAGGTGCACCGCTTCGTGCTTCCTGACGGCTGTCACTGGAGCGACGTTAGGGAAGTCCCGGCCAACGTTGGTGCCGCACTGCAAAAGGCTATGCAGGAGATCGAGCGGGCCAATCCCGACACGCTGTTCCGCGTCTTCGGGTCTGCTGATTGGGGCAACAAGGAAAAGTTCTCCGACGAGTTGCTGAAAGATCTGATCGAGGGGTTCTCAGAGGTCCAGCTCGGCAACCAGGCAGTTAGCACCGACGTACTCGGCGACGCCTATGAGTATCTGGTCGGCAAGTTCGCCGACGTGACACGCCGAAATAAGGCAGGTGAGTTTTATACCCCGCGCAGTGTAGTGCGGATGATGGTCGAGATCCTCGACCCCCAGGAAAGCGAGAGTATTTACGATCCAGCCTGCGGCACAGGTGGCATGCTGCTTGGAGCGATCGAGCACGTTGTCCGCAGGGGCGGCGATCCGCGAACCTTCTACGGCAAGATCTATGGTCAAGAGAAAAACCTAACGACGGCCGCAATCGCGCGGATGAACCTCGTCCTACACGGGATTGAGGATTTCCAGGTTGCCCGTGAGGACACCCTGCGCAACCCGGCCTTTACGGATTCCAGCACAGGCGGCCTCGCCACCTTTGATTGCGTGATCGCGAATCCGCCTTTCTCGCTCAAGGAATGGGGACGCGATCTCTGGGAGGCAGATCCATGGGGCCGCGCTCAATACGGCCTCCCGCCCGAGAACTACGGCGACTACGCCTTCGTCCAGCACATGATCGCCTCAATGGGGTCTACCGGAAACAGCCGCATGGCGGTTGTCCTGCCGCAGGGTGCGCTGTTCCGGAAGTCGGCCGAGGGGGCGATCCGGCAGGCCCTGCTAGAAAAGGATATGGTCGAGGCAGTTATCGGCCTCGCACCGAACCTGTTCTACGGCACGCAGCTGGCAGGCTGCGTGATGGTGCTGCGCCGCAAGAAGCCCGAAGCCCGCAAGGACAAGGTCCTGATCATCGACGCCTCCAGCCTGTTCCGCAAAGGTCGGGCGCAGAACTTCCTCGAACAGGAGCACAGTGACCAGATCGTCGCGTGGTATCGCGCCTTCGAGGATGTCGAGGATCGCGCCAAGGTCGCCACGCTGGACGAGATTAAGAAGGAAGGCTGGACGCTGAACATCTCGCGCTACGTCCTGCCGCCCATCGGGCAGGACATCCCGCCGCTGCCCGAGGCCGTGGAAGCGTTCAAGACCGCGCTGGCAGATGCCCGAGCGGCCGAGGATCACCTGCGCAAGGTGCTGGTCGAAGGGGGGTGGCTGCAATGAGCAGGCTGACACAACGCGAACTTGAAAACTATCTCTGGGGCGCGGCCACCCTGCTGCGCGGACTCATTGATGCCAGCGACTACAAGCAGTACATCTTCCCGCTGATGTTCTTCAAGCGCCTGTCCAATGTGTGGGACGAAGACTACCAACAGGCGCTCGATGAAACGGGCGACGAAGGCTATGCCACCGCTACGGCAAATGACCGCTTCGTAATCCCCGAAGGCGCGCACTGGAACGACGTGCGCGCCGCGCCGCGCGATGTCGGTCGGGCGCTGCTTTCGGCATTCCTTGCCATTGAGGCGGCGAACCCAAAACGCCTTCAGGGCGTATTCGGCAATGCGAACTGGACCGACAAGGCCCAGATGCCCGACAGCACGCTGAAGAATCTGATCGAGCATTTCTCCAAGCACGACCTCACCCTTGCCGCCGTGCCTGAGGACGAGCTTGGGAACGGCTACGAATACCTCATTAAGAAGTTCGCCGACGACAGCGGCCACACTGCGCAAGAGTTCTACACCAACCGCACACTCGTCCACCTAATGACGCAGATGCTGGAACCCCAACCGGGCGAGAGTATCTATGATCCGACCTGCGGCACCGGCGGCATGCTGGTTTCCTGCTTGGCCGAGGTGAAGCGGCGCGGCGGCGACACGCGCACCACCGGCCTTTATGGACAGGAGTTGATCACCATCACCGCAGCCATCGCGCGGATGAACCTGGTCATCCATGGCGTGGACGATTTCCACATTGCCAGTGGCAACACCTTGGCCACGCCCGCCTTCGTGAAGGGTGACCGGCTGCGCACCTTCGACGTGATCCTCGCCAATCCTCCCTATTCCATCAAGAAATGGAACCGCGGCGCATGGGAGAAGGATCCGTGGGGCCGCAACTTCCTGGGTACCCCGCCGCAGGGTCGGGCGGATTACGCTTTCTTCCAGCATATCCTGTCGTCGATGGACCCGAAGACCGGGCGTTGCGCGATCCTGTTCCCACATGGCGTGCTGTTCCGCAACGAAGAGGCCGAGATGCGGCGCAAGCTGGTTGAGGCCGATCTGCTGGAATGCGTGCTGGGGCTCGGTCCAGGGCTATTCTACAACTCCCCGATGGAAGCTTGCGTAGTGATCTGCCGGTCGCGGAAACCCGCGGCGCGGGCCGAGCGCATCCTATTCATCGATGCGCTGGCCGAGATCGCCCGCGAACGGGCGCAGAGCTTCCTGCGCCCTGAGCATCAGGCGCGGATCCTGTCGGCCTATCGCGCCTTTACGGATGAGCCGGGATTTGCCGCGGTGGCGCGGGTGGCCGATGTGCTGGCGGCTGACGGCAACCTGTCGATTGCGCGCTATGTGAAGCGACCTAAGGTGGCACTGGCGGGCGGGGACGCGACGCTGGCGGCAACCTGGACGAAGTTTGACGAGGAAGGACGCGACTTCTGGTCGGGCATGGATGCTCTGGTGGACATGCTCGATGGCCTGATGCCCGTGGAGGACGCCGATGCTTGAACGACCGATATCCAGGGCGGGGTGGTCGCGTGTGGCGTTTGGCGACGTGGTGCGCCTGTCGAAAGCGCGCGTGGCCGACCCGGAGGCAGCCGGCATCGAACGTGTTGTCGGGCTGGAGCATATCGAGCCGGGCGATCTGCGCATCCGCCGCTGGGGTGATGTGGCCGATGGCACGACTTTCACGACTCTGTTCAAGCAGGGGCAGGTTTTGTTCGGCAAGCGCCGCGCCTATCAGCGCAAGGTGGCGGTGGCGGATTTCGAAGGGGTCTGTTCAGGGGACATTTATGTGCTGGAGCCCGCGAATGACCGGCTAATCCCTGAGTTACTGCCGTTCCTATGCCAGACAGACGCCTTCTTTGATCATGCTGTCGGCACCTCGGCAGGGTCGCTGTCGCCGCGCACCAACTGGACCAGCCTTGCCAGCTTCAAGTTCCTCCTACCGCCCATTCAGGAGCAGGCGCGCCTGTTGGAGGCGCTTGTGGCGGCGAATGAGGTTCAGGATGGCCTCAGGAGTGTCGCTGATTCTGCGGCGATGGCAATGCGTTCGCTTTGCAAGAGTCTGTTCATTGAACAGCGGGAAGAGAGCGCAAGAACGCGCATTGGCGAGGTTGCAACAGTCCGAAATGGAACGACGCCCAGTCGTAAGAACCCGGACTTCTGGAAAGGCAATGTCCCGTGGCTGCCGACGGGAAAGGTTAATGAACGTTACATTGAATCCGCCGATGAGTGCATAACTGACCTCGCCTTGCGAAAATCCTCTCTACGAATGATCCCGGCTGGCTCGATCCTTGTGGCGATGATCGGCGAAGGAACGACGCGAGGAAAGGTAGCACTGCTGAGGATTGACGCGACGATCAACCAGAATTTTGCCGCGGTCTCACCGGGTGAATCCGTTGTTCCGGAGTTCCTCTTTTATCAGCTCGAGTCCTGCTACGAGCCGCTTCGCCACTGGAGCCACGGCACAAACCAACAGGCATTGAACACGAAGCTGGTATCTGATTTCCCGATCTGGGTTCCGTGCATCGACGAACAAAAGGAAATTGTTGCCGAGATAGCCGCGCTCGAAAGCCAGCGCATCTTAGCAGAAAGACGGCGCGATAGCTTCCAAGACGTCTATCGGAAGATTTCTGACAAGGTGTTGGGGGCGTGCTGGAAATGAAATTCAACGAGTCCAATACTGTCGAAGCCCATCTGCGCGACCTTCTCGCTGGCCCCGCCTCGACCCGCCCGTCGCACCTCTCGCCAGGTTTCGCCCGCATGGGAGGCAAGATCGCTGGCCTCGGCTGGCACTTTGTCGCCCCTGCCGACCTTCCCCGCCAGCCGCAGGAGGTGCTGGTCGAACCCTATCTGCGCGACGCCCTGATCCGCCTGAACCCCGAGATCGCCGCGAGCCCCGGCTGGGCCGATGACGTCCTCTACCGCCTGCGCGCCATCGTCATGGGTGCGCGGTCGGACGGGCTTGTGAAGGCGAACGAGGAATTTGCGGCGTGGCTGCTGGGCGAACGCTCCATGCCCTTCGGGGCGAACGGTGAACACGTCACCATCCGCCTAATCGACTTCGAGGGTATCGAGAAGAACAGCTTCGCCGTCACCCAGCAGTTCACAATTCGAGCCGGGAAAACCGAGAAGCGGGCCGATCTGGTTCTGCTGGTCAACGGCATTCCGCTGGTCCTGATCGAGGCTAAGACGCCGGTACGGTCCAGTCAGAGTTGGCTTGACGCCGCGCTGCAGGTGCACGACGACTATGAGAGGAATGTGCCAGAGCTGTTCGTTCCCAACGTCTTTTCAGTGGCCACCGAGGGCAAAGAGTTTCGCTACGGCTCGGTCCGGATGCCAGTCGACATGTGGGGCCCCTGGCGCGATGGCGACGGGCCGCAGGGGCTCGGTGCGGTGGAAAAGGCGGCCGCCTCGATGCTGCGACCGGCGATGGTGGTCGACCTGCTCGGCAGCTTCACGGCCTTCGCGACGCAGAAAGGCAAGCATCGCATCAAAATCATTGCCCGCTATCAGCAGGTGGACGGCGTCAATAAGATCGTGGCGCGCGTGGTGGCGGGCCAGCCGCGCAAGGGGCTGATCTGGCATTTCCAGGGGTCGGGCAAGTCCCTTCTGATGCTGTTCGCCGCGCGCAAGCTGCGGCTGCACCCGGCGCTGAAGAACCCCACGGTGCTGATCGTGGTCGACCGGATCGACCTCGACAGCCAGATCTCCGGCACCTTCTACGCCGCCGACATGCCCAACATGGTGCGCACGGAAAGCCGCAAGGAACTGGCTGACCTCCTGGGCAAGGACGCGCGCAAGGTGGTGATCACCACGATTCACAAGTTCGCCGAGGCCGACGGGGTGCTGAACGACCGCGACAACATCATCGTGCTGGTGGACGAAGCGCACCGCACGCAGGAAGGCGATCTGGGCCGCAAGATGCGGGAGGCGCTGCCGAACGCGTTCCTGTTCGGCCTGACCGGCACACCGATCAACCGTGCCGACAAGAACACCTTCTACGCCTTCGGCGCCGACACGGACGAGGGCGGCTACATGAGCCGCTACGGCCTGAACGACTCGATCCGCGACGGCGCTACAAAAGAACTGCATTTCGAGCCGCGTCTGGTGGACCTGCACATTGACCAGAAGGCCATCGCGGAAGCGTATGCCGAACTGACGCAGGGCCTGACCGACGAGGACAAGGATCGGCTGGGCAAAGCCGCGGCCAAGATGTCGATCCTTGTTAAGGCACCCGCGCGCGTCCGCGCCATCTGCAGCGACATCGCCAAGCATTTCCAAGAGAAGGTTGCCCCGAACGGCTTCGGCGCGCAGGTGGTGACCTTCGACCGCGAGAGCTGCCTGCTTTATAAGCAAGAGTTCGATCGGCACCTGCCTCCCGAAGTATCGGATATTGTGATCTCGGTAAACAGCGGCGAGCCGGAGTACGCGCCCTACAAGCGCGACCGGGATGCTGAGGAAAAGCTCCTCGACCGCTTCCGCGATCCCAAGGACCCGTTGAAGATCATCATCGTCACGTCCAAGCTGTTGACTGGCTTCGACGCGCCGATCCTGCAGACAATGTACCTCGACAAGCCGCTGCGCGACCACACGCTGCTGCAGGCCATCTGCCGGACGAACCGCCCCTATGGCGAACAGAAGACGCATGGTTTGATCGTTGACTACCTCGGCATCTTCGACGATGTCGCGCAGGCGCTGAAGTTCGATGAGGAGGGCGTGCAGAAGGCGGTGTCGAACATTGCCGAGCTGATCAACGCCCTCCCGACCGCTTTGCAGAAGTGCCTCGCCTATTTCGCGGGCGTGGACCGCAGCTTGACCGGGTACGAAGGGCTGATCGCCGCGCAGGAGTGCATTCCGAACAACGACCTACGCGACGCCTTCGCGGCCGATTTCAGCGTGCTGGCCCGGATCTGGGAGGCGCTGTCGCCTGATCCGGTGTTGACGCAGTACGAGACCGATTATCGCTGGCTGGCGCAGGTCTATGAGTCCTTGAAACCCTCCAGCGGCACAGGTCGGCTGCTTTGGCACCGGCTGGGCGCCAAGACCATCGAACTGATCCACGAGAACGTCCATGTCGACGCAGTCCGTGACGACCTCGACACGTTGGTGCTTGATGCCGATCTGCTCGAAGCAGTCCTCGTCAACCCAGACCCGGAAAAGAAGGCCAAGGAAATCTCCGTCAAGCTGGCGGGCCGCCTGCGGAAACACGCGGGAAATCCGAAGTTCAAAGCATTAGGCGAGCGCTTAGAGGACCTGAAGAACCGGCATCAGCAGGGCTTGCTGCTATCAATCGACTTCCTGAAAGAGCTTCTGGCACTGGCAAAGGACGTGGTGAAGACCGAACGCGAAACACCAGAGGAAGAAGACATCGACCGCGGCAAAGCGGCGTTGACTGCACTTTTCGAGGAGGCTCGGAACGGCGATACGCCTGTGATGGTGAAGCGGGTGGTGGACGACATCGACGAGATCGTGCGCGCGGTGAGGTTTGATGGCTGGCAGACCACGCATGCCGGCGAGCGCGAGGTCAAGAAGGCGCTGCGCCATACGCTTTTCCGCTATAAGATGCATCAGGATGCGGACCTGTTCGAAAAAGCGTACGGTTACATTCGTGAGTATTATTGACAATAGCGTTTGCGGATACCGTCTCGCTCGGAGAATGAGCAACCGTATCGGGAGTTCGAATCCCTCGCTGCCATTTGATCCTCAAGTTAATAATGCGCCCCATGGCAGAATTTGTCTCTTCCGCTCCAGTCGCACGTCGCAGTAGATATGCGCACCTGCGACCTGGGAATGTCGATCGCAAAGACTGAGCGGTATACGCAATGGCAAAGGCGAAATTCACAGCGGAGCAATGGCAGAAGCTCGGCGAGGAATGGTCTGCGGGCTCTTCCGTCTCTTCACTGTCCCTGAAATACAATGTTTCCCGCAAGGCTATCGACAATGCCGCCAGGCGTTATGGATGGGTCAAAAATCCGATCATCCGCGAGGCGCTGACTGTCGTCAGGCGCGGGAAGGCCGAGGGCGATCCTCGCACTGCAACCGAAAACGCGAGAGTCGTGCATGTCGCATGCGACCGGGCAACCCTGATCCTGCAGCATCAGGGGCAGTGGAGCGACATCTACGAGCTGCGCCAGGACGCCTTCCGCATGCTGCGCGGCGAGCCGATGCGGTTCGTCTCCAATCGGGACGTCCTGGACGAGAACGGCGACATGATCGAGAAGGCCGAGGCGCTGTCCCTGACCAAGCGCATCACGCTGGCGCACAAGCTGATGGCGATCTTCGAGGCCGATGCCCGCTCGATGATGACGGCCCAGGAAGGTGAGCGCCGCGCCCATGGCTTCGACTACAGGACGCAAGCCGAAGGCAACAGGGTCGACGAGGCCGAACTGCGCCGCCGTCGTGAGCTGACCGATTCCCTGGCTCAGATGGGCTCAAAGATCGCCCAGCTCGCCAACAGCGCAGGCCTTGGGGGCATGGCCGGTGTCTCGACGCCATCGCCGCAGCCGCCCTCGCAGCCGCCAACGATTGACGGAGAGGTGGCATAGCCGGCCATCGCTGGAATTGGCACACGAACACCTGCGAGGCCTGCGGCGTGACCAAGCAGGACATTGCTGAAGGCAAGGCCAGCGCGACCTGCTGAATCGTTCTGCCATGGTAAGGCGAGCATGAGCGATGACGTATGATGGTCTGGCAAGCTGGGCGATCTCGGCGATATCAAGTATGCCCTCTACTTCGAGGATCCGACGCCTGATCAGATCGCGAAGATGCCCGCAGAAATCGCACTCCTCCGCACTCCTCCCGCTCTTGAACGGTGGAGGCTAAACGCACTTCGTGCCCATAATCGTGGCAGGATAGCAGATGAGATCCAGTAGGCCCGGCCAATTCTGAGGCTGAGAGTTATGGCATTGGCAAGCCTCATCATTGGACTGCGGTGAAACTTGCCTCGGCCAATCTACCAACGGAAGTCGCGTGGCCGGCACGAGGCATAAGCGCATCGAAGGTCGGCTTAGGATCTGAAAAGCGGACGTTCCAGAAGCGCAGGGAATCTCGGCTCCTGACCCGTTCCGGACCTTCAGCGGCCATCGTATGAAACCGTACAGAGCGGCGCCAGAGGCGCTTATTCGCGTGACTGCACTCCCTATCCCCGCTTAGGGCATTCTCAACTGCTTGACCGATCAGTGGGGCAATAGCAGCCGAGGGACCAATGACCTTCCGCCCCGTTCCTGTGTGGCAGCCGTGGTTCAACCCGATCAGTCCTCCCTGCGCAATCAACTGCTCCGGGCCTTGGCCCCAGAGGACTTTGCGCTGGTCGGGCCGTACCTGGAACCAGTTGCGCTGCCCAAGGGCAAGGTCCTGATCGAGCCCAACCAGCCCATCGAGTACGTCTACTTTGCCGAGAGCGGGGTAGCCTCGGTGGTGGCTCTCAACTCAGACCACCGTCCGGTTGAGATCGCCATTGTCGGCTGGGAAGGGCTCGTTGGCCCGTCCATTGTCCTGGGCGTTGACCGCACGCCTCACCAGAGCTTCTTCCAGATGGAGGGAGGAGGCTACCGCATTGCCACCCCGCACTTGATCCGGGCTCTGGAGGCGAGCCGGACCCTGCATGATCTACTCTTGCGCTACATCTATGT
Source organism: Microvirga sp. Mcv34 (assembly GCF_024519725.1). Classification (GTDB taxonomy): domain Bacteria; phylum Pseudomonadota; class Alphaproteobacteria; order Rhizobiales; family Beijerinckiaceae; genus Microvirga. The sequence continues at coordinate 106,176 of NZ_JALJRK010000001.1, read as the reverse complement.
GGTGACGGTGCAGACCGCCGCCACCGCAATGTCGAACGGCGACAGCGTCTTGAGCGAGCGGCTCGCCCGCTGGCTTCTCATGTGCCACGACCGTGTCGACGGCAACGAGTTGGCGCTCACGCATGAGTTTCTGTCCCTCATGCTGGCGGTCCGCCGCCCTGGCGTCACCGAAGCGATCCATCTGCTGGAAGGGACCGGCATGATCAGGGCGCGGCGCTCTCACATCACCATCCTTGACCGCGAGCGGTTGGAGGAGACGGCTGGCGACAGCTACGGCGTGCCGGAAGCAGAGTATGAGCGTCTCATCCCGAATCCTGAAGTGTCAGGTGGCAGCCATTCCAGGCGAGATCCACGCGAGATTGAGTGACCGCCTCCATGACCAAGTAAGGGCAGGCGAGCCTTAGGCGGCTTCATCGCCGGGTTCCTGGTGCAGGTAGGTAGGATCGAACTCGCCCGCTTGCTTGAGCCCCTCCCAGTCCAGGATTTTCAAGAGGTGCCCCTGCTCGCCAATCAGCCCTCGTGCCCGCAGCTCTTGCAGCGTGCGGTTCACATGGACGTTCGAGAGCCCCAGGGCGTCGGCCATTTCGCTCTGGGTGATTGGAAACTCGAATGCGTGGTCCGTCACCAGCCCAACAGCTTTGTGGCGCAGGAAGAGCTCGCATAGTAGATGCGCCATTCGGGCCGGCGCCGGACGTCGCCCGACATTGACCACCCATTCGCGGAAGATCGCCGCGTCGATCAGCGTTTCGCGCCAGAACACCTCGGAGAGGCGCGGGTGCTGCTGGAACAGACTACGTAGGCTCCGATGGGAAATGAAGGCAAGCTTGCAGGGAGTAAGCGTACTCAGTCCATGGTCCATCGTTCGCAGATGAAGGCTCTGGAGGTCCGGGATCTCGCCGGCGATATGGAAGGACATGATCTGTCGCTTGCCGTCTTCGGTCATCTTGAAGCGAAATGCCATGCCGCTGATGACGAGGCAGGACTCGGACGGGTGATCACCCTCGCGCACAATCACCTGATCGGCAGCAAACTCGCGGAGCATCAAGGGCAGATGGAGAAGAGCGTCCTTTTCCGACTGGGATAGATCGGTGATGCTCTCCAGCCTGCGGATCAGAGGGTGCGGTTCGTAAGCAAGGTTCATGGGGCACAGTCCAAGAGCATCAGGTCGGAACTGTACATTCGATCCGGACTCACCTCTATCTGTAATCCTGATCCGGCTAAACGTTGAGGCCGCTACGCTGCCAAAGTGAGAACCGTCCGATACCGTACAAAGGCAGCTCCTCTTAGGGTGTCCGCCGCTGGACCATGCGCTCACGCCCCAACCAACGAGGGCGTTGTGACCCAAAGCATTTCTTTTCAAATTCTTCCGATCCTGATCGACGGCCATGGCACGCAGGAACTGCTGGTCCTGTTCGATAGGCAGCTCGTGGCCGTGTTGTCCCGGGTTGACGGTGCAATCCATGATCAAGGGCAGAGAGGCCGCTGGCACCTGAAGCAGGGTTCGGCTACCGCCAGGACACAGGGCTGCTGTTCCTGAGCCATGAGGAGGTCGCTGCTTGGGTGAGACAGCAGACCCACGGCAAATCCGACATCGGCCTTACGCACCCTCGTGAGCGCTAGCGGAATGGGCCGATCAGACGTTCGTACTCGGCTTCCGGAACGCCATACGCATCTCCGGCGGTCTCTTCGAGCTTGCGCCGATCGAGCACGACAATGTTGCGGCGCTCGGTCCGGATGATGTCCGCTGTCTCGAGCTCCTGAAGGGCCTCTGTCACCCCGGGCCGGCGCACGGCGAGCATGACGGCAATGAACTCATGCGTCAGGGGCAGTTCATCCCCGTCCAGCCGGTCGTGGCACATCAGCAGCCAACGGGCCAATCGCCGGCTTACCTTCTGAGACCCGTTGCAGGCGGCGGTCTGAGCCGTCTGAAGGTGGAATACCTGGACGAAGCGCAACAGAAGCTTCTGTAGAGCAGGGCTCTGCTCCAAGGCCTGATGGAAGGCCTCAGCCCGCATGCGCAGGGCCGAGCCGCCCACCTGCATGAAGGTCTCATGCGGCGTCCGGTCGGCGCCCAGGAGGACCGGCACCCCGGCGAAGCCGTCCCGTCCGACCAGTCCGATCTCAATCCGACGCCCGCGAACCGTGCGGGTGACAATGGAGGTCACACCGGCCTCGAGGAAGTAGACATGCTCAATGGGTGCATTGGCCTCAACGATCACGTCGCTCCGGTTCAGGGTGACGGGATCAAGATGGTTCCGGATCCGGGCGAAATCGTCAGCCGGAAGAGCTGCCAGGAGCCGATTGCGAACAGAGCATTGGGAGAACTTAGACATAGAACCGCAGTAAATCGGAAAGCGCAGCCGAGCCGGCTACGCCAGTGTTGAACCCTGACCACAGCGAAGGTGGCGCAGGGAACAGCGTCCTTCAAGTCAGATGGAAAAGATGTTCATGAGGGGCCAGCGGCAAGAGGCAGAATCCGCCCGGGATCAACGCCCTAGCGATGCCTGTAACAGGATCTGCCGCTGAAGCTTGGCCAAGTGGTGGTGGAAGGGCTCACGGGCCAACCGGCACCGCCGGTCGCACTCGGCGAACCGGCGCTCCTGATCCGCCAAGGACCCAGGCCAAGCCTGGATCTTCTCGCGTTCGACCTTATGACGCAGCTCCACGTCGGCCAGTTCGGCCAAGGTATGCTGCAACTCACCCAGAAGATGGTCATCTTCTTTATCTGTCGCAATGACACTCGCCAAGCTTCGTCGCATCGGGTCGCTCCCTGCCTTCAGATCTCGTTCCAGCCGTCTTCGGTAGCTCACAGATTGCGGGGGTGTCGGCTGAACGGCCATGGGCCAGTCGTCGACCAGCGACCGCATGGGCTTGGAAACAGGCGACGCCTACAGCTCCGCGTCTGGCTGCAACCGGCGCTGCACGGGATTGGTGCTCTGTTGAGCCGGACTGGCGTTAGGCTCTGGTAAGGGAGCCATTGGGCTTCACACCATCTCCGGCCTGCTGAGGATGTCCTGCTCGGTCATCAGCGTGCCCCTGGCTGTTCCGGGGCATCGGGTGGCGCCGGCTTTTGTCGTCAACGGCTGGTGATTTGTACGGTTCCGTACAAAATGTCTGTTTACTCTTTAGAGGAGGCGCTGCAACCAGGAGCGAAATTGTACGTTCCCGTACAATGAGCAATCAGCGCCCCAATGGCCGTCCTGTCATTCTCCTGGTGGAGGATGAGCCGCTACTGCGCTTCTTCGTGTCCGACGTGCTGGAGGAAGCCGGCTTTGAGGTGATTGAAACCGGCAATGCCGAAGAGGCCTTGACCTGGCTCGAAGTGCGAGACGACGTGCGGGTGATCTTCACCGACATCCAGATGCCAGGGTCCCTGAACGGGCTTGATCTGATCAGTTGCGCCCACCAGCGTTGGCCTGAGGTCCTTGTCCTGGTTGTCTCAGGCGGGATCCGGCCGAGCGCGGCGGAACTCCCGGAGGGCGGCCGCTTCGTCGCGAAGCCTTATGAGGAGAGCTTGGTTCTGGGCCACCTGAGGGAGATGGTCGCCTCCGCGCCATAATCCGGTTCCGCGAGCGTTGATGGGCCGATCCATCACCTGCCAAGTCCCAAGACGGTCTCAGTCAAACGTCTTATGGGGGAGTGTCCGCGTATATTCCAGCGGCCTCAGATCCTCGGTCTGCGCGGGTCCGGCCAAGCGCTTTGGATATTTTCTCAGCGAACCGGGGCTCCGCGGCAACAGGGGGCCTCCTGTCCGCACAGGCGGCGAACTCGGCTTTGAGAACCAGACGCCTCCCTGGTCGTCATGCGTTTCGGGCGAAGGGCGAACGAGCCCAGCCAGGAGATCGGCACCCCAAAACAGCAGAAGCCTCTCCCGGTCGGGCGTTCCCTTAGCAAACGGGACAGGTTGATAGCTGAACATGGTCGTCATGACGATGTCTCCCCGTGCATGGCAGCGCACGTCGAGCGGCGTCTCCCCACCAGCAGCCGCAGAATGGGTAATTGTACGAAATCGTACAATGCAGCTCCGGGACGCGGCGTTCTCAACGCGAAAGGCCTGTCCTTCACCGTCCCGAAGGAGTAGAGTGCTTCCATCGCTTGCATGGTTTAACCAGGGCGCAAGCGACTGAGAGGAACGTGTTCTCCCGCCCCAACATGGGAGGACACCATGCAGCTTCAGCAGGTTCCCATCGGCAACCGGCTTCTCGCCTCCCTTTCCGCAGACGACCTCGCGCGCCTCCAGCCTCATCTGGAGCCAGTGTCACTCGCCCTGCGACAGGTTCTGATCGAGCCCAATATGCCCATCGAACACGCCTACTTCCCCGAGCAGGGCATGTCGTCGGTGACCAACAACAGCTCCGGCGGCAAGATCGAGGTCGGGGTGATCGGGCAGGAGGGCATGATCGGCTTGCCGATTGTGCTCGGGATCGACCAGACGCCTTACGAGCACTTCATGCAGATCCCGGGGCACGGCTGGCGCATCGCAGCGCATGATTTGGAGCAGGCTATGGCTCAGAGCCGGTCTCTGCACCGCCATCTTCTGCGCTATGTGCAGGCGTCCCATGTTCAGGCCTCCGAGACGGCCTTTGCCAACGCCAACAGTGACATCGAAGCCCGGCTGGCCCGTTGGCTTCTGATGTGCCACGACCGGGTCGACGGCGATGACATCCCGCTCACCCATGAGTTCATTGCCATGATGCTCGGCGTGCGCCGACCCGGCGTGACGGTGGCGCTCCATGTGCTCGAAGGCATGCGGGTTATCAGGGCGAAACGGGGATTGATCACCGTGCTTGACCGGGAGAAGCTGGAGGAACTGGCCGATGAAGCCTATGGTCTCTCGGAAACGGAGTACTCGCGCCTGATGAAGACGGAGGCGTGAGATGCCGCGTTACTTCCTCCACCTCCGGTATCCGGCATCCGAGGATGGCTTTGCTCGGGACGATGAGGGCGATGAACTCACCGATCCCGACGACCTGCGGCAGCACGTCGTGGACACCGCCCGTGACCTGATGAGGAGTGCGCGCCTGAAAGCGATTCCCGACTGGCTCCGATGCTCGTTTGAGGTGACGGACGAGGTTGGCGCGGTTGTGCTGACGCTGCCATTCTCAGAGGCGGTCAAGTAGCCGCTCGAAGCCCCTCCATTGCCTGATAATCGGTAAGCTCGACTGGAAGGCCCGAAAGGGCGTTAGCGCCTGGCCAGAGGCGTCAGGCAGCTTCGCCCCCTCTGCTCGGTCCGGATTTCCGCAACAGTCGTCTCAGCCTTACGCACCCCACCCAGAAAGCTGTCCGTCGTCCAATGTTTGCTCTCCCGATGCCGCTACACGGTCGAGCTCTTGTCGGATGACGCGCACTGTTATAGGGCCGAAGCCTTCGAACTGCTCAAGCTGACTGGCGACAGCCCTGAGCTGAGTGATTGTCTGGATGTTCTCTCGAAGGAACACGTCCCAGGCAAGCTGGGGCAAATAAAGACCCTCGATGGGTCCTGCGTAGGGTTCGAAATGACGGGGCATGTGCTGATCCTAGCCTTACAGGCGGGAGCGCACGCATCTCTCAGCCGTCGGTGCCTGGTCTCTCATGCCGGCGATGGCTGATTGTACGCCCACCCTAAACCCACGGCCAGCACTATCCCATCAAGGGACCTTAGGCGAAATCCGCGTCGCTTAGCGGATATAAGACGCGCTCTGGGAGCGCCTCTTTCACAGACACTGAATGCAGGTGGCGGCCCTGGTGATCCGTGACCACGATGGCCTCTACGGCGATGTCACGACCGAACTTGATCGCGTTGGCCACCAGACACCGAATGCCCCGCATGGCCTCCTCCTGGGCCGCCTCGAGGCTGGCCAATTCCGAACCCTCCCAGTCTTCAATCACAGACTGATCAGCGTGCTTCAGGTGCAGAAAGTACCGGGGCATCGCCAAATGCCTCCTTTGGACGATCCATCAACTCCGAACCGATTTCATTGTTGCTATACGAAATCAGACAGTCAATGTCCCGTGCCAGAGGCTCTCTTGCAAGAAACTCGGGACAGCCACAGTTACTTTGCTATCGCGCCCCGTCTGGGAGCAGGCGCTGATAGATCAGTCGGACCTTGCCGTAGCATTCGCAGGCTGTCTTTTCGAGGCCAGCCCGGTTGAGCACCGTGATGCTGCCTCTGGACTGCCGGATCAGCCCCGCCGTCTGAAGCGTGCGGGTCACCATGCTCACGCTGGAGCGCTGCACCGCCAGCATTTCAGCCAGAAACTCATGCGTGAGCGGCAAGGTATCCTGATCCGCCCGGTCGCGCATGCTGAGGATCCAACGGCAGCAACGGGATTCAACCGGATGAACCGCGTTGCAGGAGACGTTCTGAAGGGCCTGGGCGAGCAGAACCTCGCCGTAACGCATGAGCAGGTGTCGCAGGTTGGGGCGAGCGTTCCTCATCTCGTCCAGACGCTCGCATGAGATCCGCGAGGCCGCACCCGCCAACTGCACGACATAGCGTCCGAAGGCCTCGCGAGTGACCAGTGCGCTCAGCAGGCCCTCGCACCCAAACACTCCCACCTCAACCGTGCCGCCATCCTCCATGACATTCACGAGCGACACGATGGCGTCGTCGGGGAAGTAGGCGTGGCTGATAGTGCCGCCTGTGTCATAGAGCACTTGGCCCTGTGTCAGATGGACCGTTTCAAGGTGGGGCTCAAGGAGCGCAACATCCTCGGGCTCCAGAGCGGCGAGAAGCCAGTTCGTACGATGACTGGCGTTGGGAGGCTTGGCCATAGCGACGCTACCACTTCATCCAGATAACGCGGCTCGAGGAAGACGATCTCAGAGTGGTTAGGGCCCGAAAGAGCTCTGTCGGTCTGCCGAGAACGAGCTAAACGTCAGTTCAGAACTTCCAATTTTCGTCAGGCGCAATGCCTTGATCGTCGGCCGAGAAGCGGAGCTTGAGCACAGACTGTCCTGATGCATCGGTGACGTTCATCTGCCACTCGGTGCCGTTCCAGAACTGGTCGCCCTCATCGCGCAGGATGGAACCGGCCGTCCGGATTGCCTCGGCGCGGGCTTCTGTCAGGCCGGGAAGCACCGTCCCGTCATTGTCGATGATGTTACGCCCGTCGATGACGTGGAAAAAATAGCGGGGCACTAGGCGCTCCTTGTCCCTGTAGGCGGGAGCACACGGATCTCTCAGTCACCGACGCCCAGGTCATCCATGTCGATGGTAGAACTCAACGGCTCAGGAGGAGAATTGTTCGAAATCGTACAAATCTTTGTTGGCCTGGGTACCGTCGTTTCATAGACCGCTTATCAGCGAGGGAGCCTTTCGACGGGGCCTCCCCACAGGAACCGAGGTTGGTCTGACCCCAATACGGGTCTATGCAGGTGATGTCGGGCGCCAATTTCGGTCGATTGCTCATGAGCACCCGGCGGCTCAGTTTGACCCTGAGCAGACCTTGGCCGATCCGAGTTGAATGGCCGATGTGCAGAGCAATCGCGGCGGCGGGAGGCATCTGCGGCTCTGAGAACCGGCAACGCGATTCCCGCATTCCCCATTCAGTGCTCATGGAGCTTGGTTAGGGAGAGGACTCATTAATTACCGGTGAGAAATGAGTTCTGCTCGGGGCCTTCCGACGCAGCCTTGTTGACCTGTAGAAAGCAAAGTACATCTTGTCTCAAGCAGCCATGACAAGACCGACGGCCAACCGCTCACCCAGTCACGTCTGTCTCGGGCCGATCCTTTCCCAGAGACATCTCTTCGTGCCAGTCTCCGGCTTCGTCCTGGTACTCGATGTCTTCAGTCACGCCCGGCAGCCTCTGTTCAGCGGCCGCCCGCTCCGCAGCCTCGCGGGCTTCGTCATGGGTGGCGTAGCGCTCCGAGAATACATCTTCGAGTTTGTAGGCCCACCCACCCTCGTGCTCGACAATCCTGTAGTGAACATTGGCCATAGCTATTCTCCCGTTGAGCCGCGTTGAAACGGACGATAGGCGAGGAGAGGCAGTTGCATGCTCAGGTCCTGCGGTCCTCTGGGCTCCAGACAAACACCTCTTCACCACGCTCATCGACCACTCGGAGCGCATCCGGCTTTTGCGGCATGTCCAAGGTCTCGAAGAGCGAACGGGCTCTCACTTTCGCGTCCTCCAGCTCGGTGGTGTCATGTTCAACCCGGCCGAGAACGGCATGGGCCTGGTCCGCGTTCCGGACCCGAAAGAATTCGATGATAAACATTTCAGATGCACCACCTTGCTAGAAGAGTCGATAAGCCGTCCATGCCGCCTGTTCCTCAGCGACGATGTGATATTCCACCTCGATTAGCCCAGCGGCGCAGCCACGTAGGATGCCAACAGATTGCCGGAGTATTCTTAGAACTGGGAACTCATGGACTGCGTGCCTCCGCATCCGGCAGAGCCGCCGCATCGGCATCGTTGCGCGCGAGGAGCGCCTGCAAGACCGCCAGAGTGGCCTCATCCGCGGCTGCTGCCGCAAGCTCAAACACCGCAATAGCATACTCCTCCGCATCATGGGCGCGGACTTCCAGCAGATGTGGCTTATGGCGTTCTGTCCAAAGATCCACGCCTGAACCAGAGCCAGCCTTTGTCTCTGCGAGCCAGGTCTTGACCCGGATATTGGCCGCTTCAACGGTCACGCGGTTGTCGTAGATGCGCTGCTCGACGCGGTCGAGTTGGCTTTCAAGGACTTCCTGAGATTGGTCGAAGGTCGCTGCGCCGTTCGATTTCAGCGCCCCAAGGCGGCGGTCTATCCCGTGAAGTTTGATCCGGAGCTCGTCACATAGACGGCCCATCCGCTCACTCATACGCGTCTCCTGTAGGATCGTGCCGTGATGATCATGGCGAGGGCGAATTGGGACCAGCTTTCGACTGCCACTCCTGGCTAAACTGACTGACAATCCCTGTGCTGAAGACCTTGGCCCCTGGCCCGGCAGCCTGGGCTTCGGTCACTGCGGCGTTGATGGCCAAAAGGCGGGATTCATAGTCTCCATGGTGTTTGCCATTGACCCGGATGCGCCAGGAACCCTGATGTCGGACGACGTAAAACTCGTTTGCCATCAACGTCTCTCCACTGATTGTCAGTCCCGACTCGAAGGCACTGACATCGAATCCTGATCCAACAAGGGGGTAGAACGGCTTGCCTGCCCTTCAGCCTTCTCAAAGCTGCTTATCCAGGGCCCAGAACTCGACATCTCCGGCTGCCTGCTCGTGGGAGAGGCCGTAGCTCTCTTCAACCTTTTCGATGAGCTCCGACGTGGTTCGGACCCCGATCACCTCGACCATCGTGAGCCGATCCCACCTAGCCTGCATCATCGGCAGCGCGTGGAGCGTCAGTCCCGGACCGTCGCGGGCTTGATATTGCTGGAGATCAAACATGAAGCGGCTGTTCAAACACATGGGAACCTCCGCAATCGCTCTCGGATATCAACCTTGGCCGATTGCGAAGATCGCAAAGCCATAAGTCTATCTCAATTCTATATGGGGCAAATGGGCTTGTTTACATCGGGTGTAACAAATAAAATTCAAATAATTACGATTTAAGTATCTAAATTTTACACAAGCGATTACCGTGTATTTCATCAGGTTCTACAATAGGCAAGACTATTAACTTATCAGGAGCGATAGATTTTTAGGTGAGGAACAGAAAGATGCGCAGTCAAGCCGTCATCTCGGTTCTGCTCGCCGACGTGCGCGACTGGTCCCGGTGACAGATCAACAGGACCACCGGCTTCGCCCGAGTACAGGAAAGGATCCTGTCATGAGAACGCATCGCTACGCCGTCGGTCAGCATGTCAGCTATGCCGAAGACGCTTCGCGCACCAGGATTTGGCTCAGCGGGTACGAGATTGTTGTCTTGCTCCCCGCCGGCAACCGGGAGCCCCAGTATCAGATCCGAAGCGACGATCAGACCTATGACCAAGTTGTCTGGGAGTCCCAGTTGCGGGAGGAGTTCGGCAGGCGGACGATGCGCTTGAGCGAGCTTGGTATGCAAGCGACGACGATCTTGGCATCACCACCCCGGCGTGCTCGCCATCCGAAAAAGCCAAGCCAGCGCGAGGATCTCACAAGGTGGGATGATGAGGGTGGTGCGCCCCGATCAGGCCACCGCTTCAGTGAGCCACTTCCAGCGCGGCTCAAGGCAGAAACAACTCTCTACTATCTCAACATCCGGACTGAGAGCAGCCTTATGGAAGACCCCGAAGGAAACAGGTACCCTGACCTTCAGGCTGCGCGGGATTTTGCTAGTGTCATGGCGCGTGACATGATTGCGGAAGGCGATCAGAATGGCGAGGATCGACGAGGCTGGCACGTCGAAATTACCAACCGAGCCAATCAACCGGTACTGACGGTCGCGTTCGCGGAAGTCCTCGACGCTACAGCCGCCGGCTAGCGGCGACAAAGCGATTGCCGCAGCGCGGCCTCGGGGTCGGCAAGGGAGCCAACCATGAGCAAGAGCCCTCTCACCGCCACGCAGAAAATGGTGAACTTGGTTTGGAAAGCCGTGAGGATGCTGGACGATCGCCCTGAACCGCCCCCGAAGGTCAAACTCGACGGCCGACGGGGTTATGGGGACGGCGACATTCCCACGCCGCATCAAACTCCTGGCCGCGAATGATCCAAAGCCCGCGCCGAAACGAGACGCGATATGCCGAGGTCTCGCGTTCACGCTGGTATTGGCTCAGGGGTAAATGGCGAGCGCTCTACCAGGAGAACTTTGGCAGTCACGCCGAGGGATCGCAAGCCATCCAAAACCTTCCGCAACTGCTCGGATGCTTGCGCCCTGCGCGCGTCCTCCACGGTTCGGAACTCCAGCATGGTGATCGTGTCCGGGCTGGCCCCATCGGACGTGCGATAGGCCACAAACGATACCGCACCCGGGATTTGCAGAAGCTGCGTGATCCAATCCCGGACATGCTGGTTGTAGTCGTTCCAGTGATGCGAGTCGGTTGGACGGTCATACTGAAGCATGATGTAGGCCATGGGATATCTCCCCGAGGGCTCGTGCCATCACAACACACAAGAGCGAGCGTTCATAGCAATCGGATTGATACCCTCCATCCGCTTGCCTGAGCCTGGGTCAGTTGAAGCGACGGCTCGCCTTGAGTTCGTTGGCGTTGATCACGCGGGCCAGGAGATCTTGCAGGGTCTCCCGCTCGCGCTCCGAAAGCGACGCCATGACCTGATCCCGCACCGCAAGGATGGCTGGGTGGAGTCGTTCGAAAAGATCGAGCCCCGCCGGGGTGAGGCTCAGTAACCGCGTCTCGCTGCCGCGTTTCCCCCGTGTCCTGCTGACGAAGCCGCGGCGCTCAAGGTGCCGGACCATCCGCTGGGTGCTTGCAAGGTCAGCGCCGATCCGCTCGGCCAGCCGCCGCTCGTCGATGTCAGGGGCATCGTGAAGGGAGGCCAAAACCGCAGGCTCGACCAGCGTCAGGCCCTCCGGCCGCGTAACCTCCAGCAGCGCACGGTTCAGGATCGCGTGAAAGCGTCGCCCCAGGTTGAACTCGCTGCGGCGATGAACCGGAGGCAGGAATTGGAATGGTGGATGATCGGAGCCGTGGACGATATAGGCCCGTACGGGGGTGTCGAGACTTTTCACGGGCTGTGCCCCCAGGTCGTCGAAGGTCAGCGGCAACACCCTGGCCACGTAGGCGTGAGCGGCTTCCGACAGGCAGACGAATCCTGGCAGCGCCAGTTTCTCCATGCGGGCTGCAATGTTCACTCCATCCCCGAACATGTCGCCGTCTCGAACCATGACCTCTCCGACATGCACCCCGATCCGGAAGGTGACCCGCCGCTCCTCGGGCGTTTCCTCACTCGCCGCGGCAATCCTCTCCTGAACGCCGAGCGCGCATTGAACCGCCTCTATGACGCTTGGAAACTCAGCCAGGATGCTGTCGCCTGCGGTGTTGGCCGTGCGGCCTCTGTACTGGATGATCTGGCGATCCATGATGGCCCGATGGGAGTCGAGCAGACACAACGTTCCAGCCTCATCGGCATTCATGAGGCGCACATAGCCGGCCACGTCAGCGTAGAAGATGGCTGCGAGGCGGCGTTGCATGACTGAGGCGCGTTTGTTCATCTTCGAACACCGCCCTTCATGAGGCTGCCCAGACGCACGCGGTGCCCATAAACCCTTTGGGTTGTTAGCATCGCCGGCAGTGGTGGGTTTGACGCCCAGCGGACAGGCTGCGCCGGCCCGTTGCCCAGATTGGTGTTCTCTCACACGTGGTAGCGGATCGTCAGTGTGTAGATGGCGACAATGCCGGCCATCAGGAGGAATGCAATCAGCGCCTGGGAGAGCATTACATCACCCCCAAGATCACGGCCCCACAGAACAGAAAAGCCAGGGCTGCTGCAAAGAGCGCTTGGTTTTCGAAAGAAAATTGGGACATTATTTTCTGAAACATGACCTACTCCCAACTTTATCCAAGTATATACCTGCGGAGGACGTGAGTATACGATTATTTCGAGGGCAGAATTATTTATATTGGCCTTTCTAGTGGCATTCCATGTCGCTACCTAAATGAGTTACGCGCCCCACGCAGAAAGCTGTCCGTCATGAAACAATTGCTCTCCAGGTGCCGCTACGCGGTCGAGTTCTTGTCTGATGACGCGCACCGTTGTGGGTCCGAAACCTTCGAGCCGCTCGAGCTGGCCAGCAACTGCCCTGAGCTGAGCGATCGTCTGGATGTTCTCTCGATGGAACACGTCCCAGGCAAGCTGAGGTAAATAAAGATCCGCAATGGGGCCGGTGCAGGTTTGAGAATGACGAGGCATGTGCGGTTCCAAGGCCTTACAGGCGGGAGCGCGCGCATCTCTCAGTCGTCGGCGCCTGGGGCGTTTATACCGGCGATCCCTTTGTCTACACCCGACCCGAACCCACCGCCAGCGCTATTCCATAAAGGCGATGAGCCGCGCGGTATTCGCGCACCAATGAGATTGAGCCAGAGCGTCCATGAAAAAGGGCCGCGCCCGATCTTGTAACCGTGTTCGCGACCCTTGAGCCCGTATTTGCCCCTACGGTGACGCCTGCATATCGATCGTGTGCGAGGTCTGCAATAAGTACAAATCCCTATTGTCGGCCATTGCTGCGAAAATGCCGCACTCTGCAAAGAGCTGATAACCAAGACAGGAAGAGCTTTATGTGAGCAGGTGCATCCATCGGATCTGTTTTATTTGCCCCTACGGATCCGTAAACTCAAAGCGCCGTCTCCGGACAAGGCGCTTTTCTTTTTGATCTCGGACTTCAGCTTCAACTCTATAAAGCTGGTTACGTGCGAGTCTTGGCTCTGGTCAAGTGATTGCTATGGAGCCTTGCGATAGGCTTTCCACGGATAGCGAAAGCGTGATCCGCCAGACGATCTGTCCCACCGCGTTTTTGACATCGATGGTAAAATCGCGCCGCTCCCCATCTGACATTTCATCTTTCAAAAGATCGGGCAGGGCTTTCTTGACCCTAGCCTTGGCAGCCTCAACGTCCTTCAGTTCCGGTCATTGACGGTCCGGCGCGAAGACCCCGCTGTCATGGATGTCGAAGAAAAAGCGGGGCATGGGCGCTCCGGCGCTTGAGAACAATGGCAGTCAACGCCGTGGTGCTCCCCCCTTGTTCCACAAACGGACTCCGCAAAATTGATACGCCGGAACTTCTCGTAATGGCACAAGGCGGAAGTTACGTTTGGGACCGCTTAGCAGGTCGAAGCGGACATTCTTGTGAGCGGGAGCTCCACCAGGCGAGGACCCGGCGGGTCCCTCCATGAATCGTACCCTCGGCTTCCGAGGAACCAGGACAAGCTGCAAATCTCGGCGCTTAGATTCTCTCAAGGGGCCGTCTCACTCGTCCCTCACATGGTAGACTATATGTGTCCCTGTCGTCGGACCGCTGGAGGGCTGAAATCACACTGCCCGGTCCCGGTCATCGGACCGAAGGCGGTAATTTTCTTTCGTGGAGTCCTTAGCTGTCCCTCTGGTCGGACCGGCTGTCCCCTCTATCGGACCAGCTACAAATTTGGCTACGACAAGCGATACCGGCCGATTGCTGTCAGGCTCTCCCCTCGGGAGGATCCTCGTCATCAATCTGCATCTCGCACCAGAAAGATTGTAGATCCGTCTGCCGGTAGCGCAGGGCCGAGTCATGCTTTAGGGCCGACTGGCCAAGCCATTTCGAAATCGGGGCCTCTGGCCGGCTCCTGAATTCGAAGGGATATTGCGTCACGAATAGTCGCACCGCACCGGGATCTCACGTGCTACCGTCCTGCCTTAGTGCAAACCATCGGTGATCTGGCTTGGGTCCTGTCGAGCGTCCGGCTTGTGTTCGAGGCTATGCGATCGACAGGGCTTATCGCGCAAATTCTTCTTGGTCAGGTCGCGGCGCCGTAGCTCGATTGGGTTAACCTCGCACCGTCAGGTCCAGTCAGAGAGGCCGTGAACCCTGCCGTCAATCTTGGTAGTCTGGGTGAGGCTCTAGGCGCCAGGACTCTTCTGGAAGTTCAATCTCCACAACGTCCTTGAGACGGTAATAGGGATATGTGCCACGACGCCAGCCGCGCTCGATCGTGATGCCGTGCTTGAGAAGCCGTTGTACACGCCACCGCATATTTCCATGTGCTTCAACGTGTTGGATATTGTAACTCTTTGAGCAGAAAATTAGAGTGAGCATATCACACGTATTTGCTGCAACGGCCGGAAGCTCGGGACGACTGATGTTTCTTACCCAGATGCGGTACGGATTCTCTGTCATCCAGCGTTCTGCCTCTTCTGATGCGATGAGGTAACGGCCATTGGTCTTTTCAGCTTTGATCTCTCCCGCACGAACCAGCCGGCGCGCCCACGATGGGCTGATCTGATAGCGCGCGGAGAACTCATTAATGTCCATCATTATTCACTCCTTATGCTTATCCGGCGGTTGCTCTGCTCTAAAAATGCTCTTCATCCTGCGGTGCAGTCGACACTTGCACCTCTCGCCAAAGCATTTGTCCTTTTCCGTTCCTTCCACCCCAGCCCCCATCTGGCAGATTATGTGTGTCCCTATGATCAGACCGCTCGAGGACTTGAATAGGGCGTCACAGTCCCTGTCCTCGGACCGTGAATGGTAATTCTCTGTCGCGGAGCCCTGAACTGTCCCGGAGATCTGACCGGCTGTCCCTCCTATCAGACCGGTTACAGATTTCGGACTCGTCGGCATGCCAATGCATGAAGGCTTTCGTGGCCGTCTTGCCCGTCCGGTCGCACAGATACAGCGTCAGGCGGTACTCGCTGGCATGCGGGCTCTTGCGGTCAAAGTGGCCGCGCGAGCAACACTCAATGAAGCCTTTTGCAACGAGCTCAACAAATGCGCGAGCAGCCGTATCTTTCGAGCAACCGACAGCCTCTGCGGCGTCGCGTGCTGAGAGCGCAATGCGGCCATTGTTACTGCCGTTGTAAATGGCCGCAAGTTCAATGAAGACGGAGCGAGCAACCGGAGAGAGCGAGCGCCAAGCCCGTGAGCGGAGCATGTGATGCGGCAGCGAGACGAAGCGTTCCGTCGTGCTGCGTCCCCGCGCGTTGTGACGTCTAGGCATGAGATCTCCTATCCCCCTTTTAGGGGCTCAAGGACGGTCTTTTGGGTTCGGAATAGATCAAGGATTGATCGAAGCACCGACTCCGACAGAAATGCTTTGTCTGAGCAGGCTCAGGACGACGGAACGCGCCTCAAGGGTCTCGGCGGTGAAGAACCTGTGCTGGCAGTGCCCACCGGAAACGGCTTTGTGATAACCGTTTTGGTCGCCGCTCGGAGCTGCCCTTGCTCAGACGCTGTCGGCGGAACCGGCGCACGCGCCGGCATCGCTTGCGGAGGTAAGCGCGTTAACCGCTCGTCCTGGTACTCCATCGAGACAGTCTGGTCGGCACTCCCGAGGGTTTCCTCATGGCTCATACTGATCCGCACTCCTCTGCGATGCGCGTGCATCATGTCCCAATCGAAGATGCTCATCTGCCTCGAAGGTGCTCATCGCATCGGAATGCGCATCTTCGGTCGACGTGAGCACCTTCGGGTGCTCCGGCAGCATCCAGCGCCACTCGCCAGCCATTCCGGATTTTCTCGGTATGATACCCAAGACCGTCCTGGCGCGGCGAAGCGAAGCGGAGGAGATGCCTTTCGCTTGCGCCGCGGCTTGCACGTCCAATGCAGGCATTGCTCTATCGGCGAGGTAGTCCAGGAGAAAGTCCTTGGCCTCGTCCAAGGCGGGGCGAGCCTCTTTGCTGCGGGTTTCGTTCAGGGCCTCGTCAGCCGTAATGGCGACAGGCTCATCATCGAAGACAAGGCGGGGCGCCGTCCCCGTGCCGAAACTGACTCTCTCGACACAAAAGGACAGGCCCTGGCGATCCGCGCTGAGGTTGCTCTTGATCGGCAGAAGCAGGCGCCGGTCTGAGTCGACGGGATCCTTGGTGACGAGGAACGCGGCGCGGGCGACTGCCACGAATGCGAGCGAGCCAGTCGCCCGCGTCATGGCCGATCGTGACGCGCTCTTGTTCAGGTGCGAGATGACTACGACCGCGACTCCGGTCCGAGCCGCGAACTCCGCAAGACGGGTCATCACGGCTCGGACAGCGCTGGCCGTGTTCTGGTTCGCCCTGCCGAGGCAGGCAGTGATCGGATCAATGACAATGAGCTTGAGATCGCCAAGATCGGTCGCCGCCTGCTCGAGCGCCTCGATGTCGCGCGTCAGGTCCAGGCTGCAGGGGCCGCTGCCGTGTTCCGTCCCCTGGCACAGGTGTACTGCTTGCGTTTCGGCGCCAGCAGCGTGCAGGCGCGGCACGATCGTGTCGGAGATATCATCCTCTGTCGATACGAGCAGGACTGATCCTTTCGGCGCTGGGTCCGCTGTGATCGGCCAGAGCGCCCCCTGGGACACCGTCGCGGCCAGGTAAGCTCCCAACAGCGACTTGCCCAGTCCCGGATCACCGACAATGATCGTCAGCTTCCCAAGCGGGATCCGATCCGGCCAGAGCCAGGAGACCCGTTGCTGATTCACGTCGGCAGCGCGAATGGTCGATATCTGTGGCGCTCGCGGCTGCTGGAGCAGTTCAGATGCGGCAGACCGGCTGCCGCTGCTGCGAGCAGTCTCAAGCGGCGGCGGCATTGGCACCTCAGCCCCGTCGGCCAGCATGCTGCCTCGCAGAGCCTCTCCCGAAGGAGGGGCACGAACACCCTGTCGCTCCGCAGCGCGCTGGGTCTGGCCGTTTGTACGCGCCTCTTCCTCAGCAACCGGCAATGGGCCAGGAGCAGGATCGCCGGCGGGCTTCTCCTCAAGGGACGCGGACCTGCGGTTTTCCAGCGATCGGATTAGGGGCTTCCTCGGTCTTGGGATGGGCTGGTCAAAGGTAACGACCACCGGCACGAGGTCCCTGTCGCAAGTAAGGCTCGGGAGGGTCTCACCCGCAATCTGCTGCGGAGCCAGGGCAACGATGACTGCATCCGGACGGCCCTTCAGGCTGTTCGCAGCGATCGCGCCCCTGAACTCCGGAACGCGCCTGAATGACCATCTCTGCGCCCGGGCGCGGTTCTCGCCGTAGATCCAGACACCGATCTCCTCGGCTTCTCCAGAGCCATAGACGCACAGAAAGCCGATCCGTTGATCTGTCGCCTCGATCATGGGCCAGATGTACGCGGGGTTCTGTCGGCGGTGGGTCGTGTCAGGCCTCTCGGGAGCTGGAACGATTACGCGGAGGTCATCGAGCCGCGCGCCGAGCGCGATCGCCTCGGTTAAAGCCTTCACCGGTTCGCCTGCTGCAGACACGGCTGTCATGCTTCGCTCCTCGAACGTTGCGGCCTCGCGGCCAGGAGATGCCTCTTGAGGTTTGTGGTCATGCCGAAGCGGCGACCCAGTACCGGCGCGAGGCGGGCGCCCGTGTAGCGGCAGCGACTCTCGCGCCAGATGAGACCGCGGAAGGCGAATCGGGCCTGCGGCGAGAGCTGCTTCGACAGATATCGAAGGGTGCGCTCAACGTTGTAAGCTCGGCGCACGTCGACGGCCCCTGGCTGGGGCCACCATCGCTGTGCGGCGGCGGCGAATGCGCCCCAGACCTTGCGTGGGATATGTACGAGCAGGTGCACGTGCTCACGGTATTGCCCGATGAAGTTCTCCCGGACCCAGAGAGCGGTCCAGATGATATCGCGGCGGCGAAACCAGATGCCAAACCGGTTGATGACCTCACGCCGGAGATACCGGCCCGGATCGGCCGGGGGCGGCATGACGAGCCCGAAGTGGATCGTGACAAGCGCCGTGAACGGCAGACCCAGACGCTCCGCAGCGTGCGCGGTCTCGCTGAGCATCCGAACATCCGCAGGACCAAGCGCGTGGGAGAGCTTGCGCTGGTTCATCGGACCTGCTCCCTATGACGAGGTTTGTCCCTTAACCCTCTAAAGAGAGGGCTCCATGAGGAAAGGACCAGCAAAGTGGACAAATCCGCGAGGACTCTCAACACTTTGATGCCAACTGAAGAGGCCGAATGAATGATGACAGTTTGGACCGGAACCAGGGCGAACAGTTGTTCCGTGTCTCTGCCTTCGGTGACCATGGAAGCGCGGGGTCGCATGATCGGACCTTACATGGTCTGAGCATGACGGCGGTTGCCATCGGTGGTGTGACGAACCCGGCTCTCAATCCACTCAACGAGATCGGCATCCCGGTAGCGGACTAGGCCTCCAATCTTGACGAAAGAGGGGCCGCGACCGTTGGCACGCATGTTTCGTAAGGTAGCAGGCGCAAGGCCGAGGATATTTGCTGCATCCTGCTCTGTGTACAGGTGGGGAATACTGTTTTGCACCGGAGCACCTCATTGGCTGTGGGTGCCCTTTACATTCACGAAAAATCTCGCCCTGTCGTCGAGGTCACAAGAAGCTAATTTCGTGTTGAACTCTTCAACGCCTTCACGACCGCATCCCCAACGGCAGCCTCTGTGTCCTTGCGCTTTGCTAAAGGGAGGAGAGCCTGTGCAGAATAGACGAACCGTACGAAAGGGCCGACACCCCGTCCCTGCTTTGTTGAGTATCCTTTGTCTTTGCGGTGCCGCTTCCACACCCGATGGCAGGCAAAGATAAACTCGTCATAGCCCGCGATCCTACGCCCCGTGCCATGCTCAATCCTTGTAGCATGGTGAAGGATCTTTCTGACCCTAGTTTGCAATAAGGCAACATCCGAGACCACACGTGTGACGTATTCTCTCGGATCCCAGATGTAGCCGATCCGCTCGCCCTCTTCCTTATCCTCCGCAAGTGCATCGTCTAGGAATTTTTCGGCAAGATTACTCCGCCCGATTGGCATATCCTTCGGAACTGTGAGATCTAACCGCCCAATTGGTGTTCCCTTGGCAGCTTCGAATTGGACTCTGTTCAGGGCAGCAATAAGTTTAGAGGCGGCCTTATCGAAATCCTCCAAAGCCTCTCGGCTGTCGGTCGTTGGGGGTTCTTTGACAATCCCTAAGATGACTGTCATCGAAATTTCGGAGATATCTTGTTTGCTTAGATCGATACCTGTGGCCTCTAAGATAATCCTCGCGAACCTCGCTTCGGCCTCAGATGTGGTGGTCCGTAACCCGAGCAACTCATCAAGTATGGCGTTAGGAATATCCGCAGGGGCATTAGCCATCTCCCAACACCCTTCTCCCAAATGCGGCAGCACGCTCTGCTGCTATCCTCTGTCGCTTCTCGCTCGCGTGCAGATAGCCCTGCGTTGTACGCAAGTCCGAATGCCCCAGGAGTGCTCGGACTGCTGCTAAATCGGCCCCCGAGGCCAGGGCACCGGTAGCTGCACTATGCCGTAGATCGTAGGGCCGGAAACGCTCCACTTCTGCTTTCTCTTGCACTTTTCGGAGGACCTTATGGACTGCGGCTATTGGCTGGCCGTATCGACGGCCAGCAAATACGTATTCGCAGCCCTGAACCCGTGGCGTGGCCTCAAGAACTTGGACGGCGGCGTCGGTCAGGTGGATTTCCCGCTCTCCTGTCTTGCCGACGACGGTCAGCTTTCGCTTAGGCAGGTTTACCTTGGCCCATGTCAGCGTCCGGACCTCTCCGGGACGCAGTCCGCAGATCAGGGATAGGCGGAACAGGTTTGCTAGCCATGGCGACACCTCACCTGAACCCTCCATCTCAGCGAGGGCTATGCCGAACTTTGCGATGTCATCGGCCTCTAGCGCCCGGGCGGTAGTTGCGGCCTTGGCTCTGACCTTCATCCCGCCGGTAGGATTGCGGTGGGTTTCAGGAAGATAGTGTTTTTTGTCCCGTGCGAAGTTGAAGGTCTTTTTGATCAGCGCAACAATATACGCCTTGTTCCGCTCCCCGGTCGCTGATGCAACAACCTTTTCAACATGGGCAGGCGTCACATCGCAAATCAGCTTCTTGCCAAGGTCAGGGAGAATGAGACGGTTTGCTCGGTCCTCATAATCCTCGATCGTGGCAGGCGCCCGTTGAAGCCGGTCGAGGGCAATCATCTCCTCCCAAACCTCCTTGAACGTTGGCATGCCGCGTCGCTCATCGAGGGTCAGGTCGACGCCCTTCCTGCCTGCAACAATTATCTCCCCAGCCCGATCTCGAGCCGCATCAAATTTGAGGAGTGTAGTCGATCCGAGCGCTACCCTGCGCCGCCGGCCCGAGATCCTGAAATCTACAATGTAAGAGACGGACCCTTCCGTCACCCTTACCCCAAAGCCCGGCAAACTGTCATCCCATACGATCAGCCGCGGACCAGGCTTGATTGAGGCGACGGTGCGCTGGTTGAGCTTCATGGCTACCCTGGTGACACGAAGATTCCGGGAGGCACAGAAACTGTGCCGTGTCACCAACATGTCACCAAACAGACATGACATCAAGGGAGTTGAAGTGATGTAGAAGGACCATGCAATACTTATTTATCAATATCTTGTGCCTTTGAACGATGCCGCGAGACACTCAAGGATACCCAATTTACGGACTCTGACTCCGTTAGTCTTGGTTCGAATCCAGGTCCCCCAGCCAGCCCTCCTCTCAAGCACTTAGCGACAGGTCCTGCGACATCGGACCCCTGGGTTTGATACTCCAAGCTGTCGAACTTCGATGATGACCTCGAGCCCCGTGCCCTCTCGCGACTTCAAGGGCAGCGAACAAGCCCTATCCGGGCATCCGCTCCAGGAACAACCTGGCGGCGGTGCATGTCCTCCACGACAGGCCGGACGGAAGGTCCAGGTCTTCGTTGGGCAGACATCCTGGCACCGGAAAGGCTCTCTTTACTCTCGAGCTTTATAAGAACGCCCTGTCCCAGTCGCGCGAAACCTCGACACTAGGCCTAGTGCTAAGCCGTGGAGATGCGCTATAGTGCGGCCGAGGTAATCCCTAGGAAGGTATGCGCCATGGCGATCATCTATCCCGTGATGGCATTGGTCGGCGGTTTCGCCAGTTGCGTCCTGCTGTGGCCTTACGGGGCAACGGTCGCCCTGCTCAGCATGCCGTTTGCCGGGAGCCTGTTGGCTCTTGCCGCTGCGGTGCTGATCTACCGGCGCGACCAGGGCGAGAGGGGCGCAGGCCATCAGCCTACCGTCGGGATCGATCGAACCAGGAAGCTGCGGGTCACCGAAAGCCGTTGACGAGCCAGACCGGACGATCCGTCGACGCGCCCTCCTCATCGTTCAGACCCGCCCGATCTCCTCCCCGGCATGCGCAAAGCCGGGTCCACGTTTCACCAATGGTGCCGAAGGGTCTCTGACACGACCTCCCGGTCTGCACGATGCGCCCGATCGCGGACCGCAGCCCTTCGCGCCATTATTTGCGCGGGATGTTCCTCCATGGTGTCCTGTCGCTCCTGGAGGGTATAAGACCCTCTTCATCCCTTCATGTCATGCCATGGTGCCGCCCCAGAGGCGGCAGGCTGGAAGAAGGACAGGACCCGGCGCATGATGATGAACCGTCTGACGATCGCCATAGCCGTGGCCGGGTGGGCCCTGTTCGGCGTGTCGGTCCTGCTGCCCCGCTCGTCCGGCGCCGATGCCCAGGCCGAGATCGCTCGACTGCTGAAGGCGGCCGAGGGCGCGAACGCCGATCGTGAGGCGCTCGCCGCCGAGCTGGAGCAGTTCAAGGGTCAAAACCAGGACCTGCAGCATGTGCAGAAGCGAATCGCCGCCGCCACGCAGGAGTTGAAGCACCTGGAATATCTCCGTGGCCGAATCAGCGGCGAGATCGACGTGATGCGACCCCAACCCGCGAAGGCGCCCGCTCAGGCATCGCCCTCGATCGAGGCTCCCGCCGTCGCGGAGGCGGCAAGCGCCGGTCCCTCGAAGGACGAGATCGCCTATGCGCAGCAGGCACTGACGGCGCTGGGATTCGGCCCCTTGAAAGCGGATGGAGTCTCTGGCCCGGGCACACGCCGCTCACTCGAGGCGTTTCAGCAGTCCCGGGGGGTCGCCGTTACGGGAAAGCTCGATGCCGTAACCCTACGCGCCCTTCAGAGCAGCCAAACGGCCTTGCAGCCCTGATCCCGGGGGAGTCGAAAATCGACGCGCTAACGGCAGGCTAGAGCCTCGGACCCAAAAGTGGACACCACTTTTGGGATTCATCCGATGCTCCTTCTCTTGGCTGGCGCATCGGATGAGGAGGACCCAGAGGGCCGCGTCAGCGAAAACCGGGTCCACTTTTCCGTCCGATGCGCTAGTGCCGGGAGGTTTCGACGGTCTTGGCCTGATCGCTGGATCCCAGGCGAAGCCTCCGCTCCAGATCCTCGACCTGCCTGGCCACCGCATTGAGATTCGTTCTGATCACGAACAGGTCCGAGGCGGATACTCCGGACGCGCCGATCGCCGGTTTCAGATCGAGTGCTGGCTGGTCCTGCTGGTTCTTCGGCTTCGAACTGCTACCGGCAATCCAGCGCCAGGCGGCGCGAAAGAGCCAAGCCACCAGGACGAACAGGAGCAGTCCGACCGCCAAGACGAGACCCAGCGTCACGGCAGCGCCGAGTTGATCACCCCCACCCATTGAACACCCCCATACAAGTGGGAAATTCCTAGAACATCGATCCTGAAAGGGAAATCCATTTTTGCACCGGAGCGGCCGTTCCGTTGCAGCGTGATGCCCCAGGGCGGGCGCTCATCCACTACTACTTTTGTGCAAGGTCGAGATGCAGCTTTTCTGTTGCTGGGCTATCGAAGCCTGAATACTCTCCCCTCACAAGAAAAAGGGCCGCGACAAAGCGGCCCGAAGTTTAGGGAGGAAACGCCCAAGAAGGGCGAGCAGGACAGTGACGCCAATCACCGCACTGCATTGCAATAAAGTACTGTGTGCCGTAAAAGGCGGCAAGCATCAAAGGGCAGCGTCGCTGCCTTTTCTTTTTTCTGTATCCGTTAAGCCACAGTAATGGTCTCTCGTGACGGTCAGCGAATGCATTCCACAGGAACGCGGACATTGGAGCCGCCGATCAGCACGGTGCGGCAGGGCACGCCGTTGATGATCTGGACCTCATTCGGCATCGCATAGGGGAACAGCGCGTTGGGGCTGCCCGTCAGCGGCCGCCCGCTGACCATACGCGCACCTCCATCCTCGACGCGGATGCTCCCGGTTGTTCCCGGCTCAAAGGTCCCGGTCGGGGCCTGACCGGCGCATTCCACAGGAACGCGGACGTTGGAGCCGCCGATCAGCACGGTGCGGCAGGGCACGCCGTTGATGATTTGGACCTCATTCGGAGCCGCATAGGGGAATAGGGAACCGGGTGTGCCCTGGATGGCATTGGGCTGCGATTGCGCCTGCGCGGCCGCAATCACGGCAATGGACACAATCCCTGCGACGGACAGGATCGTCAGCGTTCTCATGGAGGCCTCCTTTCCGCAGACGACGGAAGATGCAGCATGCGACGGACGCTGCGGACGCCCCGTTGCACGATGTCGACGAATGTCGTCCGCCGAGCCCGAGGGCAGGCTCCACGGCTCGCGCGCGGCGAAGCCCACCAAGCCTGCCGTCATGCACGGCATCGCGAGACTCGGCTGAACCCGTCGATAAGGCCGCCCGGCAACGCACCGCTTCCCGACGCCCGGCCATGCCGGCCCAATCGTCAACGACAGGAGACGAGAGTTGATCGGCGCATGCGAAGATCGAGCGCCCAGCGAATACGCGGGATCGATCTTAAGCGGGTCGATCCGCTCTGCTTGATCGGTTGAGCCATTCACTTATCAGATCGGGACAGGGCCGCTTCAGCCCTGCCATCAGATGCACTCCCGCGCGGGAATACCCACAAAGGATGACCCGTCCGCATCGGCCCTCGCACCGGCGATTCCCGCCTTGACGCCGCGCATGGCCTCGGTTGCTATGACGAGGCTGGGAGACAAGAAGTCAGCAATCCAAGGGGGAACGATGCGTTACCTTCCGCAATGGTTGTCGTGTGTCCTCACGGTTCCGGCCGGGCTTCTCTTCGGCGGTGCGGGCAGCACCCTTGCCGCGGACCTCGCCCCACCGCCCGCTCCCGTGATCGAAGCCCCCGCCCTTCCCAGCTGGACCTATCGCTTCACGCCATATGGCTGGCTGACCGCGTTGAACGGCACCCAGACCATCCGCGGACGATCCGTGAAGGTCGATGCAAGCTTCGCCGACATCGTGGAGAAGTCGGACACGCTCGTGGCCCTGATGGGCGACTTCGAGGCCCGCAATGGCCCGCTCAGTCTTTTCACGGACGTGGTCTGGAGCAAGATCGGCTTCGATGGCGGCAACATCCGGAGCCGCACCCTGGCTCCGGGCGTCACGGGAACACTCGCCACGTCCCTGAGCCTCGATATCGAGATGGCCATCGTCGAGGTCGGCGCTGCCTACGAGGTGTACCGCACGGGACCGCTGGCGTTCGATGTGCTCGCCGGGGCGCGATACTGGCACCAGTCGGCGGATCTCTCGCTGGCCGTCGCAGGCGCGGTCTCGACGGCCGATCTCGACGTGGTGGGAGCCCGCGCGATCGCCCATTCGGGTTCGGTCGACTGGGTCGATCCGATGATCGGCGGTCGCATCCGCTACACCGTGGCGCCGGGGCATGAGCTCCTGCTACGCGGCGACATCGGCGGTTTCGGCCTTGGAAGCGACTTCTCCTGGCAGGCCATCGGCGCCTACGGGTTCGAGCTCGGCACTTACCAGGGCGTCACGTTCTCGGGCGTTATCGGATACCGCGCGCTCTACGTGGATTATGTCCAGGGCGAGGGCCGGCAGCGGTACCAGTTCGACATGCTCCAGCACGGGCCGGTGCTCGGCATCAGCGCGCGGTTCTGACCGCCGTCGTATCCTGTCCCCTTCTGTCAAGCAACGCCGTTCGAGCGGTGGCAATCTCTCCTGGAATCATCTGAGACCAGGAGAGATTGATGCGGCGTCTCATTTTACCCCTTGCACTCGCCGGCCTCGCCGCAGCGTCGCCGGTTTCGGCTCAGGGGCAAAAGCCCCGCCAGCCGCCGGTGCGCAACGGCGAAGTGGTGATCCCATCGGACAAGGCCCTCGAGCGGGATGCAACGACGCAGCCGCGCAACGACTTTTCGACGAACGACACGACGGCAACCCGGCAGATGAATCGCCAGAACCAGCGGATCGACAAGCTGCTCAAGAAGGGCATCTGCACCGATTGCCGCTGACGGCATGCGGGCGCCGGTGATCCTGGATGAGCGACAGTCCCTTGGGGCCATTCCGTTGTGCTCAGGCCATGGGAGAAGGAGGCAACTATGTCGCTTCGACTGTTCCGGCTCGGGTTTATCACATTGTTTGCGGCCTGGATAACCGCCGCCGTCGCGCAGACCGATCCCCTCCCGTCCTGGAACGACGCCGCCGCGAAACAGGCGATCATCGCCTTCGTCACGGACACGACCCGAGCGGGATCATCGGACTTCATTCCGGAGCCGGAGCGGATCGCCACCTTCGACAATGACGGCACGCTCTGGATCGAGCAGCCCGTCTATGTCCAGCTCGCCTTCGCCCTCGATCGCATCAAGGCACTGGCGCCGCAGCATCCGGATTGGAAGGACTGGCAACCCTTCAAGGCCGTGCTCGAAGGAGACATGACGGCGCTCGCAGGCTCCGGTGAGCACGGGGCCGTCGAGATTCTCGCCGCGACCCATGCGGGCATGACAACGGGGGAATTCCGCCAGATCGTCAAGGAATGGCTCGCGACCGCCCGACACCCGCGGTTCGATCGTCCTTACGAGGAACTCGTGTACCAGCCCATGCTGGAGGTATTGGCTTACATGCGCGCCAACGGGTTCAAAACCTTCATCGTCTCCGGCGGCGGAGCCGAATTCATGCGCGCTTTCGCCGAGGAGCGCTACGGCATTCCGCCAGAGCAGATCGTGGGCTCGCGCATCGTCACGAAGTTCGAGCGCCGTGACGGACAGCCGACACTGTTCCGTCTGCCCCAGATCGACTTCGTCGACGATGGTCCGGGAAAACCCGTCGGCATCGACCAGCAGATCGGCCGCCGCCCCGTCGCCGCTTTCGGCAATTCCGACGGCGATCTCGAGATGCTGCAATGGACGACAGAGACGGGGAAACGGCGGCTCGGCGTCATCGTGCATCACACGGATGGGGAGCGCGAATATGCCTATGAGCGCGGCCCGATCTTCGGCGGACTCGACAAGGCGCTCGAAGCCGCGGCCCAGGACCGGTGGGTCGTAGTCGATATGAAGAGCGACTGGAAGACCGTGTTCCCGCCCGAGAAGCGCTGACGAGAGGCTTTACGCAGCAATCGCCCAGCTCAGGATCGTAAGGGACGGGTCTCGAGATGCGTGTTGTGGTAGAGTGTCTTCGTTCGAGACAGGACCTTCGCAATGGCACAGGTTCAGTTGAACAACCCGCATCGTGGCAATCGGCTTCTGGCTGCTCTGGATGACGAGGACTTCGCCTTTCTGGAGCCGCATCTGACAACGGTCGATTTCCAGCGGGGCGCAGTGGTCTACGAGGCCGGGGAGACGCTCGAATATACCTACTTTCCCCATAGCGCCGTGATCTCTCTCGTGACCGTGATGCTCGACGGGAAGTCGGCCGAGATGGCGACGTTCGGGTGCGAATCTCTCGTCGGGTTCGTCAGCGCCTTCGTCTCTCGCAACTCCTTCGGGCGCTATATCGTGCAGATCGCCGGAACCGCCTCCCGCGTCGATCTCGACCGGATGCACGACGCCTTCAGGACGAGGCCCAAGATCCAGCAGCTCATCCTGCGTTTCACCGAGGCGCTTCTGGCGCAAACCCTGCAGAGCGTCGCCTGCAACGCCACGCACAGTGTCGAGGCGCGCTGCTGCCGCTGGATCCTCAACACGCGCGACCGCTGGGCTTCCGACGAGCTGCCTCTCACGCATGAATTCCTCGCGGAAATGCTCGGCGTCCAACGCTCCACCGTCAGCGCCGTCACACGCGCCCTCCACGAGGGCGGGCTCATCAACCGGAGCCGGGGGCTCATCACCATCGCCGATCGAAGCGGCCTCGAGGCCGCCGCCTGCGAATGCTACGAGACCATCCGGCGAAAATTCTCAGAGCTTCTGCCGCCATCGATATCTTAGCTTTATGGGACAAATGGGGTTGATCTGCCGATCGGCCACCACAGGTAAGTCACCTGGATCGCCTGAGTGAGCGGTGATTTGATCAAGCGCATGCCAAATCGCACTGTCCTGCCCGACCATGTCATCGACAAGGGATTGATCGCCACGGCGCTCACCGCCGCCCTGGCGGCTTTGTTGCTGTGCTATCAGCTTCCATGATGCCCCCGAGGGCCGCTGAGAGCATCGGGAGCGTCAGCCGATCTCGGAGCACGGAATGATCAGGACCGGGCGAAGATCCTCGCCGACGATCTCGATCATGATCTCGCTGCTGTACTGCGGCAACATGCCTGCCCAGCTTTTCAGGAGCCTTTCAGCGACCTTCGCGGCCTCGATCCTGGCAGCCTGCAGGTCCGGCAACTCGATTCCGCTCGGATCCTCGTCCGTGCAGAAATGGCTTTTGACATCAATGTAATAGCGGGGCACGACGCATACCCTCGGCAACCCTGGCATTGATCTACGTTAATTGATAAGGCCGGATCCCGAAAATGCCTCTGAATCCCCGCTCACTATTCCGGACAGGTCCCAGGCTGCGAAACTTTATGTCGCCACTCTGATTATATAGACCTGCTCTTCCACCGCACCTTTCAGGAGCCTCGATGCTTTTACCCTGGATGAAACTGACAACCGACACCACAATGTTGGCCGTCGAGTCCCAGCTCGTGATCTGGACTCGCCTGTCCCAAGCGGCCATGGGCCGGGGCTCCGCCGCGGAGAACCTGCTGATGGTGACGGAGAAGGTTACGGCCTTCGCGGAAGCGGCCGCGACCCTCGCGACGGGCGGATCGGCCCACAAGGTCGTTAGAGGATATCGCCGGAAAGTGCGCGCCAATGTGAAGCGTCTGAAGCGATAAGCCTCTCTCCCGCCCCAAGCTTGACTGTAAAAGGTACGTATTTCCCACTATTTCCGACCCGGGAGCGCTCATCTATAGAACGCTCCCATTGATGCGGATCATTTCAACACAACATTCACCAAAGATATATTTCACATCTTCCGTGCCTGAGGGGGCCAGTGCACGGGTTCGAGCCGCGGTTCGATCGCAAGATCGGACGCGGCTTTTTCTTTTCTGAAGCGCAACTCAGGCTTTGAGAAAGTCCGCAAGAGCCGTCTCAAGGCGCCGCCAGGCCTCCGCCGAGCCCGGCAGCCCGAACCGCAGGAGGCGGGGATCGGACTGGAAGCGGCGGACCCAGATGCCGTGGCGTCCCAGATGGGAGAACAGCTCCGGCGTGCGGCCGCTCTCCATGAGACGGTAGAGGATCGTGCCGCCGGTCGCCCGGTCCGACAGCGGAGCCAGGAGCACATCCAGGCGGCGGGCATCCTCCGCCCTCGCCTCCCAGGCGGACTCTCGCCAGGTGCGGTCGCGCAACGCGCGTCGCCCGACCTCAAGGGCCGGGCCTGAGACGGACCAGGGGCCAAGGGCCTTCCTCAACGTCCCGGCGAAGCCGGTCGCAGTAACGGCGAAACCGAGCCGGACGCCCGCGAGCCCGTAGGTCTTGCCGAAGGAGCGCAGGACGATGGCGTTGTCCGGCAGGACTGGAACAAGCGTCTCTTTGTCGTCGAAATCCGCGAAGGCCTCGTCGACCACGAGTCGGCCGCCACGGCGGCGAAGGCGCTCCGCCTGTTCGAGCAGCGCCTCGCGCCGCAGCGTGCGGCCATCGGGATTGTTGGGGTTCACCACGACGAGGATATCCGCCTCGTCGGCCTCATCGACCGTGCCCACCTCCGCGACTGCGTGCCCAGCCCCGCGCCAGGCATGGGCATGTTCGGCATAGGTCGGCCCGAGGATGGCGACGCGCGAGCGGGGCCACAGGGCCGGCAGCAGGCTGATGAGAACCTGCGTTCCCGGCGCCCCCAAGACCATGGCGGAATCCGCGGCCCCATAGGCCTCGGCGGCCGCAGCCTCCAAGTCCCTGTGGGCGGCCGGCGAAGGCAACCGCTCGAAGAGGGAGGCTGGCAAGGGAGGCATGGGATAGGCTATGGGGTTGATCCCCGTCGACAGGTCGATCCACGGCTCCGGCGCGTCCGGAAAGAGCCGTCGGGCCTCGTCCAGGTCGCCGCCGTGCCAGATCCGTGCCTCACTCATCCGATGTCCCCATGGCCCTCTCCGATAGCCTGCTCACCTTAAGCCTCGCCCTCGCGGCCGAGGCTGCCTTCGGCTATCCGCATCGCCTTTACACGTGGATCGGCCACCCCGTCACCTGGATCGGCGGGCTGATCAAGGGCCTCGACCGGCGCTTGAACCGGGAGACCTGGTCCTTCGCCCGGCGCCGCGCCGCCGGAATCCTGGCCCTACTCGTCCTCCTGGCCGTGACGGGCCTTGCGACGGGAGCGCTGGAGCACCTGCTTCTGCCGCTCGGACTCGTGGGCCTCGCCCTGCTCGCCCTTCTCTCCGGCACCTTCATCGCCCAGCGCAGCCTGCACGAGCATGTCGCCGCGGTGTCGAAAGGCCTGCGCGAGGGCGGACTCGAGGGAGGGCGTGCGGCCGTCGCGATGATCGTCGGGCGCAATCCGCAGAGCCTGGACGAGGCGGGCGTGTCCCGCGCGGCCATCGAGAGCCTCGCCGAGAACTTCTCGGACGGGATCGTGGCGCCTGCCTTCTGGCTCGGGCTCGGCGGCCTCACCGCCGCCGCCCTCTACAAGGCCACGAACACCGCCGACAGCATGATCGGCCACCGCACGCCCCGGTACGATGCCTTCGGCTGGGCGGCGGCGCGGTTCGACGATCTCGTGAACCTGCCCGCCTCGCGGCTCACCGCGCTCCTCATCGTCGCGGCCGCCGCCCTTCGCCGGGGAGCCTCCGCGCAAGGCGCATGGCGGGCGGTCCTGCGCGACGCCCCGCATCACCGTTCGCCCAATGCTGGCTGGCCGGAAGCCGCGATGGCCGGCGCCTTGGGCTTAAGGCTGGCCGGTCCCCGCGTCTATGGCGACGTGCGCGTCGATGATCGCTGGATGGGGAACGGACGCGCAGAAGCGAATGCGGACGACATCGACCGAGCGCTCGCCCTCTACCGAACTTCGTGCCTTTTGCTGTTTGCCCTTGCGGTAGGATTGGCTCTTGCAGTGGGGCTCATCGCGCGCTGAGGGCGAGCAGCCTGTCGCAATCGAGATGCGCCTCCAGGTGATCGGCGAAGCGGTCGAGAATGTCGTCGACGAGGGCTTCGTAAGCGAGATCGCTGGTCTGCGCCCCGATCAGGCCGAGCCACCGCGCCCGCTGCCGGTCATCGGCGAAGAGGCCGTGGACATAGGTGCCGGTCACGCGGCCGTCCGCCGAGACGGCACCGTCCCGTCGCCCGTTCGCCAAACGGGCGAAAGCCCGCGAGGCCGCATCCGGCCCCGACGTCTCGCCGATATGCATCTCGTATCCGGAGAAGGGCGTCTCGTCCCCCTGCGTGGTCCCTGTGACGGCTTCGAGCCGCTTGTGCGCGGTGAGCGTGGTCGCGACGTCGAGCAGGCCTAGCCCCTCGACAAAGCGGCCCGCCTCGCCTTCGATGCCGAGCGGATCGCCGATCCGCGTTCCCAGCATCTGGTAGCCGCCGCAAAGGCCGAGAACCCGCCCTCCCCGGCGAACATGCGCCTTCAGGTCGATGTCCCAGCCCTGCGCGCGCATGAACAGGAGATCGTCGATGGTGGTCTTGGAGCCGGGCAGCAGGACGAGCGCAGCCCCCGCCGGCAGCGGACGGCCGGGCTCCACCAGCACCACCTCGACGCCCGGCTCCTCGCGCAGGGGATCGAGATCGTCGAAATTGGAGATCCAGGGCGTCACCGGAACCGCGATCACGACCGAACCCTTTCGCCCTTCGCGCCGCAATCCCAGGCCGTCCTCGGCCGGAAGGCGCGCGGCGTCGGAAAAATGCGGCACAAGGCCGAGCGCCGGCCAGCCGGTGCGCTCGGCCACGAAACGCATGCCGCTGTCGAACAGGGCCGGGTCACCCCGAAAGCGGTTGACGATGAAGCCGCGGATCATAGCCGCATCAGCCTCGTCCAGAACCGCCTTGGTGCCGACGAGGCTGGCGATCACGCCGCCCCGGTCGATGTCGCCCACGAGCACCACGGGCACCTCGGCCGCGCGGGCAAAGCCCATATTGGCGATGTCGCCCGCCCTCAGATTCACTTCGGAGGCCGAGCCCGCGCCTTCGACGAGCACGAGATCCGCCTCGCTGGAGAGTCGCCCGAAGCTGTCGAGCACCGCCGCCATGAGGCGCGGCTTCCAGGATTGGTACTCGCGCGCCCTGGCGGTGCCGACCACGCGGCCCTGCACCACCACCTGCGAGCCGATCTCGCTCTGAGGTTTCAGCAGCACGGGGTTCATGTGAACGCTCGGCGCCACGCCGGCGGCGCGGGCCTGCAGGGCCTGGGCGCGGCCGATCTCGCCGCCGTCTCCCGTGACCGCCGCGTTGTTCGACATGTTCTGCGGCTTGAAGGGCCGGACACTCAGCTCCCTTCGTGCGAAGACCCGGCACAGGCCCGCCACCAGGAGCGACTTGCCCACATTGGAACCGGTGCCCTGCACCATGAGCGCGCGCATCAGAACTCGACGCCTTCCTGCGCCTTCACGCCGGCGGCGAAATGGTGCTTCACCAGGGTCATCTCGGTTACGAGATCGGCGGCCTCGATCAGTTCTGGCTTGGCGTTGCGGCCGGTGACGACCACGTGGAGATGGGGGCGGCGCTGCCGCAAGGTCTCGACCACCTCCCCCAGGGGCAGGTATTCGTAGCGTAGCGCGATGTTGAGCTCATCGAGCACCAGGAGGCGGATATCCTCGCGCGCCATCAGCTCCTTCGCCTTGGCCCAGGCGCGTTCCGCCGCCGCCACATCGCGGGAGCGGTCCTGCGTCTCCCAGGTGAAGCCCTCGCCCATGGTGTACCACTCGACCTGGTCGGAGAACCGGTCGAGGGCGAGGCGCTCGCCGGTTTCCCAGGCGCCCTTGATGAACTGCACCACGCCCACGTGGAAGCCCCGTCCCAGCGCCCGCAGCATGAGCCCGAAGGCGGCCGTGGACTTGCCCTTGCCGGGACCCGTGTGGACGATCAGGAGCCCCTTCTCGACCGTCTTCGAGGCGACCTCCCGGTCCTGGACTTCCTTGCGCTTGATCATTTTGGCGCGGTGGCGCGCCTCTTCATCCTGGGTCATTCCGAGCCTGCCTTCCCATGAGTGGGCCGCACCATGAACAGGCCGAGGTCCGATTTCAAGGCATCTAAGGGCAATGCCCAGGCTTGAAAGATGTCCGCCGCCCCGGTAAGCATGTAACGGACGGTGCCCCGGCAACGGGGTGAAAAGGGAATGCGGTGAGACACCGCGGCTGCCCCCGCAACTGTAAGCGGCGAGCCTTCGCTCCAAATGCCACTGGGCCGAAAAGCCCGGGAAGGCGGTAGCGCAAAGCATCGACCCGCGAGCCAGGAGACCTGCCGTCATCGTGCAACCCAAATGCCGCCGGAGGGGTGGCCAAGAGGTATTCATGTCGACGCTCACCAATCAAGCTTACGCCGCCACTCCGTCTCAACGCCTCGTGGCCATTCTCATCGCAGCAACCTTCGGCCTCGCCCTTGTGTTCATTTCGGGTTTCGCTTCGCCCGAGACGATCCACAATGCGGCGCATGACTGGCGTCACTCGCATAATTTCCCCTGCCACTAACAGGGGAATCCCATGATCCTGCGGGTTCTGAAAGCGGCCTTAGTCGCTGGGTTTCTGGCTGCCTGCGTGGCTGCGACCCTCCAAACTTTCCTGACATCTCCGCTGATTCTTCAAGCCGAGACATACGAGAAGGCCGCCGCGCCGGAAGCGCATGCTGCCGGTCTCGGCGGCCTGTTGCACCTGGCCCATGTGCAACATGCTCCGTCCGACTCTGCGGACGAGAGCGCATGGGAGCCAAGCGAAGGCTTTCCCCGAATCGCATTCACGGCTCTGGCCACGTTGGTCAGCGGCGTCGGCTATGCCTTGATCCTCGCGGCCTTGATCCTTGCGGCGGGTCGCCGGTTCGACATGCAGACGACCTTGCGATGGGCCATCGGCGGCTTCCTCGCCGCCAGTCTCGCGCCTGCTGTCGGGTTGCCCCCCGAGCTTCCGGGCATGGGAGGCGCGCATCTCGCCGAGCGCCAGATCTGGTGGATCTGCACCGCCGCCGGAACGGCCCTTGGCCTGTATCTGATTACGAATGTGCGTCACCATGCGGCGATCGGCATCGGCATCCTGGCGATCGTGCTTCCGCATCTGATCGGTGCGCCTCACGCGGAGGCCGCCGCGAGTGACGTTCCGGCCGTCCTGGCCGCGCAATTCGCAGCGCGCTCGCTTGCGGTGGCGTTCGCCTTCTGGGCAACCCTTGGACTTGGCCTCGGCTGGTACTGGACGCGCCAGGAAGACCGGACGAGATCGGGATTTCTCACTCAGGCGGCTTCGGTCACGGGCGAACGCAAGGCAGTTTAGCCCATGACCTCACATCCTGAGGAGATCTGCCTGCATGTCTGCGTCACCTGCCGTCAGGCGGGTGGCCCGGACGACAAGGCGCTCCGGCCCGGTGCGATCCTCCACCGGGCCCTCATGGACGCCCTCGGCCATCCCGATGCACCGAAGGTTCGCGTCGAGGCGGTCGAGTGCCTGTCCGTATGCAAGCGACCCTGCACCATCGCGGTCTCCGGTCCGGGACGCTGGACCTATATCTACGGCGACCTGAGCGCCGAGACATCGGTCGAGACGATCCTCGACGGATTGCGCCGCTATGCGGCCACGTCCGATGGGCTCGTGCCCTGGCGCGAGCGTCCCGAAGCGTTCCGCAAGGGCGTCGTCGCCCGCATTCCCCCGTTCAAGACCAACAACGCGGCTTAACGAGAGCCGCCGAAAGGCTCGACTCATGAGCGATCTCGCAAAGATCCCCTGCACCATCGTCACCGGATTCCTCGGCGCCGGCAAAACCACCCTGGTGCGTCACCTCCTCGAGAACGCAGGCGGACGCCGCCTCGCGGTCCTTGTCAACGAGTTCGGCGATCTCGGTTTCGACGGCTCCTTCATCGAGGGCTGCGGCATCGAAGGCTGCACGCAGGAAGACATCGTCGAACTCCCCAACGGCTGCCTGTGCTGCACGGTGGCGGACGATTTCGTCCCGGCCCTGAACACCCTGCTCAACCGGACGAACCCGCCCGAGCATATCCTGATCGAGACCTCAGGCCTCGCCCTGCCGAAGCCGCTCGTGCGCGCCTTCAACTGGCCGGACATCCGCTCGCGCGTGACCGTGGACGGCGTGATCGCCGTGGTCGACGGCCCCGCCGTCGCCTCGGGCGCCTTCGCGGACGATCCAGCGGCCCTCGAAGCCCAGCGTGCGACCGACACGTCAGTCGATCACGAGAACCCGCTGGAGGAAGTGTTCGAGGACCAGCTCCTCTGCGCCGACCTCATCATCCTCAACAAGACCGACCAGATGGCAGCGGGCGACAAGGGCAAGGTCCTTGCCGAGATCAACGAGCATCTTCCGCGCGCCGTGAAGGTCGTCGAGACGTCGCACGGCAAGGTGGATCCGATGGTTCTGCTCGGCCTCGGCGCGGCCGCCGAAGCCGATCTCGAATCCCGTCCCTCGCATCACGAGACCGCCGAGGATCACGACCACGACGATTTCGACAGCGTGGCGATCCCGGTCGCGCCCGTCGCCACCCCGGAGGCCCTCGTCGCCCGCGTCGAGCGCGCGGCGGAAGCGGCCGGCGTGCTTCGGATCAAAGGCTTCGCGCCCGTCGACGGCAAGCCCATGCGCCTCGTGGTGCAGGGTGTCGGCCAGCGTGTCGCGCATCATTTCGACCGGCCGTGGAAGGCTGGCGAAGCCCGCGACGGCCGCATGGTCGTGATCGGCCTGAAGGGCTTTGACCTGAAGGCCGTCGAGGCCGCCCTGCGCCAGGGGTGACATGCACCTCCTCCCGGTCACAGCGATCTCCCTCGACGAAGGCTCGGAGGCCACGGACCTCCAGCAGCCGCCGGGGGACATCGTCGTCCTTTCCTTTGCGGACAGTGACCTCGGAGCACTGGCGGCCGCGCAGCGTCTGAAGGCGGGCGGAGCATCGCTCCGCCTCGCCTCGCTGCGCCGCCTGCGCCATCCTCTTTCCGTCGATCTCTACAGCGAGAAGACCGCATCGAAGGCGCGCTTCGTCCTGGTGCGCTGCCTCGGCGGCCTCGATTACTGGCGCTACGGCGTCGAGCACCTGTCACGGGTCTGCCGGTCCCATGGGGTGAAGCTCGCGGTCCTGCCCGGCGATGACCGCCCCGATCCACGCCTCGCCGCCTATTCCACCGTGCCGCAGGCGCTCTGCGACGCGCTGGAGGCGTATTTCCAGGCCGGCGGCATCGACAACATGCGCCGCCTTCTCGCGCGCATCGAAGTCGAGATCGGCGGGACCGAGGGTGTCGTGGAACCGCCACGCGCGGTGCCTCGCGCTTTTACATGGGCGCCAGAAGGATCTCCTGCAGACAGACATTCCAATCACAGCCCTCATCCTGAGGAGCAGCCGCCAGGCTGCGTCTCGAAGGATCTTCCAGCGCACACTGAGCCCTCCTTCGAGACGCCTGCTGCGCAGTCTCCTCAGGATGAGGGTTGTGGCGCCTTTCCCTCACCATTGTGGGGAGGAGAGTCTGACGGCAGCATCGTCGAGCCGGAAGCCATCATCTCCCGCTTCTCCGACAACCGTCCCCTCGCCTATATCCTCGTCTATCGCTCCGCCGTTCTCGCGGGTGACACGCAGGCCATCGAAACATTGGCAGCGGCCCTCGCGCGGCGCGGCATCGACTCGCTCATCCTTGCCGTATCGAGCCTGAAAGACCAGGAAGCGGTTGCCGTGGTTCGACGCGCCATCCAGGCCCGACGTCCCGACATCATCGTCACGACGACCGCCTTCTCATCCAGAGACGACGAAAGTTTCGTCCTCGACGAAGCCGATTGCCCGATTCTGCAGGCGATCCCCGTGGGCAGCCCCCGGGAGGCCTGGGAGGCCTCTCCACGCGGGCTCTCCGCCGCCGATCTCGCCATGCAGATCGCGCTTCCGGAATTCGACGGCCGCATCGCCGCCGGTCCGATCTCGTTCAAGGCCGAAGAACCGGCCGATCCGTCGCTCGCATTCTCGCGCCGGGTCCAGGCGCCGGATGCGGGCAGCATCGATGCCGTCGCGGACATGGCGGCCGCCTGGGTGCGCCTGGCCCGCACGCCGCGTCACGAGCGGCGGCTTGCGCTCGTTTTATCCGATTATCCCGCGCGCGGCGGACGCGCCGGTTTCGCGGTCGGGCTCGATACCCCGGCCAGCGCCGGCGCGATCCTCGATCATCTCGAACAGGCGGGCTATGCGGCCGGGCGAAGTTTTCCGGCCGAAGACCTCATGCGGCGTCTGACCGAAGGCGAGGCTTCGTTCGAAGTTCCGCTCTCCTGCTATCGCGCATGGCTCGACACGTTGTCGACGGAACAACGCGCCGCCATCGACGAGCGCTGGGGCAGCCCTGAGACCGATCCCGCCTATGCGGACGGCGCCTTCCGCTTCCGCGCGGTTCGCGCCGGAAGCGTTCTCGTCGCGCTGCAGCCGGACCGAGGCCACGGCCTCGACCGAAAGGGGTTTTATCACGACCCCGAATGCCCGCCGAGCCACGGCTATCTCGCCTTCTATCGCGGCCTGAGAACGCTCGAGCGCATCCACGCCCTCGTTCATCTCGGCACCCACGGCACCACCGAATGGCTGCCCGGCAAGGCGGTGGCGCTCTCCACGGCCTGCTGGCCGCGCCTCGCCATCGGCGATGTCCCGGTGATCTACCCATTCACCGTCGACGATCCCGGCGAGGCCGCGCCCGCCAAGCGCCGGATCGGCGCCGTGACGGTCGGGCATCTCACGCCGCAGACGGTAGAGGCCGGCCTGCACGGCGAGGCTGGCGCCCTGCGCGAGCTGGTGGAGGAATTCTCCTCGGCCCAGGTGCTCCATCCCGGCCGGGCGGAGCTCGTTGCGAAGGAAATTCTCGATCGCGCCCGGACGAGCGGACTCGCAGTGGCCTGCGGGGTCGAAGACGGTATGCCAATGGACGAGGCGCTGACGCGCCTCGATGCTCATCTCTGCGATCTCGGCGAGGTGACGATCCGCGACGGGCTGCACGTCTTCGGCCATGCTCCCGACGGATTTGAGCCCTGCTCCACTGGCGAACGCGACGGTTTGCTGAAGGCTCTCGACGGGCGCTTCATCGTGCCCGGCCCATCCGGCTCGCCCTCGCGCGGACAGACGAACGTGCTACCCACAGGCCGCAACCTCGCGACCCTCGACCCACGGGCGATCCCCACCCGTGCCGCAACGGAACTCGGGCATCGCGCGGCGGCGGAAGTAGTGCGCCGCCATCTGCAGGAAGAAGGCGACTGGCCGCGGCGGATCGTGATGGACTTGTGGGCCTCCCCAACGCTGCGCTCCGGCGGCGAGGACATCGCCCATGCCCTGGCCCTCATGGGCGTGCGCCCGACCTGGGATCATGCCTCGACCCGCGTGACCGGTTTCGAGATCGTGCCGCAGCCCCTCATGGACCGGCCCCGCGCCGACGTGACCCTGCGTGTCTCAGGCGCCTTCCGCGATACCTTCCCGGACCAGATCGCGCTTCTCGACCAAGCCGCCCGCGCAGTCGCGGCGCTGGAAGAGGAGGACGAATGGAACGAGCTCGCCGCCGCGAGACGGCGCGGCGAGGCGATGTCCCGCGTCTTCGGCTCCGCGCCCGGCACCTATGGGGCGGGCGTATCCACCCAGGCGCTCGACGGCGAATGGACGGCGCGGCACGACCTTGGGCGCACCTATCTCAACGGCACGTCCCATGCCTTCGGGACCGGAGGCGAGGCACGGGCCGACGAGAGCTTCCCTCAACGGGTCGAGCGGGCCGAGGCCTTCGTGCATGTGAGCGATGTGGCCGAGCGCGACATCCTGGACGGCGACTCCGCCGCCGATGCCATCGGGGGCTTCGCAGCGGCCGCCCAATCACTCGGTGCTACGCCTGCCGTCTACAGCCTCGACACGAGCCGCCCGCAGCAGCCGAGGGCCCGCACCCTGCGCGAGGACATGGACCGCCTCGTGCGCGGCCGCCTGACGAACCCGCGCTGGATATCTGGTCAATTGCGCCACGGCTGGCGGGGCGCGGCCGAAATCGCGCAAGGCATCGATGCGCTCTTCGCCTTCGCGGCAACCACAGATGCCGTTACTTCAGATACCCTCGATCTCGTGTTCGCGGCCCTCCTCGCGGACGAGCCGACCTGGACGCGGATCGAAGCCGCCAATCCGCCCGCCGCGCAGGCCATCCGCGACCGCCTCGCCGATGCGCGCCATCGCGGCCTGTGGGCGAGCCGCCTCAATTCCGTTGCAGCCTTCTTCGACGATGGGCGCCAGGAGGCGGCCGAATGAACGCGCAGCCGAACAGCGAACGCCGCCGCGGATGGTGCCCCGGCGTGCGCCGTCCCATGGCGACCGGCGACGGGCTCCTCGTGCGTCTGCATCCGCTCAGTGGCAGGCTCAGCGCCGATCAGGCCCGCGTCATCGCGGAAGCCGCCCGCCAGCATGGCAACGGCCATCTCGACATCACCGCCCGCGGCAACCTGCAGATCCGGGGCGTGAGCGAAGAGACCTATCCCGCCCTGCTCGCCCTGCTCGAACGTGAAGGCCTCGTCGAACCCGAGGGCGGCGGCCCGAACCGCCTCACCGCCGTATCACCGCTCGCCGGTCTCGATCCCCTGGACCAGGGCGATCCTCTCGCCCTGGCGCGAGCCATCGAGGAGAATGCCTGGCACCTCGATGGGCTGCCGGCGAAATTCTTCGTCGCCGTCGATGGCGGCGGATCCATGCCGCTCGATGCTATGGGGGCCGATCTTCATCTCGTGGCGAGAGGTGATGCCGTCGCCTTCGGGCGCGCCACCACCGAGGGCTTGCAATGGATCGGCTCCTCCGACCCGGCCCGCGCTCCCGAGGCCGCCCTCTCCATCCTGGCGGGCTTCGCGGCCCTGCGCCTCTCGGGCGGGACCGGGGCGCGCCGGCTGCGCGATCTCGAGCCTGACCTTGCCGACGAACTCGCCGCCCCGGCGGCCCTCGCCCCCGTCACGCCGCCCCAAAACCGCCCCGCCGCGCCTCGCGCGGGCCGGTTTGCCACCGCTGGCAAGGAGGCCATCCTTCTCGCCCTGCCCTTCGGCCGCTGCCGGAGCGCGCAACTGGTCGAAGCCGCCGCATGGAGCGAACGCTTCGGCTGCGGCGAGATCCGCCTGTCCTTCACCCGTGGCCTTCTGCTCCCCGGCATTGCGGAAGAACAATTGCCCCTGCTGATGGAGCAGGCCGCCGGTGCCGGCTTCATCACCGAGGCCGATGATCCCCGCCTGGCGCTGATCGCCTGCCCGGGCAAGCCTGATTGCGCGAGCGGCTTGACGCCTGCCCCTGCGGACGCCCTGCGGATCGCCGAAACCTGCGGCGATAGCCTCGCTCAGGGGATGTTCGTTCATGTCTCAGGCTGCCCGAAAGGCTGCGCCCATCCGGGAAAGGCCGATCTGACCCTGGTGGGACGCGCCGATGGCGGCTATGACGTCGTGCCCCACGGCTCCACCCGCGATGTTACCTCTCTTGCTCTCTCCCTCGACAAGATTATGCTCTCTCCCTCGACAAGATTATGACCCGTTTTTTGCCGAAGACGTCCGACGTTTCGAACCCCGCCTTCCCGGAGCGCACCCGATGAACCAGCGCGCCTATATCCGCGAGGGCGCGGAGATCTATCGCCGCTCCTTCGCGATCATCCGATCCGAGGCCGACCTGACGCGGTTTTCCGGCACGGCGGAGCGGGTGGTCGTGCGCATGATCCACGCCTGCGGCATGACGGACCTGCAGAAGGATGTCGATCTCTCGCCGGACTTCGCCGAGGCGGCGGAAGCGGCCCTCAAACGCGGCGCGCCGATCCTGTGCGACGCCAAGATGGTGGCGAACGGCATCACCCGGGCTCGGCTGCCCGCGAACAACGAGGTGATCTGCACCCTCGACGATCCGCGCGTCCCAGCGCTGGCTGCCGACCTCGGCAACACCCGCTCGGCCGCCGCCATGGAGCTGTGGCGCGAGCGCATGGGCGGCGGCCTCGTGGTGTTCGGCAATGCGCCGACGGCCCTGTTCCACCTGCTCGAGATGCTCGATGCCGGCGCGCCAAAGCCGGCGGCCGTCATCGGCATTCCGGTCGGTTTCATCGGCGCGGCGGAATCGAAGGAAGCCCTCGCCCGCGACGGCCGCGTGCCGTACCTCGTTGTCCATGGGCGTCGCGGCGGCAGCGCCATGGCGGCCGCTGCGGTCAATGCGCTCGCGAACCCGGTCGAGTGAGCCGATGACCATGCATGATCCCATCCGCCTCTTCGGCCTCGGCCTCGGCCCCGGCAACCCTGACTACATGACCGTGCGCGCCCGCAAGCTGCTGGAGAATGCCGATCGGCTCGTCCATTTCTGCAAGCGCGGACGGCGCGGCAATGCGCGGACCATCGCCGACGCCGTCGTCGGCCAGAACCCGGAGCGCGAGATCGCCCTGGCCTATCCGGTGACCACCGAGATCCCGGCCGATCATGCGGATTATGCCGCCGCCCTCAACCCCTTCTACGAGGAAGCGGCGGCCCGCCTCCTCGCCGAGGTCGAGGCGGGCCGTACAATCGGCGTCCTCTGCGAAGGCGACCCGTTCTTCTACGGGTCGTTCATGCATCTCTGGTGGCGCCTGAAAGACCGGATACCAATCGAAGTGGTACCAGCTGTCACGGCCATGTCGGGAGCCTGGACCCGTGCCGGTGCGCCGATCACCTGGGGCGACGACGTGCTCACGATCGTGCCGGGCACGCTGCCGGAGGTAGAGCTGGTGCGCCGTCTCTCCGGCACCGACGCCGCCGTAGTGATGAAGCTCGGAAGCCACCTGCCGAAGGTCCGCGCGGTGCTGAAATCCACCGGCCTGTTCGCGCGCGCCATCTACGTGGAACGCGCCACCATGGCGGAGGAACGGATCGTTCCCCTGCCCGACCTGCCCGAGGATTGGAACGCGCCGTACTTCTCCCTCATCATCGTGCCAGGGCAAGGGAGGCGCGTATGACGGGCGTCCTCACCATCGTCGGCCTCGGCCCAGGCGATCCACGCTACCTGACACCCGCTGCCTCGGAGGCGCTCGCCTCGGCCACCGACATCGTCGGCTATGGTCCCTATGTGGACCGCGTGTCCGAGCGGCCGGGCCTGCGGCGGCATGCCTCGGATAACCGCGTCGAGCTGGACCGCGCCCGCTTCGCGCTCGATCTCGCGGCGAAAGGAGCCCACGTCGCCGTGGTCTCCGGCGGCGATCCCGGCGTTTTCGCCATGGCGGCCGCCGTGTTCGAGGCTGTGGAGAACGGCGATCCGTCCTGGCGCGGCCTCGACATCCGCGTCGAGCCCGGCATCACGGCAATGCTCGCGGCGGCTGCCCGCGTCGGCGCACCGCTCGGCGGCGATTTCTGCGCCATGTCGCTCTCTGACAACCTGAAGCCTTGGGAGGTCGTTGCATCGCGCCTGAGAGCTGCGGTTTCGGCCGATTTCGTGGTGGCGCTCTACAACCCGATCTCCTCCGCCCGCCCCTGGCAGCTCGGTGCGGCCTTTGAGATCGTCTCCGAGACGCGTGGCCCCGACACGCCGATCGTCCTGGCCCGCGCGGTCGGGCGGCCCGACGAGCGGACCCGAATTGTGCGCCTCGCCGAGGTAGAGGCCGCCATGGCTGACATGTCGACTCTCGTGATCATCGGAGCCTCCACCACCCGGCTGATCGAACGGCCCGACAGTGCGACGCCTTACGTCTACACGCCGCGCTTCTACGGAGTGCGACCGTGACGGTTCTCCAGCCAGTCGTGCGCCGCATCGACGCTCGCGACCTCCTCGACATTGTGAGGCTTCTCAGGCCGCGCAACCACAACAACAGGAAGGCCGAGCGACCGCGCCGCCGCGATCTTGGGATAGGTTGCCGATCCGCCGGAATTCTTGGTCACCACCACCTCAACGCGTTCGCGCTGCATCAGCATGCGCTCCGCATCCTCATGGAAAGGTGCGCGATCCTGAACGGCGACGACGTTCGGCACCGGCAGGGCCTCACCGATGGGCTCGATGGTCCGCACGAGATAGGTGTGCTGCGGCGCCGCCGCAAAGGGGGCGAGTTCGAGCCGCCCTACCGTAAGGAACACGCGCCGCGGAGCCTCGCCAAGCGCCCGAACGGCCGCCGCCATCGAGGGCACCTCGATCCAGTGGTCACCTGCCTGCAGAGTCCAGGCTGGACGGCGAAGGGCGAGCAGCGGTACCCGGACTTGCGCACAGGCCTCGGCGGCGTTGCGGGACATCACGGCCGCGAAGGGATGCGTCGCGTCGATCACCGCCTCGACACGCTCCTCGCGCAGGAAACCGGCGAGCCCCGCCACGCCGCCGAAGCCGCCGATGCGGGTCGGGATCGGCATGGGGCGCGGATCGCTGGTGCGGCCGGCCATGGACAGGAGCGGGCTGACATCGGAACGGCCGGCGAGCCGCGCCGCGAGCGCGGAGGCCTCCGTGGTGCCGCCCAGAATGAGGATGCGCATGGGCACCTTTTCTCCGAATTTTGAGCGGGAGTCGAGCATGGCGCCGAACAGACCCTGGCTCACCATCATTGGCATCGGCGAGGATGGGCGTGCAGGGCTGTCCCCCGCGGCCCTGGCGGCGCTCGATGGAGCTGCGCTCGTCATAGGCGGCACGCGCCATCTGGAGCTGGCCGCGCCCCTCGTCTGCCGGTTTCAACCCTGGCCTAGCCCCTTCGCGGAAGCCTATGCGCTAATCCTCGCCCGTCGCGGCGAACCGACCTGCGTTCTGGCAACCGGCGACCCGTTTCATTACGGTGTTGGAGCGGAGCTTGCACGGCTCATCCCGGCGGAGGAAATCGCCTGCTTTCCGCAGCCTTCCGCCTTCAGCCTTGCGGCGTCGCGCCTGGGCTGGTCGCTGCCGGAATGCGATTGCGTGAGCCTGCACGGACGGGCGCTGGAGCGGATCGTCCCCCATCTGCAGCCGGGCGCCCGCTTCCTCGCCTTATCCTGGGATGGCACGACACCGGGCAAGCTCGCGGAACTGCTGACGGCGCGCGGGTTCGGCGCCTCGATGATCACCGTGTGCGAAGCCATGGGCGGCCGGCGCGAGCGCATCCGCCGCGCGCAGGCCGCCGACTTTACCCTTGGAGAGATCGATCCGCTCAACACCGTCGCCATCGAGGTCATGGCGACCCGGGATGCGCGCATCGTCACCCTCGCACCGGGCCTGCCCGATGCCTTCTTCGAGAATGACGGCCAGCTCACCAAGGCGGAAATCCGCGCCCTCACCCTCGCGGCGCTTGCGCCGAGAGCCGGTGCGCTTTTGTGGGATATCGGCCTGGGGGCCGGCTCAGTCGGCATCGAATGGTGCCTGCGCCATCCCCGCAACCGCTGCATCGGGATCGAGGAGCGTCCCGAGCGGGCCGAGCGCGCCCGCCGCAATGCGCTAGACCTCGGCGCGACGGCACTGGACATCCGCGTCGGACGAGCACCGGAAGCCTTGTGGGACCTGCCGGCGCCGGATGCCGTCTTCATCGGAGGCGGCGCCTCGGAGCCGGGCGTGTTCGAC
This sequence comes from Microvirga sp. Mcv34, assembly GCF_024519725.1. Classification (GTDB taxonomy): domain Bacteria; phylum Pseudomonadota; class Alphaproteobacteria; order Rhizobiales; family Beijerinckiaceae; genus Microvirga. Next base: position 62,041 of record NZ_JALJRK010000001.1, on the reverse strand, counting down.
GCCGCCTGGAACGCGCTGAAACCCGGCGGGCGCCTCGTCGTCAACGGCGTCACCCTGGAAACCGAGACCCTGCTCGGCACACTCTATGCGCAGCATGGCGGCGTGATGCGACGCCTCGCGGTCTCGCGCCTCGAACCCGTCGGCGGCATGCATGGCTGGCGGGCGGCGATGCCCGTCACGCAATGGTTGGTGGTGAAGCCATGATCGTGGCAGGGGTCGGTTTCAGGCGCGGCGTCGCCGCCGAGGAGATCGTGGCGCTTGTGGAGCAGGCCCTGGAGCGTGCCGCACTCACGCGGGGCTGGCTGACGACACTCGCCACGATGAAAGCTCTGGCCGACCTGCCCGCCTTCACGGAAGCCGCCCACAGGCTTGCGGTCCCCGCGACTGCGGTCGATGAGAGCGCCCTCTCGGCGGCGGTGCCTCGTGTGCGGACGCAATCGGCCCGTTCCATCGCCGCTCATGGCGTCGGCTCCGTCGCAGAAGCGGCAGCTCTCGCGGCCGCCGGTCCGAACTCCGACCTCGTTCTGGCGCGCATTGCCTCCGCGTCCGCCACCTGCGCCCTTGCGCGCCTGGAGACCGCCCCATGACCGTTCACTTCATCGGAGCGGGCCCCGGTGCCGCCGATCTCATCACTGTACGCGGCCGCTCGCTCGTCGAACGCTGCCCTGTCTGTCTCTATGCTGGCTCCATCGTGCCTCCGGAGATCCTGTCCTGGTGCCCGCCCGGCGCGCGGCTCGTCGACACCGCTCCCCTGGATCTTGATGCCATCACGGCCGAATACGTGCGGGCCCACGAGAGCGGCGAGGATGTGGCGCGGCTTCATTCGGGCGATCTGTCGATCTGGAGCGCTATGGGGGAGCAGCTGCGGCGCCTCGATGCGCTGGGTATTCCCTACACGATTACGCCCGGCGTTCCCGCCTTCGCGGCCGCCGCCGCAGCCCTGGGACGCGAGCTTACGGTGCCGGAGGTCGGCCAGTCGCTTGTCCTGACCCGCACCTCGGGCCGCGCCTCCGCCATGCCGGAAACGGAGCGCCTTGCCGCCTTCGCGCAGACGAAGGCGACGCTCGCCATCCACCTCTCGATCCACGTGATCGAGCAGGTGGTTGAGGAGCTGCTGCCCTCCTACGGAGCGGATTGCCCCGCGGCGGTGGTCTGGCGCGCGACTTGGCCGGACGAGCGGGTGATTAAGGGAACGCTATCCACCATCGCCGCTATGGTCCGGGCAGAGAAGCTGGAACGCACCGCCCTGATCCTGGTCGGGCTTACTTTGAACGCGAAGGATTTCCGCGAGAGCGCCCTCTACTCGACCGATTACGATCGCCGCTTCCGTCCAGGCGGGATTAGCCGATGAGCCGCGCGACGTCAGGCGACCGGATGGAACGGCATGCGGCCGACGAGCTGTCCGTTTCGGTCGAACACCACGATCTCGAGGGCGATTTCCGCCCCGCGCAGGGCCTTGGCAGCCGTGCGCCAGGCATGCTGCGCCACAACATCTCCCAGCGGCAGGCCACAGCTCTTCGCTATGTCCAGCACTTCGAGCGCCGTATTGGCGCCCCGCGCCGCCTCCGCGAGGTCTGGCTCGGCACCGGCGTCGGCCAGGCGCTCGGCCAGCCAGGCGAGATCGACCGCGCCGGAGCGCGAATGGAGGTCGAGCAGGCCTTGGCCGAGCTTTGTCATCTTGGCGATGCCGCCCGCGATGGTCACGCGCGGGACCGGGTTGCGGCGCAGGTATTTCAGCATGCCGCCGGCGAAGTCGCCCATGTCGATGAGGGCATGGTCCGGCAGGTCATGCAGGATCTGCACAGCCTTCTCGGAGGTCGAGCCGGTGGCGCCCGCCACATGCTCGATGCCGCCCGCGCGGGCGACGTCGATGCCCCGGTAGATGCTGTGGATCCACGCAGCGCAGGAATAGGGCACCACCACGCCGGTGGTGCCGAGGATCGACAGCCCGCCCAGGATGCCGAGGCGTGGATTGAGGGTCTTCTGCGCGATCGCCTCCCCGCCCGGAATGGAAATCTCGACTTCGACATCAACAGGCCCACCGACGCTGCGCGCTGCCTCCTCCAGGTTGTCGCGGATCATCTGGCGCGGCACCGGATTGATGGCCGGCTCGCCCGGCGGCAGGGGCAGTCCGGCGCGGGTGACCGTCCCGACTCCCTCGCCGGCGCGAAACGTGACGCCGGAGCCTGGCGTGCCCGGCCGGATGGTCGCGACCACCAGGGCGCCATGCGTCACATCTGGGTCGTCGCCCGCATCCTTGACGACACCGACGCGCGCGCCGCCCTCGCAAAGTTCATGCAAGGCCAGGGAAAAGGCCGGCCGCGCTCCGCCCGGAAGCACGATCTCGACCGGGTCCGGCCAATCGCCTGTCCGCCAACCCAGATACGCCGCCTTGGCCGCCGCCGTGGCGCAGGCGCCCGTGGTCCAGCCACGGCGCAACGATCCGGCGGGTTTACTCTCGTCCATACGCCCTCTTACATCGTCCCCATGAATTCCAACAGCCGCATCATGGCCGCCGGTCAAGTCCGGAGGCCCGCATGACTTCCCTGTCCCGCCTCTCGCCGCCCTTCGCGCCAGGCACGGTCTGGCTTGTCGGGGCCGGTCCGGGCGATCCCGGCCTGCTCACGATCCATGCCCTGAACGCCCTCGCGGCGGCCGATGCCATCGTGTACGACGCCCTCGTCGATCCGGCCGTGCTGGCCCTGGCTCGCGAGGGAGCCACCCTCGAATTCGCCGGCAAGCGCGGCGGCAAGCCCTCCGCCGTCCAGCGGGACATCTGCGAGCGGCTGGTCCAGCTCGCACGCGAAGGCAAGCGGGTGCTGCGGCTCAAGGGCGGCGATCCCTTCATCTTTGGGCGCGGCGGCGAGGAAGCGCTGGCCCTGTCGGATGCCGGGATCTCCTTCCGCATCATCCCGGGCGTGTCGAGCGGCCTCGCGTCACTGGCCATCCACGGCGTTCCGGCGACCATGCGCAAGGCGAACCATGCGGTCATCCTCGCCACCGGCCATGCCGCTCCGGACTCGGAAATCGAGTGGGCCTCGCTCGCCCGCACCGGCGCTCCCATCGTGCTCTACATGGCAGTGTCGAGCCTGCCTTCCATCGTGGAGCGGCTCATGGAAGGCGGCCTCGCGGGCGATACTCCCGCCCTCGCCGTGCATGGGGCGACGACCGCCAAGGAAAGCGTGGTGGAAGGAACCCTCGAAACCCTGCCGAAGCTGGCGGAGAAAGGGCTCATCCGGTCGCCCGCCATCGTGGCCATTGGGGCCATTGCGGCCTTTCGCTCGGCCATCGCCAATCATCTGCTCGAATTCGGCAGCGAGGCCGCCCAATGAGCCTCGCTCCCGGCCTCCTCGTCGCCGCGCCTCGCTCCGGCTCCGGCAAGACCACCATCGTGCTCGGGCTCCAGCGCGCCCTGGCCCGCCGGGGTCTCAAGGTACGGGGCATGAAATGCGGGCCGGATTACATCGACCCAGCCTTCCATGCCGCCGCCACGGGCGCGCCGAGCTTCAACCTCGACAGCTTCGCCATGGCTCCGGCCCTTCTGGAAACGCTTGCCTCCCAGACCGCCAGCGACGCGGATCTTGTCCTAGCGGAAGGCTCCATGGGGCTCTTCGACGGCATCCGCCAGGAGACCGGCCGAACCGGCGCCAGCGCCGATATCGCGGCCCTGTTCGGCTGGCCGGTGATCCTCGTCCTCGACGTGTCGGGCCATGCGCAATCAGCCGCCGCCGTCGCCCTGGGCTGCGCCCGATTCGACCCACGGATCGATGTGGTCGGCGTGGTGCTGAACAAGGTCGCGAGCGACCGCCACCGAAGGCTGGTGGAGGACGGGATGACGAGGATCGGGCTGCCGGTCCTCGGCGCGATGGCGCGCGATACCGATCTCGTCCTACCGGAGCGTCATCTCGGTCTCGTCCAAGCCGGGGAGACCGACGAGCTTGGCATGCGGCTGGAAGGACTTGCCAATGCGGTTGAAATCTCGCTCGACATCGACCGTCTGATCACCCTCGCGGGCCCGACCCGGCTTCGCTCCTCGGGAGGCGCCCCGCTTCTGCAGCCGCCGGGCCAGCGCATCGCCCTGGCCTCGGACAAGGCCTTCTCCTTCGTCTACCCGCATGTGCTGTCGGGCTGGCGCGCCGCCGGGGCGGAGATCGTCCCCTTCTCGCCCCTGGCCGACGAATCGCCCCCGCCGGATTGCGACGCCTGCTGGCTGCCGGGAGGATACCCCGAGCTTCACGCCGGGCGTATCGCTGGAGCGCACCGCTTCCTCGAAGGGCTGCGCCGTTTCGCCGAAAGCCGGCCGGTCCACGGGGAGTGCGGCGGCTACATGGTGCTGGGCCGCACCCTGGAGGATGGCGACGGGACCACGCATCTCATGGCGGGCCTCCTGCCGGTCGAGACGAGCTATGCCAAGCGCAAGATGCATCTCGGCTACCGGGTCGCGCATCTGCTCGGGGACGGCGCCATGGGCCGGGCGGGACAGCGCCTCGTCGGGCATGAATTCCACTACGCCTCGGTGACGCAGAGCGATCCCTCGCGGGAAGCCGCCTTCGCGGCGATCACGGATGCCGAAGGCAGCGATTTGGGTACGACCGGCCATCGCGTTGGGAAGGTCACCGGAAGCTTCTTCCACGTCATCGCCCACGGCTGACGCCATCGGGACGCGGCCCCGGCGGGAACTGCCGAGCCGCCATCGTTTCGCCTCAAGGGTCCGTCTTGATCCGTTCGAAGCCTGAAAGGGGTCGGGGAGACCATGCAGGCTTGATGGGTTTCGCGGCGGCATTCGCGGTCGCCCGGCATCCGCCAAGCTCCCGCTCATCGTATCCCAAGGGGTTGGAGGAGTCGATGAAAGAGGCATTCCATATCGGACAGCTCGTCCGGATCTCCCGGTCGTCCTCAGGCAGCTCGGACCACCGCATCTATTGCATCGTCTGCCTCATGTCGGACGAGGACGAGGCACGGCTCTACCGGATCAAGAACACGGTCGGCATCGAGCGTGTCGTCAAATCCTACGAGATCGAACCCGCCGCGCTGACCGCCGTGCCGTAACGGACGTGCCCTCCCGTACAGAGGCCGCCGCTTAGCACCGTCTCTGTATTAGCCCATGGTAGCGGTGGCCGGCACCTTGCCGTCCCCTGACTAGCGCGACACAATACCCTCCACGAAGCCCGAAACGGGCAAGCCGACGACAGATCGGCGAAAGGCATGGGGGAACAACCTCCATGCACCAGAGGAAGCGAAGCCATACCACGCGTCTCGACGCGCGGCTGCCAGGGAGGTTGACGTCGTTGACGACGGCTGCGGATTCGCGCGCGGATACATTCCCGAAACTCCTGGCGCGCAATGCACGCGTACGCCCGACGCGAACCGCGTTCCGGCACAAGGATCTCGGCATCTGGCAATCCTGGACCTGGGGCGAGGTGCACGACATCGTCCGCGCCTATGCCTGCGGCTTGCAGGCGCTGGGCCTGAAGCGCGGCGGCAAGATCGCCATCATCGGCTATAACCGCCCCTATCTCTACTGGAGCATCTGCGCCGCCCAATGGCTCGGCGCGATCCCGATCCCGGTCTATGCGGATTCCGTCGCCGAGGAGATGGCCTACGTTTTGGCTCATGCCGAGGTGACCCACGCGGCCGTGCAGGACCAGGAGCAGGTCGACAAGATCCTGTCCGTCTCCGACCAGTTGCCGCAGCTCGAGCACGTCCTCTACGACGAGCCGAAGGGGCTGCGCGACTACGACCACAGCCGGCTTCATTCCATCGCGTCCGTCGTCGAGGAAGGTCGCGCCCGCTTGGCCGACGCGCAGGAAGCCGCCGCCATCGACCAAGTGATGCAGGACGGCAAGGGCGCTGATCTCGCCATCATTCTCTACACCTCCGGCACGACCGGGCGGCCGAAGGGCGTGATGCTCACCTCCGACGCGGTGATCGCCGCCGCGGAAATCGGCTGCGACTTCGACAAGCTCGACGAGACCGACGAGATCATCGCCTACCTGCCCATCGCCTGGGTCGGCGACCACATCTTCTCCTATGCACAAGCGATTCTCTCCGGCCTCTGCGTCAACTGCCCGGAAAGCCCCGAGACCGTGGCGGAAGACCGCCGAGAGATCGGCGCCACCTACGTGTTCGCGCCCCCGCGTGTCTTCGAGAGCATGCTGACGCTGACCATGGTGCGGATCGAGGATGCGGGCGCTCTCAAGCGGCGCATGTTCCACTTCTTCATCCAGCACGCCAACAAGGTGGGCGAGAAGATCCTGAACGGGGAGCCGGGAATCGGCGCCTGGGACCGGCTGCTCTGGCAGGTCGGCAACGTGCTCGTCTATGCGCCGCTGCGCAACCGCTTCGGCATGACCCGAGTGAAGGTCGGCTACACGGCGGGCGAGGCCATCGGACCAGAAATCTTCCGCTTCTACCGCTCCATCGGCGTCAACCTGAAGCAGCTCTACGGGCAGACGGAAGCCTCCGTCTACATCACCATGCAGCCCAACGGCGAGATCCGCGCCGACACGGTAGGCCGCCCTGCCCCGCAGGTGGAGATCCGCATCGCCGACAACGGCGAGGTGCTCTACCGCTCGCCCGGCATCTTCGTGGGCTATTACAAGGACGACGAGAAAACGGCGGAGACCAAGACGCCGGACGGCTTCGTGCATTCGGGCGATGCCGGCTTCTTCGACCAGAACGGCCATCTGAAGATCATCGACCGGGCCAAGGATGTCGGCCGCATGCGCGACGGCGCGCTCTTCCCGCCGAAATACGTCGAGAACAAGCTGAAATTCTACCCGAACATCAAGGAAGCGGTCTGCTTCGGCGATGGGCGCGACTATGTGGCGGCCTTCATCAACATCGATCTCGTGGCGGTGAGCAACTGGGCCGAGCGGAACGGCGTGACCTACGCCTCCTATCAGGAGCTCGCCGGCCATCCGCTGGTCTACGACATGATCGAGAAGCACGTGGACGAGGTGAACCGTTCGCTCGCCTCCGAGCCGCGCATGGGCGGCGCCCAGATCAAGCGCTTCCTGATCCTGCACAAGGAACTCGACGCCGACGACGGCGAACTCACGCGCACGCAGAAGGTCCGCCGCGGCTTCATCGCGGACCGCTACGCCCCGCTCATCGACGCGCTCTACGACGGCTCCCCCGAGGCCGACATCTCGACCGAAGTCACGTTCGAGGACGGCCGCAAGGGCGTGATCTCCGCGCGGGTCAAGATCAGGGACATGAAGGTGTATCCGACAACGGAATCCGGATCGGTGCTGGAGGCGGCGGAATGAGGGCGCCCGATCATCCCGTCATGGGCAAGGGCGACGTGCTGCTCGCCGTCGACAACGTCTCGCTCGGTTTCGGCGGCGTGAAGGCGCTCACGGACGTGTCGTTCGACATCCGCAAGAGCGAGATCCGCGCCATCATCGGGCCCAACGGCGCGGGCAAGACCTCGATGCTCAACTGCATCAACGGCTTCTATTATCCCACGGAAGGCCGCATCACCTTCAAGGGCGTCAAGCGCCCGAAGATGCGCCCCTACGAGGCGGCGCGCGGTGGCATAGCCCGCACGTTCCAGAACGTGGCGCTCTTCAAGAGCATGTCGACCCTCGACAACATCATGGCCGGCCGGTCGATCAAGATGCATTCGAACTTCTTCTGGCAGCTCTTCCGCCACGGCCCGGCCATGAAGGAGGAGGTCGAGCACCGCCGGTTCGTCGAGGAGATCATCGACTTTCTCGAGATCCAGCACATCCGGAAGGTCCCGGTCGGGCGCCTGCCCTACGGTCTTCAGAAGCGGGTCGAACTGGGGCGCGCCCTTGCCATGGAGCCGGAACTGCTCCTCCTCGACGAGCCCATGGCGGGCATGAACCTCGAAGAGAAGGAGGACATGTCGCGCTTCATCCTGGAGGTGAACCAGCAATACGGCACCACCATCGCGCTGATCGAGCACGACATGGGCGTGGTGATGGATCTCTCCGACCGGGTCGTGGTGCTGGAATACGGCCGCAAGATCGCCGACGGCACGCCCTCCGAGGTCAAGAGCGACCAGCGCGTGATCGACGCCTATCTCGGCGTGGCGCATTGAAGGGTTCCTGACGATGGACATGCTCTACAAGGTCTTCATCGAACCCTTCGTTTTCATGGGCGAGGCGCCGGATCTCCTGATCCAGACCCTCTGGGAGGGGCTCGTCTCGGGCGTGCTCTATGCCCTGATCGCGCTCGGCTTCGTGCTCATCTTCAAGGCCTCCGGCGTGTTCAACTTCGCGCAAGGCATCATGGTCGTGTTCGCGGCCCTGATCCTGGTCGGCCTCTATGAGAAGGGCGTTCCGGCGTTCCTGGCGCTCATCCTGGCCGCCCTCGCCATGCTCGTGCTCGCCATGGTGGTCGAGCGCGTGGTGCTGCGCCCGCTCGTCAACCAGCCCGACATCATCCTCTTCATGGCGACCTTCGGGCTCACCTATTTCCTCATCGGCTTCGGCGAGCTCATCTTCGGCGGAAGCCCGAGGGAGATGATCACGGATCAGCTCTTCCTGCCCCAGGGCACGACGGAGGTGGACATGCTGGGAGGCATGGTGCGCTTCCAGCATCTCGACATTGCCGCCGCCCTCATCGCGTCGATCATGATCGGCCTCCTTGCCGTGTTCTTCTCCAAGACTCGCATCGGCCGGGCGCTGCGCGCGGTCGCGGACAGCCACAAGGCGGCGCTCTCCGTGGGCATCTCGCTCAACCAGATCTGGGTCATCGTGTGGTTCGCCGCCGGCATCGTGGCGCTGGTGGCGGGCATCATGTGGGGCGCGCGCTCGGGCGTGTCATTCTCGCTCCAGATCATCGCCCTCAAGGCGCTCCCGGTCCTCATCCTCGGCGGCTTCACGTCGATCCCGGGCGCCATCATCGGCGGGCTCATCGTCGGGGTCGGCGAGAAGCTCGGGGAGTTCTACTGGGGGCCGCTCGTCGGCGGCGGGGTCGAGACCTGGCTCGCCTACGTCATCGCCCTCCTCTTCCTGCTCTACAGGCCGCAGGGTCTGTTCGGCGAAAAGATCATCGAACGGATTTAGGGAGACGCCCGAGTGCTTTACCGCGAGGCTGGACAGTTCAAGACCAATTACGTCGCGGACAGCGCGATCTTCCCCTTGCGGGAAGACCGGATCGGACTGGCGCTCATCATCCTCGCCGCTTATGCGCTGGCCTTCCTCGGCAGCAGCTTCCTGCTCCAGGCGGTGCTGATCCCGTTCCTGGTCTTCTCGCTGGCGGCCATCGGGCTCAACATCCTCACCGGCTATACCGGCCTCCTGTCGCTCGGCACCGGCGCCTTCATGGGCGTGGGCGCCTATGCCTGCTACAAGCTGATGACGGCCTTTCCGGGCGTGAACGTCATCGTCTGGATCTTCGTGTCAGGCTTCTTCTCCGCGGCGGTCGGTGCGCTGTTCGGCTTGCCCTCGCTACGCATCAAGGGTTTCTACTTGGCGGTCGCCACGCTCGCCGCGCAGTTCTTCCTGCAATGGTGCTTCATCCGCATCCCGTGGCTCGTGAACTACAACGTCTCGGGCGCCCTCGACGCGCCCCTGCGCACACTCTTCGGCACGCCGATCATGGGGCCGAACGCCACGCCGCAGACGCGCTATCTCGTGGTGCTCACCATCGTGATCCTGCTCACCTGGCTCGCCTCGAACCTCGTCCATGGCCGCATCGGGCGCATGTGGATCGCGATCCGCGACATGGATCTCGCGGCCGAGCTCATGGGCATCAGGCCGTTGCAGACGAAGCTCCTCGCCTTCGCGGTCTCGTCCTATTACTGCGGCGTCGCCGGCGCTCTGCTCGTCTTCCTCTGGTATGGCGGCGCGGAATACGACGTGTTCAACATCAACCAGTCCTTCTTCATCCTGTTCATGGTGATCATCGGAGGATTGGGCAGCCTCATCGGCTCGTTCTTCGGCGCGGCGCTGATCTTCATCCTGCCCATCGTGCTCGGCATCGTGCTTCCGGCCATGCTGTCGCCCTTCGGCCTCTCGGTCGGCGCCGACGTGATCGAGCACCTGCGCTTCATGATCGTGGGCGCGCTCATCATCTTTTTCCTGATCGTGGAACCGCACGGCCTCGCGCGGCTCTGGCAGATCGGCAAGCAGAAGCTCCTGGTCTGGCCGTTCCCCTACTGACGGCCGGTTTCAAAGGAGACGGACCACGAAACAAGAATTCGGCTTCTCGGCCGATACAATGGGAGGAAACGCAACCATGTCGTTTCGCAAGTTAAGCCTTGGACTCGCCGCCGTGACGATGCTCGCGGGCACGGCCCTGCCCGCCTTCGCGCAGGATTCGATTTACGTCCCGCTCTTCACCTACCGCACCGGCCCCTTCGCGGGCTCCGGCACCTTCATCGCCGACGGCATGCACGATTACCTTGAGATGCTGAACCAGCGCGACGGCGGCATCGGCGGCGTGAAGCTCGTGCTGGAGGAATGCGAGACCGGCTACGACACCAAGAAGGGCGTCGAATGCTACGAGGCCGTGAAGGGCAAGAACCCGGTCGTGGTCAATCCCTGGTCCACCGGCATCACCCTGCCGCTGATCCCCCGCGCCTCCGTCGACAAGATCCCGATCCTTTCCATGGCCTACGGCCTCTCGGCCTCGGCGCGCGGGGACATCTTCCCCTGGGTGTTCAACCCGCCGGCCACCTATTGGGACGGCCTGTCGATGATCATCAAGTATATCGGCCAGAAGGAGGGTGGACTCGAGAAGCTGAAGGGCAAGAAGATCGGCTTCATCCATCTTGACGCCGCCTTCGGCAAGGAGCCGGTCCCGCTGCTCCAGGAACTCGCCAAGGATATCGGCTTCGAGGTGGCTCTCTATCCGGTCGCTGCCCAGGACATGCAGAACCAGTCCTCGCAATGGCTCTCGGCCCGCCGCGACCGGCCCGACTACATGATCATGTGGGGCTGGGGCTCCATGAACGGCGCGGCCGTGAAGGAAGCGGTGCGCTCGGGCTATCCGATGGACAAGTTCTACTCGGTCTGGTGGCCCAGCGAGGATGACGCCCGCTCCGGCGGCGGCGGCGCCAAAGGCTTCAAAATGCTCAACTGGCACGCGGTGGGCACCAACTTCCCGGCCATCCAGGACATTCAGAAGCACGTGGTCGACAAGGGCATGTCCAAGGCCCAGAAGGACAAGGTCGGCGAGCTTCTCTACAACCGCGGCGTCTACAACTCGCTGCTGATCGCGGAAGGCATCGCGCAGGCGCAGAAGATCACCGGCAAGAAGGCCGTGACCGGCGAGGACGTGCGCCGCGGCATGGAGAACATCAAGCTCGATGCCGCCCGCCTGAAGGAGCTTGGCCTCGATGGCTTCACGGAGACGCTCACCTTGAGCTGCGCCGATCATAACGGCCACCGTCCCGCCTTCATGCAGGAATGGGACGGCGCAAAATGGGTGAAGATCTCCGACCCCATTGAGCCGATGACCGACCGGGTGAAGGGCCAGCTCGACGCTGCCGCGAAGGACTATGCCGAAAAGAACGCCGGCTGGCCGAAGCGGACGGAGGCCTGCGACAAGGCGAGTTGAGCCGGCGCTCGCTGACCCTCTCCCGCTGAAGGGGAGAGGGTGGCGAACGGAGTGAGCCGGGAGAGGGGCCGAACGGACAAGGACCGCCCCTCTCCCACCCTGCTTCGCAGGGCACCCTCTGCCGCTTCGGGGAGAGGGAGAAGGGATCGAACCGACCATGAGCAGCGCCATTCAGACGTCCCAGTCGCCGGCCGCCGAAACCGTCCTCACGGTCAACAACATCGAGGTCGTCTACGACCACGTGATCCTCGTGCTCAAGGGCGTTTCCCTCAACGTCCCCAAAGGCGGCATCGTGGCGTTGCTCGGCGCCAACGGCGCGGGCAAGACGACGACGCTCAAGGCCATCTCCAATCTCCTCCATGCCGAACGCGGCGAGGTCACGAAGGGATCGATCGAGTTCAAGGGCGAGCGGGTCGACAAGCTCTCGCCCAACGAGCTGGTGCGGCGCGGCTGCATCCAGGTTCTCGAAGGCCGGCATTGCTTCGGGCACCTGACCATCGAGGAGAACCTGCTCACCGGCGCCTTCACGCGCCGGGACGGCAACGCCGCCATCCGGCGCGACCTGGAGGCGATCTACGAGTATTTTCCGCGCCTGAAGCAAAGGCGATCCTCCATGGCGGGCTATACCTCCGGCGGCGAGCAGCAGATGTGCGCCATCGGCCGGGCGATGATGTCGCGTCCCTCCATGATCCTGCTCGACGAACCTTCCATGGGCCTCGCGCCGCAGATCGTCGAGGAGATCTTCGAGATCGTGCGCAAGCTCAACGCGACGGAGGGCGTGTCCTTCCTGCTCGCCGAGCAGAACACCAACATGGCGCTGAAATACGCCACCTACGGGTACATCCTGGAGACCGGCCGCGTCGTGATGGACGGGCCGGCCCGGATGCTGCGCGAGAACGAGGACGTGAAGGAGTTCTACCTCGGGGTCTCCGAGGGCGACCGCAAATCCTTCCGCGCGGTGAAAAGCTACAAGCGCCGCAAGCGCTGGCTGGCGTGACGGTTCATACAATCGGGAACATGACCTTGTCCGATGCATTCGACACCCTCGAAACCCGTGACCCCACCGAGCGCGAAAAGGCTCTCTTCACAAGGCTGCCGGAGATCCTGAAGCAGGCGGCCCAGGCGCCCGCCTATGCGGAGCGCCTCAAGGGGATCGATATCGACCGCATCACGAGCCGCGATGCGCTCGCCGCCCTGCCGGTGCTGCGCAAATCCGAGCTGCCGAGCCTGCAGAAGACGGCCCTGCCCTTCGGCGGGTTCGTGTCCGGTGCACCGGGCTCGTTCGGGCGCCTCTTCACCTCGCCCGGCCCGATTTTCGAGGCGGAGGCCGATGCGCCCGACCCATGGCGCGCGGCGCGCGGGTTATTCGCGGCCGGGTTCCGGCGCGGCGACGTGGTACTCAACACCTTCAGCTACCACCTGACGCCGGGCGGCTTCATCATGGATTCCGGCGCGCGCGCCCTCGGCTGCGCCGTCATCCCGGCGGGTCCGGGCAACACCGAGCAGCAATTCGAGCTGATAGAGGCCTATCGCCCCGTCGCCTATTGCGGCACGCCGGATTTCCTCAAGATCCTGCTTGATGGCGCTGACTCGTCCGGGCGCGACGTTTCCTCCATCAAGCGCGCGCTCGTCTCCGGCGCTGCTTTTCCGAAGTCTCTGCAGGAAGAATTCTCCGCGCGGGGCATCGAGGCCTATCAGGCCTACGCCACGGCGGATCTCGGCTTCATCGCCTACGAGACCACAGCCAGAGAAGGGCTCGTCGTCAACGAGGACATCATCGTCGAGATCGTACGGCCCGGTACGGGCGATCCGGTGCCCGAGGGCGATGTGGGCGAGATCGTCGTGACGACCCTCGACCCGCATCATCCCTTCATCCGCCTCGCCCTCGGGGACCTGACAGCGGCCTTGAGCGGCCCCAGCCCCTGCGGCAGGACCAATCTGCGCATCAAGGGGTGGATGGGGCGCGCCGACCAGGCGACGAAGGTGAAGGGCATGTTCGTACGGCCGGAGCAAGTGGCGGAGATCGGTCGGCGCCATCCCGAACTCGGCCGCCTTCGCCTCGTCGTCACCCGCGAGGGCGAGACCGACGCCATGACACTGATGGCAGAGACAGGCAGCCCGAGCGATGCACTCGCGGCCACGCTCGGCGCGACGTTGCAGAGCATCCTCAAGCTGAAGGGGGAGATCACCTTCGCAAGCCCCGGAAGCCTTCCAAACGACGGCAAGGTCATCGCGGATGAGCGCAGGCTCGGTTGACCAACGGTCAACCGCAAACCAACCTTGCACGGATGCAGACATTGCCACGCTTGGAACCCTTGAACCCGGGACTCCGGCTCCATAAGCTCAAGCTCGTTAGCGATTCGAACGAGGAAAAGAACGAGGGATTACAAAAAGAAAGAGCACCCGGAGGTGCTCTTAAGGTGTCCGGCCGTAGGGGCAAAAGTGACCGGAGATGTCAATAAACGCCCAAGGTCGGACTTGGTTCCAAAGATTTTTGAAGAATTTTCATGGCCTAGCTCACGCCTCATTGACGTCACGTTTTCCGGGTCTAGGGCTTAGCTTCCCGTGGGGGCAAACACGGGCCGGGGCCGCGACCAATGATCCTTCAACGGACATGGTCGCGGCTACCCCCCTTCAGGGCGTGACACGATCCGCTCGGGCATCTTCGCCAAGACCTTTCAAAAGGCACCCCAGGAGCGGCGTTTCAGGGCCGCGGCGCGTCCGAAGCCATAGGCCGATAACAATCCTGCGAGATGGCCATCCTGATCGGCAGCAGCTCACTATTCACAGACTCCGTCCCAACCGGCCGCAGGAGCGGCTTCCACCGATGCTACGAGTCAGCACGGTGCAAGCCTCACGCCGTTGGCGAATCCCGGTCCGGGGCAGATGCTGACCTCTGACCTGCGCGGCACCACCGTGTACGGGGCAAATGACGAAAAGATCGGCGACATCAACGACGTTCTCATCGACCGCGGTGGCCGCACCGTCGCGGTGATCGTCGGGGTCGGCGGGTTCCTCGGCATCGGACAGAAGGATGTGGCGGTCCCTTACCAAGCCCTTGAGGTCATGGCGGAGAACACGACGGATCGCGCCACCTCCCCGGTTCCCACGACGGCAGGCAACGCCGAGCGCAACATGATCGGCGATCCCGCCGCGACAGGATCTGTCAATACGGCCGGGCCAGGGACCGTCAATCCTTCGCGCATCATCCTGCGACAGATGACGAAGGCCGACCTGGAAAATGCCCCCAACTTCAACCGCACGGGCATAGGGATTGGCTCCGGAACGTCACCCGCCGACGGTACGAACGCGACCGCCAATCAATAAGGCATTCGTGCGGACCAGTGGGCCTCGGGTGCCCTGGTCCGCATGAGGCCTTTGTCGGCGCTCTTTCGAGCGGCCGCCTCGGGCATCCATTCCTTCCTGGCGATCGAGCGAGGCATCGTGCTCGAGGATTCCGGCTCAGACGGCATCGAGTGTCTGTACTGAGCAGCAAAGGCCGCCCACCACCCGTTTCCGGAAACTCGAATGAACACGATCATCCGGAGCGGATGGCTGTGTTGCGCGAGATGGGCCGCCTCACGGCCCTGATCCACACCATCCCGACCCGCGGCTTCGGCCACACCTTCGACTGGTCGAGCAACCAGCTCTCGCGCAAGGAAACCTGGGCCGAGTGCCTCAAACGCGAACTCCACATCGAGCAGCGGCTGGAGGTGCTGGAAACGCATAAGATGCTGTCGCAGCCTCAGCTCAAGTCCCTCCATGCCACGCTCGAGGAGATCGAAAGCGTGGAGGCGGACACGGTCCTCAACCATGGCGATATGCGCCTGAAGAACGTGATGGTGAACGATGCGAGCGAGATCACAGCCGTGATCGATTGGGAGTTCTGCTCCTCCAACGTGGCGCCCTATTGGGATCTGTCCCTGGCGCTGCATGATCTTTCCATCGACGCCAAGCAGGCCTTTCTGGGAGGCTATGGCGTCAGCGAGACGCAGGTGCGCGCCATGGTGCCCATACTCAAGGCCCTCAACGTCATCAACTACGCACCCTTCTTCGAACGGGCGGGGGAGGAAAAGGACGAGCGGCGGCTCGACCAGTACCGGACCCGGTTCAGCGGCGCCCTGGACCTCTACTCGCTCCAGGGCGTGGAGCACCGGACGTGAAAGCCGCATCCTGCCTTCACATCCGGTGCCGGGCATCACCGTTTCGTTTTCACGTGGGGGCCGTTGCGGCAGCCCCCATCGAGGGTCTTACTGCTTCTGGACACCGAGGCGGATGACGTTCCAGGAGGCCGGCGCGAGCTTGGCACGCACCTGCTCTCCCCAGATCTCCACACCCTCCAGAGGCGTGGGCCGGATCGTATCAGGCGCGTCTTTCGTATTCACCGCCATCAGATCGTCGTTGCGCAGCTGGTGCGCCTCCCTGACCACGAGGCCCTCGAAGCCGCGCACGAGCGCTTCCATGGACAGGCTCGCGTCGAGGCTGCGATTGAGCGCGAAGAGCGTGATGCAATCTTCGTCGTGGTTGTGAACCACCGACAGCTTGAGGTAAGGCACTTCGGAGATCGGGAACCGCAGGTCGGACGTGCCGCGCGGATCGTAATAAGTGGTCTCGTAGGTGGGCGAGTTCACCTTCGTCTGCAGCACCGTGCCACGACCGAGCGTGCTCATGTCCTTGAACGGATAAAAGATCGTCTGCCGCCAAGCCGGCCCGCCGGTCTCGGTCATTATGGGCGCGATGGCGTTGACCAGCTGCGCCAGGCAGGCGGACTTCACCCGGTCAGCATGGTTGAGCAGGGAGATGCATGCTCCCCCGAAGGCGAGCGCGTCCTGCATGTTGTAGATCTCTTCGAGGATCTGCGGCGCGACGGGCCAACCGAGCTTCACCCGGCCCTCGTTCTTGCGCCGGGTCCGGTACCAGACGTTCCATTCGTCGAAGCTCAGCATGATCCGCTTGGACGAGCGACGCCGGGCAGCGACCGCGTCCGCGATGGCCACGACCTCTTCGATGAAGCTGTCCATCAGGTCCGGGCTCGCGAGAAAGGCCGGCGTGTCATCGGCATAATTGTTCAGGTAGGTGTGCAGGGAGATGTACTCGACGTGATCGAACGAGTGCTCGAGCACCGTGTCCTCCCAGGTGCCGAAGGTCGGCATGTTGCGCGAGGAGGAGCCGCAGGCCGCGAGTTCAATCGTCGGATCGATCCACTTCATGAGCTTTGCGGCCTCGGAGGCGATCCGCCCGTATTCCCAGGCCGTCTTGGTCTCCATCTGCCAAGGGCCGTCCATCTCGTTGCCCAGGCACCAGAATTTCACGTTGTGCGGCTTCTCCCATCCATGGGCACGGCGCAGGTCCGACAGCTCTGTCCCGCCGGGGAAGTTGCAGTATTCCAGCAGGCGGCGAGCATCGTCGGGGCCGCGGGTGCCGAGATTGACGGCCATCATGGGCTCGACCTCGGCCGCCCGGCACCAATCCATGAACTCGTTGGTGCCGAACGTGTTCGGCTCCGTCGACATCCAGGCGAGATCGAGCCGACGCGGCCGGTTCTCCACGGGACCGACGCCGTCCTCCCAGTTGTATCCGGAGACGAAGTTTCCGCCCGGATAACGAATGATCGTCGGCCCGAGCTCGCGGACGAGTTCGAGCACGTCCTGCCTGAATCCGCGCTCGTCGGCGCTCGGATGCCCCGGCTCGTAAAGGCCGCCGTAGACGCACCGTCCCAGGTGCTCGACGAAGGCCCCGAAGAGACGGGGATCCGTTTCAGCGATGGAGAAATCACGGTCAATGGTGACTTTGGCTTCTTTCATGGGGAGGCTCCGATCAGTGAGGTGCGGTCTCGGGGTGTTCGAACTATCGGCAAGCTGGGAGTGGATCAGGTGGCGGTCGCGGGCATGCCGCCCGTGAAGCTGTCGTCGCGCCAGGCGTCGTCGACCGACAGAACCGCCTGGCGAAGCTTGATGGAGTACGGATGCTGCGGCGCGGCCAGCACCGTCCGGGCGTCGCCGCCCTCGACCACCCTGCCCTTCTGCATGATGATCAGACGGTCGCTGATGTAATAGGCGGTGGCCAAGTCGTGCGTGATGTAGATGATCGAGACGCCGAACTCGTCGCGAAGCTTCTTGAACAGGTTGATCACGGTCATGCGCAGCGATGCGTCGATCATCGAGACCGGCTCGTCGGCGACGATCAGGGATGGATTTGATACGAGCGCACGCGCGATCGCTACGCGCTGGAGCTGCCCGCCCGACATCTCGTGCGGGTAGCGCCCCTGAACTTCCGCGAGCGACAGGCCGACCTTGTGCAGGGACTCGTCCACCCGCTCCGCCGCCGCCGCAGGCGTGCGGCATTCCATGAAACGCTTGGCTGCGCTGAACAGGTAGCGGTCGACACGCTTCAAGGGATTGAACGCATCGAAAGGGTTCTGGAAGATCGCCTGCACATGGCTCATGAACTCCAGCCGGTCGCGACGGCTGCGGATCTCGCGCAGATCCCGCCCCCGGAAGCGGATCTGACCGCCCGTGGGGGTCAGGCTGTTCAGGATCATGCCCGCGAGCGTCGTCTTTCCGCTGCCCGACTCGCCGATGATCGTGAAGACCTCGGGCTTGTCCGCCGCAAGAGAGAAGCTGACGTCGTTCACGGCATGAGTGACCCGCCGCGAGACGAAACCGCCTCTCGTGAAGATCTTGTTGACGTGCTCGACGTCGAGGAGGTTCGGCTTCATGCGCTCGCCTCCCTATGCGACCGGCCGGACCCGGGCGGGGTCGGCTTGAGCGACGTGGCAGGCTGTCCGGTGTCCTGGCAGGAGCTCCACCATGGGCGGAGCCTCGCGGCGGCAGATGTCGATGGCCAGGGGGCAGCGGGGGTGGAACCGGCAGCCCGGCGGAGGATCGGCAAGACTCGGGGGCGAGCCTTCAAGGGCCTTCTTGGGCGCCTCGTCCCCGATGCGCGGCAGGCTGGAGATCAGATGCGCGGTGTAGGGATGGAGCGGCCTCTTGAACACGTCCCTGGTCCTGCCCTCCTCCACCAGCCGGCCGGCATACATGATGCCGAGCCGATCGGTCAGGTTGGCGTGAACCGCCATGTCGTGGGTCACGAACAGGACGGACGATCCGAACTCCTGCTGGATCTCCCGGATCATGGCGAGAACGCCCTTCTGGACGATCACGTCCAGCGCCGTCGTCGGCTCGTCGGCGATGATGAATTCCGGGCTGCAGATGGTCGCGAGGGCAATGGTCACCCTCTGTCGCATGCCGCCGGATAATTCGTGCGGATAGGCCTGAAGAACCGCGGGATCGAGGTGGAGGCGCTTCAGGTGCCCCTCCACGAGGTGGGTGAAGTCGGCGCCTTTGGCAGCTACGTGCGGCAGCGCGAAATCCGCGAAGGCATGCTTGATCCGCCGAACCGGGTTCAGCACGCTCATCGAGCCCTGCATGATATAGGACAGATGGCTCCAGCGGATCGCCGACAATTCCTGCGGCGAAAGCTTGTAGATGTCCCGCTCTCCATCCTTGAAGGAAAAGCGCACCGAGCCTTCGACCACCCGGAGCGGAGGACGGATGGCGCCCGCGATGGTCTTGATGAGGGAGCTCTTGCCGGAACTCGACTCGCCCGCTAGGCCGTAGATCTCGTTGCGGTTGATCTTGAGGCTGACGTCGTCGACCGCCCGCACCTCGCGGTCGATGCCGAACAGCTTCACCTTGTAATAGGCCTTCAGCCGGTCGACCGAGAGCAGCGGAGCCGCCTGGGGAGCCCTCAGTTCCACGGAAGAAGGAATGGAGCGAAGGTCTGCGATCATGCCTGCCCCCCGAGACGGCTGAGGCGGCTGCGCGGATCGATGTATTCGTTCATCGAGATCGCGAGCAGGAACAACCCGATGAACAGCATGATCACCAGCAGGACCGGGAACGTGATCCACCACCAGATGCCCGACACCAGGGCGGTATGCTGGTTGGCCCAGTAGATCATGCCGCCGATGGTGGGCGTGTTGATGTCGGTGAAGCCGAGGACCGACAGCGTGACCTCGATCCCGATCGACCAGTTGATGTTGTTCATGGTCGTCGAGAACACGATCGGCAGCACGAACGGCAGATGCTCCTGAAGGACGATCTTGCCGGTGCTCATGCCGGAGAACACGGCCTGGCGGGTGAATTCACGGGTCCGCAGGCTCATGGCGATGGACCGGATGAGCCGCGCATCGTAGGCCCAGCCCAGCAGCGCCGTGATGACGGCGAGCATCGCCCAGGTCATCTGGTCGCGCATGATGAAGTAGAACAGCACCAGGATGGGAAAGAGGGGGACGACGACGAATGTATCGTTGATCGACATCAGAACCCGATCGACCCAGCCGCCCTTGTAGCCGGAGATCAGCCCGACGAGGAGCGATATGACTCGGCTGAGCGCCGCCACCACGATGCCGAACAGAAGGGTGTTCCGGATCGCGACGGTGAGCTGCCAGAACACATCCTGCCCGCGCGACGTGGTGCCGAGCGGATATTCCCAGGACGGTGGCACATCCGGCGGTACGACGTACACGTCCATTGGTGGATAGGGTGAGAAGAAGGAGCAGGCGGCGACGGCCAGCACGATCAGGACGAGCATCAGGCCGATGGCGAACTCGCCGTTGTATCGAAAGAGGTCACGAAAGATCCTGAACGTGTTCATCAGCGTGCCTCCACGCGCGGGTCGATCAGCGGATAGAGCAGATCGATCAGCAGGACAGTGGCGGAGACGGCCACGATCGATACGGTGGTGATGCCCAGCACCAGGCTGTAATCGCCGGCATGGACCGCGCTGATCAGCAGCGACCCGACGCCTGGATATCCGAAGACCTGCTCGGTGATGATCGCGCCGTTGAAGATGGCGCCCAGCTGCAGGGCAAGGCCGGTGACCTGGGGGCCGAGGGCATTGCGCATCACATAGGAGCGCAGGATCTTGCCGCGTTTGACCCCTGCCAGCTCCGCATAGACCACGTAGTCTTCCGTCACGATGTTGGACACGAGGGCGCGCATCCCCATGAACCACCCACCGATGCCGACCGCCATGAGCGAGAGCACGGGCAGGATCGAGTGGACCACGACGTCGAGGGCAAAGGCGAAGGTGTTAGAACGGTCCGACGCCATCGTGGCGCCGCCGCTGATCGGCAGAATGGGCCAGAGAAAGCCGAAGATGATGAGCAGGACGAAGGCGACGACATAATATGGGATCGGGTGGATTCCCATGCTCAGGACGCCGAATGCCTTTAGGACGCGGCTGTTGCGGTAATAGCCCGCGAGGCCGCCGAGCAGATTGCCGAGAACCCAGGTCAGGAGCGTCGAGACGAGCAGCAATCCGACGGTCCAGGGAAGGGCTCGCAGGATGAGCTGCGAGACCGGTGTTGGAAAGGCCGACAGGGAGGGGCCGAAGTCGCCGACCAGGACCCGCTTCCAGAACGACACGTACTGTTCCCAAGGCGTGCCCTCAAGACCATAGAGCTGGCGCAGCGACTGCCGCATCATCTCGATGGCTTCCGGACTGGTCGCCCCGTAGGTCGTCGCAGCCGAGATCGATTGCTCGACCGGATTGATCGGGGTCATATGCGTCACCAGATAGGTGATATTGATCCCGACGAAGACGACGACCGCGAACTGCACGAGCCGCTTGGACAGATAGGCCAGGTAAGCCTTCATGGACCCCTCCTTGTCTGAGGAAAGTAAGGAGTTGTCTGTGCGCTATGGCTGCTTGGGCTTGAGCTTCACCATCATCGAGCGGGAATTGCCCCAATTCGGCACGGGATTGGCATAGGGGTTCTCCGACGTCGGGTACCCTGTCCAGTAGGTCTCATCCATGGCCGTGAAGACGTTGTAGGCCATCAGCGGGATGATCGGCATCTCGCGAACGATGAGCTTCGCGTAGTCGCGACCGAGTTCGACCGTGCGCTTGTCGTCGAAGGAAATCCGGCGCACCTCCTCGATGATCTTGTCGAGCTCGGGGTTGCTCCAACGCTGCCAGTTGCGCGGCGACTGCGTCTTGCCCGGTGCTGCCACGAACTGCGAATGCCAGCTGTCGAGGAAGAACGACAGGTCGGGATGGCCGCCATAGGTCTCGACGCTCCAGGAAATCAGCGTCTCGAAGTCGCCGGCGATTCGCCGGTCCAGCATCGTGGTGCCCTGAGCCACCTCCGTTTTCGCGTCGATGCCGAACTGGCGCCATTGCTGAACGATCATGGTTCCGGCCCGGGTCAGGATCGGGCGACTATCGCCCTCGACCATGAGCTTGATGGAGAAAGGCTTGCCGTCAGGCGTGTACCAGGCATTGCCGCGTTTGGTGTAACCGGCCTTTTCGAGAAGTTCCGTCGCCGCCTGCGGGTTGGGCTTCCACCAGCCGTATCCGAACGCCTTCCTGATCTCCGCCGGATCCGTCGGGATCTGCTCCTTCATCGTGGGACGCAGCATGTCGGCGATCTGGTTGCCGATGGTTGGATCGTACGGCTTGACCTTGCTCTTGCCGGTGTCGATCTCGTAGGAGGCCAGCCACTCCTGGAGCGGGATGTGGTAATCGTCCGGATGCGTTCCCGTGGGCGGGATCCCGATCGGCGAGAGCGTCGCGGCTCCGCGATAGGATGCCATCGAAACGGCCTTGATGTCGATCAGCAGCGCCAGCGCCCATCGCACGTCGCGATTCTGGAAAGCCGGATTCTGCATGTTGAAGATCACCGACGGCAGGGTCGGATCAGGATGAGCGAACGGGAAGTTCGGAAACCATGTCTTGAGGCTCGGCGACTGCTTGGTCAGGGTGAACATGCCCTCGGGGGCAATATCGTGCACCACGTCCAGGTTGTGGTTGAGCTGCGCGATCACGCGCTTGTCCGGCGGTCCCGGGTCGATATAGGCAGCAAATTTCGGCCCAGGCTCGCCATAGCGCCCGAGCGTGGTGCGCTGCCAGTCGTCACGCTTCTGCCAGATGTACCACTTTCCGTCCGGATCGAAGCTGTGGATCTTGTAGGCGCCGAGTGAAACCGGCGGGTTGAAGTCGAACCGCTGAGGATCCGCCGCTTTCTCGAAGATGTGCTTCGGCATCATCCAGATCGCGTTGAACCGCACCGTGAAGAGCGAGTGGAACCGTGAGTTCGGCTTCTTCAGCTTGAACACGACCGTCCAAGGCTCCGGCGACGACACGCTCTCGACGTTCAGCGCCAGCAGGGCGCTCCAGCGCATGCCCGGATTCTTGATCTGGGTTTCGACCGTATAGACGAGATCGTCGGGCGTGAACTCGACGCCGTCGCTCCAATAGATGCCGGGGCGCAGCTTCACCGTCATCTCGGTGAAGTCCGCATTGTAGATCGGCTTTTCCGCCGCGAGCGAGTTTTCCCAGACGCCGTCGAGCCCACGTTCGGGATCGATGTACCAAAGTGTATCGAGCGCGAGCTGGTGCAGGCCGGTATACTGTCCGCCGGCGTTGATGGTCCAGATGTTGAACCATCCGGGGTTCTTGATCGTGCCCTCCGGGTTTTCGAGAATGATCGTCTCGTTGCGCGGCACACCTGGGACATTGGTTTGAGACATTGCGGTGGTCGCTGCCAGGGCTAAACCGGTGGCAACGGTAAGCAGGCGTAGAAATCGCATTTGGCGCTCCTCCTTGGTTGATTTTTTATCTTTTTTCTTAGTTAGCCCTCAGTTTTCGGGATCGGTCAACAGTAGCATTGATACATATCCAAACTTTTGATACATACAGCCGGAACGCAGTTTGCTGTCCGCCTTCTGCGACTTTCCAGCAGAGCGACCCATGTCGACATTCAAAAGAAAATTCCTGACCCTGGTCGCGGAGGAGAGCTCCGAGACCCTGCGAGGGATCGCCTCACCGGGCCGCATTCGGATCCTCAAGCTCCTGCGGGCGCAGGGACCGCTGAACGTCAACGAGATCAGCGATGCGTTGGATCTGCCTCAATCCACGATCGCGACCCATGTCCAGGTGCTGGAACGTGCCGGGCTCATCGAGACGGAAACCATCAAGGCCTCGAAGGGTCAGCAGAAGGTATGCTCGATCCGTTACGACGAGATCATCATCCGCTTCGACGACGAGGATCCGCTCAAGAGCAAGGACCACATCGAAGTCTCCATGCCGATCGGCCTCTACACGAGTTGCGATGTGAGCGCGCCGTGCGGGCTCTGCTCGACGGAGAGCGTCCTGGGTGTCCTCGATGTGCCCGATCTTTTCCTCGATCCGCATCGCATGAACGCATCCCTGATCTGGTTCAGGCGGGGCTTCGTCGAATACAAGTTTCCCAATAACGGCAAGGTCCTCGGCGCCAAGATCGACAGGCTCGAATTCGTCATGGAGCTGTCGTCCGAGGTTCCGGGCACGAGCCTCGACTGGCCGTCCGAGATCAGTCTCTGGATCAACAACGTGAAGGTGGGAAGCTGGATCTCCCCGAGCGACTTTGGCGACAAGCGCGGTCTTTACACGCCACAATGGTGGAAGCTGGAAGGCTCCCAATACGGCAAGCTCGTGACCTGGCAGATCACCAGAAGCGGAACATCAGTCAACGATGTTCAGATTTCGGACGTGACGCTCGACAAGCTCGAGCTGGACAAGCATCACGGCATCCGCTTGAGAATCGGGATCGACGAGACGGCGCGCCATCCTGGCGGGATCAATATCTTCGGCCGCGGCTTCGGAAACTACGATCAGGATATCGTCATGCGCATCCACTTGAAAGAGCAGCCAGGTGCGAAGGCGTAGGTACACTACGCCTCTTCGTTCAGGCCACGAGACCCTGGATGGGCTTCAGGTCAGGCGTGCCGGGAAACACATCGTCGGCAAGCCGGGCGGCGGTGATTCCGAACAGGTCGGAGAGCACGCCCTTGGCGACGGAACGGATATCGGTCGTCGGGCGAAGATCCCGACGCTCGAAGAGGTTCTCCGGCCTCAGGCCAGGCCAGTCGGCGATGACCCGCCCGCCCTTGACTGCCCCGCCGACGAGGAACGCCACGGTGCCGTTGCCGTGGTCCGTTCCCACCGTGCCGTTGACCCGCGCGGTGCGCCCGAACTCCGTGACCACCATCACGACCGTATCCGCCCATCGATCCTTCAACCCGGCCTCGAGAGCCGCGAAGGCGCCGTCGAGCCCGCCGAGGAGCTGGGCGAGCTGGCCCGTCGCGCCACCTTCGTTGGCATGGGTGTCCCAACCATCGAAGGCGAGCGCCGCGATGCGCGGTCCGTCATCCGCATTCACGAGGCGCGCGGCTCCCTCCGCCACGCGGCGCATAGCGGCGGCTGCGCCGCCTCCGGACTGGCCCGCCATGCCGCCCATACGGCTCGCCAGGTGCTCCGTTTCGAGGCCGCTCCGGAGCTGCGCGCCCAGTTCCGGATCGCGGGCGTCGTAGAGATCGAGAATCCGTTGTGCCAAGTCCTCCTTGGCCTTGGGCAGGATGGCCGGAGCCCAACCGGTCACGGGCGCGCGCCCGCGCACGATCAGAGGTGGCACCGGGCCGATACCCAGCGCCCCGCGCTGCGCGATGCGCTCGCCCGCGGGCAAGGTTAGGAGCAGGCGGTTCATCCAGCCGGTCTCGGTGCGGCCCGGCCCCGGCTGGCCGCTCTCCAGGACGTCCTGCCCGTCGAAATGCGAACGGTCGCGATAGCCAGTGGATGTGGCGTGGACCACGGTTGCCTGCCCGACTTTGTAGAGCCGCAGCAGGTTCGGCATGGCCGGATGCAGCGCGAAGAACCCGTCGAGAGGCAGGGCCGGCGTGCGGCCCTCCGTCGAGAGAGCGATGCTCTCGCGCAGGCCCACATAATCCGGGTCGCCTAAGGGGGCGACGGCGGACAAGCCGTCCATCGCGCCGCGTAGGACGATGCATACGAAGCGCGCGTCCCGTGCACCCGCCGCCGCATAGGCGAATTTCGGCACGAAGCTCCAGGCGAAGAGAGCTCCGGCTGCTCCCAGCAAGGCGCGGCGGCTGACATTGTTCTCGCAAAGATCGGACATGATCGCTCTCCTGCTCCGACGTTCAGCGCCGCTGGAATTCCGGCGCCATCAGCAGAAGCGCGACACCCTGCTGGCGGCTTTCAGCGCGGGCGACGGTCTGGCGCGTTTCCTTCGACGCGTAGTCGCCGAGGCTCGCCTCCAGCAACTCCATGGGATCAAGCCGCCCGGCGCGCTGCGCCAACCGCGCGGAGGCGTAGAAGCGCGTCTTCATGCCCTCGGGCGTGGCCCAATGGGCGGCCGTGTCGGGATAGCCGTTGGGCCCAGGCGGATCCCAGAGCTTATGGCCGAGCGCGTTGAGCGGACTGACCACCACCCACAGGTTCTCCGGGGGCGTGCCGATGAGGCGAAGCGCCCCGAAGACGAATTCCTGTGGGGTGCGGATCTTGCGCGTCTCCGGAGCCCAGGCCTCGGGTGAATCGAGTAGAGCGCGGGAGAGTTCCGCGAGGTCGCCTTCGGTTTCCAGGAACACGTCCCGAAGCCGGGCCACGAGAGTGGGCGGCGGATCGTCGGCCACGAAATGACGCGCCATCTTGTACGCGATGTGTTGCGCAGTCGACGGATGACGTGCGAGGGCGTCGAACACGTCCCTGGTCTGGTCCGGACCGTAATCAGGATAATAGGCGCCGAGCACGCGGTGCTCGCCGGGCTCGTGCAGGCCCACATTAAAGATCGAGGATCCGGGCCGTCCGAGCTTTCCTTCGGGCCCCGCCACTGTCCAGCCGGTGATGACGCGCGCCAGGCTCGTCACGTCGGTCTGGCCGTAGCCGCCGGAGACGCCGAGCGTGTGCAGTTCCAGGATCTCACGGGCGAGGTTCTCGTTCAGCCCCTTGCGCTGTTTCAGGCCGGCATTGGAGTTGGGGCCGATCGACTGGTTGTTGTCGAGATAATAAATCATCGCCGGGTGCGTCTCGGCGGCGAAGAGCATGTCGGCGAAACGCCCGAACACATGGGGCCGGATGGCCTCCCGCTCGAAAGCGCCGGCCGTGGATTGAATCTGGTTGCCCTTGGAGGTGGAGACCGCGAAATGGTTGCTCCAGAACCAGACCATGCGCTCGGCGAAACCGCTCTTCGCCTCCAGTGCCACCTGGGTGCGGGCGAGGACCTCGTCACGATAGGTGTCCTGCGGGATTACATTCCTCGGCGCCTCGGCCTGCGGCAGCGGCTTGGCTGAGGCGTCTGCCTCGTCCATCGCGCGGGCCAGAAGCGCGCCATCCCGACGGTCGTAGGGACTGGTTCGCAAGGATCGCGCCAGTTCCACCCGGCGGTTCTCCTGCTGGAGCGCGGCGAGGATCTCGGGTGTGCTTTGGAGATGGCCCTGCGCGGATCGCCAGCCTTCGATGTCCTGGCTCAGGAAGCCCCTCACGTCGGAGCGGGATTCAGCCAGGTCGTTGCCCCTGGCGCCGAGGCCGAAGCGGGCCAGCGCAAGGGCGATATTAGCGCTGTCCTTCGATGAAGCTTCCGTGGCGATCATGGGCGGCCCGCGATGAAAAGGGATAACCGCGCAGGATTGTCATAGGAAACTTGTCTGAGACGGGGCGAGATCGTGGCGGCTGTCCGTCCTTTTGATGAATGGCGCGTCAGGTCTCCGCGGGCAGGCATGCAAAAAGGCCCGGGAGGATTCCCGGGCCTTTTCGTTTGTCGGATCGACCTGATCAGTACGTGCCGAACTTGAAGTTCAGCTTGGCACGGGCGACGAAGAAGTCCTGATCGTTGTTCGACTGAGGCCAGAAGACATTGACCGGCCCACCGCCAACCGGCGTGAAGGTTCCGATAACGTTGTTGTTATCGTTGCTCTGATCAATGCTGACCCACAGACCTTCGAGGCCCAGGGTGAC
Organism: Microvirga sp. Mcv34; assembly: GCF_024519725.1. GTDB lineage: Bacteria > Pseudomonadota > Alphaproteobacteria > Rhizobiales > Beijerinckiaceae > Microvirga. The sequence continues at coordinate 34,711 of NZ_JALJRK010000001.1, read as the reverse complement.
GGCGCTGTTGCCGCCGAACAGGTTCCAGTTCGTCGGCAGTGCCCACTCGATGCCGCCGCCGACCGCCCAACCGGTGTCGTTGTCCGTGTAGGCAACACCACCGGTGGCGTAGATCAGGACGCGATCGACAGCGAAACCGGCGCGCACGCGGGTCGAACCCCACCAATCCGAAGAGTTCTCGAACCGGCCGGGAACGAAGGTGCCGGCAAAGCCCGGCCCCGGGATGAACACGGCGGTGTTATTGCCGTTGTCGATCCCCTGGATGTCGGTTTCGACACCGATCACAAAGGAGCCGATCTGGTAGTTATAACCGATCTGGCCACCACCGGTGAAGGCGCCATCGTTGTTGTTGTCAAAGATGAGCGTACCCCCGGCGAGGCCGCCCGGAACCCCGGGTCCCCCGAGGATCACAGGATCGTTGTTGCTGTTCCGCCAACCCCAGCCGAGGTTGCCACCGATGTAGAAACCAGTCCAGGTGAAGACCGGCACCGTTGCAATGATCGGAGCCGGGGGCGCAGCGCGGGCCGGCAGGTCGGCAGCAGAGGCAGCGGCTGCAGCAAGCGAAACGCTCGCAACCCCTGCGAGGAGGCTAAGTACGCACTTTCTCATAACCGTAACCCCTTGATGTGGACTCACGGTGAAAACTTACGCTCGTTCCGCTCGGGAATGCTATGGCAAAGGTGCAACACCTACATATTTGAGCAGTATTCAATGGGTGCAAAAGTAGTACTACTTTCGACGAAGAGAATTTTATCCAAAAGTTCAGAAATTCGTCTTGTTAGCAAGGTCTTGAAAGGCGTTTGACTTTATTTTGAAGGCATGTCCTAATGATCGCGTTTTCGGCTTGACAACCGAAGGCGAGGAGATCACTCAACCCTGCCCTTTGGGCGGGGTTTTTTCTGGGCAAGAACGCTGCCGCGAGCCCCCTTACAGATCGCCCAGCAGCAACTGGGCCTGATTGCTCGGCTTAGACTTTGCGCTCTTCTTCTGAGATTGAGGGACGGTCTTCATGACGCGGCGCTCGGATCGCGGCCGGTCATCGGCACCGAGCATCCGCGCCTTAGCCTTGTCCCGGGCGATAGCCTCCGGGGCATTCGGATCATCTTGAATCCATCTTTGTCGCTTTACAACTTCATTGACCCGCCCCTGGTTAACTCCCAGCTGGAAGGCAATCTCCTGCTGAGTCATATCAGTGGTCGAGTGAAGCTCTAGAATCTTGCGCGCCAGCTCTGGCGTCATCTTCTTGCCAGAGATCCGTCGAGCAGGGGCGATTGCCCTCTTCTCCCGGTCTTGCTTACGGAGTCTTTCCAGGATTGCTAAAGCCATATGCATCCCCTGCTCTCGCAAGGCTTCTTCAAACTCTTTGAGCGTAGTCACCAGCAAACTCCTCGAAAGCTAAAACTAACGCACAGGCTCGGTATTGAGATCCCTTGATGATGTAGACTCGCAGGTCATCTCCTGATTTCGCCCTAAGAGCCCTCGCCAAAACTCGTCGAGACAAAGCTTACATCAGATGATTAGGGTCACAGAACCCGCTTTTTCAAGTGCTCACGCTCCAAGATGTAGGTTCTGATCGGGTTGGTTCCAGCAGGGCCCGAGCCGGAGTTCGCCGGCTCTCGGCTGAAGATGCGACTATCATCGCACATGCGCGGAACCGCATTGCGGCCAAGCGGATCTGCCCGGAATAGGCCACTTCCAAGCTGATCGCATCGAAGGCCTGCCTGACCGCGAAAACGGGTGGGTCGCGAGCGATCACAGAAATCTCGTGTAGCTCGTCAGACTGCGTGATCCTGCTCATATGCGGCATCCGCATCAGATCGCGCTTCTTCGCATGCCTCGGATCCCGTTACAGGATTCCAACCGGCACGAAGGCACCGATGATCCTCGGGCCGACAGCTTCGACGTACACGTCAAGCGGTTCGTCCGACCCCATCATCGGCATCCGGTCACCGGCGCGCAGACCGAGCAGGGACAGACCGACCGGCGTGAGAACCGACAGCTCGGCGGGCGGCCACATGCGATCGTCCGGATGGATCAGCATGCGCCTTTCAGGCGGGTCTTCTCCCGCGATGCGGTAGGTCACGAACGTGTCGAGAGTGACCACAAGGTCAGGGATCTGGTCCGGCTCGTATAAGGTGGCGCGTCGCAACTCGTGCAGGAGCTGCGACGCGAGCGGATGAGCCTGCTCGGCGAGTTCCTGAGCTGTCCGCATCAAGCGCCGGTGGTCACGGGGCGTCATCGGAATGGATGACAATCTGCTGGTCATCGGGACCTCGTGTTAAGGAAGCGGGTGACGCGAGGAAAGCGGCAATCCTACGGAAGGGTAGGATCGCCCATGGGGGACAATCGGCTTCCAACCGGGAGGATCGCCGTGGCTGCGATCTCCACGACAGCCGACGGATCGGCCAATCCCGTGACTTCGACGAGCACCATTGCCGGGTAGTGGCGGCCCATGACTTCGCGATAGACCACCCCAAGCTCTCGGGGCAACGCTCGATAGTGGTCAATGTCGAGCACGTACCATGTCATCTGCGCGATGTGCTCGCGCGCTCCGCCCGCTTCGGCGAGGACGGTGCACACGTTCCGCAGCGCCTGGCGCGCCTGGGCTACGAGACCGACTGACATCACCCTGCCCGAAGCGTCGGTGGCGATCTGCCCGCCCACGAACACGAAGGTGCCGGTCCCTGCCATGGCATGCGAGTAGCCGCGCGGGCTCAGCCATTGAGGCGGGTTGATCCCACGCAGTGGGGTGATCAACGAGGGCGGAACGATGGTCATGATGTGCTCCTGTCAGCTCCATGGCTCAGGGACCCGGGAGCGGAGTCGTGATGATGCGTTTGTAACCGAATTGGGTCTCCAGGGCGGCGCCTCATCGGCTGCCGCCCTGGGCTCAGGCTCCTGATTTCAGGACACCTGCGGGCATCGGATCCTCACGCAGCGAAGACGGCTCAAACGAAGGGGCCAATATGAACGCCGCCCGGTGCACCTCGGGCACGTAGTAGCGCGTCCGGCCTTGCAGCGCACCGAAGCGTTCCCGCAGAACCCTACACGGGGGACACAGACCATCGCGGGACCCACCCGCCGCGACGAGCGCGAGCATGCCACCGGCATAGGTCGGAACAGGCGCCAAGTAGGGCCGAACCGCAGAGAAAGAAGCGGCAAGGCGCCCGCATACCATCTCCAAATTCGCAGGCTGGAAGAATGGCGCGCCACTCTGGACCACAATCAACCCGCCGGGACGGAGCCTGCTTCGGCAAGCCCTGTAGAAAGCCGGAGTGAAGAGCGGTTCTCCTGGTCCCATCGGATCCGTCGAGTCGATGATGATAACATCGAACATGCTCTCGGTTTCGGCGATGTAGCGCGTTCCATCCATGACGAGAACGCTTGCACGTGGATCGTCGAAAGCTCGTTCCGAAATCCCGGGAAGGTGACGTCGCGAAAGGTCGATCACCTCGCCGTCGAGCTCAACCAGCGTTGCTCGCTCCACCGGATGCTTCAGCACCTCCCTCAGCGTGCCGCCATCGCCGCCACCGATGATGAGCACCTCCTGCGCGGAACCATGCGCCAGCATTGGCACATGAGCGATCATCTCGTGGTAGATATGGTTGTCGCGCTCCGTCAGCTGAACGATACCATCGAGCACAAGCACCTTGCCAAAGGTCGCGTTCTCGAAGATCAGCACGTCCTGGAACTCGGTACGCCAGTGGTAGATCACGCTTTCCATGGAGAGCATCTGCTTGTGATGCTCATAGAGCTTCTCCTGGAACCAGTTCATAGGATCACTCCCCGCTTGTGCTCGGCGAGTGTGACATGCCCCGGCAGGAACGCGCCTTTCAGAACATCAATGGCTTTGTGCGGCTGGGCGGCACCGCACATGAAGATGTCAACCGCCGCATAGGAAATCTCGGGCCAAGTGTGAATGGAAATGTGGCTCTCGGCGAGGACCGCGACGCCGGAGATGCCGCCGTTCGGGGTGAAGTGGTGAAGATCGATGTTCAGGAGCGTCGCACCGGAGCGGTCTACCGCGTCGCGAAGAGTCTGCTCGACCAAAGGCAGATCGTCCAAATTCGACGCATGCCAGAGGTCGACAATCAGATGCGTTCCTGCGAACAGCATGCCGTCACGCTGGATGAAATGATCAGGGCGGGCATCACTAGCCACCGCAGGAGCTGAGGCTACGATTGCGAGAGGCGCGGTCCCGTCAGCATGACGCGAGCGGCCCTCGAATCCGTGGGCAGGAGGGCGCGGGTCAGGGATGGCGACCACGTTGAGACGGTTAGTTTCGGCCATTCAGTTCTCCGTGGGCAGGGTTTCTGCCGGTTGCAGGGCAAGGACGGCACGCGGCCGGTGACGGCGGCGTGGAAACTCTTTCGTACAGTATGCGTGTTATGCGGGCTGGAGCTCCGTCGGAGCGGATGCGCGCACATGCAGCACAGTCAGCCGCTTCGTCTGTCCGGTGCGCGTGGTCCAATCAATCGACTTGCCGACCGGCAGCCCGATCAGGGCGGTGCCAATAGGCGTGAGCACCGAAATGCACCCCTTTGAAATGTCGGCCTCGTTCGGATAGACGAGGGTGACCGTCTGCACGCGCCCCGTCATATCGTCGCGGTACTCGACCGTGCAGCCCATGCAGACGGTGTCGGCGGGATGGCGACCCGCGCCCAGAACATGTGCGCGGTCGAGTTCGTCGCTGAGTTCGGCCGCGACTGCAGGCATGGTGTGTGCGGCCGCATTGGCGAGAACCGACAGCTTTTCATAATCGCCAGCCTTCAGGGTGATGCGCGGCTTGGCGCCAGAATTCTTCGCCATCTAAGGTCTCCAGTTCTGGTGTGGACGCGAGCGCCCTTCATGCGGTGCTCGGTACGGGGTCATGGTCATGCGGCGACAGGTTGAGCCCCTGCGTTGGCCGCCACTGGGGCGCAGGCCGCACTATCTTTCCGTCCGGTTCCCCTGCTCCATGTGATCGGGTCTGGAGCGCGGGTCGTTCGGGAACGCTGCATGGCAAGATTTCCCTCCCACCGGATGGGAGTGGGAACGGCTGAGGGTTGGAGCGTCAGCGTCACGCGTTCGCGCACGACGGTGTCCGGGCGCGCCAATTCCTTAGGCGAGCCGTGTTCCACAGGTGCCGCAGATCGCCTGCCCTCCGCATGGCGAAGCATGAGTTGAAAGAAACGTTGACGCATACCGCCAAACCGGCTGCGTCGGCAGCCGGCCCCACAAGATGTCCGAAGCTTTGGGAATCCTGCACTGCCCCGAACCCGGGGCGCGTATGCGCGTCGAGTTCGGGGCTACTTGCCCGCGATGAGGTTGCCTGCACGCAGCAGGCCGCGACGGTGATGTGCGAAGCTCAACATGATGCTTCCAAGCTGGTGCACATTGTCCCGTTTGTCAAATCGCTGAAGGACCGTGTGGCGTAATGCCCTGTTCTCGGCTCCTCGTCGGGCTGACGCCATGCATCGCTCGTGAGCACGACATGGGCGGCGACCGCATCCTCCGCCGAGCGGAGACGTTCTGAGACCTCGCGGTCGCGCAGACGTCGCGCAGCGCAGGCCACGCCCCTCAGATGTGTGGAATCGTCTCCATCAGGACTCAGCAGCAGGAATACAAGGTCGGCAGGCACGTCGTCCGCAGCCGGCCTGCGGATCCGCAGAGTGCCGCCGTCAGCAAAGCTCCTGGCGCTGGAACTCGCACTGGCCCGGGTAGTCAGCCCTGCCAGCCTTCCTCCAAACGTGATTTCCATGCACTCCGTCTTCGAATTCCGGGATGGGATCACCGATCAGGTCCGCCGCGGGATGCTGGTTTATCCGGGTGAAGAGGATGATGGCTTGGGACGAATCTCCATTCTGTCCCCATTGGGCGCAGCTCTGATCGGCTTGTCCGAAGGACAATCCTTCCAATGGCGCAGCGCCACAGGACTTCAATGGACACTGCAGGTCATTCGTGTCGTTTGTCAGCCAGAATCTACGAATGTGGGTAATGATTACCGTGAGAGTGAAGCGACAGCACTGTCGCGAGCCGAACTGATGAGGATGACACGTTAGTGGTGTAAGTGGCCGGAGGATCCCTCCGGCCGGGGAAAAAATTTAGCTCAGCACCGAAACCATCCTCTAGCCTCGGCTGGCATCAATCATCCGACGCTTGCGTCGGCGCAACTGCTTGTCGACTTTTCCGAGCGCCTGATCGAAGGCCTGGTGACAATCGCCGGCGGACGCTTCCGCAACAATCATCCTGAGATTGCTGACCTGAATGTTGATGGTGCAGCTGTAGGAGTGACCATCGCGGGTGAACCCGACAGTTCCATGATGCAACTGCCTAAAATAGGTCTTGGCAACGTGCAGAAGTTGGTCCTGGACCTTGTGGGGCAGCGCCTCACCAAGGTTGACGTTGGAGCCGTTGATTTTGATCGGAGCGGATATGGCGTTCTGCGTCATGAATACTTCCTTCATGGGTATACCGGAGGGGACCATCGCGATGAGGCGTGCCTCTCATCACGAGGCATGGGGGCATTCGGAGTGGTGGGTTTGACCGGTTCGTCGTTTCCATAGGAACACCAAGGGCACCGGGCCGCGGCTTTTGGCAGATTGCGCTTGCAGATCCTGCAGACGTCCCGTCGGGCGCGCCTCAGCATCGTCGTTCTCCTTTCGCAGGCCTTGCGCTCGGCAAAGCCGTTGTCATGGTTCGTGCGAGAAAGTGGTCAGGAAGGCAGCAGCCGTGTCACCGGCTCCGTCGTCCAAAGAAAGTTTCGGTTGCGGCGACCCATGCCGTCACGATCAGCGTGATGGATGCGGACAATCCCAAAAGGCTGATCGACGCCGCATAGCCGAAACTTTCGCCGAGCCGCTCCCAGAAAATAAGTTGCGCGAACGTCAGCGCGAAGAAGAGTGCACGGATAGCGATGGACATGACCTCACCACGCGGCGGTCTCGGCGAGACTGCCGCTCATCGCGATTGGGTTGTGAATGCAAAAAGCCCGTACGCCCGGGATCAGTCCACGCAGTGAATGCCTCTGGGACTGTCAAAGGTTGAGTTTTGCCGTGTACCGATTATCCCCGGACTGACAACGTCCGGGGCTCAGGCTCCCGTCTTGAGACGGCCTGCGCGCAATGCGGAATGGGTGCGGTTCGTGGGCATGACGCCACCAATGTCGGTTGCGCCAGGATCATTGTCAAGTTTATCCCATGCGTCATAACACGCGGTTTGACAAAGGCGTCAGGCAGCCTAAGCTTGCTTTGTTATGGTGCCGTTCGTCAGACATCATCGCGGCCTTTGCCGCGCCGGAACCCTGGTCGCAGGACGCTGACCCCGCGTCTGCGTGTGTGCACGCGGACCCGGGGTAAAAAAGCCTACCAAAATCGAGCTAGATTGGGATGCAGGCTCACGCACGGCCCGGCACCGGCGCTCGCGGCGTCATCGCGCTTGCGGAACAGGCCGCCGACGAATGGTTTCGCCGCAGGCCGGATTGTGCACCTCGGCAGGAAACCATGAGCAGAGAATCGAAGAAGAAGTCCTTGAGCTACCGGGTGACGACACCCGAAGAACGGATCCGACGAGAGGTGGAGATCGAGCAGCGATCCGCCCGTATTCTGGCGCTTAAGGCGCAGGGCCTTAACTACGCTACCATCGCAATCCGGCTGGGCCTGAGCGCCAGCACTGTGAGCCGCCTTGCACGGGAGTACGTCCAGTCAGCGCGCAATTAGGTTCAGACCGAGGCCGCGGGTGCCGCATTTGTGAGGAGAACAAGATGTCCAGCTGTGCACGGCACGCCGCGAACCTGCGCAACAAAGCGCCCATCTTACATGGCATCTAAGCTTTGACCCGTGAGATGTTCGAGCGCGCCTGCCGCCCCGACAGGTTCGGAGCCCTCAAGCAGCGGACGAGCGCGCTCATCGTTCCTGACGACTGAGCTTGAATTCGCGGATCTTCCACTTACATCAGGAATGTCATGATTACCCTGCTTCACCTCTCCCATCTCGGCGTGGGGCACCTCCTCCCAGGCTACTAGTCCCGAAGGCTGGCCTCGCCCATCGCGGCGGCCCGCCATTCGGGACCATGACGCATCCTGAATCAGTGTCGGACCTATTGTGCCTCTTCAGGGGCAGCGCGGCATGCGCCCGTCAGGATCGTCTTTGAGCCTTTGGCATGCTGCGCTGCACGGAGGAGAAGTCATGATCACCCGTCGTCACCGCTCGACCGAGCCGCTGTCACCGCACCGACTGCTGTCCCTAGCCCTTGCCCAGTCGCCTACCCCGGACGATGGCGGCCGCATTGCGCTGATGCCGTGGCGCGTGAGGCGGGAAGCCATGGGGCGCCCGACGCCGAGCGTCCCCCGTGACCAAGGCTGCAGGCCGGAATCCGCGCCCGCAGGCGCAGTGCCACCTCCGCTCACGGTCGCGGATGTGATGACGCGCGAAGTCGTCGCCGTCTCAAGCAGCACCCCCGTATGCGAGATTGCGAGCACAATGGTCGGCAAGAGGATCAGTGGCGTACCGGTGGTCAGCGCCGATGGAGGCCTCCTTGGCATCGTCAGTGAGAGTGACCTGATCCGGCGGGCCGAGATCGGAACTCAGCGTCGGCGCTCCTGGTGGCGCAAAGTCCTGGCTGACATCGAGGCTGATGCCACCGACTACGTCCGGGCCCACGGCCGCAAGGCGCAGCACGTCATGACACGACGTGTCGCCACGGCTAAGGAGGACATGACTCTTGCTGACGTTACCGATGTGATGGAGAAGAGGCGACTCAAGAGGCTTCCCGTTGTTCGCGGGAATGTTGTCGTCGGCATTGTCAGCCGAAGCGATCTCGTCAAGGCGTTGGCGCGCAGCCGTGCAAACCTCTTCGCCCACCCTTCCACGGACGACAACATTTTGCGAGACCTGATGGCACGAGTGAAGGGTCTGACGCCTTCACATAGGCTCATCCACGTCTCGGTGCATCGCGGCAATGCGGACATTTCCGGAGTCGTGGACTCGGCCGCCGAGCGCGAGGCGATCCTCGTCGCAGCCGAGAATACCCCGGGGATCCGCTCGATCCAGGATCGCATGATCCTGCGATCCCGCTCAGTTTCCTGAACGGAAAGGAGCGTCCAATGAGTCGCCCTCGTGCAATCCTGATGGCAGCCATCCTGTTCGGCGGCGTGTGTCTGATGCTCGGAGCTCTCGGCATGATGATGTTCGAGTCGGGGAAGGTTCTCTCAATCTACATCATTGCCGTTCTCGGATTCGCCGCATGGCTTTCCTGGGACACGTATGAGAGGAACAGAGCACGGCAAGATGCGCTGATGTCCAAGGGATCAGTGCAATGAGAGCATAGCACCTTGCCCCGTCCTACTTCGCTCCGCAGTGCGGTGGGCACAGAGTTCTCGCCGAGCCTCGCTCCCCTCCCCGATGCAGCGTGTACTGGCTGAAGAACGGACGGCGTTGTGGTCACCGCCCGTACCGTGTGGACTGAGATGTGTTGAACGTCGTTCCCGATGAACCTTGCTACGGCTAGACCTACGCAGCTTCAGGGGCAGAATCGCTCGGGCCTTAGTCGCCATCCGGCGCAGCCCTGGTGCGAGCGAGCAACACACGACCATCATCGCTTCTCCGTTCCCGTCGCGTCACACCTTGGCCATAAAGGTGACGCGAGTGGGGTCCCGGTCCCAACGACCCGAAAGGAGAACAAGATTGTCGCTATCCCTCACCCGTCGAACCCTGCTCGCCGGACTGCCTCTCTCGCTGACGGCCTGCGTTTCGTCCGGCCGCACGGCCCTTACATCGAAGCCCGGCGTCGATCCCGGTGTCGCCGCCATGTACGCCGCACTCTCCGATGAGCCGCATCCGGTACCGGCCGTCGATGTCAGTCGGATTCCTCCGCAATACGTCCGGCAGGTCGTCGCCTTCCGAGGGCCGGAGGAGGCTGGAAGCATTGTCGTCGATCCGTCGCGGCGTTTCCTGTACCTCGTCCAGGAGAACAGGATGGCGCTTCGCTACGGCTGTGGCGTCGGCAAGGCCGGCTTCGACTATCAGGGCAGTGCCGTGGTCGGGCGCAAGGCTGCATGGCCGCGCTGGACGCCCACGCCCAATATGATCAAGCTCGAGCCGGAACGCTACGGTCCTTACGCTGGCGGCGTGGAGGGCGGCCTCGAGAGCCCGCTCGGCGCGCGAGCATTGTATCTGTACCGGGACGGACGTGACACGCTCTACCGTGTCCACGGCACGCATGAGCCCGATACCATCGGTCAATCGGTCTCCAGCGGATGCATCCGCCTGTTCAACCAGGACATCGTCGACCTGCATCGACGGGTGCCCGTAGGCACTCGTGTCACGGTACTGAATGCCGATGCAGAGGACAGGACGTTGCCGTCCGACGGTATCGTCGGAGTCTGATCACTCACGCGTGATCAACACAATTCGGCCACAAACAAAGGCGAACTGACCTTAGCAATGAGCGGGAGAGAGCCAGCACGCTGGCCGCCGAAGGAGCAACTGCCCCGGAAACTCTCAGGCACACAGGACCGCTTCGTTGCCCGACACTCTGAAAAGTGGAGCACTCCGCTCCCGCCCATGGTGAAAGTCGCGGCTGCCTTGTGCCTCCCGACGAAACTCTCAGGCCAATGACAGAGGGGGCTCCTTCCGCAGCATCGCCTGCGGCCCGTGACGGAGCCTGACGAATGCCTTTCCCACGATACCTGCGCACTACAACACATCGCTTCCGCCGCGACGGATGGGCCAGAAGCCACAGCGTGAGGTGCGGCTGCACCTGAGTCGCAGACGCGACCCAGCCGATCCCCTTAGGCCTGTCGTCAATTTCTGCGTGGCCGGGGCCCATGATCTGACACCGGCGCATTCAAAGCTGCCCGAACGATGGCGGCTGTCCCTTGGCACGAGTCATAGCGGGCCGGCATGCGCCAAGGGGATTGCTTCCGCCCTTCACGACCTTTGAGCGAGCACCTTCGCGCCATCGCGGGGGGCTCGCCTGAACCTGGGTGCTTGCGATGCGCTTCGTTCTTCGCTTCTTCGGCTTTGCCACAGCGTTGGCTTCCCTCCTGTTGGTCAGTGGCTTGCTGGTGGCCGGAATGGTGTTCTGCCAGCTCTCCTCTGACCTACCCAACCATGCGGAACTCGCGCGCTACGAGCCCGCGCTAACGACGCGCCTGCATGCCTCCGACGGCCGCATCATCGCCGAATACGCACGTGAGAACCGCCTGTTTCTCCCTTTAGCGGCGATGCCGCAGCGGATCATCGCCGCATTCCTGTCGGCTGAAGACCGGCACTTCTATGAGCACAACGGCATCGATCCCATGGGCATCGGCCGCGCGCTACTCGCGAACCTCGTCAGTGCCGCGGGCCGCCCGCAGGGGGCCTCGACGATCACCCAACAGGTCGCCAAGAACCTCCTGCTGTCACGCGAGCAGACCTACAGCCGTAAGCTCAAAGAGATCCTGCTCGCCTTCCGGATCGAGGAGGCCTTCAGCAAGGACCGCATCCTCGAACTCTATCTCAACGAGATCTATTTCGGCATGGGCCACTACGGCATTGCCGCGGCGGCGCTCGGCTATTTCGACAAGTCCGTGCACGAACTGAGCCTAGCGGAGACGGCTTATCTCGCCGCTCTGCCAAAGGGTCCGAACAATTATCATCCCTTCCGCCAGCCTGAGGCTGCGATGGCCCGCCGCAACTGGGTTTTGGAGCGAATGGCCGCGAACGGCTATGTCGCGCAGGACGAGGTCGCTGTGGCGATGGAGGAAGCGTTGGTTGCCGCTCCGCGCTCGGTGTCCCCCCATGAGACGCAAGCAGGCTACTTTGCCGAGGAGGTCCGGCGCGAACTCGCCAACCGCTACGGCGACGCGACGCTCTATGAAGGTGGTCTATCGGTTCGCACGACGCTTGCCCCGAAGATGCAGGCCGCGGCCCGCAGGAGCCTCGTTGATGGCTTGGTTCGCTTCGACGAGGCCCGTGGCTGGCGCGGAGCCGGGACACGACTCGCTTCTATCGCGGGCGACTGGGGCGCGAGTCTCACCGAACTTCCGGCGCTTGAGGATATCCATCCCTGGCAGCAGGCCGTCGTGCTCGCGGTCGATGGCAAGGAGGCCCGCATTGGCCTGCGCCCCGACAGAGACCTCACCGGTGCCGTCGAAGCCCGCCGGCGCATCGGACGGATCGCGCTCCGAGGCGTCCGCTGGACAGGCAAGGGGCGGGTAAGCGACGTCCTGCGGGTCGGTGACGTCGTGCATGTCGAGCCGATCAAGAAGGCATCTGAGGAGTATCGGTTACGGCAGATCCCTGAGATCTCCGGAGCCTTGGTTGCGCTGGAGCCGGACACCGGACGCATTCGCGCGATGGTCGGAGGCTTCTCGTTCAGCCAGAATGAGTTCAACCGCGTGACCCAGGCGTGGCGTCAGCCCGGCTCCACGTTCAAGGCCATCGTCTACGCGGCCGCACTTGACGCCGGCTACACGCCATCCAGCCTCGTGCTCGATGCGCCCCTGTCCATCGATCAAGGTGCCGGTCAGGCACCATGGTCCCCGAGCAATCACAACGGCCGCTACGACGGCCCGTCCACGCTCCGTTTGGGCCTGGAGCGCTCCAAGAACGTGATGACGGTCAGGCTGGCGCGGGATCTCGGGATGCCGCGCGTCGCGGACTATACCCGCCGTCTCGGCGTCCAGGACGACCTCCCGCCCCTGCTCGCGATGGCTCTCGGGGCAGGCGAGACAACCGTATTGCGGATGACAACTGCCTACGCGATGTTCGTCAACGGCGGACGCTACATTCGGCCAACTTTGATCGAGCACATCCAAAACCGCAACGGGAAGACCATCTTCCGGCATGACCGGCGGGCCTGCTCCGGCTGCTCCGTTTCTTCGTGGCGCAACCACGGCGGTCCAAGGCTTGCCGAAGACACAGAACAGGTGATCGATCCCCTGACCGCCTACCAAGTGACCTCCCTTCTCGAGGGTGTCGTCGAGCGCACGCTCCCGAGGGTATTCTCCGGGTTCAATCGGCCTCTCGCCGGCAAGACCGGGACGACCAATGACGCCAAGGACCTGTGGTTCGTCGGATCGACGCCGGAACTGGCCGTCGGCGTCTTCCTCGGCTACGATCGTCCGCGCTCGCTCGGACGATCCGCATACGGCTCCGGGCACGCCGCACCCATCGCCCGAGCCTTCCTTGAGCAGGCACTCGCGGGCACGCCGCCGACTGCTTTCCGCGTTCCGACCGGGATCAAGCTGATCCCCGTGGATCCTTTCACTGGCGAGCGCAGTGCACCCGGGAGGGGAATTCTGGAAGCGTTCAAGCCCGGCACCGAGCCACCGGTTTCGAAATCGCCTGCCATCGCTGACGAGATGCCAACCGACAGCCCAACCTGGGAGGCTTACGCCCCGCCCCGGCCCACCTACTTCCGCTGAAGTATCGGGTGACGCGATGGCACGGTCTCCGTCCAAACTTGCGGCCGATTGCGCTCCTGGCCGTATCCGGCTGGCGGCCTATGGGTTCGTCGGCCTGTTCGCCGTGATTGCCGTGCGACTGATCACGTTCGGCTTCGACCCGTTCGAGCCACGCGCGGCCACGCAGGACGCGGTCAAGCGAATGCGGCCCGACATCGTCGACCGCAACGGCATCCTGCTCGCCAAGGAGCTGAAAACCTTCTCCGTCTATGCCGAACCGCGGCGGATTATCGACATCGACGAAGCGGTCGAGGGACTGGCCGAGGTATTCGACGACCTCGACCCGCGCGATCTGCGCCGGAAGCTCATGTCGGGGTTGGGCTTCGCCTGGATCAAGCGCTCGGTTCCGCCCTCCGTGGCCGACCGCGTCTGGTCTCTGGGGCTGGCCGGCATTCACCTGCGGCCCGAACCGACGCGCACCTATCCCAATGGGCCGGCGGCGGCGCATGTGCTCGGCGCGGTGGACATCGACAACCGAGGTCTGGCGGGGATCGAGAAATGGATCGATGCCATGATGGGAACTGCCGTGGAGGCATCTGATCAGACGCAGATCGAGGAACCCATTGGCTCGCCGGTCCGGCTGACCATCGATCTTCGGATCCAGCACGTCTATGCCGAACACCTCCGTCGCGCGGTTGACACATACGGGGCCATCGCTGCCGCCGGTCTCGTCCTCGACGTCACCAACGGCGAGGTTCTCGCGCTCGTGTCGCTGCCCGACTTCGATCCGAACGAGCCGGGTCTGGCGCTACAACCGGACCGTATCAACCGGATGCAGGTCGGCCGCTATGAGATGGGTTCAATCTACAAAGCCTTGACGACTGCGCTCGCCTTGGACACCGGTCTGTTCACGTTGCACTCGACCTTCGATGTGAGCCTGCCGCTCACAATCGGCGGTGCCAGCATAGACGACTTCCGCGGCAAAAAGCGGATCCTGACGTTGCCCGAGAGCTTCATTTACTCGTCGAACATCGCCATGGGCCAGATGGGACTGGCTATCGGCGCTCCGAGGGTCCGTTCATTCATGAAAGCGTTAGGACAGTTCGACCGGGTCCGGACGGAGCTTGCGGAGAGCTCCGCGCCTCTCGTGCCTTCGCAATGGAGCGATGTCACGACCGCCACAGTCGCCTTCGGCCACGGTATCGCGGTCACTCCGCTCCAGGGGGCCATGGCGGTGGCTGCACTGGTCAATGGCGGCGACCTGATCACACCGACCTTCCTTGCCGGACGCAGCACCGGCGACCGCCTCCGCGCCGAAGGGGTGATCAAACATGCAACCTCCTCTGCTATCCGCGACCTGATGCGCCTGAACGTCGAGGCGGGCTCGGCCCGCCGGGCCGCGCTCGATCCGATCCGCATCGGCGGCAAGACCGGAACTTCGGAGAAGGTTGTCGGCGGCGTCTACTCCAAGGAGAAGGTGATGACCTTCTTCGTCGGCGTCGCCCCCATCGACGCGCCACGCTACCTGTTCCTGACGATCCTGGACGAACCGCGCGGCCTGCCGGAAACCTTTGGCTTCCGGACCTCTGGATGGAATGCGGTTCCCGTGACACGGCGTGTCATGGGTGAGGCACTGCCCCTGCTCGGCGTCCAGTCCTGGACGGCTTCCACAAATTGATATTGATCTCGTACAGCCATGATGGATTCCTGACCAATGTTCGATACATTTACGGCCCTGCTCGACTGGTTCGGGATCGTCATTTTCGCGACGACCGGGGCGCTGGTCGCCTCGCGCAAGCAGATGGACGTTGTTGGCTTCGTGCTGCTCGGCACGGCGACCGGGATCGGCGGGGGCACGATCCGCGACACGCTCATTGGTGCGCTTCCCGTGTTCTGGGTGCAGGAGCCGGCCTACCTGGTCACCTGTGTACTGGTCTCCTGCGCGGCGTTCTTCCTCGCCCACATTCCGCATTCGCGGCTCAGGCTCCTGCTCTGGTGTGACGCGGTCGGCATGGCCCTGTTCGCGGTAACCGGAGCCGAGAAGGCGCTGCTGGCGGACGCGAGTCCCATCGTGGCGATCGCGATGGGCGTGATCACGGCCACCTTCGGCGGCATCGTCCGGGATGTCCTGGGCGGCGAAAGCCCGGTCATCCTCAGTCGCGAGATCTATGTGTCGGCGGCGCTGGGTGGAGCCGTGATATTCGTCGTCTTGGCGCTGGCCGGGATCGCACGCGAGTACGCGCTCGCTGGAGGCTTCTCGGCAGCGTTCGCGATTCGCGCGGCCGCGCTGCGGTGGGACTGGTCCCTGCCACGCTACCGGCCACGCCCTGGACGCACGCGAGAGGAACTCGATCTTTGACGCGGGGTCGCCAGGAACCCGCCTTGACCCTGCGCGGGTTCGGCCACGTGCAGGGCTGCGCAGCCATTCGCCGGATTGGCAGCAGGTCGGTGGCCAATCCACCAGACCCGCCTAGTGATCTTCCGTGCGATATGAACAATCCCGGTGCCGTTGGAGAGATGGACTTCGTCGGTTTGTTCACCAACTCGCTGGCGGGGTCATCCACGCCAGGGGCTCTTCCTCCACCAGCCCAACCACGGGTGGGTTGGTGGCTCACACCGCACCATCTCAGGTCACCGGCGGCTGCGGATCGTGAATCGCCTTCTCGGCTTGCACGAGCACGTCGAGGCCGCGCCAGGGCTTCGGCATGAAGGTGACGCATTCCGGCAGGTCGTCCGACCGGATGCCTGGATCACCGGAGGTCAGCACGATCCGAATCGTCGGCCAGAGCTTACATGCTGCTCTGGCGAGCTGTGCCCCGTCCATCTCACCCGGCAGGCGGACATCGGCGAACAACATGGCCACCTCACCTCCGCGCTCCTGAAGGAGGTCCAAGGCCGCCTCCGCGCTCTCGACCTCCACCACATCGAGGGGCGTTTCATCCAGAAGAACGGCGGCGAGAGCCCGCAGATCAGGATCATCTTCAACGATCAGCGCCAAGTGCGGATCAGGCTGAAGAGCGTTCATCGCCAGTCTCCCTGATCTCCATCTGCCGAAGAATGGCGACGAGTGGGTCCGGGACTGGCGCATCGAGCACGTCCCTGTAAACCTCGGCGAAGGCGCGTCCGATCAGAAAGGTCGCGACATCCGGATGAAGGTCATTGACATGGGGCAGGCGCACGTCGCCTGAGGCGTCGGGGGACATCGGCACTCTCCTCGGGAACTTGTCCCATCCGCCCGACGCCAGGTTCTGGAGCATTCGGGCGAAGTCACGTGAAAGAGAGGAACCGCCAATCCAGAGATGGGTTTCAGCGTGGCGGTAGAAACCGTCCATCGCGCATGGGAGACCAGGTCCGGGGCTCCTAACCAGAAAGCGATGAGAACTGCGATATGAGTGGCGGCGAGATCGTTCTGGACCAGCCTGTCATAGCAGGTAGCAATTCTATGGAAGTCCTCAAGGCGGCAGATAGCGCACTCAAGTCAATTGCGGCTGCGATAGAGCGTGCGGTCTTAAAGATGAGGGCGCTAGCAGGCAGTCGGCGAGCTGAGCGCCGATGCGCATTGCCGTGCTGGCCAGGGCTCAACTCGACTGCAATCGATGCTCCTGATTGGTGCTAGCGCTAGAAAATCATGATTTTATTCCTTACTCGCTCCCGCAGGGGGCCCTCCTCGAATGCGTTGAGAGCGGTTAAAGCGAGCGTACTCGTTCAAGGAGGCAGGCACTAGAAATGTCCTGGCTCTACGCTCCTCCAGGTTCAATAGCCACGCTGCGGCTTAGCTTCACGGAGAAGGTTGGTGCCTCATTCCTCCTCTTCCTTGCAGGGCCATGTTTTCGGCGCATTGAGGCCGGAGGGAAGCTTCGTCTGCGCCGTGCCGCAGGCGATCTCGATCTGCGCCTGCGTGAGACCTGTGGCTCTGCTCAGATCCGCGCCGCCGATCTGCGTCAGATAGAGGTAGGAGCCCGTAAAATTCACACCCTGCAGGTCCAAGCCATCCAGACGGGACCGCGAGAGGTTCGAATAGCTGAAGTCGACGCCGGCGATCTTCGCGCTCTGGAAGAGCACGCGCGCGAGTTCGGCCTTCGAGATATTAGCGCCCGACAGGTCGGCGCCGCTGAAGTCGGACCGGTTCAGTTCGGACTTGCTGAAATTCGCCCCCGGAGCTTTGACCTGGGCGAAGTTCGAGCGGTTCATGTCGGCGGCACTGAAATCGGCGCCGCTGAGGTTGGCTTGGCCGAAATTGGCCCGCCAGCCCAGTGCCTTGGTGAAGTTCGCCTTGGACAGGTCCGCCCCCTCGAAGCGGGTGCGGCTGACTTCCGTCTCGCTCAGATTGGCCCCGGTCATCTTGGAAGAGGCGAAATCGCTTAGAGTCAGCAGGGAGCGCTGGAAATTGGTGCCCGCCAGGTCTTCGTTGGTGAGCATCAACCGGGCCTTCGAGCACCCGGACCAATCCACCCCCGGCCCCGGACCGTCCTGACACTTGGCCAAGGAGGGCCCGGCACACAGGACGAGGGCGATGGCGGCGCCCACTGCCTTCACGAGGAAGCGATCCTCCATGAAATCCTCTCTCGTTTCTCTTCTGTTACTTAGGCATTGCAGCCTGCCGGAGGAGCCCTTCGTGCGAAACTTTCCTAACCCGATTATTCGGCAGGTGATCGCCTTCATGGCACGGCCGGCAAGGGATTGGCCAGAGACCGAAGATCGCGGCGAGACTCGACATCCCTTACGTATGGTCTAGCTTCTCCAGCAAACCCAGTGGAGTAATGCCATGCGTCACATCGTATCCCTATCCACCCTCCTCCTTGCCGGTATCGCCTTGGGCGGCTGCGTCGCCTCCACGGGTCCCGTTGGTGTCCTGCCGCGCGATCCCGTTCCTCCCCCGCCGTCCGTTTCCGTGAACAGCCCCCGCGCCTCTGCTGCCGCCCCGCGGACCAGTTCGACCACGCAGCGCCGGGGCCTGAGCGTGCCGGGCCAGGCCTCGTCTCCCCGCCCCTGATCCCTCGGGAGAGCGCTGGCCGGATCGTGCCGACCGGTGCTTCCGATGAAGAGCTATACTCTCCTTAAGAGCCTTCGATCCTGCGCCGATCCCGGCTGGCGCCGTTTCCGATCCTGATGGTATATGCCGTTCCGTTGAATCATAAGGCGGGGGATGTGGGGTCATGACTTGGTTCGAGGCGATCGGCTGGTTCGGCGCAGTCCTTGCCGTCACCGGCAGCGCGATGAAGACCATCATTCCGCTGCGCTGCATCGGGATCGGCGCCAATATCTGCTCCCTGATCTTCTCGTCCTTCACCGGGAACTACCCGAGCATCGTCGTCAACCTGATCCTGCTGCCGCTGAACAGTATCCGGCTGTATCAGATGCTGGGCCTGATCAAGCGCGTGAAGCACGCCTCCAAGAGCGACCTGTCCATGGAGTGGCTCAAGCCCTTCATGACCCGCCGCAAAACCACGGCCGGCGAGGTGCTCTTTGCCAAGGGCGACACCGCCAACTGCATGTACTTCACGATCTCCGGGCGCTACCGCCTGAAGGAAATCGGCATCGAGCTTCTTCAGGGGCAGGTTGTCGGCGAAATGGGCTTCATGTCGCCGCGAAACACCCGCTCTCAGACCCTCGAATGCGTGGAGGCGGGCGAGGTGCTCAGCATCTCCTATGACGAGGTGCGCCAGCTCTATTTCCAGAACCCCGAATTCGGCTTCTATTTCCTGCGCCTTGCCAGCGAGCGCCTGTTCTCGAACATGGAGAAGATGGAAGAGGAGATCGCGCGTCTCAGGGCCGAGCTGCCGGATGTCGCGCCGGTTCAGAAAGCTGCGTCAGCTTAGAATTCCTATAAGGAAGCGGCAGTTTAGAATCCTTATAAGTTATTGAAATCACTCGATTTTCAGTTGACCCACCCGCTCTATCATGGTTCTTGCAGCGTCAACACGGCTGGCTGAGCGCCGGCCCTGGCATGGTTGCTGGAGGAATTCATGAAGGTGAAGGTTTCGTTCGCGCGCGGGCTGCTCTTCGGTGCTGCGGCTCTCGGTATGCTGGCAGGATCGAGCCTCTCGGCCTCCGCCGAGGAAGTGCTGAACATCTACACCACCCGCGAGCCCGGCCTCATCAAGCCCGTCCTTGACGAGTTCACCAAGGAGACCGGCATCCGGGTCAACACGATCTTCATCGCCAACGGTCTCGAAGAGCGTATCCGTGCCGAGGGCCAGAATAGCCCCGCCGACCTGATCATCACGGTCGATATCGGCCGTCTCGCGGCCGCGAAGGATTACGGCGTGACGCAGCCGGTGAAGTCCGAGGCGCTCGAGAAGGTCATTCCCGCGGCCTACCGCGATCCGGAGGGCCATTGGTTCGGCATTGCCTTGCGCGGCCGCGTTGTCTACGCCTCCAAGGAGCGCGTGAAGCAGGACAAGATCACCTACGAGGAGCTTGCCGATCCCAAGTGGAAGGGCAAGGTCTGCATCCGCTCGGGCCAGCACCTCTACAACATCAGCCTGATCGCCGCCATGATCGCCCACAAGGGCGAGGCCAAGGCCGAGGAATGGCTCAAGGGTGTGAAGGCGAACCTCGCCAAGAAGCCTTCAGGCGGCGACCGCGAGCAGGCCAAGGACATCCTCGCGGGTGTCTGCGACATCGCCGTCGGCAACACCTATTACGTCTCGCTTATGCTCAACGGCACCGATCCCGAGCAGAAGAAGTGGGGCGAGGCGATCAACGTCATCCTCCCCACCTTCGAGGGCGGCGGCACCCATGT
Organism: Microvirga sp. Mcv34; assembly: GCF_024519725.1. Lineage (GTDB taxonomy): Bacteria > Pseudomonadota > Alphaproteobacteria > Rhizobiales > Beijerinckiaceae > Microvirga. The sequence goes on along the minus strand of NZ_JALJRK010000001.1, from coordinate 14,600 downwards.
GAACGTCTCGGGTCTGGCTCTGACGAAGAACGCACCTAACAAGGCGAACGCGGTGAAGTTCATGGAATACATGGTCTCCGACGCGTCCCAGCAGATCCATGCCGAAGCCAATTCGGAATACCCGATCAAGTCTGGCATCAAGATCCACCCGACCATCGCGTCCTTCGGCGAGCTCAAGGCCGACAACATTCCGATCGCGGAGATCGCGAAGCTGCGCAAGAAGGCCAGCGAGCTGGTCGACAAGGTCGGCTTCGACCAATAACACCCGGGGCAGCGTGTCCAGCCGCCCTCTTCCGCTCCCAAGAGGCGCTGCCGGTAACGGCGGCGCCATTCCCATTCGACCGTGATCGCAGAAACCCAGACTGCATTCCGATTTTCGTCCCGGCGAAAGGCGAAGCGCCTTCCCTGGTGGCTTTCGGCCGCCGTGGCGGCCATCGCGCTCGTCGTCCTCCTGCCGCTGGCCGCGCTGATCGAGATCGCCGCCGAAGGCGACACGGAGATCTGGCCGCATCTCATCGCGAACGTCCTGCCGGCGAGCACGTTCGACACCCTGGCGCTGCTCGCGGGGATCGGCGTCGTGGCAGGCTCCATGGGCATCACGGCGGCTTGGCTCGTCACGGCGCACCGCTTCCCTGGCCGCAGCATCCTGGTGTGGCTGTTGCCGCTGCCGCTCGCCGTACCGACCTACATCACCGCCTATATCTACGTCGAAGTCTTCGACTCCGCCGGCCTCGTCCAGATGGTCCTTCGCGGCCTCATGGGCTGGAAGTCGCGCGGCGATTACTGGTTTCCTGAAATCCGGTCGCTGCCCGGCTGTATCCTGGTGATGTCCGCGGTGCTCTATCCCTACATCTACATCGCGGCGCGGGCGATGTTTCTAACGCAGAGCGCCAGCATGCTGGAAGTGGCGCGCACCCTCGGGGCCAGCCGCATCAAGCTCTTCCGCATCATCGCCCTGCCCCTTGCCCGCCCAGCCCTCGCGGTAGGCGTCTCCCTCGCTCTCCTCGAGGCGCTGAACGACATCGGCGCAAGCGAATATCTCGGTGTGCGCACGCTCACCGTCTCGGTCTACAACACCTGGCTTAACCGCGGCAGCCTGCCAGGCGCGGCGCAGATCGCCTGCGTGATGCTGGCCTTCGTGATCGGCCTGATCCTGATCGAACGCTACGGCCGCCGCGACCGCCGCTACGCCGCCTCGCCCAAGCGCCATCGCACCGTGCATCCCGTTCCGCTTTTCGGCATCCGAGGCTGGATCGCGACGTTGCTCTGCGCCGTTCCGGTCCTCCTGGGCTTCATCATTCCGACGACCTTTCTGCTGCGCGAAACCCTGCGCGGCAGCCTCTTCGATCAGTTCGACGCGGAATTCCTCGCCCACTTCATGACCACCATCGGTCTCTCGGTCGTGGCGACCTCAACAGTGCTGGTCCTCGCCGTAGTGCTCGTCTCGGCCGCACGCCTGTCCAAGAATTCCCTGACCAAAGGCTCGCTGTTCATCGCGGGCCTGGGATACGCCCTGCCCGGCACGGTCCTGGCGCTCGGCCTGATGACGCCCCTCGTCGGGATCGACAACCTGATCGGCACCGTCTGGCGTAGCCTCACCGGGGAGCGCATCGGCCTCCTCCTCATGGGCGCAGCCGGAGGCATCGTGATCGCCTATGTGATCCGGTTCCTGTCCATCGCAACCGGGTCGCTCTCAGCCGGTCTGGACCGGGTGTCCCCGAGCCTTGAGGACGCAGCGCGGACATTGGGCGCCTCGCGGCGGGAAATGGTCTGGGCGATCCAGATCCCGCTCATGCGCCCGGCCCTGGCGAGCGCCGCCCTGCTGATCTTCGTCGATTGCATCAAGGAACTGCCGGCAACCCTGCTGCTTCGCCCCCTCAATACGGAAACGCTTTCGACGCTCGTCTACACCTATGCCTCGCGCGGCCGCTTCGAGGATGGGTCCCTGGCGGCTCTCGTCATCGTCCTCGTCGGCCTCCTCCCGGTCATTCAGCTGGTGCGCAGTGCCGAAGCGCGGCCGCGCGTGGCCGAGAGCGCCGGCAGTTTCGAATCGGGTTCGCCCGCGTGAGGCGGGCGCTGGGCTGAGCCCTCAGGATAGGCTGAGAGCTCGATGAGCATGTCTCTAAGGAGCTATCGCCTTTCGATAAGGTGGACCGCGTCGGGGACGCGACATAGGATGCCGTGCGGCAGACCAGAGCATTGGATCCGAACGTCGACTTGCACCTTCGGAATCCTATCCGATGCCCCGGTCCCTGTCGAGCGCATCGTCAGGCGCGGATCCGGAGGGCCGCGTGGGAGCCCGGGAGGGCCTCACGATGCGTCCATCGGAGTACGCGTACATGAGGAAGCGGCTATTCTGGAGGAGCAGTTTGGGCGTCGTCGCGCTTCTCGCAACGATCGGCGCGACTTGGATCCTCACCCTGCCTCCTGCGCCGAATGTCGGCGCCGCGGTGCCGATCGCGAAGGAAGAGGCCGACGCCATGCTGGCCGCCCTGAAGCCGCCGAAGCGCCGGCGCCCGCTCGTCGCGATCCTGGGTCTGAACGACGCCACCGAGACCACCGACTACCTCATGCCCTATGGGATCCTCAGACGCGCAGACGTGGCCGACGTTGTGGCGCTGGCGACGGAGCCCGGACCGGTGACGCTCTACCCTGCCTTCAAGGTCGTGCCGGATATGACGGTGGCGGATTTCGAGGCCCGGCACCCGGACGGCGCCGATTACGTCATCGTTCCCGCCATGAGCCGCGACGATGACCCGGCCGTCCTGCAATGGCTCAGGAAACAAGCCGACAGAGGGGCTATCATCCTCGGCATCTGCGCTGGAGCGAAGATCGTGGGCGAAGCCGGTCTGCTCGACGGTAAGAAGGCCACGACGCATTGGTACTATCGCGACGAACTGAGCAAAAGGCATCCTGCCATCCGCTATGTCGCGGACCGACGGATGGTCGTCGACCAGGGCGTCGCGACGACGACCGGGATCACCGCCTCCATGCCCATGGCGCTCACTCTGATTGAGGCCATCGCGGGCCGGGGCAAGTCCGAGGCGGTCGCCCGCGATCTTGGCCTCCCTGGCTGGGATGCGAGCCACCGGAGCGACGCTTTCTCGTTCTCGCAACCCTTCGTCCTGACGATCATCGGCAATACTCTGGGTTTCTGGAAACGCGAGGAGCTCGGCATCGACCTGCGCTCTGGCGCCGACGAGGTGTCGCTGGCTCTCGTGGCGGATGCCTGGTCGAGGACCTTCCGGTCACGCGCCGTGACCTTCGCCCGTACGGAAGCCCCGCTCGAGACCCGCAGCCGCATCCGCATCATTCCCGACAAGGTGGCCACGAGCTGGTCAGCGGAACATCTCCTGCCGGCTGTCGGAATCCAGCGGCCTGCCCATGCCTTGGATCAGGCGCTCCAGGGGATCGCCGCCCGCTACGGAAATCCGACGGCCGATCTCGTCGCCATGCAACTCGAATACAGGCGATGAGTTGCCCGTTCCGGATCGCCGGTCACAGCGGCCACTGATCGAGCACGATCTCGCTGCTGACCGTCTCGACCTGATAGCTGAATCGTTGCGTGTAGAGCGTCAGCAGTGAATCGTGTCCCTCGTCCGACGAACTGCACACGCCATCGGTGACGATCACGACCCGCAGCCCCAGATCGACCGCGCCGAGTACGGTGGCGAGAACACACATGTCGGTTTCGGAGCCCGTGATCAGCAGGGTATCGATGCCGCGCTCGCTCACGAGATCGCGCAGCTTGTGCCCGGCGAAAGCGGAATAGACCGGCTTGTCGAGGACGACGGCAGGCGGTGAGAGCCGTTGCAGCGACGGCATCAGATCCAGCATTCGTGGATCGAGATGTTCGCGGGTGACCTCGCGCCATCGCTCGTAATACCCGCGCCAAGTCCCGGGCATGTCCTCGGGCCGGTACGGAGGAATGAAGCGGGTGAACACCGTCCGATCCGGAGCCTGCTCGGCGATCCGTGTCACCGTCGGCAGGACACGCTCCATCCACGGGGTCGGCCAGGGACCGTCCGATGAGAAGAGGCGCTGCATGTCGATGCACAGGTGGAGCGTAGAGGGTCCGAGGGGCGTCATATCCATAGCGTGCAAGAGGACGTTGCCGGGCCAACGGGCCCGCATCCGCCCGGGTTCCCTCGAGAACGCAAACGGGCCCCGGGGATGCCCGGGGCCCGCATGAAAGGTTCGTCGAACGCGACGATCAGGCGGCGTTGGACTGCTTGCCGTTCAGGTCGACCTTGAACTCGGCCTGGGTCTTGGCTTTGATCTCATCCACGGTCACGCCATCGGCGAGCTCGATCAGGGTCATGCCGGTGCCGCCCTTCTTGTCGATGGAGAAGACGCCGAGATCGGTGATCACCAGATCGACCACGCCGGTTCCGGTCAGCGGCAGGTTGCACGCCGTCAGAAGCTTCGGATCCTCCGAACCGTCCTTGGCCTTCGCCACGTGCTCCATGACCACGACGACGCGCTTGACGCCCGCCACCAAGTCCATGGCGCCGCCCATGCCCTTCACCATCTTGCCCGGGATCATCCAGTTGGCGAGATCGCCGTTCTCGGCCACCTGCATGGCGCCCAGGATCGACAGGTCGATATGGCCTCCGCGGATCATGCCGAAAGAATCAGCCGACGAGAAATAGCTCGTCGTCGGCAACTCGGTGATCGTCTGCTTGCCGGCATTGATGAGATCCGCGTCTTCCTCGCCCTCGAAGGGGAACGGGCCCATGCCGAGCATGCCGTTCTCCGACTGGAGCTGCACGCGCATGCCCTTGGGGATGAAGTTGGACACCAGCGTGGGAATGCCGATGCCGAGGTTCACGTAAAAGCCGTCGCGCAGCTCCTTGGCCGCGCGGGCGGCCATCTGTTCACGGGTCCAGGCCATCAGACTTCCTCCCCTGCTCCGGCCGGCGCGACTTCGGCGCGCTTGCGGGTCGTGCGTTGCTCGATGTGTTTGACCGGGTTCGGCACGTGCACCATGCGCTTCACGAAGATGCCCGGGGTGTGGATGCAATCCGGATCGATCTCGCCGGCCGGCACCAGATGCTCGACCTCGGCGATGGTCAGGCGCGAGGCGGTGGCCATCATCGGATTGAAGTTACGCGCGGTCTTCCGATAGACGAGATTGCCTTCCGTGTCGCCCCTGTAGGCATGCACGATGGAGATGTCGGCGAACAGCCCCGTCTCCATGACGTATTTCTCGCCGTTGAACTCGCGCACCTCCTTGCCCTCGGCGATGAGGGTGCCCACGCCGGTCTTGGTGTAGAAGGCCGGGATGCCCGCGCCGCCGGCGCGGATGCGCTCGGCCAAAGTGCCCTGCGGATTGAATTCCAGCTCCAGCTCGCCGGAGAGGAATTGCTGGGCGAAGAGCTTGTTCTCACCCACGTAAGAAGAGATCATCTTGCGGATCTGGCGGGTCTCCAGCAGGCGGCCCAGCCCAATGCCGTCCACGCCCGCATTGTTGGAGATGAAGGTCAGGTCCTTCGCCCCCGAATCACGGATCGCCTCGATCAGCGTCTCCGGAATGCCGCACAGGCCGAAGCCGCCGGCCATGATGGTCATACCATCCTTGACCGCCCCGGCGAGCGCTGCCCGCGCATCGCTGTATACCTTATCCATCAAAACCTCTCCCCATGGGCATGCTCATGCTCGTTAGAAGCGTCCGAAAAATAAACCTCGGGAGCGGCTCGCGACGTATTTGCCGCAGGCCGCCCGCCTACGAATGGCGGCACCCTGCAACTTGGCCTCAATTTAGACAATCCCTTCCTATGGATATATAGAAACGATTCAAGACTTCGGCCTTGCCTGAGGACATCTCCTCATGCTCGCTTGCTAGGCCGGGTTCAAGGTTTACAACGCATATTCCATGTCCCGCCGCATAGTCCTGCTCATTGCGCTGATTTCGCTCGCCGTTCTCGGAACGGCCGCCTCTCCGTGGACCCTGCCCGGCGGCGGCCTGTCCGCGGAGCTGACCCAGCACGTGAGGGAGAAATACGGGCTCGACCTGACGGTCAGGGGCCGCAGCACCTTCGCCGTCCTTCCCATCCCTCGGGTCAAGTTCGAGGATGTGACGCTGCACTTCCCCGATCAGGCTCTCAAGGCTGAAGGCGGAACCCTGCGGGGAGAGCTGCGCATCCTGCCCCTCCTCCTCGGCCGGATCGAGCTCTCGGATTTCGACTTGAGCGAAAGCCGCATTACGGCGTCGCTCCAAGCCCTGCAATCGGTGAAATGGGCGGAGGTCCTCAAGGACCGGACAAACGAGACCTATGCCCGGCGCCTGATCGTGAACAAATCCACCCTGCGCTGGAGCGACCTGAAGGAAGCCAATCTCGACCAGCTGAACCTCGTCATCCGCTGGGCCGATGCTGCCGAGCCCATGACCCTATCCGGATCCGCCCTCTGGAGGGACGAGGTGGTCGCTCTCGAGCAAGCCTCGGTCTCCCCCGACCTTCTGGTGTTGGACCGGATCAGCCCGTTCTCGCTCGCCCTGTCGACACATTCCGCCCGGTTCACGGCCGCAGGCGAAGCCCAGCTTGGCCTATCGCCTCGGATCACGGGGGAAAGCACCCTCAAGGCCAAGTCCGTGCGCGACTTCACCCGCTGGAGCGGGGTGGAGCTGCCCTTCGGGCCGCTGCTGCGCGCCGTCTCCGTCGCGGGCGAATTCTCGATGGACCGCCGCCGCCTGTCCTGGCCGGCCGTCTCAGTGACCCTGGGGGAGGACAAGCTGGAGGGGACTTTGGGCGTGCGCTTCGACACGGAGCGCCCCGTGATCACCGGCACGCTCGCGGCTGATACGCTCAACCTGTCGGACCTCTTTGCCCCCTTCTCCCAGGCCCGGACCTCTTCCGGCGCCTGGAGCGAGGAGACCATCGACCTCACGCGGACCACCGGCACCGATCTCGACCTGCGCATATCGGCCGCGAGTGCCAATTTGGGACGCCTCAGCCTCGACGACATGGCCGCCAGCGTCCTCGTGCAGTCCGGACGGATCGAGGCCTCGATCGGCAGGGCAGGATTCCAGGACGGCAGCCTGAAGGGACGCCTGTCGCTGGTGAAGCAGGACGGCCAGGTCGAGCTGAAGAGCCAGGGAACCTTCGCCGGGGTGAAGATCGCCCCCTTCCTGGCCGCCATGGGAGAGCCGCGCTGGATCACCGGCCTGGCATCCGGGCAGTTCGGCTTCGAGGGAACGGGCCGGAACCCCGCGGACGTGATCCGGGAGGCCCAGGGTCGCTCCTCCATCGAGATCGTCGACGGAGAGATCGTCGGGATCGCTCTCGACGACGCCTTGCGCCGGGTGGACAAGCGTCCGCTTCTCGCGTCCCTGAACTGGAAAGGCGGCCGGACCCCCTTCGACAAGGCGCAGGCGCAGGTCGTCATCAAGGATGGGGTCGGCGAGATCGCGGAAGCCAACCTGAAGGGACCCACCGTACAGGCTGCTCTTCAAGGACAGGTGCTTCTGGTGGACCGCACAGTCAGCATGACGGCGAACGTTTCGCCCGCGGGCGCACCTTCGGGCCAATCGCCTTCTCTCGTGTTCAATGTGGTAGGCGACTGGGACAACGTGGTCGTGTCCCCGCAGGTCCGCTCCCTGATCGAACGCTCGGGCGCAGCCAAGCCCCTCTTCCCCTCGGACCGCGTCCCCGCCAACGAACAGCGTCCCCAGGCCATCGCTCAGTGAGCTTTGCGCAAAACCGAGCGCTTGCTGAGCAGGGTCGCGGAGATCACGCCGAGGGTCACGATGCCGATGAGGATCGTGGAGGCGGCGTTCACCTCCGGTGAGAGCCCAAGTCGGACCTGGCTGTAGATCTTGATCGGCAGGGTCGTGGCGCCGGGCCCGGCGTTGAAGCTCGCGATCACCAGGTCGTCCATGGACAGGGTAAAGGCGAGCAGAAAGCCCGCCACGATGGACGGGGCGATGAGCGGCAGGGTCACGGAGAAGAAAGTGCGCAGAGGCGGCGCGCCGAGATCCATGGCCGCCTCTTCGAGCGAGCGGTCGAAGGTCATGAGGCGCGACTGCACCACCACCGTGACGAAGCACATGGTGAGCGTGGTATGTGCGAGCGTGATGGTCCAGAACCCGCGGTCCAGGTCGATCGCAACGAAGAACAGCAGCAGCGACAGGCCGGTGATGACCTCCGGCATGACCATCGGAGCATAGACCATGCCGGTGAAGAGCGTCCGGCCGGGAAAGCGCCCGTAGCGGGTCAGCGCGAGCGCCGCAAGGGTCCCGAGCACCGTCGCCAGCGTCGCCGAGAGGAGCGCGATCCGCAGGGTGACCCAGGCCGCCTCCATGAGGGCCTGGTTGCGGAAGAGCGCGCCGTACCATTGGGTCGAGAAGCCGCCCCACACGGTCACGAGGCGCGACGCGTTGAAGGAATAGATCACTAGGAGCAGGATCGGCAGATACAGGAAGGCGAAGCCGATCACCAGCGAGGTGACGTTGAAGAGACTCAGGCGCCGGTTCATGGCCTTGCCTCCAGGCGCCGGGCCTCGACATCGCGGTAGATCACGATGGGCACCACGAGGATGATGAGAAGCAGGATCGCCACCGCCGAAGCCAGCGGCCAATCGCGGTTGGAGAAGAACTCGCTCCAGAGCTGCCGGCCAATCATCAGGGTCTCAGATCCGCCGAGGAGGTCGGGAATGACGAACTCGCCCACTGCCGGGATGAAGCATAGGAGCGAACCCGCTATGATGCCCGGCATGGCGAGCGGCACGGTGATGGTCCAGAATGACCGCCAGGGCGGGGAGCCGAGATCGAGCGCCGCCTCGAGCAGCGTGTCGTCCATCTTCTCCAGAGTCGCGTAGAGCGGCAGCACCATGAAGGGCAGATAGGCATAGACGATGCCGATAAAGACCGCCGTTTCCGTGTTGAGGATGTCGAGCGGCTCGCTGATCAGCCCGAGCCCCGTGAGCGCCTGGGTGAGCAGCCCTTCAGGCTTGAGGATCGCCACCCAGGCATAGATGCGGATAAGGAAGCTCGTCCAGAACGGCAGGATGACGAGCGCCACCAGCAGCGAACGGTAGCGTTCGGGCGCACGGGCCATGCCGTAGGCGATGGGAAAGCCGACGAGCAGGAGAAGTGCCGTCGAGATCGCCGCGATGCGCACAGACGAGAGCGTCGCGCGGAAATAGAGGTCGTCCTGCGTCAGGAGCTCGAAATTCTCCAGATCGAGTCCGCTGAAGAAGCCGGCGATGTCGCTCCAGTCGAAAACCGGCTTGTAGGGCGGCTGGGCCACGGCCGGATCCGACAGGCTGATCTTGAGGACGATCAGGAATGGCACGAGGAAGAACACGCCGAGCCAGAGATAGGGTACGGCCGGCACGAGACCGGCTGCCAGGCGTCGTGCGAAGGGGCGCTCCGTCATGGCTCTATTCCGCCAGGATTACGGCCGCATCCGGCGCGAAGGTGACATAGACCTGTTCGTCCCAGTCGATGGGGTTCTCGACGAAGCGGGAGGCGTTGGCGCGGGTGACGCGCAGGATCTCGCCGGTGGCGAGCTTGACGCGATAGACCGTCCAGTCGCCGAGATAGCCGATGTCCCACACCTCCCCGGTGAGGACATTGAGCGCTCCGGTACGCGGCGGATCGCGCTGGATCACCATCTTCTCCGGGCGCACGGCAATCGCCACCGCCTGGCCGGAATGCAGAACCTCGTCCGGATCGTCGATGGTGAGCGGCGCCTGGGCGTAGCCGGTCTGCACGCGCCAGAGACCGTTCTCCTGCCCTTGCACATGGCCTTCCAGGATGTTCACGTCGCCCACGAATTCCGCGATGAAGCGGGTCTTGGGCTGCTCGTAGATCTCTCCCGGCGTCGCCACCTGGACGATCCGGCCGTGATCCATCACGGCGATCCGGTCGGCCATGGTCATGGCCTCTTCCTGGTCGTGCGTCACCACCACGAAGGTCATGCCGAGCTCGTGCTGGATGTCCATCAGCTCGAACTGGGTTTCCTCGCGCAGCTTCTTGTCGAGGGCCCCGAGGGGTTCGTCGAGAAGCAGCACCTTGGGCTTCTTTGCAAGCGCGCGGGCCAGCGCCACGCGCTGACGCTGGCCGCCGGAGAGCTGGCTCGGATAGCGCCGGGCGAGCTTCTCGAGCTGCACGAGACGCAGCATCTCCCCCACCCGCTCGGCGATCTGGTCCTTCGGCATGCCGTCCTGCTTCAGGCCGAAGGCGATGTTCTTCTCCACGCTCATGTGGGGGAAAAGCGCACAGGACTGGAACATCATGTTCACGGGCCGGCGATAGGGCGGCACCCCGGCGAGGCTCTGATCGCCCAGGGTGATCGTGCCCTCGCTCGGCGTCTCGAAGCCAGCGAGCATCCGCATGAGGGTCGTCTTGCCGCAGCCGGACGGGCCGAGCAGGCAGAAGAACTCGCCTTCGAAGATGTTTAGGGAGAGATGATCCACCGCCACCGCGTCTCCGAACCGCTTCGTGACGTTATCGAAGCGGATGAGCGGCTTGGCATCGGGATTGGACCAGGGCGCAAAGGCGCGGCGTACGGCGCCCACGGAGGTGGATTGGCGAGACGGAGGAGGCAAGATGGTGCGACTTCGACCTTGAACGAGAAATTGAGCGGGCAAGCTATGATGTTCGCCCCGCAAGAACAACAGTTTAAACGGCATCGTTCACCGGAACGAGGACCGCATTTTCCGCAACCCTGCTCTGCTGGATCCGACCGGCCCCGCATCTTGCACCGAACCGGCGAAAGGAGTAGCAAGCCCTCGTATTATTAGTACCCTAATAATACGCCCACTAGGTCCAAACTCATGACTCCTGCAAAGGCCGCATTTTCCGAGGAACTCTGGAAGATCAGCCGGAAGATGCGCACTCTGTTCGATGCCCGCGTCCGGGCTCAGGGGCTCACCCTGCCGCGCGCCCGCGCGCTGATCCTTCTCGGCAAGAAAGAGGGCATGACCCAAACCGAGCTCGCGTACGCGCTGGAGATCGAGGGGCCGACCCTGGTCCCGCTTCTCGACAGCCTGGAAAAGCAGAGTTTGATCGAGCGTCGGCCGGTCGACGGCGACCGACGGGCCAAGCAGATCGCCCTGACCGCAACGGGACAGGAGCAGGCAGCCCATATGGATCTGCTTGTGAAGGAATTCCGCAGCGACGTTCTCAAGGACATCGACGAGGACGATCTCAGGGTCGCCATTCGCGTCTGCGAGGCCATGGGCCGGAACATCGAAGCCTCAAGCTGATTGACGTTCCTTCCATGACCGCAGAATCTCACACCCGCTCGTCCGAGAACGAGCGTTCCCATGCCACCGGCTCCGAGGTCGAGACCCCTTCCGAGCCGCCGGTGCAGCAGGCGCCGCCCGCCCCTCCGGCGGCGCCTGCCCCTATGCCCTGGTCCCGGGCGGTCCTTTACATGCTGGCCTCCCTCCTCCTGTCCCTCACGCAGGGACTGGGGATGAACCTCGCCACCGCGAACCTGCCCCAGCTTCAGGGGCCGCTCGGCGCCACCACCAATGAAGTGACCTGGCTGATCGCCGCCTATATGGCGCCGAATGTCAGCCTATCGTTGATCCTGGTGAAGGTCAGGGCGCAGTACGGCCTTCGCAACTTCGCGGAGCTGAGCATTCTCCTCTTCGTCCTTGTGATGCTGCTGCACATCTTCGTGCGGGACCTGCAATCGGCCCTCATCGTGCGCTTCTTCAGCGGCATCGCGGCCTCGCCCATCTCGACGCTGGCCTTCCTCTACATGCTGGAGCCGCTTCCGCCGGCCAAGAAGCTGAGTGTCGGCCAGCCCCTCGTCCTCACGAACATCGCCATCGGCGCCCCCCTGGCCCGCCTGATCTCGCCCGACCTTCTCATGCTGGGCGATTGGCACGGCCTGTACCTCTTCGAAATCGCGCTCGCCATGATGGCCTTCGCGGCCGTTTATCTTCTGCCCCTCACGCCGCCGCCACGGGCCAAGGTCATCCACTGGCTCGACGTGGTCAGCTATCTCTTCATCGCAATCGGGTTCGGACTGATCGCCATGGTATTCGCCCTGGGGCGGGCCTATTGGTGGTTCGAGGCGCCGTGGCTCGGAGTCATGCTCGCGATCGGCCTCGCCTCGCTCACCTGCACGGTCGTGATTGAGCTCAACCGGGAAAACCCGTTTCTCGACATCCGCTGGCTCACCAGCAAGGAGATCCTTCATCTCGCCGGCACGCTCCTGATCTTCCGTCTCCTCATGTCGGAGCAGACCGCCGGAGCCTTCGCGTTCTTCCAGGCCTTGGGCCTGCAGAACGACCAGATGACGACCCTGTCCTTGGTGGTCATCGGAGCCTCCGTCGCCGGAGGCCTGTCCTACATCATCTTCGTCAAGCCCGGACGGGAGAACGCCGCCCAGATGGTTGCTCTCGGGCTGCTCATGGTCGGCGCCTTCATGGACAGCAGCGCGACGAACCTCACCAGGCCCGAGCAGATGTACGTGAGCCAAGCCTTGATCGCGGCAGCCGGTGTTCTGTTCCTGCCCCCCGCCATGGCGACCGGTTTGGCCCTGGCCCTGAAGCGGGGGCCGACCTTCATCCTGAACTTCATCGTCGTCTTCCTGACGACGCAGAGCCTCGGCGGCGTGATCGGCTCGGCTCTCGTCGGCACCTTCATCACCTGGCGGACACGCTTTCATCTCCAGGACATGGTCGATCACCTCGCTTCGACCGACCCGCTCGTCACGCAGCGCCTTGCGCAGCTCGCGGGGGCCTACGGCCGTGTCCTCACGGACCGGTCCCTGCTCAAGGCGGAAGGCGTCGCTCTGCTCGGCCAGCAGGTCACCCGCGAAGCCACCGTGCTCGCCTACAACGACGCCTTCCTGGCCATCGCCCTCCTCGCCGCTGTCGCCCTCGCGGCGATGATCCTGCATCTCGCGCTCCGTGCGATCCGCAAAACCATTTCACCTGAACCGCAACCGGCTGTCAGTTAACACTCTCATGAGCAAGCTCCTCCGTCTCACGACCACTATCCTCGCTGCGGTCATCGGCATCGCCGGTGCAGCCCTCGTGCTCTACGCATGGCGGCTTCCGCCCTTCACCAGCACGGTCGAGACCACCGACAATGCCTATGTGCGCGGTCAGATCACGATCATCGCGCCCCAGCTCGCGGGCTACGTCGCCGAGGTGGCCGTTCAGGACTTTCAGCGTGTGAAGGTCGGGCAACTGCTGGTGAAGATCGACGACCGCATCTTTGCCCAGAAGCTCGAGCAGGCGAAGGCAACCCTGGCGAGCCAGCAGGCGGCCTTGACCAATTCCGAGCAGAAGGAGCGGTCGGACCGCGCGCGAATCGAATCGAGCCAAGCGCAGGTCGACAGCGCCAAGGCCGTATTGAGCGCTGCGGACGCGAGCTGGAACCGGATTGCTCCGCTTCTGGAACGCGGCGTCGCGACGCAAAGCCAGGCCGATCAGGCCCGCGCCGCCCTCGACCAGGCGACCGCCTCCCTCCACCAGGCGGAAGCTGCTCTCACCGTCTCCCGCCAGGACCTCGCCTCCACGCTCATCAACCGCCAGTCTCTCCAGGCGGCGGTGCAGGGTGCCGAGGCGGCCGTGCGGCTCGCCGAGATCGATCTGCAGAACACCCGGATCGTCGCGCCCGAGGAAGGACAGCTCGGCGAAGTTGGCGCCCGGCTCGGTCAATACGTGGCAGCCGGCACGCAGTTGCTCACCATCGTCCCGGAGCGGATCTGGGTCATCGCCAATTTCAAGGAAACCCAGCTGCCGGGCATGAGGGTCGGCCAGCCCGTCACCTTCACGGTCGATGCGCTCGAACACGCCGCGCTTCAGGGGCGCATCGAGCGTTTCTCGCCGGCCGCGGGTTCCGAGTTCAGCGTGATCAGGACCGACAACGCCACCGGCAACTTCACCAAGGTGGCGCAGCGGGTCCCGGTCCGCATCGCCATCGCGCCAGGGCAGGCGCTGGCGGAACGCCTGTCGCCCGGCATGTCAGTGGTGGTGAGCGTGGACACGGCGGCCCGCCCTGCGGATGTCCCGGCCACGGGAACAGGCGCACAGCCTCAGGGCCCGAATGTGACGTCGGAGGCGGATCGGCGGTAGGGCCGGCAGCGGAAGTTCGAGGGGAACGGAAATCAAACGCGAGACGTAAGGTGATTTCCGTTCCCCTCTACTGAGCATCCTCTGGGGAATGGCACCCGCACTGTCATGGCGGGCCTTGTGCCGGCCACCCCGATTGGAAAGGCTCGGTGTTTCAAGCCATCGAGATCGCCGGCACGAGGCCGGTGATGACATACGGTGATGACGTCGAACGCTCATCCGAGTGCCGCCGCCTCAATGCCCTCCCCCGCCGCCGGCTGGAGCGGCGCGTGGCTTCTTGATGAACGGCAGGGCGCAGATCAGGCCCAGGAACAGCACTGTCAGGAGCAGGAAGACATCTGCGAAGGACATCACCAGCGCTTCGCGCCGGACCATGTTCGACATGGTCTTGATGGCGGCCGCATTCGCATCCGTGCCGAGTCCCTGGAACCGCATGGTCAGGGCGTTGAGGGTTTCCAGGGCCCTCGAACTGTCCCAGGAGACGTTCTCGCGCAGGCGCTGGAGATGCAGGTCGAGGCGGTTGTTCAACAGGGGGTTGATCACCGCGAGGCCAACGG
>NZ_JALJRK010000019.1 GCF_024519725.1 Microvirga sp. Mcv34 | reverse complement strand
GCTCCTTCTCTTGGCTGGCGCATCGGATGGACCGGAAAACCGGGTCCACTTTTCCGTCCGATGCGCTAAGAATCCTAGCTCAGCCCTCATCCTGAGAGGCTGAAATCAAAAAAATCGGGCGAGACGGAAGCCGCCTCGCCCGATCGTGATGACCGTCGGTGGATCGAAGTCTTACGACAGCGTCGGATCGTTGCCGTTCTGCTGGGCCTGCACCTCGGCGGCGCGCTGGCGGTAGAGAGCGACGAAATCGATGGGATCGATGTAGAGGGGCGGGAAGCCGCCGTTGCGCACCGCATCGGCCACGATCTGACGGGCGAAGGGGAACAGCAGGCGCGGGCACTCGATCATCACCACCGGGTGCAGCTGATCCTGCGGGATGTTCTGGATCCGGAACACGCCCGAATAGGTCAGCTCGAAGGCGAACAGCACGTCCTTGCCGCCAATCTTGGCATCGCCTTCGAGGGTCAGGTCGACCTCGAAATCAGCCTCCGCCAGCTGCTTGGCGTTCACGTTGACCTGCAGGTTGATCTGCGGGCCTTCCGACTGCTGCTGCAGCGACCGGGGGGCGTTGGGGTTCTCGAAGGAAAAGTCCTTGCAGTACTGGGCAAGGGCGTTGAGCGCGGGCGCTCCGTTGTTTGCCGGGTTGTCGGCCATGGGTTCATGCTCCCTAAGGGGTGTCTTGTCAGGCCCGGACGAAACACGTCGTCAGGCAAAGCGCCGGCTCGCTTCGGGCCATGGATCTTCGCGCTATCAGCTTCTCCGACATGAAGCAAGATTTCAGCCGACTCATTCGCTTGTCGGGGGCAGAGGTGGATGTTACGACCTCAAGACCCCATATGCGAAGGATGACACCTTCGCCTTCTCCACACAACGTCCGGCGACAACCGGACACGGGCAGGCTCACAACGGATCGACGATGCAGGATTCCTTCGACATCACGACCCTCATTTTTATCGTACTCGCCGTTTTCGTGATCTGGCGTCTGCGCTCCGTTCTGGGGCAGAAGACCGGCAACGAGCAACCGCCCTTCGACCCGATGTCGCGCCGGGATGCCCCCTTGCGTCCGGGCAATGCGCCGGCCGAGCCCGATCACAATGTGGTGCGCCTGCCCGGCGCCAATGGAGCCCGTCCCGCGGCCGAAATCCCCTCGGCCGAGCGCTGGAAGGGCATCGCAGAGCCCGGCACGCCTACCTCCCTGGCCCTCGACGGCATAGCCCGCGCGGAGCCGGGCTTCGACGCGGCCGAGTTCCTGGAAGGTGCCAAGTCGGCTTATGAAATGATCGTGACCGCCTTCGCCCAGGGCGACCGCAAGACCCTCAAGGATCTTCTCGCCAAGGAGGTCTATGAAGGCTTCGAGCGGGCGATCAGCGAGCGCGAGCGCCGGGGCGAGACGGTGGAGACCACCTTCGTGTCCATCGACAAGGCCGAGATGGCCGGCGCCGAGATCCAGGGCAAGACGGCCCAGATCGTCGTGCGCTTCCTCTCCAAGCTCATCACGGCAACCCGCGACGCCTCCGGCACCGTGGTCGACGGCAGCCCGGAGACCGTGGCCGACGTCACCGACGTGTGGACCTTCGCCCGCACCCTTGGCAGCCGCGATCCCAACTGGCAGCTCGTGGCGACCGAAGCGGGGCAATGAGGCATGCCGGGCGGGCTCTCTTCGCTTGCTCCCTCGCCTGGACGCTGAGCATGTCGGCCGGACGGGCATCGGCGCTGGCCGACCAGGCGCGCCTTGATCCCCTGCCCTTCCAGGACATCGCCGGCTGGGAGGCCGACGATCACGCCGCCGCCTTCCAGGCCTTTCTGCGCTCCTGCCGGGCCCTCGATGCCAGCACCGCCACCCTGCGCCCGGCCCAGGCGCCGCAAGCGGACCTCCTGGCCGTCTGCCGTGAGGCCCTGAGGGCACCCGCGCTCGATCGAGCCGAGGCACGGCGCTTCTTCGAGACCCATTTTCAGCCGGTCGCCGTCACGCCCCTGTCCGGCGGCGGCTTCCTGACCGGCTATTACGAGCCTGAATTCCAGGGCTCGCGCACGCCCGACGCCACCTATCGCGTCCCCCTGCTCGACCGGCCGGACGATCTCGTCACGATCCCGCAGGGCGAAACCCTGCCGGGTCTGGACAAGAGCCTCCAGGCGGCCCGGCGCACCCGTGACGGCTACGAGCCCTATCCCGACCGCGCCGCCATCGAGGACGGAGCCCTGGGCAAGCGAGCCAAGCCCATCGTCTATCTGCGCGAGCCGGGCGAGGCCTTCATCATTCATGTCCAGGGATCGGCCCGTATCCGCCTCGACGACGGCTCGGTGATGCGCGTGGCCTATGCCGGGCGCAACGGCCGGCCCTACACGTCCATCGGCCGGCTCCTGGTTCAGCAGGGAGAGATGGACCTGGAGACCATGACGCTGGACAAGCTCATGGGCTGGCTCAAGAGCCATCCGGAACCGGCCAAGGCCCTGATGCGGCGGAATAAATCCTACATCTTCTTCCGTGAGGCGGGCGAGCTCGCGCCCGAGGACGGTCCCATAGGCGGCGCCGGGACGCCCCTCGTGCCCGGCCGGAGCCTCGCGGTGGATCGGTCCCTTTGGGCCTATGGCCTCCCTGTCTGGCTCGAGGGGCAATTGCCCCTGACCCTGGACACGGCCGAACCCTTGCGGCGGCTGATGATCGCCCAGGATACGGGCTCGGCCATCGTCGGTCCGGCCCGGGGCGATTTCTTCTTCGGCAGCGGCGATGAGGCAGGGCAGCGTGCCGGCCTTCTCCGCCATGCCGTGCGGTTCGTCGTCCTGCAGCCCAAACCCCGTTCATGACCAAGCGAAGCCGCACCCGCCAGCTCAGCTCCGAGGAGAAGCGGCTCTGGTCCCATGTGTCCAGACATGTGAAACCCATGAAGGGCAAGCGCCCTCCGGCCGAGCCGGAGCCCGAGGACAAGCCCGCCACCGCCCCTGCCCCGCAGGTCGCGGCCCCGGCCGTCGCTCTGCCCCCGCTCCCACTCCCGGCGAAACCCGCCCTGCCCCCACTGGCCCCGGTGGAGCGCAAGACGCTCCAGGCCCTGCGTCGTGGCCGCAAGGAGGTGGACAGCGTCATCGATCTGCACGGCATGCGCCAGGAAGAGGCCCATTTCGCCCTCCTGCGCTTCCTGCACCGGGCGCAGGGATCCGGCCACGGTCTCGTCCTCGTGATCACCGGCAAGGGCGGCGCAGCCGTGGCCGGCGGCCTGTTCGAGGAACGGGGGGTGCTGCGCCGCATGGTGCCCCATTGGCTTCGTCTGCCTGACCTGCGCCATGTGGTGATCGGCTTCGAGGAGGCCTCTCCCCAGCATGGCGGATCCGGTGCACTCTATGTCAGGCTCCGCCGTCGGCGGGGCGCGGGATAATCACACATGACCCCCTTCGGTGAACGGGTGCGGCAGCTGCGCCGGGAGCGCGGGCGGATGTTGAAGGACATGGCGTCCCATCTCGGCGTGTCGAGCGCCTATCTCTCGGCTCTGGAGCGCGGCGAGCGCGGCAAGCCCACCTGGGCACTCATCCAGGGCGTCCTGCAATACTTCCACATCATCTGGGACGAGGCCGACGAGCTGAAGCGCCTCGCCGATCTCTCCGACCCCAAGGTGAAGATCGACACGGCGGGCGGCGACCCGAAGGCGACCCTGCTGGCCAACCGCCTCGCCCGCGAGATCCAGTCCCTGTCCGAAAGCGAACTCGAGGACATGCTGGCGGTTCTCGACAGGGCCCAGACCCGCGAGAGGCGTTTGCCCGTGCCGATCCAGGCGGTACAGGACACGGTCTGATCGGATGCGAGCCTTGACCGCCGGGGCGGTGGATGCGAAAGCGCCCCGTCATTTCATAACCCCGGTGGCTCATGTCCCAGACCCGCATCGACGTCCTCACCCTCGGCAACGCCATCGTTGACGTGCTCGCCCATACGGACGAGGCCTTCCTGCTCCAGAAGAAGGTGCACAAGGGCGCCATGCAGCTCATCGACGAGGCCCGGGCCGAGGAGCTCTACGGCGACATGGGCCCGGCAGTGATCGTCTCGGGCGGCTCGGGGGCCAACACGGCGGCGGGCGTCGCCTCCCTGGGCGTGAAGGCCGGGTTCATCGGCAAGGTGAAGAACGACGAGACCGGCAAGCTCTTCGCCCACGACCTCAGGGCCATCGACGTCCATTACGACGTGAAGCCCGCCGAGGAAGGCCCGGCCACGGCGCGCAGCTTCATCCTGGTGACGCCCGACGGCGAGCGCACCATGAACACCTATCTGGGCGCCTGCCAGAACCTCACGCCCGACGACGTGAACCCGGAGACGGTGCGCGCCTCGAGCATCGTCTATCTCGAAGGCTATCTGTGGGATCCGCCGGCCGCGAAGGAAGCCTTCCGCAAGGCGGTAAAGATCGCCCACGAGGCGGGCAACAAGGTGGCCCTCACCCTGTCCGACGCCTTCTGCGTCGATCGCTACCGCGACGAGTTCCTCGGCCTCATGCGCGACGGCAGCCTCGACATCCTCTTCGCCAACATCCACGAGCTGCAGAGCCTCTACGGCACCTCGGATGCGGACAGTGCTCTGGCGGCGCTGCGTGAGGAAAACCTGCTCGGCGCCATCACCCGCTCGGCGGACGGCGCCCTGATCGTGACCCGCGGCGAGACCAGGGCCGTGCCGGCCTTCCCCGTGGAGCGCGTGGTCGACACCACGGGCGCGGGCGACCTCTTCGCCTCGGGCTTCCTCGCAGGCCTCGTGAACAATCTCGACCTCGTCGACTGCGCCCGCCTCGGAGGCTTGGCTGCCGCCGAGATCATCAGCCACCTGGGCGCCCGCCCGCAGGCGAACCTGCGCGAGCTGGCCCAGCAGGAAGGGCTGTTGGCTTAAGTTCGAACCCGACGTTCCTCGTCCTCCCGCAAAGCCGGGAGGACGAGGAATCCGGGACGGCCCGACGCTTGAGCCAAACCGCCGCTATTCTCTTGCACGCGTAAAAGGCTTAAAACGGCGTCCATCCTCCACCGCCCGATGACCAGCAGACAGGCCGATCTCGTGAAAAAAGTCTTCGTCAAATCCTATGGCTGCCAGATGAATGTCTACGATGCCGAGCGCATGGCGGACATGCTGGCGACGGAAGGCTATTCTGAGACCAAGACCATGGAGGATGCGGATCTCGTCATCCTCAACACTTGCCATATCCGCGAGAAGGCCGCCGAGAAGGTCTATTCCGAGCTGGGCCGGGTGCGCGAGCTCAAGAAGGAGCGCGAGGCGTCGGGCCAGGAGACCAAGGTCGTGGTGGCCGGCTGCGTCGCTCAGGCCGAAGGCAAGGAGATCCTGCGCCGGGCGCCCGCCGTCGACGTGGTGGTCGGCCCGCAGAACTATCACAACCTGCCCGCCCTCCTGAGCAAGTCGCGCTCCGAGCGGGTCGTCGATACGGAATTCCCGATCGAGGACAAGTTCGACCACCTGCCCGCTCCGAGCAAGGCCAGGACCCGGAGCCGTGGCGTGTCGGCCTTTCTCACCATCCAGGAGGGCTGCGACAAGTTCTGCACCTTCTGCGTGGTGCCCTATACCCGCGGGGCGGAAGTCTCGCGCCCGGTCGCCAAGATCCTCGACGAGGCCCTGCGCCTCGCCGATGCGGGCGTGCGCGAGCTGACGCTGATCGGCCAGAACGTGAACGCCTATCACGGCGAGGGGCCGGACGGGTCCGTCTGGTCGCTCGGCCGCCTGCTCCACCGCCTCGCGGAGGTTCCCGGCATGGCCCGGCTTCGCTACACCACCAGCCACCCGCGCGATATGGATGACGAGCTGATCGCGGCCCATCGGGACCTGCCCGCCGTGATGCCCTATCTGCATCTGCCGGTGCAGTCCGGCTCCGACCGCATCCTCGACGTGATGAACCGCAAGCACACGGGCGATGAGTACCGCCGCCTGATCGAGCGCATCCGCGTGGCCCAGCCCCGTCTCGCCCTCTCGTCCGACTTCATCGTCGGCTTCCCGGGCGAGACGGATGCGGAATTCGAGGAGACGATGCGGCTCGTCTCTGATGTGGGCTTCGCCAGCTCCTTCTCGTTCAAGTACAGCCCCCGCCCCGGTACGCCGGCGGCGGAGATCGACGCCCAAGTGCCCGAGGCCGTGAAGGCCGAGCGCCTCGCCCGGCTCCAGAATCTGCTGGAAATGCAGCGGCAGGCCTTCAACCACGGAACCGTGGGGCAGACCCTCGACGTTCTCTTGGAGAAGCCGGGTCGTCATCCGGGCCAGATGGCAGGCAAGTCGCCTTATCTGCAGGCCGTGCAGATCGAGACCGACCGCCATGCCGTCGGCGAGGTCGTGACGGTGCGGATCACGCAGGCCGGTTCCAACAGCCTGTTCGGGGAATGGGTCGGGCCGGGCAGCCAGGCAGCGGCCTAGCCCTTTGTCCGACAGGACCCCATATTCGTTGGCCGCACGCCGTGCGGCCGACATTCAGAGGAGAGGCATTTGAGCCCAGCGGACAACGCGACCGCACGAGCCCAAAAGGGACGGAACGCCAGCAGCTTGCACCCCGGCGTCGTGGAGGAGGCGGAGATCGTTCTCACCTTCGACGACAACCGCCTCGCTAGCCTCGTCTTCGGACAATACGACCAGAATCTCGCTCATCTGGAGCGGCGCCTGAACGTGACCGCCATCGCTAACGGCAACCGGGTCACCGTCAAGGGCACGCCCGAAGGCTCCGAGATGGCGCGCCGGGTTCTGGAAGGGCTCTACGAGCGCGCCCGCCAGGGCGGAGCGCTCGGGCCGGGCGACGTGGACGGCGCCATCGAGGAGAGCACCCTACAGGGCAGCCTCTTCCCCGCCGCCGAGGAGCAGCCGGCCGCGGGTCTTACGGCCTTCGACCAGATCTCTACCCGCAGGCGCGGACCCGTCCGAGCCCGCAACGCTTCGCAGAATACCTATATCAAGGCACTCAAGACGAACGAGCTCGTTTTCGCGGAAGGCCCGGCCGGCACCGGCAAGACCTGGCTCGCGGTCGGCTATGCGGTGTCGCTCCTGGAACAGGGTCAGGTGGACCGTCTGATCATCTCCCGTCCGGCCGTGGAAGCGGGCGAGCGCCTCGGCTTCCTGCCCGGCGACATGCGCGAGAAGGTGGATCCGTACCTTCGCCCGATCTACGATGCACTCTACGATTTCATGGAAGCGCGCCATGTGGATCGTGGCCTGCAGACCGGCATGATCGAGATCGCCCCCCTGGCCTTCATGCGCGGGCGCACGCTCACCAACGCCCTGGTGCTGCTCGACGAGGCGCAGAACACCACGTCGATGCAGATGAAGATGTTCCTGACCCGCCTCGGCGAGGGCTCGCGGATGATCATCACCGGCGACCCGACGCAGATCGACCTGCCGCCGGGCCAGAAATCCGGCCTGGTGGAGGCCACGCGTATCCTGCAGGGAGTCGAGGGCATCGCCCGCGTCACCTTCAAGGAGGCCGACGTGGTGCGCCACGATCTCGTGCGCCGCATCGTGACCGCCTATGACAAGGCCGCCCGCGAGGCGCCGCCTCAACCGGATCAACCCCGTTACGACCGGGACCGCAGACCGTGATCACGCTCGACATCATGATCGAGGCGGGCGATTGGGACAGCCTCGAAGATGCAGAGGCCCTGGCGCAGAAGGCCGCCGAGGCCGCCCTGTCCGTCACTTACGAGGCGGATGGCGCGTTCGAGGCGAGCGTCATGCTCACCGACGACGCCCAGATCCGCGAACTGAACCGAACCTGGCGGGGCAAGGACAAGCCCACCAATGTGCTCTCCTTTCCGGCGCCCGAGCAGCCCGGCGCAAACGGCCCTCGCCATTTGGGCGACATTGCATTAGCTTATGAAACGCTGGTGCGCGAATCCGAGGAGGAATCCAAGGAGCTCTCGCATCATTTTGCCCATTTGATCGTCCATGGGGTCCTGCACCTCCTCGGCTACGACCATGAGGTCGAGTCGGAGGCGGAAATCATGGAAGGTCTTGAGGTAAAGGCGCTCGCCACCCTTGGCATCGCCGACCCCTATCGCGATATGGCAGCATGAACGGCTGACAACCCAAAGCAATGAACGAAGATCGAAGTCGTAGCGACCGACCTGTCCGAACCCCGACCGAGACAGACGACACACGCGACCACTGGTACGACCGGGTTCTGACCCGTCTCGGCCTGAAACCCCGCGAATCCATCCGTCACGATCTTGAGGACGTCCTCGCCGAAACCGTCGAGGACACGGATTTCTCGCCCCAGGAGCGGGCGATGCTCAAGAACGTGCTCTCTTTCCACCGGATCCGGGTGGAGGACGTGATGGTGCCCCGCGCCGACATCGTGGCGGTGGCGGCCGACACCAATCTGGGCGAGCTCCTGAGCCTGTTCCGCACGGCCGGTCATTCCCGCCTGCCGGTCTATGGCGAGACCCTGGACGATCCGAAGGGCATGGTCCATATCCGCGACTTCCTCGACTTCATCGCCATGCGGGCCGATGGCGGCGCCTCCGAGGCCGGTTCGAGCGATGAAGCGCCCCTGCCGAGCCTCGGGCAGATCGACCTGTCGATGGCGCTCTCCTCCGCCAACATCCTGCGCCCGGTCCTGTTCGTACCGCGCTCTATGCCGGCCATCGACCTTCTGGTGCGCATGCAGGCAACCCGAACCCACATGGCTCTGGTCATCGACGAATACGGCGGCACCGACGGCCTCGTGTCCATCGAGGATCTGGTCGAGATGGTGGTGGGCGACATCGAGGACGAGCACGATGAGGATGCGACCCTCACCATCGTGCCGGCGGCTGATGGCACCTATATCGCCGATGCCCGCGCGAGCCTCGATGAGGTTAAGGACGTGCTGGGCCTCGACCTGACTGAGGAAGAGGGTGCAGAGGACATCGACACGATCGGGGGCTTCATCGTGACGCTCGCCGGCCGTGTCCCGTCCCGCAGCGAGGTCATCGAAGGTCCGTCGGGCTTGGAATTCGAGGTCCTCGATGCCGACCCGCGGCGCGTGAAGCGGCTGCGCGTCCATCGCCGCACCTTCGCGTCGGAAGCGGAGGCCGGAGACAATCAGGCGAACGCTCCGCGCCCTGAAAGCGCTGCCGCGGAATGATGCCCCTGGCTGATCGCGTCATCCTCGCAAGGGGATGGCGCCGCTGGCTCACGGCCTTTGTGGCTGGGGCCGTCGGAGCCATGGCCATGCCGCCCTTCGGCATCCTGCCCGCGCTCGTTCTCTCCCTCGTGCCGGCTGTCTGGCTCATGGACGGCACCGTGAAGGACGGTCCCTCCCCCTGGGCCCCGTTCCGATCCGCCGCCCTCCTCGGCTGGTTCTGGGGCTTCGGCTATTTCGTCGCCGGGCTGTGGTGGCTCGGCGCGGCCTTTCTCGTGGAGGCCGACCAGTTTGCCTGGGCCATGCCCTTCGGCGTCCTGGGTCTTCCCGCCCTGCTCGCCTTCTTTTCCGCCTTCGGCTTTGCGCTGGCCCGCCTGTTCTGGCTGCCCGATGCCTGGCGCATTCTCGCCCTCGCCTTCGGCCTGACGGTCAGCGAATGGTTGCGCGGCCATCTCTTCACCGGCTTTCCCTGGAACAATCCCGGGATGGCTCTCGGTCAGAACCTCTGGCTCATGCAGTCCGCCTCGTTGGTGGGTCTCTATGGCCTGACCTTCCTGAGCGTCGCCATCTGCGCTGCGCCCGCAATCCTGCTTACAGGAAGGACGACGACCGCCCGCTGGACGGCCCCGGGTCTCGCGGCGGCTCTGCTTCTTGGCCTCGCGGCCTTCGGCGCCTGGCGGGTCCCGCCGGAAGCCTCGGCGCAGGTCGAGAACGTGCGCCTGCGTATCATGCAGCCCAACCTGCCCCAGGATGCCAAGTTCAACCCGCGCAACCGCGACGCCATCATGCGGCGCTACCTGACCTTGAGCGCTAGCCCAGGCCGGGACGGCAAGACCGCTGCGCCGACCCACATCGTCTGGCCGGAATCCGCCTTTCCGTTCCTGCTCCATCGCGACCCCGCTTCCCTGGCGCAGATCGCCACCCTGCTCGGGCCGGGCTCCACGTTGATCACGGGCGCCGCCCGCATGGACGACCCGTTGCCCGGCGAGGCGGTGGGCAAATTCTACAACGCCATCCAGGTGATCGACGAGAAGGGCACAATCCTCGGCGCCTACGACAAGGTCCATCTGGTGCCCTTCGGCGAATACGTGCCGAAATTTCTCGATACCCTGATCAGGGCCGCGGGCCTGCGCCAGTTCGTGCACATTCCCGGCGGCTTCGAGCCGAGCGAGAAGCGCGCGATGCTGTCGATCCCGGGCCTTCCGCCGGTTGCCGCGACAATCTGCTACGAGGCGATCTTTCCGGGAGAGATCGTCGCCGAGGGGCCTCGGCCGAACCTGATCCTGAACGTGACCAACGATGCCTGGTTCGGTCAGACCCCGGGGCCCTATCAGCACTTCGCCCAAGCCCGTCTGCGAGCGGTCGAGGAGGGCCTTCCCCTGGTCAGGGCGGCCAATACGGGAATCTCGGCCGTAATCGATCCTTTCGGTCGGATTGTCGACAAACTTCCATTGGGAGTTGAAGGTGTTCTCGACACCTCTCTTCCGGTTGCTGAACCGCTGACTCTTTATAGTGTTTGGGGCAGGTTTTCTTTGACGGCCACGCTTGGGATCTGCTTAATCCTGTTGATTGCACGTCGCAGGCACCAATCATCCCTAAATTAAGTAAATATGCCTCGATAGTGCGTCTTTATAGGCAAGGGGACAGGCCACAATGAAGAAATCGACGGGCACTATCGATAAGGAAATCGGAAGCAGAGTGCGCATGCGCCGCGTTTCGATTGGGATGAGCCAAGAAAAACTTGGCGACATGCTCGGCCTGACTTTCCAACAGGTCCAGAAATACGAAAAAGGCATGAACCGGATCAGCGTTGCCCGCCTCGTTGATATCGCCAAGATCCTCAATGTCGACATCGATTTCTTCTTCGACGGCATCCGGAGCGGCAAGTCCGAATCCGGCTTCGCCGAAGGCGGCGCTCCCGCCTATGTGGCCGACATGATGTCCACGCCCGAAGGCCTCCAGCTCGTTCGGACCTTCGCCAGCATCAAGAGCCCGAAGGTCCGCAAAAGCATCGTTCAGCTCGTCAATGCCCTGGCGGCTCAGGAAGAGAGTGAGCGTTCGTCATAAAGAACACGTTCGCTTGACCTTTCCTTTAGCCTACGGCATGAGCATGTTTCGAAGCCTGCGGCCGACCGCAGACGCCAGTTTCTATTGCCTGAAGGAATTCCATCGTGCGGCGTTCTAGCTATCTTTTCACGAGCGAATCGGTTTCCGAAGGTCATCCGGACAAGGTCTGCGACCGGATTTCCGACGCCGTCGTCGATGCCTATCTGGCAGCCGAGCCGGAAGCCCGCGTGGCCTGCGAGACGCTCGCCACCACCAACCGCGTCGTCATTGCCGGCGAGGTGCGCGGGCCCGATTCCATCACCAAGGACAAGGTGATCGAGCTCGCCCGCGATGCCATCAAGGATATCGGCTACGAGCAGGAAGGCTTCCACTGGAAGACCGCCGACGTCTCCGTATATCTCCATGCCCAGTCGGCTCACATCGCCCAGGGCGTCGATGCCGACGGCAACAAGGATGAGGGCGCGGGCGACCAGGGCATCATGTTCGGTTACGCATGCACCGAGACGCCCGATCTCATGCCGGCGCCGATCTATTACGCCCACAAGATCCTCGAGAACCTGACCGCCGCCCGCAAGGGCAAGGTGGGCGACGCGGCCAAGCTCGGCCCGGACGCCAAGAGCCAGGTCACGCTGCGTTATGAGAACGATAAGCCGGTCGCGGCCACCCAGATCGTCCTCTCGACCCAGCACCTGGACGAGAATCTCTCCTCCGATGACGTGCGCGCCATCGTCGAGCCCTATATCCGCCAGACCCTGCCCGAAGGCTGGATCTCGGCCCAGACCATCTGGCACGTCAACCCCACGGGCAAGTTCGTGATCGGCGGTCCGGACGGCGATTGCGGCCTCACCGGCCGCAAGATCATCGTCGACACCTATGGCGGCGCGGCACCCCATGGCGGCGGCGCCTTCTCGGGCAAGGATCCGACCAAGGTGGACCGCTCGGCCGCTTATGCGGCGCGCTACCTCGCCAAGAACGTGGTGGCGGCCGGCCTCGCCGATCGTTGCACCCTGCAGCTCTCCTACGCCATCGGCGTGGCCAAGCCCCTGTCGATCTACGTGGATCTCCACGACACGGGCAAGGTGGACGAGGGTAAGCTGGAGGCCGTTCTCATGGACGCCATGGATCTCTCCCCGCGCGGCATCCGCACGCATCTCGGCCTCAACCGCCCGATCTATGCCCGCACCTCGGCCTACGGGCATTTCGGCCGCAAGCCGGATGCCGACGGCGGGTTCTCCTGGGAGCGCACGGATCTCGCCGAGCGCCTGAAGGCGGCGTTTCGGTAAAATTGGCCGGGGCCCGTCGGCAGTCGTTCGGCCTCGATAAGACCTCTCCCGCGAGAGCCGGTTCCCCGGAAGGAGGACCGGCTCTCACTGCATGAGCCGGCAGCGAAATGCCGGGGCGATCACCAAGCACATCGTGCCTTCTTCAGGAGCATCTGTCCCATGAACGAAGCATCGGAACGGGCGGGCGCCTTCTTTGGGCGCCGAAAGGGCAAGAAGCTTCGCGCAGGCCAGGACGACCTGGTCCAGAACGTGCTGCCGGCGATCCGCATGGTGCCGGGCCGTGCACCGTCCGGACAATTTCCCAATCCTCAGGCTCGCGAGACCTGGCTCGAGATCGGCTTCGGCGGCGGCGAGCATCTCGCCGCGCAGGCGAGGGCGCATCGCGACATCAACTTCATCGGCTGCGAGCCGTTCGTGAACGGCATGGCGAAGCTTCTCGCCGTCATCGAGCAGGAGCATCTCGACAACGTCCGGCTCTGGGACGACGACGTCACGGACCTCCTGCCGACCCTGCCGGATGCCTCCTTCGACCGGGTCTACATCCTCTATCCCGACCCGTGGCCCAAGCGCCGGCAGCGCAAGCGCCGCCTCGTCTCGGACGAGACCCTCGAGGTTCTCGCCCGCGTCATGAAACCGGGCGCCGAGCTGCGCTTTGCCAGCGACATCGACGATTATATCGGCTGGGTGCTGGCCCGGACCCTGCGCTCTCCACACTTCCGCTGGACCGCCACCCGGGCCGACGACTGGCGCAAGCCCTACGAAGGCTGGCCCGGCACCCGCTACGAGGCCAAGGCGATTCGGGAGGGCAGGGTGCCGAGCTATCTCACGTTCGAGCGCGTCTGACGGGCGTTTTCGCACCACGCTTGTATTTTGGTGTTGGAATCAGTATATTGCCCTTGTCAGCTCTGGTTGCAGCGTCAAGCTGCTGGTCGAGAGTGGGCCCCCCGGGGTCCGCTCTTTTTTATTGCTTGGACGCCGGAGCGTGCGGAGAGCCATGACAAACGAACGCGACAAGCGACTGATTACGGAAAGCGGCGTCGCCGCCCGAGTGGCGGCCATTGTCGAGCCTGTGATCGAGGATCTGGGTTTCAATCTCGTGCGGGTGCGGGTCACCGGCACGAACGGATGCACCGTGCAGATCATGGCCGAAAGGCCGGACGGCACCATGTCGGTGTCGGATTGCGAGACCGTGAGCCGCGGCATTTCGCCGGTTCTCGACCTCGAGGATCCCATCGCCACGGCCTATCACCTGGAAATCTCTTCGCCGGGAATCGACCGCCCGCTCGTGCGCGCCAGCGACTTCGAGCGCTGGAGCGGCCACGACGCGAAGGTGGAGATGGCCGTGCCGGTCGAGGGCCGCAAGCGCTTCCGCGGCTTCCTGCGGGGCGTCGAGGACGGAAGGCTTGTGATCGAGCTGCCGGACGTGAAAGAGGGTCTCGAGCCCATCGCCCGCGTTCCCCTGACGGATATCGGCGAGGCGCACCTCGTTCTGACCGACGAATTGATCCGTGAATCGCTGCGCCGCGGAACGGCGCCGACCACGGACGATCTTGATGAAGACACGGATGTGGTCGATGCGCCCGACGAGGCGCAGGACCCGACCGATCAGACGAAACCGAACTAAGGAGCGACCTCGATGGCTATCAGTGCCAACAGGCTGGAACTCTTGCAGATCGCCGATGCGGTCGCGCGCGAAAAGGTGATCGACAAGCAGATCGTGCTCGACGCCATGGCGGACGCCATCGCCAAGGCGGCCCGGTCCCGCTACGGTGCCGAAACCGACATCCATGCCGAGATCAATTCCAAGACCGGCGAGCTGCGCCTGGCCCGCCACCTTCTCGTGGTCGACGACGGCGCCGTGGAGAACGATTCCCGCGAGATCGCCCTCGCCGAGGCGCGCACCCGCCACAATCCGGCCGCCCAGGTGGGCGACGTGATCGCCGACACCCTGCCGCCCTTCGATTTCGGACGCATCGCGGCCCAGTCGGCCAAGCAGGTGATCGTGCAGAAGGTGCGCGACGCCGAGCGCGACCGCCAGTACCAGGAATACAAGGACCGCATCGGCGAGGTCGTGAACGGCGCCGTCAAGCGCGTCGAATACGGCAATGTGATCGTCGATCTCGGCCGTGGCGAGGCGATCATCCGCCGCGACGAGCTCATCCCCCGCGAGACCTTCCGCCCGGGCGACCGCATCCGCGCCTATCTCTTCGATGTCCGCCGTGAGGCCCGCGGGCCGCAGATCTTCCTCTCGCGCACCCATCCGCAGTTCATGGCGAAGCTCTTCGCCTCCGAAGTGCCGGAGATCTATGACGGCATCGTGTCCGTCCAGGCCGTCGCCCGCGATCCCGGCTCCCGCGCCAAGATCGCCGTGACGTCGCGCGATTCCTCCATTGACCCGGTCGGCGCCTGCGTCGGCATGCGCGGCTCCCGCGTCCAGGCGGTGGTGGGCGAATTGCAGGGCGAGAAGATCGACATCATTCCCTGGTCGCCCGATCAGGCGACCTTCATCGTCAACGCCCTTCAGCCGGCCGAAGTGGTCAAGGTGGTGCTGGATGAGGAGGCCGACCGCATCGAGGTGGTGGTGCCCGACGACCAGCTCTCGCTCGCCATCGGCCGCCGCGGCCAGAACGTGCGTCTGGCCTCGCAGCTCACCGGCTGGGACATCGACATCCTGACCGAGGCCGAGGAATCCGAGCGCCGCCAGAAGGAATTTGCCGAGCGCACCGAGCTGTTCATGAACGCCCTCGACGTGGACGAGGTGGTGGGCCAGCTCCTGGCGTCGGAAGGCTTCCGCTCCGTTGAGGAAATCGCCTATGTGGACGCTGGCGAAGTGGCTTCCATCGAGGGCTTCGACGAGGACACCGCCGCCGAGATCCAGAGCCGCGCCCAGGACTATCTCGCTCGGATCGAGGCCGAGAACGAGACCCGCCGCAGCGAGCTCGGCGTCTCCGACGACCTGAAGGAGATCGACGGCGTCACCACCGCCATGCTGGTGGCCTTCGGCGAGAACGACATCAAGTCCGTCGAGGACCTGGCCGGCTGCGCCACCGACGATCTCGTCGGCTGGACGGAAGGCCGCGGCCCCGAGGCCACCCGCTACAAGGGCGCGCTGGACGGCTTCGACGTCTCCCGCGCCGATGCGGAGAACATGATCATGGCCGCCCGCGTGAAGGCGGGCTGGATCGAACAGCCGGAAGAGACGGTGGAGACCGAGGGATCGGCCGAAGAGGCTGAGACCGAGGCCCAACCGTCTTAAGCCGGAAAATGGCAAAGCGAGGTCAGCACCCGTGCCGCGGCATGAACCGGAGCGCACCTGCATCGTCACCCGCGAGGCGAAAGGCCCCGCGGAGCTGATCCGCTTTGTCCTGGGGCCCGACCACGAGGTCGTGCCCGATCTCCGGCACAAGCTGCCGGGCCGCGGCGTCTGGGTCACGGCCCGCGCCGACATGGTGGAAGAGGCGGCTAAACGTCGCCTCTTTTCCCGAGCCTTCAAGACCGAGGCCAAGGCCTCGGCGACCCTGGCCCAGGACATCGGCCGCATGCTCCGGGACGATTTGCGCCAGGGTTTGGCCCTCGCCAACAAGGCCGGTACGGTGATCACCGGCTTCTTCAAGGTCGAGTCGGCCATCACGGATAAGCCCATCGTTGCCCTTATTCATGCCGCAGAGGCGGCCGAAGATGGGCGAAGAAAATTGGCGAACCAGTTGCGAAAACGCCTCGGCGAGGCAATATCTAGCTTTCCGGTCATCCAAGATCTGTCGATTGACGAATTGGATTTGGCATTAGGCCGGTCACATGTGATACATGCTGCCCTCGTCGCGGGCGCTGGGAGCGACGGCTTTCTGAACCGCTGGCATCGTTACCGCTCCTTCGGCGGCATCGAGGCCGATCAAACTGGCCTCGGAAACGGGACCGGCGAACCCACGACTATGAAACCCGCAGGAACTGAGGCGGAATGAGTGATACGAAAAACCAGGGCGACAAGACTCTTCATGTGTCGTCCAAGACGCTGTCCCTGAAGCGCCCGGTCGAGCAAGGCACGGTGCGCCAGAGCTTTTCCCATGGCCGGTCCAAGGCGGTCGTGGTGGAGACGGTCAAGCGTCGCCCTGCTGTCGGCCCCGGTAGTGGGGCAAAAGAGGAACGGCCCGCGCCGCAACAGGCCGCGGCCCCTGTCAGTGCGCCCAAGCCGGCCGCTCCGGCTCCGAAGCCGGCTGCGCCCGCCCAGGGCGGACGTCCGCAGCGAAGCGCCCCGAATACACCCCGGTCCGGCGGCATGGTGCTCCAGACGCTCTCCGAGCAGGAGCGCGATGCGCGCATGAACGCGCTGGTCGACGCACGTCGCCGCGACGAGGAAGATCGCCGCCGCCAGGCCGACGAGGCTGCCCGCCGCGCCGAGCGCGAGGCTGCCGAGGCCAAGGAGCGTGAAGCCGCCGAGGCCCGCAAGCACGAGGAAGAGGAACGCCGTCGTCAGGACGACGAGCGCAAGCGCCGCGCCGAGGAGGAGGCCCGCCGCCGTCTTGGCGAGGAGGCCCCGCGCCAGACGCCCGCGGCGGCTTCGGCCGCCCGCGGCCCCGCCCCGCGCTCCGACGCTCCCCGGTCGGACCGTCCGCGTTCGGATGGTCCCCGTCCGGCCGGACGCTTCGACGGTCCGCGTCCCTCCGGGCCGCGCTCCGATGGTCCACGCCCAGGCGGCTATCAGCGTCCCGGCGTCGGCACCACCGGCGGCCGCCCGCCGAGCCTGAACCACATGGCGCGCCCTGCCGCGCCGGTCGCGCCCGATCCGGAAACGGCGAAGCCGAATGTCCGCACGGCTCCGCCCGTTGCGGCTCGCGCGGCGGTTGTGGATGACGAGGAAGGTGCACGCACCATCCGTCGTCCCGGCGTCGCGGCCAAGCCCGCCGCCCTGCCGAAGACGCCCAAGACGGCTCCCGGAGAAGAGAAGCGCCGCGGCCGCCTGACCCTGGCCAACGCGACCTCGGGCGAGGACGAGCGCACCCGCTCGCTCGCGTCCTTCCGTCGCCGCAACCAGCGTCTCATGGGCCACCGTCAGGTCGAACAGAAGGAAAAGATTGCCCGTGAGGTAATCATTCCCGAGACGATCACGATCCAGGAGCTGGCGAACCGCATGTCGGAACGCGCGGTCGACGTGATCAAGATGCTGATGAAGCAAGGCCAGATGCACAAGATCACGGACGTGATCGATTCCGATTCAGCCCAGCTGATCGCGGAAGAGCTCGGCCACACGGTGAAGCGCGTCGCGGAAGCGGACGTCGAGGAAGGCCTGTTCGATACGCCGGACGTGGACGAGAACCTCGTCACCCGCCCGCCGGTCGTGACCATCATGGGCCACGTCGACCACGGCAAGACCTCGCTGCTCGACGCGATCCGCAAGACCAACGTGGTCTCCGGCGAAGCTGGCGGCATCACGCAGCATATCGGTGCATATCAGGTGACCTCGCCGCTCGGCGGCAAGATCACCTTCATCGACACGCCCGGCCACGCGGCCTTCACGGCCATGCGTGCCCGCGGTGCCAAGGTGACGGATATCGTCGTGCTGGTGGTGGCGGCCGATGACGGCGTCATGCCGCAGACCATCGAGGCGATCAATCACGCGCAAGCGGCCGGCGTGCCGCTGATCGTGGCGATCAACAAGGTGGACAAGCCCGACGCCAACCCGCAGCGGGTCCGGACCGAGCTGCTGCAGCACTCCATCGTCGTCGAATCGATGGGCGGTGAGACGCTCGAATTCGAGGTGTCGGCCAAGACCGGCCAGGGTCTTGAGACCCTGCTCGAAGGTCTCCAGCTCCAGGCCGAAATCCTCGAGCTCAGGGCCAATGCCGAGCGTTCGGCCGAAGGCACCGTCATCGAAGCCAAGCTCGATCGTGGCCGTGGTCCCGTGGCTACCGTGCTCGTTCAGCGCGGCACCCTGCGCACCGGCGACATCGTCGTGGCGGGCGCCGAATGGGGTCGCGTGCGCGCCCTGATCAACGATCTCGGAGCCAACGTGAAGGAGGCCGGTCCCTCGGTCCCGGTCGAGGTGCTGGGCTTCAACGGCACGCCCGAGGCCGGCGACCGCGTCGCGGTGGTCGAGTCCGAGGCCCGCGCCCGCGAGGTCACCGAGTATCGGACCCGCCAGAAGCGCGAGCGTCAGGCGGCTCGTATGGGTACGGCCGGGCGCACGCTCGTCGACATGATGCGCGACCTGAAGGCCGGAGCGGGCCGCAAGGAATTCCCGCTCGTGGTCCGGGCCGACGTGCAGGGTTCGGCGGAAGCGATCGTCGGTGCTCTCGAGAAGGTGGGCAACGAGGAAGTCGCAGCGCGCATCGTCCAGGCGGGCGTCGGCGGCATCTCGGAATCCGATGTCACCCTGGCGGAAGCCTCGGGCGCCATCATCCTCGCCTTCAACGTGCGTGCCCACAAGGAAGCGCGCGAGGCGGCCGAGCGTGCCGGCATCGAGATCCGCTACTACAACATCATCTACGATCTCGTGGATGACGTGAAGGCGGCCATGTCCGGCCTGCTCGCTCCGACCCTGCGCGAGGAACGGCTCGGCGAAGCCCAGGTTCTCGAGGTGTTCAACGTCTCGAAGGTCGGCAAGATCGCCGGTTGCCGCGTCCTCGACGGCGTGGTCCAGCGCGGCGCCCATGTCCGCCTGATCCGCGACAACGTGGTCATCCACGAAGGCAAGCTCTCGCAGCTCAAGCGCTTCAAGGACGATGCCCGCGAGGTCACCTCGGGCCAGGAATGCGGTATGTCCTTCGAGAACTACCAGGACATGCGCGTCGGCGACCTCATCGAGTGCTATCGCGTGGAAGAGGTGAAGCGGACGCTCTGATCCGCTTCGCGCCTTCGACACCAGAACGATGTGCGATCACCGGGCTCGTCCCGGTGATCGCGCTTTCATGGACAGAGTTCCTGCTGAATCGAGGTGACCGGCCACGGCACCTCGCATCCCGGTCCGGTCCAATCCCGGAGAAGAAAAATGGCTAAACGTTTCGAACAAACCACAGGGCCTTCCCAACGCCAACAGCGCGTCGCCGAACTCGTGCGACATGCCCTCGCGGAGGTCCTCTCCCGCGGCGACTTTCAGGATGACGTGCTGACGAAGAACGTCATCACCATTCCCGAAGTGCGCATGTCGCCCGATCTCAAGCTCGCCACCGCCTATGTCATGCCGCTCGGCGGCAAGGACGAGGACGCGGTGATCCGCGCGCTGGAGAAGAACAGGAAGGTCCTGCGCCAGGAGGTCGCCCGACGGGTGAACCTGAAATTCGCCCCCGACCTGCGCTTCCGCCGCGATGAAAGCTTCGACGAGGCCGCCCGGATCGACTCGCTGCTGCGCTCCGAGCGCGTGGCGCGCGACACGACTAGGCCGGACGCCGACATCCCCGACGACGACAGCGAGCAGGAATCATGAGCGAAGAACGCCCGCAACGGCGGCCGCACGGCGACCGTCCGAAGAAGCGCGACGTCAACGGATGGATCATCCTCGACAAGGGCGTCGGCATGACCTCGACCCATGCGGTCGCAGTCGTCAAACGCGGTCTCTCGGCCAAGAAGGCGGGCCACGCCGGTACTCTCGATCCGCTCGCCTCCGGCATCCTGCCGATCGCCCTCGGCGAAGCCACAAAGACCGTGCCCTTCGTCATGGACGGCCGCAAATCCTACGTGTTCACTGTGGCCTGGGGTTCGGAAACCACCACGGACGACACCGAAGGCGATGTGGTCGAAGCCACCGACAAACTGCCCGACCCGTCCGAAATCGAGGCCTTCCTGCCCCGCTTCACCGGCCAGGTCCAGCAGGTGCCGCCCCGGTTCTCGGCCATCAAAATCCAAGGCGAGCGCGCCTATGATCTCGCCCGCGACGGCGAGGTGGTGGAGCTGCAGCCGCGCACCGTCCAGATCGACCGGCTGGCCCTGATCCATCATGAGGGCAACCGCTCCGTTATTGAGGCCGATTGCGGCAAGGGCACCTATGTGCGCGCCATCGCGCGCGATCTCGGCCGCGCGCTTGGCTGCCTCGGCCATGTCGCGGCCCTCCGGCGCACCCGCGTCGGTCCCTTCACGGAGCACGATGCCGTCACCGTGGACGACATCGCAACCGACCCGGCGGCCCTGCGTTCCGTGGAGATCGCGCTGAGCGAGATCCCTTCCATCGCCGTAAGCCGGGACATGGCCGGGCGCCTGATGCGCGGCCAGTCCATCATCCTGCGCGGCCGCGAGGCGCCCCTGTCCGGCAAGGTCTATGCAACCTGCAACGGCATTCTCATCGCCGTCGGCGACGTGGAGCGCGGCGAGCTGGTCCCACACCGGGTGTTCAACCTGGGGGCGTGAGGCACTACCCCCGCGAAAGCAAAACGGCCGTCCCGGAGCCAAGGCCCGAGACGGCCGCGACATAAAGAGACCCGACGCGGAACTTACAGGTCCGCCTTAAGACCCTGAGCTTCGCGCATGAGGTATTTCTGCGTGATCGGCACGATCTGGTCGCGGATCAGCTGCGCGGTCTTCTGCTCCTCGCGCAGGGTTTCCTCCAGCGCCGGAACGAACCGCTGGTGCCCTGAGGCCTCCGCCATGGCGATCAGGGACGTGTAGGCGGCGATCTCGAAATTCTCGAAGGCGTGATTGGCGAAGGTGTTCTTGATCACCTCGTCGGCCATCGGCATGTGGCCGGCGGCCGCCATGTTGGCCATGAACTGTGTGGCCATGTCCTTCAGGATCGACCGGTCCTCACCGAAGGTGTGCAGGATCTCGTCCAGCCGGCGGACCTGTCCTTCCGTTTCGGCAATGTGCGTCTTCAGAATCTGCGACATTTCCGGATAATTCTCGAAGCGCTCGACCTGGCGCTGCATGAGCTGGAGCGCCTCCTTCTCGAGCGCGTGGGCGTTCTGGACGCCCGTGATGAAGACGTTCTTGACGGTTTCCGAGGACGCGAGATCGGCTGTGGTGGCAACCATGCTGTGAAATTCCTATCTTGGGGGTATATGGTTCACCAACCATGGCCCCCGGGACTTGTTCCCGGAGAGCCCCGCTCGGATAGCGCATCCTATTGCTCTGCTTGGGAAAAATGATTTCACTGGTACTCGGGCGCTTTTCGTGTATGGTGCGCCATCTTTTCGGACGAAATGCTCCGAAAGACGCGTCCGAATTCGGACCGCGCTGGACGACATCCCGGCCCGGCCCATCCGGATGCCCCGGACCCGAAGCCCTGAAGGCTCAAGGTCTCCCGACGAACCAACCTGAAAGGATTGACGATGTCGATTACGGCTGAGCGCAAGAACACGCTCGTTAAGGAATATGCCCAGAAGGCTGGCGATACCGGCTCCCCCGAGGTGCAGGTCGCCATTCTGACCGAGCGGATCAACAATCTGACCGGTCACTTCAAGACCCATGCCAAGGACAACCACTCCCGTCGCGGTCTCTTGAAGATGGTGTCGGCACGCCGTTCGCTTCTCGACTACCTGAAGAAGAAGGACGAGAGCCGCTACCGCACGCTGATCGAGAAGCTCGGCATCCGCCGCTAAGCTTCTTCGAAAAACTTCCGTCCGGAGCCCGGCTCCGGACGGTTTCTCCAACACTGCGAGGCTCAAGGCCCGGTGTATCTTAAGGAGGCGGCAGACACGATGACCATGGCAGGATCGCAAGGGGCTTGTAGGGCAGGGATGACCCGCCGGCACGAGCCTCTTGCCGTCTTGCTCATGGCATCGAGCCCCCGCCCCGCTGTCATGAAAGACATGCCATGTTCGATATCCAACGCGAAGAACTGATCTGGGCCGGGCGCAAGCTCGTGCTCGAAACGGGCAAGATGGCCCGTCAGGCCGACGGCGCCGTCGTCGCCACCTACGGTGAGACCACCGTTCTCGCTACCGTCGTGTCGGCCAAGGAGCCGAAGCCCGGCTTCGACTTTTTCCCGCTCACGGTGAACTACCAGGAGCGCACCTACGCGGCCGGCCGCATCCCGGGCGGCTACTTCAAGCGCGAAGGCCGCCCGACCGAGAAGGAGACCCTGGTCTCCCGCCTGATCGACCGTCCGATCCGCCCCCTGTTCGTCGAGGGCTACAAGAACGACACCCAGGTCGTCGTGACCGTGCTCTCGCATGATCTCGAGAACGATCCGGACATCGTCGCCATGGTGGCGGCCTCCGCCGCCCTGACGCTCTCGGGCGTTCCCTTCATGGGCCCCGTGGGCGCCGCCCGCGTCGGCTATATCGGCGGCCAGTACAAGCTGAACCCGCCGATCCAGGAGATGGAGCAATCCGCTCTCGACCTCGTCGTCGCCGGCACCGCCGACGCCGTGCTCATGGTCGAGTCCGAGGCGAAGGAACTGCCCGAGGACGTGATGCTCGGCGCCGTGATGTTCGGCCACAAGCACTTCCAGCCGGTCATCGAGGCCATCATCCGCCTTGCCGAGAAGGCCGCCAAGGAGCCGCGCGACTACCAGCCGGCCGACGTGTCCGAGGTGGAGCAGGCCGTGCTCGCCATCGCCGAGGCCGACCTGCGCGAAGCCTACAAGATCACCAAGAAGCAGGACCGCTACGCGGCCGTCGACGCCGTGAAGGCGAAGGTGATGGACGCCCTGGTCCCAGCCGAAGGCGAAGCGAAGTTCGACCCGGAGAAGGTCAAGGCGGTCTTCAAGGAAGCCCAGGCCAAGGTCGTGCGCTGGAACATCCTCGACACCGGCACCCGCATCGACGGCCGTGACCTCAAGACCGTCCGTCCGATCCAGTCGGAAGTCGGCGTTCTGCCCCGCACGCACGGCTCCGCCGTGTTCACCCGCGGCGAGACGCAGGCGCTGGTCGTGACCACGCTCGGCACCGGCGAGGACGAGCAGTTCATCGACGAGCTGGAGGGCACCCGCAAGGAGACCTTCCTGCTGCACTACAACTTCCCGCCCTATTCCGTCGGCGAGACGGGCCGCATGGGCTCGCCCGGCCGCCGCGAAATCGGCCACGGCAAGCTCGCCTGGCGCGCCATCCACCCGATGCTGCCGCCGTCCCACGAATTCCCCTACACGATCCGCGTCGTGTCGGAGATCACCGAGTCGAACGGCTCTTCCTCCATGGCGTCCGTCTGCGGCGGCTCCCTGTCGCTGATGGATGCGGGCGTTCCCCTGCGCCGTCCGGTGGCGGGCATCGCCATGGGCCTCATCCTCGAGGGTGAGCGCTTCGCGGTCCTGTCCGACATTCTCGGCGACGAGGATCACCTCGGCGACATGGACTTCAAGGTGGCCGGCACGGACCAGGGCATCACCTCGCTCCAGATGGACATCAAGATCGCCGGCATCACCGAGGAGATCATGCGCGTCGCGCTCGATCAGGCCAAGGACGGTCGCGGTCACATCCTGGCAGAGATGAACAAGGCCCTGACGGCTCCGCGTGCCGAGCTCGGCGAGCATGCCCCGCGCATCGAGACCATGCAGATCCCGGTCGACAAGATCCGCGAAGTCATCGGCTCGGGCGGCAAGGTCATCCGCGAGATCGTGGAGAAGACCGGCGCGAAGATCGACATCAACGACGACGGCCTGATCAAGATCGCGTCCGCCGACGGCAAGTCGATCAAGGCCGCCTACAACTGGATCCGCTCCATCGTCGCCGAGCCCGAGGTCAACGTGATCTATGACGGCACGGTCGTGAAGGTGATGGAGTTCGGTGCCTTCGTGAACTTCTTCGGTTCCCGCGACGGCCTCGTGCACATCTCGGAGCTCGCCAAGAACCGCGTCGGCAAGGTCACCGACGTGGTCAAGGAAGGCGACAAGGTGAAGGTGAAGTTCCTCGGCATGGACGAGCGCGGCAAGGTCCGTCTCTCCATGAAGGTGGTCAACCAGGAGACCGGCGAGGACATCACCGAGCAGCTCAAGGCCGAGCGTGACGCCGAACGCGCCCAGCGCGACCAGCAGAAGGCTGCCGGCGAGTAAGATCGCTCGAAGCTCATAGCAAAAAGGAAAGCCCCCACATCATCTGATGTGGAGGCTTTTTGTTATTACTCTGATTCGTGGACTCCGTTCCTGAGCAAAGTCAATAAGAACGAAAAACGAACGACTTGACGTCCGAGATTTTCAGTACTACAGTTATTATTAAATCCGGTGCTTACGGGCGGCCGGTATATGATGGTACATCAATCCATCGGACAGGGCCTGCGGGCCCTGTTCTAGTATCAAGAGAAATATTTCCAACCGTAGCCTTTAACGATGCCATTATAGGGCGATCTGTCGTAGCGTAGTTCTTCAAGTGCATGAACAACTTTGAGAGCAAACTCACCCAGGTTGACAGTATGTCCTTGACATCCTCTAACATGAATGTAGCTCGGGTGGGCAACTAAATCGCACAATTCCAATCCAGCGATATTGTCTGACTTTGCACGAAATTTCAGCTTAGATGATGTGATGTGCTTTTTGATCTTATCGGCTGCAGCAAAGCGAGTTCCATTTTCGTATACTGACTCATAAGCAATTTGCAAAGATTGGTCAGGCTTCCCGTGTCGCTTTTCAGGCATCAAATCACCAATTGCATTGTGACGCTCCAAAAATTGGCAATACTTCTCGATCAGAATTTCCATAAGCCAATGGTATGGGTGGTTCTTAACCCAGTGGGATTTTGTTAAGAGCGCTTTCTTATCGATTACCGCAGTTATTAGCTTATAATCAGAATTCCTAATAAGGTTATGAAGCTCAGCATCAAATTCCTTACATGTATCAACATCATTCAATATTTTAAAAGGTCCGTTTTTCTGAAGAATATCCTTTCTATGAAACACGACTTTTTCATCTGGGTCTCCACGAAAGAACTCACGCTTTAGCTTATCAATAGTCGGAACGAAAACGTCCCGCATATAGTCTTGATTAAAAATCGCGCCTGATAGGCTTAGATAGCGATGACGCTCATCATTAACGTTCGTCAGGTCATCATTTCCGACTTCATCAACGTACATTCTGAAACGTGATAACCCCATACAAAGCAGTCCCATCTAGGTACTATGTAGCTTTCAAGCTTTCCTACAATCATTAAGGAAAAACTTCCTGAAATGCTATAGCTACAAGGTGATTGATATCTGCTATCACCTACTTACCATTCTAAAGTCCCCCGCCTGCGGAACGATCCAGCTCTCCAGGGGCGCGGCTCGTCCCCTGATCTGGACGATCTGCCTTTCGCGGTCAGAGAGATCGAGCCCGGCGCGGGTCGCGAGGTCTTCCGAGACGACGAGCTCGACCTCCAGTTCCTTGGCGAGGCCTTCCAGGCGGCTGGCGGCGTTGATGGTGTCTCCCACGGCGGTGAGGCTGGTGGCCTGGCCGTAGCCCATCTGCCCGACGATGGCGGGGCCGGCATGGAGGCCCATGGCGATCTTCAGCGGATGCTCGAATTCGCTCGCGTACTCCTCATTGAGATGATCAAGCGCCGCCTTGATCCGGAGCGCCGCGTCGAGGGCCTGCTGGGCGGCCTGCTGCGGCGTGGTCTTCAGCCCGAAGAGGGCCAGAACCCCATCGCCGATGAACTTGTCGATATAGCCGCCCGCATCCTCGACGGACTCGCCCACCGCCTCGAAATAGCGGTTGAGGATGAAGACCGTGTCGAAGGGCAAACGCCGCTCCGCCAGGCTCGTGAAGCCGCGCAGGTCGCAGAACAACACGGCGATGTCCTGCTCCTGCCCCTGCGCCCGCCCGCCCCGCACGAGCGAGGCCATGCCGTTGCGCCCCGCGGACAGGATCGGCACCACGGAAACATCGTGGGTCGGACGGAACTGGCAGGCGAGCCGCACGTTCGGGCCCGCCTTGATCCGCGCGAGCGTGCCCCGCTCCTGCGCGGTGGGCGGCGGCTGGCGCTCAAGACCTTCGAGCACCCGCACCCGGCAGGTGGAGCAGCGCCCGCGCCCGCCGCAGACCGACAGTTGCGGAATGCCCGCGATGCGGCTTGCTTCCAGCACGCTGAAGCCGAGCGGCACCGTCACGACCTGATCGCCAGGATAGATGATGCGCACCCGCCGCGACCACAGGCGCAGGCTGCGGACGAGGCGGGCGGCCAGCGTAGCGGCGATCATGCCTCCGAACGCCGTATAGAGGCCCGGTGCGATCATCGGCAGGAGATCGGACGCGGGCGGAACCGGGATGGGACCGAACCGGTCCGGAGCCTCGGCCATGTCCCGGCCCGCCTCCACGAAGCCGAGCAGCGCCAGAACCGGCACGAGGAGCGCGACCGTGTAGAGAAGCAACGCGGCGCGCGGAAACCACGGTTTCGGGCGAAGCCAGAAATAGACTCCGAGGCAACCGTGCAGCCAGGCGATCACGAGGGCCAGGGCCTGACGGGCCCCGACGGCGGGATTGAGGACCCAGATGTTGCGGACCACTTCCGGATAGCCGGAATCCTGCCCGGTCAGGGCCCATTCGACCCGCGTCCCGACCACATGGGCGACCAGGAGGAACGGGAGGCTCATCCCGAGGACCAATTGGGCCGCCTCGCGGAATGGCATGCGCAGGCTCCGTCGGCGGTACAGCGCTAGCAGGGCCAGCAGAAAATGCGTCAGAACCGACCCGTACAGCAGCACCGTGCCGGCCGGGCTTCGCCACAGGCGGTTGAACCAGGCGCGCCCGGCTTCCATCGCCTCGACCGAGACGAGGCCGAGGGCATGATTGGAGAAATGGGTGAGCAGAAAGAGGCCGAGCACGAGGCCTGCGACGAGGCGGATTTCGCGGGTCCGGATCGTGATCTCGGAGCCGAGCGGATCCGGTGTCGGTTTGCCTGGAAGGCTTTTCATACGCGTCTTTCACTCAGGCCGAGCCGCACCGGCTTTAGCTTTCAAGCTTGCCTCCACCTATGCAGTTGCACCAAGGTGCGGATTGTCAAATCACGATCCCTGTACCGACGCGCGAGACATGCCCGACACCATCACCACCCTGCCCGAACTGGAAGCGCTCTACGGCGAGATCAACAAGGGATCGCTTCTGAAGGAGACGGACCGGATCGTGCCCGAGTACCGGGCCTTCATTGAGGTCGCGCCTTTCGTGGCGCTGGCCACACGCGGGCCGGAGGGGCTCGATTGTTCGCCGCGCGGCGACGGGCCGGGCTTCGTGCGGGTGAAGGACGAAAAGACCCTGCTCCTGCCCGACCGGCGCGGCAACAACCGCATCGATTCCCTGCGCAACATCGTGCGTGATCCGAGCGTTGCGCTGCTGTTCCTGATCCCCGGCATCGGCGAGACCCTGCGCGTCAACGGACGCGCGGTGATCTCGGTGGAGCCCGCCCTGCTCGACAGCTTCGCCATCGACGGCAAGGCGCCGAAATCCGTACTCGCGATTACGGTCGAAGCCGTGTTCTTCCAATGCGCGCGCGCAATCCTGCGCTCCGAGCTGTGGAACCCCGACAAGCATGTGGCGCGCGGCTCATTGCCGAGCGCCGGCCAGATCCTCGCGGCCCTGAGCCCCGAGCGTTTCGACGGCGAGGCTTACGACAAGGCTCTGCCCGAACGGCAGAAGACGACGCTTTACTAGAGCTGATTCCATCGGCATGGAATCAGCTCTCTTCTTTCCTGAGCCGCAGTCTTTCACGCTGAACCGGATCTACTTCACCGAAAAGCTGCTCTGGCAAGCCTGGTGCAACGTGCGCCACACGATGCACCGAGCCCGCCGGCGTTCTACTGCGTCTTGGCGGTCGACAGGGATTGCGCCGTCTGCAGATGCGTCTGCAGCGTCGGCAGGATCTCTCCGGCATAGGACGCCGCAGGATCGTTCTGTCGCTTGGATTCCTTCTCGTATTCCGCGACATCCTTCTTGTGGTCGGCCACCATGTCCTTGATGAACTCGCGGTCGAACGCGGCGCCCGAGAGTTTCGAGAGCTTCTGGTAGACTGCCTTCTGCTCCTTGCCGGGCTCGGTCGGCGGCGTCACGTTCAGGGTGCTGGCCACGGACATGGCCTTCTGGTTCGCGGCGGAATGATCCGTCTCGAGCTGGCGGCCGAAATTCTTGACCCCGTCGCTGGCGCCCTTCTGCTGCGCGAGCTGACCCACGGCCACTTCCCCGAGGTTTCCCTCGATCGCCTTCTTGATGAAGGCCTGATTCGGCTGGTCCTTGGCGAGGGCGTAGGAGGAGCCTGCCAAGGCTGCGACGACACTGAAGCTCAACAGAAGTTTCTTTGACATGATGCACCTTGTTTGAACGAAACAATTCGCGATACGCATCACAGGTAAGCCATGAACGACCGCGAGGCGGCCCGGTTCCAGGATTGTCGAAGCGGTGGGGCGATCCACATAATTTGGCTGCCGGCCCTTTACGCTTCGCTCCTAGACGGCCAAAAGGGCAGCCTCATCGACTGGAAAGAGGCACGTCATGACGATTCAACGCATCAAGCCAGGCCCGCGCATGAGCGGCGCGGTCGTTCACGGCAACACGGTCTATCTCGCCGGCCAGGTCGCCAGCCAGAGCGCCGGGCAAAGCGTCACCGAGCAGACGAAGGAAATCCTCTCGATCATCGACAGTCTCCTGGCGGAAGCCGGCACCGACAAGTCGAAGATCCTGATGGCCAATATCTGGCTCACCGACATGGGTACGTTCCAGGAGATGAACGCCGTGTGGGACGCCTGGGTCTCGGCCGGCAACACGCCCGCCCGCGCCACCGTGGAGGCGAAGCTCGCCGCACCGGCCTTCAAGGTCGAGATCGCGGTGATCGCGGCGAAGTAGACTGGAAAGGGAAGCACCGAAGG
The DNA here is from genome assembly GCF_024519725.1 of Microvirga sp. Mcv34. Classification (GTDB taxonomy): domain Bacteria; phylum Pseudomonadota; class Alphaproteobacteria; order Rhizobiales; family Beijerinckiaceae; genus Microvirga. Next base: position 63,695 of record NZ_JALJRK010000019.1, on the reverse strand, counting down.
CTTCCTTCTTGAATTGAAATAACATATCATCAAGCCCAAACCTGTGTGCAGGGGGGCTTGATGTCTGTCGTTAATCGACCTGGAATACAATCTATTGATGCGCTTTTAACCACATACAAGTGGGATAGCGACGTTCTTTATTACAGCTTCCCACAAACTGCCGCCAATTACATTTATGGCAACAGCTATGGTTACCACAACGAGCCATACGATGAGCACTTCCAACCCGTCAACGGCCAACAGCAGGAAGCTCTTAAGTATGCCATGGATCTCGTCTCAACCTACGTGAATTTACAGTTCCTTCCTATTAGCAACAGTAACTCGGTCGCCAACATCAGGTTTGCCATGACCTGGGCTATAGGGACTGCTGTCGGATACTTTCCAGACGGTTCGCCGTACGAAGGCGACATCTGGATGAATCCCAACACGGATTATACATATACGCATCCGCTGCCGACAAGATTGCCGACAGGCGGCGGCAATCTTGTCGGCAATTGGGGCTTGGCGACGATCATGCATGAACTCGGACATGCACTGGGCCTATCGCATGGCCACGCGGAAGATCTCGGGAGCGGGCCGCAGAACGATCCCTTCTTTCTGCCTCCCGACGAGGATACGTGGAGCTATTCTCTGATGACGTACCGGAGCTATGTGGGCGCTCCGATAGACTTCAACCACGGTCCGACCAACGACGGCAACCCGACGACCTACATGCAGGACGATATCGCCGCCCTGCAATATCTGTATGGCGCCAATTATAATCACTTGAACGGGAACACCACTTATCAATGGGATACAGACGGTAACTTTTTCATCGACGGCCAATACAAGGACACGGCCATAAACGCCAAGGTCTTCATGACTCTCTGGGATGGCGGTGGAGAGGACACCATTGATCTGTTCAACTTTCAGACGAATATGACTCTCGATCTAAGGCCGGGAAAATTCTCGACCTTCAACGAGGCCCAGCTCTCGGATCTCGATTGGACACAAAATGTCACAACGCTAGCACCGGGCAATTTCGCGCTTGCACGCCTGTATAATAACGATCCACGATCGCTGATCGAAAACGGCTACGGCGGCGCAGGAAACGACACGATAACGGGCAACGCAGCCGCCAACACCCTGATCGGCAATGCTGGCAACGACACCCTGGAGGGCGGTGCCAACAACGACCGCTTGGAGGGTGGCGCAGGCACGAACACGGCAGTCTTCTCCAGCGCTTTCGGGAATTACGGCATCGCCCTGAATGAGGATGGAACCGTTACGGTAACGGATTGGCGACAGAACGGCGATGGGCGAGATATCCTGAAGGATGTCCAGTTCCTGAACTTCGGCGGCCAGATTGTAAGCGCCCCGCTCGCGCCAACAACACCTACGACTCCGACCACTCCCACGACACCGACAACACCGACAACACCCACCACACCCTCAACGCCAACAAATCCCGCTCCGGCCTCTCCCATTTTGCGAGGAACGAGCGGCGCCGACGTCTTTTCCGGAACCGACATCGACGAGCAGATTTTCGGCTACGCCGGCAAGGACACCCTGTCGGGCGGCCTCGGCAACGATTCTCTCTTCGGCGGCACCGGCAATGACCTGCTGACCGGCGGAGTGGGGCGCGATGTGTTCGTCTTCGACACGCGGGTTGCGAAAACCAATGTCGACCGGATCGTCGATTTCACGCCCAAGGAAGATCGCATCCTGATCGACGACAAGTTCTTCAAGGGCGTAGGTAAGGGATCGCTGTCGAAACCGGTTAAGCTCTCGAAGGACAAGTTCTACGTCGGATCTTCGGCCAAGGATGGCAATGACCGCATCGGCTACAACAAGGCCACCGGTGTCCTGTCCTACGATCCTGACGGAAACGGGCATCAGGCCGCGATCAAGTTCGCTGCCGTGAAAGCCAAGATGATTTTGAGCGCTGCGGATATCTGGATCGTTTAAGCGGCGATGCATGGAAGACTTATCGGCAAAAAAGAAGCGGGCCGATTGGCCCGCTTCGTTCGTACAAGCTTAACCGATTTTAGGGGCAGGGATGGCGCAGGCCATCATAGCCGAGATAGGTTCCCGAAGCCGGATCGTAGGACTTGAAGCGCTGGGCGCAGTAGCCGGCCGCGCTGCCGCCAGGAGCCACGTAGGTCGGAGCGGCCTGAGCCTGCGACTGGGCGATGGCGCTGCCGACGATGGCGCCGGTCGCGAGACCCAGGGCGCCAGCCGCGAGGGCATTGCCTCGATTACCGCGGTAATAATAGCCGCGGTTGCCGTAATAGCGGCGCGGAGCGTAGTACCGGCGATCCACATAACGCGGGCCGCCGCGGTAATGGCGGCGATACTGCACGTAGTTGGACTGAACCTCGCCCTTCTTCATAGCGGCGACGAGTTCCTTGACGGGAGCCGTCTGAGTCTCGGCGGCAGAAGCCGGAGCGGCGAGGCCGAAGGTACCAAGGGCCGCCGCGGCGACAGCGGCCATAACAAACTTACGCATGAGATAACTCCTCCAATCGTTGGAGGCGAACGCCCTTGACCCGGAGGTCGTTCCTCACTTTAGGAATTTCGGGTCATCTCTCGCGGGAACGTGAGGGTTCTTGATCGTTGAAGAGGATTTTTTTCCAAACGAAAACGGGCCGAAAAGGCCCGTTTCGCTTTGCTTGAGAAAAGAGATCGTCACGGGCAGGGATGCTGCCGCCCATCATAGCCGGTGAATGTGCCGGTCGCCGGATTGTAGGAACGGTAGCGCTGCGCACAATAGGCGGAGGCATTGGACCCGACGCTTCCCGTTACCACGGGCTGCGACGCGATGGCGCCGCCGATCAAGGCGCCGGCCGCTGCCGCACCATAGGGGTAGTAGGAGCCGCCATAATAGGGGCGATAGGCTCCACCGTAGTAGGGCCGGTAATACGAGCCGCGATAGTAAGGCCGTCCATAAGCGGCATAAGGCCGGTGGTAGGAGCGAACCGCATAGGGATAGGTCGCAACGCCGCGATAGGCTCCTGCACGGGCGATATGGCCCCGGTAGACGCCCGCACGGGCGACGTTCCCGCGATAACCCCGATAGGCGCCCGCGTGCATGCCGACCGGGCGTCTCATCGCGGCGCCATGGACGCGTCCTCCACCGCCATGACCGCCGCGAGCGGCATAGTCGATGGTGACCTGGTCGTGTTCAATCAGCTGCTGGAATTTGGAAAAAGGCACCACCTGCGCGGAGGCTGAACCGGCGAACATTGACGCCGGAACGAGCACGGCTGTGGCCAGAGCGGCGAAGATGAATTTTCGCATGGCCAGCTCCTCCCATCCTGGGAGGAAAACGCGGGAACCCTTTGAACGGTTCCGCTTTCGGGAGAATCCGCTTTATCACTCGCGGGCACGCGAAGAGCGCAGATCCGAGGCTGTCTTGGGCTGTCGCAAGACGCTGCGCCTGCCCTCCATGCGTCCCTGTCCCGTCGGGCAGAGATCGAGAACCGCGCAGCGTTCGCAGGCGGGGCTCTTGAAGAAGCAGCAGCGCTGACCGTGCAGCATCATGACTTCGTGGTGGTCGTAGACCTGCTGCGCGTCCCAGTCTTCAGGCAGCAGGGCGGCGAGCACCGCGTGGGACGGTCCGACGGCCATCGATTGCGGAATGAGCCCCGTACGCTGCGCCACCCGATGATGATGGCTGTCCACCGGAAGAGCGGCCTTCCGCAATTGCGAGAACGACAGCACCGCCGCGCTCGTCTTCGGCCCTATCCCTGGAATGCTCTCGAGCCATGCCCTCGCTTCCTCGACCGGCATGGTGTCGAGGAAATCGAGCGAAAGGCCGCCATGCCGCTCCTCGATGGCGTGCAGCACCGCCTGCAGGCGCGGCGCCTTCTGCTCGGGCCACGTGACGCCCTGGATCGTTTCTTCCACCTCTTCGGTCGGCGCGTTCATCATGGCGCGCCAATCGGCATACCGGGCTCTCAGCGCCTTGAAGGCGCGTCCCGAATCCGCATTGCGGGTGCGATGGGACAGGAGCGAGGAGATCAGCTCGCTCACGGGATCGAGGGAATGGAAGTAGGGAATCGGACAGCCATAGACCTCGCAGAGGCGCCTATGGATCGCCAGCGCCTTCTCTTTGAGGTCCTGAAGGTCCGGATTCATCCCGATGCAAGTCGCGAATCGGGGCAGTGGTTCCATGCCCGCCGTCTCGGCATCACCAGGCTTGTCCCGGTAGTCTCGATTGTACGAAGCGCGGTGCTACACCTCATCGGGATGGCCGGCACAGGGCCGGCCATGACATGAAGCGTGCGATCAAAGAATGAACCGGCTCAGATCCGTGTTCTTCGCCAGCGTCTCCACCTCGCCGCGGACATAGGCGGCATCGACGGTCACCGTTTCGCCGGAGCGGTCGGGCGCCGTGAAGGAGACGTCGTCGAGAACGCGCTCCAGCACCGTCTGCAGGCGACGCGCGCCGATGTTCTCGACCGAGTTGTTCACGTCGACGGCCACCTGGGCCAAGGCGTCGATGGCATCGTCCGTGAAGACGAGGTTCACGCCTTCCGTCTGTAGCAGCGCAACCGACTGCTTGATGAGGCTCGCTTCCGTCTCCGTGAGGATGCGCTTGAAATCCTCCACCGTCAGCGGCGAAAGCTCGACGCGGATCGGCAGGCGGCCCTGCAGCTCGGGCAGCAGGTCCGAGGGCTTCGACACATGGAACGCGCCAGATGCGATGAAAAGGATGTGGTCGGTCTTCACCGACCCGTGCTTCGTCGACACGGTGGTGCCCTCGATCAGCGGCAGCAGATCGCGCTGCACGCCTTCGCGCGAGACATCCGCGCCGGTGCGGCCCTCGCGGCCGGCGATCTTGTCGATCTCGTCGAGGAACACGATGCCGTTGTTCTCCACCTGGCGCAGGGCCTCCTGGACGATGGCATCCTGGTCGAGCATCTTGTCGGCCTCTTCCGTCACCAGCGGCTCATAAGCCTCGCGCACGGTTGTGCGGCGCGTCTTGCGCTGTCCGCCGAAGGCCTTGCCGAACATGTCGGAGAGGTTGATCGCCCCGACCGAAGCTCCGGGCATGCCGGGAATCTCGAACATCGGCATCCCCTGTCCTCCGCCCGATTGCAGCTCGATCTCGATCTCCTTCTCGTCGAGCTCGTTCGTGCGCAGCTTGCGCCGGAACGCATCGCGCGTGGCGGCGCTCGCGGTCGAGCCGACCAGAGCGTCGAGCACGCGCTCCTCAGCGGCCACATGCGCCTTCGCCTGCACCTGCCGGCGGCGCTCCTCCTTCACGAGGCCGATGCCGATCTCCACCAGATCGCGCACGATCTGCTCCACGTCGCGGCCCACATAACCCACTTCCGTGAACTTGGTCGCCTCGACCTTGAGGAAGGGTGCATTGGCAAGCTTGGCGAGACGGCGGGAGATCTCGGTTTTGCCGCAGCCGGTCGGCCCGATCATCAGGATGTTCTTTGGCGCCACCTCCTCGCGGAGATGACCTTCCAGCTGCTGCCGGCGCCAGCGGTTGCGCAGGGCGATGGCGACCGCGCGCTTGGCGTCGTTCTGGCCGACGATGTAACGGTCGAGTTCGGAAACGATTTCGCGGGGAGAAAACGTGGTCATGACTTCATCTTCCGGTGTCGTCCCCGGCCGGAGGCAGCATCGGCTGCCGGAAGGAAGGGGATCCACAATCAAGGCTTTCGTGTCCTTTTTCTCCCGGCCGCTTTGCGGCCGCCGGGGCTGACACGTGGGATCAGGCGAGGTCCAAGGTCTCGATGACGATGTTGGCGTTGGTATAGACGCAGATCTCGGCCGCAATGGCCAGGGACCGGCGCACGATGGCCTCCGCGTCCATGCTCGAATCGGCGAGGGCCCGCGCGGCCGCGAGGGCGTAATTGCCGCCGGACCCGATGGCCATGATGCCGTTTTCCGGCTCCAGCACGTCGCCGGCGCCGGAGAGCAGCAGGCCCACCTCCTTGTCGGCCACGAGCATCATGGCCTCCAGGCGGCGCAGGTAGCGGTCGGTGCGCCAGTCCTTGGTGAGCTCGACGCAGGCGCGGGTGAGCTGGCCGGGATATTGCTCGAGCTTGGCCTCGAGGCGCTCGAACAGGGTGAAGGCGTCGGCCGTGGACCCGGCAAAGCCGCCGATCACGCCCCCCTTGGCGAGGCGGCGGACCTTGCGCGCATTGCCTTTCACCACGGTCTGGCCGAGGCTCACCTGCCCGTCGCCTCCGATGACGACGCGGCCGCCCTTGCGGACCATGAGGATCGTGGTGGCATGCATGCGGGGGGTGGCGTCTTCGGACAAGGCAGGGCTCCGGCAGAGGGAAATACGTCATGAGCAATGCGCGCCTTACAAACGCAACACGAGCCTCATCCTGAGGAGGCCGTCAGGCCGTCTCGAAGGACGAGGCGTCTCCAGCTTTCTCTGGACCGTCCTTCGAGATACAGCCTCCGGCCGCTCCTCAGGACGAGGTGGAGTTTTATCAGGCGCCTGAGGTCTGACTTAATCATTCATCAGCCAAAAGCAACGCGGGTGGCATTTCTCGCCGCGGCTTGCTAGAAGGCCCGTCTCTGGTTCCGCAAAGGATTTTGATGATGCGCTCCGCGAGCGTCAGCCGTCGCACCGCCGAGACCGATGTCGCCGTGTCGATCGCCCTCGATGGCACCGGCAAGGCCGAGATCTCCACGGGGGTCGGCTTCCTCGACCATATGCTCGAACTGTTCGCCCGACACGGTCTCTTCGACCTGACCGTGAAGGTGACCGGCGACCTGCACGTGGACCAGCATCATACGACCGAGGATACAGGCATCGCGCTCGGTCAGGCCATCCTGCAGGCGCTTGGCGATAAAAAGGGCATCTCGCGCTACGCCGACATCCATCTCCCCATGGACGAGACCTTGACGCGCGTCGCCCTCGACATATCGGGCCGTCCCTTCCTGGTGTTCCGGACCACCTTCCCGACGGAGAAGATCGGCGTTTTCGACACCGAGCTGGTGCGCGAGTTCCATCAGGCCTTCGCCATCAATGCCGGGCTGACGCTCCACGTGGAGACGCTCTACGGGGAGAACAGCCACCATATCGCCGAGAGCTGCTTCAAGGGCTTGGCACGGGCCTTGCGTCAGGCCGTGGCACTGGACCCAAGGGAAGAGGGCCGCGTTCCCTCCACCAAAGGTACGCTATAAGTTCTAACCAAGACTCCTGTCCGGCGGGCACGCCAGCGTCACCTCACCGGACGGGACTTGAGGAAACGTCGCCATGACCACCTATACCCTGCACCTCCCGCGCGACGCGCGGCCGGGCGATCCCACAGTTCTGGAGCAATCCGAGCTCGTGAAGGACGCCTTCTCCTGGGGGGCCTTCTTCTTCACGTTCCTGTGGTTCTTCTACCACCGGCTCTGGCTCGCCGGGATCGGCGTGCTGATCGTCGTCTTCGCCTTCGGCGGCCTCCTGACCCTGCTCGACGTGCATCCGCTGGCCGGCTCCGTCGCGCAGCTGCTGCTCCAAGCCCTGATCGGGCTCGAGGCCAACAGCCTGCGGCGCTGGACCTTGGGCCGCCGCGGCATGGCGATGGTCGATGCGGTCACGGCCGAGGATCAGGACGACGCGGAGGCCAAGGCCTTCACCCGCTGGCTCGAAGCCCGGCCGTCCGCTCCGCCCCGTCCCGCGGCCTCTTCGGCCGTCCTGCCTACCGCCCGGCGGCCCGAACCGGTCATCGGCCTCTTTCCCGATGTGGAGCGTCCCCGTTGAGCGTCGTCATCATCGATTACGGGTCCGGCAACCTGCACTCCGCCGCCAAGGCTTTCGAGCGGGCGGCCCGCGAGGCGGAGCTCGATCTCTCCATCGCCGTCTCGTCCGATCCGGCGCTCGTCGCCACGGCGGACCGGATCGTGCTGCCGGGCGTCGGCGCCTTCGCCGATTGCCGTCGCGGCCTCGATGCAGTGCCCGGCATGGTGGAGGCACTGCAGCGGCGCGTCCATGAGGACAAGCAACCCTTCCTCGGCATCTGCGTCGGCATGCAGCTCATGGCGACCCGGGGGCTGGAGCATACGACCAGCTACGGTCTCGACTGGATCCAGGGCGACGTGAAGCCGATCGTGCCGAGCGATCCGTCCCTCAAGATCCCGCATATGGGCTGGAACACGCTTAACGTGGCGAAGCCGCACCCGCTGCTGGAGGGCATTCCGACCGGGCCGGACGGGCTGCACGCCTATTTCGTGCATTCCTACGCGCTCTCGCCCGCGAACCCGGACGACGTGGTCGCCACCACGGATTACGGCGGGCCGGTAACGGCCATCGTCGGGCGGGACAATATCGTCGGCACCCAATTCCATCCCGAGAAGAGCCAGGCGCTCGGCCTCAAGCTCATCGCCAATTTTTTGAGGTGGCGCCCGTGATTCTTTATCCCGCAATCGATTTGAAGGAAGGCCGCTGCGTCCGCCTCATTCAGGGCGACATGGACCAGGCGACCGTGTTCAACGACGATCCGGCCGATCAGGCCGCCACCTTCGAGGCTCAGGGCTTCGAGTGGCTGCACGTGGTCGATCTCGACGGCGCCTTCGCGGGCAAGCCGATGAACGCCTCCGCCGTGGAGACCATCCTGAAGCGGGTCTCGATCCCGGTGCAGCTCGGCGGCGGCATCCGCGACATGAAGACCGTGGACGGCTGGCTCGGGAAGGGCGTGTCCCGCGTCATCATCGGCACCGCCGCCGTGCGCGATCCGGCCTTCGTGCGGGAGGCCGCGCGCCTCCATCCGGGCAAGATCGCGGTCGGCATCGACGCCAAGGACGGGCTCGTCGCCGTCGAGGGGTGGGCGCAGACCTCGACCCTGTCGGCCGAGGAACTCGGCCGCCGCTTCGAGGATGCGGGCGTGGCCGCCATCATCTACACGGACATCGCCCGCGACGGCATCCTGAAAGGCCTCAACTTCCCCATGACCCTGGGGCTGGCCCGCGCCGTCTCGATCCCGGTCATCGCCTCGGGCGGCCTTGCCTCCATGGCCGATATCGAGCGCCTCACCCAACCCGATTGCGCGGTTCTGAACGGCGCCATCTCCGGCCGGGCCCTCTATGACGGGCGCATCGACCCGCAGGCAGCCCTGGCGCTGCTCCGGTCCGTCCGGAAGGAGCCCGCCTGATGCTCAAGGTCCGTCTCATTCCCTGCCTGGACGTCAAGGACGGGCGCGTCGTGAAGGGCGTGCAGTTCGTCGATCTGGTCGATGCGGGCGATCCGGTGGAGGCCGCGAAGGCCTATGACGCGGCCGGCGCGGACGAGCTGTGCTTCCTCGACATCACCGCGAGTCACGAGGCGAGGGGGATCCTGCTCGACGCGGTGCAGCGCACGGCGGAGGCCTGCTTCATGCCGCTCACCGTGGGCGGCGGCGTGCGCACCGTGGAGGACATCCGCAAGCTCCTGCTCGCGGGCGCCGACAAGGTCTCGATCAACACCGCGGCCGTCAAGAACCCGGATTTCGTGCGCGAGGCCGCGGAAAAGTTCGGCGCGCAGTGCATCGTCGTCGCCATCGACGCCAAGAAGGTGTCGGGGGAGGGCGAGGAGCCACGCTGGGAAATCTTCACCCATGGCGGCCGCACCGCCACGGGCATCGACGCCATCGCGTTCGCCCGTCATGTGGCGGAACTGGGGGCAGGGGAGCTTTTGGTCACCTCCATGGACCGGGACGGCACCAAGGGCGGCTACGATCTCGCGCTCGTGCGCGCCATCGCGGACGCGGTCTCCGTGCCCGTGATCGCCTCGGGCGGCGTCGGCAATCTCGACCACTTGGTCGACGGCGTCGAGAAGGGCCATGCCAGCGCCGTGCTCGCGGCCTCCATCTTCCATTTCGGCACCCACACGATTTCGGAAGCCAAGGGCTACATGGCCGGGAAGGGCCTGAAGATGCGGCTCGACGAGCCGGCGCAGAGCCCTGCCGGTCGGCTCCGGACAGCGTGAAGGAATTTCGCCCATGACGATCTCCAACGAGGATGATCTGGACAAGCTCAAGGAGATCGGCAGGATCGTCGCCAATACCCTCGAGGCCATGGCGGCGGCCCTCGAGCCGGGCATGACGACGGCGGAACTCGACAGGATCGGGCGCAAGCTGCTCGAAGAGGCCGGCGCCCGTTCCGGCCCGGAACTCGTCTACGATTTTCCTGGTGCGACCTGCATCAGCGTGAACGAGCAGATCGCTCACGGCATCCCGGGTCCCCGGCGTATCGAAGCCGGCGATCTCGTGAACATCGACATCTCGGCGGAAAAGAACGGGCTCTATGCCGATACCGGCGCGTCCTTCGCCGTTCCGCCGGTCACCAATGCCGCGAAACGGCTCTGCCGGGACGGGCGGCGTGCCATGTGGGTCGGCTTGCGCCAAGTCGGCGCCGACAGGCCGATTGCCGGGATCGGCCAGGCCATCGGGCAGTTCGCCGAGAAGAACGGCTATACCCTGGTCCGCAACCTGGCGAGCCACGGCATCGGCCATTCCCTTCATGAGGAGCCGGGCGAAATCCCCACCTGGCCCGACCGCTCCGAGCGCCGGATCATGAATGACGGCCTCGTCTTCACGGTGGAGCCCTTCCTGTCGCTCGGCGCGAACTGGGCCACGGACGGCGATGACGATTGGACCTTGCTCAGCGACCCACGCGCCCCAACGGTCCAGTACGAGCACACGGTCGTCGCCACCCGCAACGGTCCCCTCGTCGTCACATTACCGGGCTAGTTCAATCATGACCTCCTTCACCCTCGACGATCTCGCCCGCATCGTGGCCGAGCGCGCGGCCGCGCCGGCGGCCGAATCCTACACGGCCAAGCTGATCGGTGGCGGGCCGGCCAAGGCGGCCAAGAAGCTGGGCGAGGAAGCCGTGGAGGCCGCCATTGCGGCCGTTCAAGGCGACCGGCAGAACCTCACGGCCGAGGCGGCCGATGTGCTGTATCACCTTTTGGTCGTGTTGCAGGGCGCCAATATTCCACTAAGTGACGTGATGGCCGAATTGGAGCGCCGCACGGCGCAGTCGGGTCTTGCGGAGAAGGCCGCGCGCAAGACCTAAAATTGGAAAGAGGTGGTTCGCATGGACCAGCCCAACCTGGTGTCCGCCGCCGAGGATGACGACGGCCTCTCGCCCTATCGCACCTTCTCGCGCGACGAATGGGCTCGGTTGCGTGCCGACGCGCCCATGACCCTGACCGCCGACGAGGTGGTTCAGCTGCAATCCCTCAACGATCCGATCTCGCTTGACGAGGTGGCGGCGATCTATCTGCCGCTCTCGCGCCTCCTGTCGCTGTACGTCGCGGCGACGCAAGGCCTGTTCAAGGCGACCCAGCGCTTCCTTCTGGCCGAGCATCAGGAGAAGGTGCCCTACATCATCGGCGTGGCGGGCTCGGTGGCGGTCGGCAAGTCGACCACGGCCCGCGTGCTGAAGGCCCTTCTCGCCCGCTGGCCCAACACCCCGAAGGTCGACCTCGTCACCACGGACGGGTTCCTCTTGCCCAATGCGGAGCTGACGCGGCTCAACCTCATGGAGCGAAAAGGCTTTCCGGAGAGCTACGACACGGGAAAGCTCCTGCATTTCCTTGCCGACATCAAGGCCGGCAAGCGCAACGTGAAGGCGCCGCTCTATTCGCACCTGGTCTATGACGTGGTGCCCGGCGAGGAGACGAATGTCGACCGGCCGGACATCCTCATCGTCGAGGGGCTCAACGTGCTCCAGCCCGCGCGCATGCCCAAGGACGGCACGGCCATTCCCTTCGTGTCCGATTTCTTCGACTTCTCGGTCTATATCGACGCCGACGAGGCGGACCTGCACCGCTGGTACGTGAACCGCTTCCTCCGCCTGCGCCACACCGCCTTCCGGGATCCTTTGTCCTATTTCCGGCGCTATGCGGAACTCGCGGAAGCGGACGCCATCGCCATCGCCGAGGGCCTGTGGAACCGCATCAACCTGGTGAACCTGCAGGAAAACATCGTGCCAACCCGCCAGCGGGCGAGCCTGATCCTGACGAAGGGCCCGAGCCACCGGATCGAGACGGTGGCGCTGAGAAGGCTGTAAGCGCGCGCTGGAATTCCCGCGAATTCTTCAATCCCGTCCAGGCCGGCTCATTCGTGCCGGCGCAGCCACGCGCCGCAGCCGATCAGGAGCAGTCCGAATCCGCTGCCGAAGACGGCGAGGAGGCCGAGGCCGATCGGGTTGTCGCCAGCCCATCCGAAGAGGACAGCCGACAGCAGCGGCAGCCAGGCTCCGATCGTCAGAAATCTGCCGGTACAGAGCACGTAGCGGGACAGACGGCTGCGAGCGGTCGAGGCCGGCAGGACCATGATGACTGCAACGGGAAGCGCGAGAAGCCAAACCCAATCGATCAACGTGTTTCTCAATCTTACTAAAATGATGTTATGTATTAACATATAATGACGGCTGTTCAACCATTTCGCGTGAGACAGCGTTGTGCCTCCACAGGGATGGAGGACGCATGACGACGCAGCCGGTGGACGAAAAACTTAAGCACAGCGCCGAGCACGCGAACGAGGCCGCTGTTCAGACGCAGGAGGCGGCCGAGCACACGCAAGCGGCGGCCCGGACGACTGCCAAGGCCAGTGTGCAGATGAAGGATAGCGCCGACCGGCGCACGGAACTCGCGGCCAACCGGACCGTTTTCGCCGCCGAGCGCACCTATGCCGCCTGGGTGCGAACGGGCCTGGCGTCGCTCGCCTCCGGCATCGGGGCGAAGAAGCTCCTGGAGGGCGTCGTGCCGGACTGGATGATCGTCATCACCGGGTCGATCCTGATCCTGTTCAGCGCCTTCTGCTTCGCGGCCGCCGTCTGGCGTCAGGTCTTCACCGGATCTCAGCCGCCGCAGCCCGACGTGCAGCGCCTTCCGCCCTTCCTGCTCATCGCCTTCAACGGCTTCCTGGCACTCGTCTCCCTGGCGGCCCTGTTCAGCATCTGGTTCGGGCGCACGGGCGGGTGAGGACGGCCGTCGGGCGCGAGATGCGCCTGAAGCGCTTCAGTCCCGAAACGCCCCCTCGACCGGAGCCGACAAATCCGCATCCGCCGCGCGGATTTCCTCGATGACCCTAGCGAAGGCCGGCCGCGCAACAAGCCTTCCGTACCACGCGACCAGGGCCTCATGACCTTTCAGGGACGGGCCGCCCAGGCGCCGGGTCCAGAAGACAGCCATGAAGACGGCGATGTCGGCGGCCGAGAAGGCGCCGCAGAGATAATCTCGGTCCTGGAGCGCGCGGTCGATCTCGGCGAAATGGCCGGCGAGGATCGGTTCGGCCTCCCGGGCCTTCGCTTCCTGTGCGTCCCAGCGCCCCGAATCCGCGGGCTTCGGCTCGGTGCGGTGCATCAGGGAGCGCAGGGGCGCCAGCATGACCTCGTCGCCGAACACGTCGAAGAGCCGGCATCGGGCGCGCTCCTGCGGGGACTTCGGGTAGAGCGCGGGATCGGGATGGGCCTCGTCCAGATATTCGAGGATGACGGTCGAATCATAGAGGGACAGGTCGCCGTCGACGAGGACCGGAACCTGTCCCTTGGGGTTGATGGCAAGCACGTCCGGGTTCCTGGGGCTGTAGCCCCTCGTCTGCGTGAACGGCACCAGGATCTGCTCGAAGGGGAGCCCCTTCTCGTGCAGGGCAATCTCCACCTTGCGGGAGAAGAGGCTCACCGGACCGGAATAGAGCTTCATCGGGGTGCCTTTCGAGACTTTATCGGCTGAAGGGGGTGGGCAGGCGATCCTGCCAGGAGGCCACATTCAAGCCTTCCACGTCGGACCGCGACAACCCGATATCGGCGAGTGCCCGGTCATCCATCGTGTACAAGGCCCTGGCGTTCCTGCGCGCGTCAAGCCAGGCCTCAAACCTGAGCAGAAGCTGCAGCAGCCCGGTCTTGCGTTCGCGACGAGCCCATGTCAGCCCAAGATTTCCTGCGGCATATCCGATTGCCATGTCGAGTCTCCGTCAACGGCGTTTCGTTGAGGATAATGTGCGCCTGTGATAGGGTTTGAGCAAACGAGAAGTTCTTGCTTTGTGCCCAAGGAAAACTTGGGTAAACCCAGGGCCTGCCATGTCCCGCAGACGTCTTCCTCCGCTCAATGCCCTGCGCGCCTTCGAGGCCGCCGCGCGTCACCTGAATTTCGAGAAGGCGGGCGACGAGATCGCCGTCACGGCGAGCGCCGTGGGTCAGCAGGTCAAAACCCTGGAGGCCTGGCTCGGGCGTCCGCTCTTCCTGCGCCAGAAGAGCCGCGGCGTGGCGCTGACGCCGCTCGGCGAGCATTACGCAGCCTCCCTGTCCGACATCCTCGACCGGCTGGACAACGCGACGGCGCAGGCCCTGCGCTCCGACCGGTCGAACGTGATCACGGTGAGTTCCATGCCGAGCTTCGCATCGGGTTGGCTGATTCCGCGACTGGGTTCCCTGAAGGAGAAACACGCCGACCTGGAGGTGAGGGTCTCCGTCGATACGCGGCTAACGGACTTTGCCCGCGAGGATGTGGATGTGGCGATCCGCTTCGGCCGGGGAAATTATCCGGGGCTCCGCTCGGACCTGCTGATGGAGGAGTATTTCTTCGCCGTCTGCAGCGCATCTCTGCTGGGCGATCCGGCACGCCCCCTGAATGAACCCGCGGATCTGCGCCATCACACCCTGCTGCACGAGAGCGTCTATAGCATCCCCGACTACACCACCTGGGACCGCTGGCTCGCCGCCGTCGGCGTCACCGGGGTCGATATCTCCCGTGGCCCGCACTTTCCCCATACCTATCTTTGCCTCCAGGCCGCGGCCTCCGGTCAGGGCGTGGCCCTCGCGACCAACGTTCTGATCGGCGACTACCTGCAGGCCGGGCGCCTCGTTCAACCGTTCCCGCAGCAGGTGAAGGGCTCCTACCAGTATTATGTGGTCTGCCCGGACGCCACCGCGGACCGGCCGGCCCTCGCGGCCTTCCGGAGCTGGCTCCTGGAGGAGGCGGCACGGCATGGCGTCGAGGCAGGGCGGGGGTGAGCACAATCACGCCGCCTTCAACGCCCGGCGCACCTCGGCCTCGGCGGAGGCCGTGGCCTGCTTGCGGTTGCCGTTGAAAGGGATCGGCTCGCCCCAGGTGACCACCACGTCGAGCGGGATGCCCCGGACGAACATCTTGAGATGGGGGCCGAGATCCATGTCGCCGTACCAGGCGATGAAGGGGCGCTCACGGCGGCTCACCGGCAGGCCGTGACGATGTGTGTATGAGATGGCGAGCGGCTGGAGAGAAACGTGCTCGACGTCGTCGTGCATGAGGGCCGTCTGGGCCGCGCCCACGAGGGAGGAGCGGAAGGGCAGGAGGCGGTTGCCGTCGCCGGTGGTGCCCTCCGCGAACAGCACGATCGCCTCGCCCTTCACCAGCCGGTGGGCGAGGGCGTCGTTCACCTCCGCGGTGGCCTTGCGGCGCTGCCGGTCGATGAAGACCGAACGCTGGAGCCTCGCCAGCAGGCCGACCACCGGCCAAGTCTCGATCTCCGACTTGGCGATGAACGAGAGCGGATGCAGCGAGCCGATGACCGGGATGTCGAGCCAGGAGACATGGTTCGCCAGCACGATGGTGGGCGTCCTGCCCGGCGGCGTTCCGCGCTCGATCACGCGCACGTTGAAGAGCCGCATCAGGATCCTGTGAAACCACACGGGCAGGACATGCAGCAACGCCGACCAGCCGAACCGCAGGGCCAGCATCTGCAGCGGCACGAGCACGAGGCTGCACAGGCCGAGCAGCAGAAGCCGGATGGCACCGCCGGGTGTCGTCACGCGTCATCCTTGTCCAGCGGCACCGCATAGAGCTCGAGCCGGTGATAGACGACCTTGTAGCCGAGCCGCTTGGCGATCTCGTTCTGCAGCGCCTCGATCTCCTCCGAGCGGAACTCGATCACGTCGCCCGTCTCGAGATTGATGAGGTGGTCGTGGTGCTCCCTGGCCGCCTGCTCGTAGCGCGAGCGCCCGTCGCGGAAGTCGAGCCGATCCAGGATACCCTCGGTCTCGAACAGTTTGACCGTGCGGTAAACCGTGGAGAGCGAGATCCTGTCGTCCACCTCAGCGGCGCGCCGGTGCAGCTCCACCACGTCCGGATGGTCATCGGCGGAATCGAGAACCCGCGCGATGATCCGGCGCTGGCCCGTCATGCGCAGGCCCTTGTCGCGGCAGGCGCGCTCAATGGCATCCGGCCGGCGTGGTTTGGCGGAGGGGCTGTTTCGTGTGACCAAGGCTTAATCACTCCTTGGGACGCTTATAGGTGAGGGGAGCGGAGCGGGCTATAGGCTCAAAGCCATGGTGAGTGCCGCGACCTTCGTTCCATCGCTTTTCCGGTAATAGCCCTCCCGCCGTCCGACATCCCGGAAGCCGGCCCTCCGGTAGAGGGCGATGGCGGGTGCGTTGCCCTCCTCGACCTCCAGATGCACTTGCGCGACGCCCCGCCGGGAGAGCGCGTCGAGATGGTGCGCGAGGAGCGGGCGCGCATGGCCCTTGCCCCGGGCCTCCGGCGCGATGGCGACCGTGATGATCTCCGCCTCGTCGAGGACGGTCCGCGACAGGACGAAGCCGACGGGTTTCGTCGCCCGTCCGAGAAAAAGCCCATCGGCCACGACGCCGCGTTCGCCCAGCAGGCGCTCGAAATCCAGCGGGCTCCAGGCGCGCGCGAAGGCCGAGGCGTGGATGGCCGAGAGCCGGGCGGCGGCCTCGGATCCGACGGCTTCGACGCGAGGAGCGGGGGGCTGAAGGAAGCGGTCGAGGATGCTCACGGCGAGATGTCTTACTGCCTGGCGATTCGGGCCCCATCCTGCGGCTTGGCGTCGGGCTCGCGCAGGTAGAGCGGCTTCGGCAGGGCCTGGGTCGGATCGGCCAGGGCCCCGAGGCGGGCCACCCAGGTGATGTCGGGAAAGCCCGAGACGTCGCTGATATGGGCCTCGACCCCCTGGGCACGCGCCTCGGCGGCCAGCATGGCCGAGGCGGAGCCGGAGACCAGGATCGGGCCGGAGCCGAGAAGCCGGATGGCGTCACGATAGGTCATGAGACCCGGTGGGATGATCGTGCGCCCGCCTGGCGCGATGGCCTGGATGTAGATATGTCCGTGCTTGGCGTCGATGGCGGCGGTGAAGAGCCCGCGCCTGTCGCCCACCATCATCGGGGCGAGAAAGGCCGACAGGGTCGCGACCCCGACCACCGGGATCCCGGCCGCCAGGCCGATGCCGCGGGCGGCGCTGATGCCGACCCTCAGGCCCGTATAGCTGCCCGGACCGACCGTGACGGCGACCCGGTCCAGGCTCTCGAAGCCGCCCTCCACCTGGGCGGAGAGCCGGTCCAGGAGCGGCATCAGGGCCTCCGCGTGGCCGCGATCCATGGGGATGGATTCGGCCGCCAGCGGCACGGTCTCTCCGGCCTCGACGATGCAGGCCGAGCAGGCGCCAAGGGCGGTATCGATGGCAAGGACGCGCAACATTCGTCTCCGTCAGGTCTGCGGCATTCTTAGAACATGAAACGACCCGGAGAAACCCGGATTCCTGCATCGTCCGTTCCCGGCCGCCGGGACATTTTCGGCTTGAGTGTCGATCGGGACCGGTTAGATGATCGACTCATGGCATCGACACCCGACGATCATCCCTCCGACATCAGGCCCTGGACCGTGAAGCACTCGCGGGACGTGATTCGCGACCGTTGGGTCACGCTTCGCGCCGACGATTGCGTGACCGCCGAGGGCGTGGAGATCGCGCCCTATTACGTGCTGGAATATCCCGATTGGGTCCATGTCGTGGCCATCGACGACGAGGATCATCTCATCCTGATCGAGCAATATCGCCACGCCTTCGGGGGCATCTCCCTCGAGGTGCCGGCCGGGGCGATCGACCGGGAAGACCCCTCCGTCCTGGCGGCGGCGGCCCGCGAACTCGAAGAGGAGACCGGCTATGTCGCGGAGCAATGGCGCTCGTTCGGCAAGCACTCGCCCAACCCCGCCACGCACACGAATTTCTGCCACACCGTGCTGGCGCTAGGGGCGCGCCCGACCGGCAGGACGCTGAACGACCCGACCGAGCGGATCGCCGTGGTGCGGGTGCCGGTCCGGGATGCCGCCCGGCTGGCGGCCGACGGAACCCTCACGAATGCGATGCAGATCGCCTCCATGGCCATCGCGCTGAGCGCCATCGGCCAGTGGACATTGTGAGAGCGACCGACGACGAAAATTCACGCGATGGAGCAGAACTCCTCGAAGGAGAGGCGCGGCTGGCGCGGGTGGAGCTTCTCGGGAAGGCCGTAGCCGAGATTGATCAGGAAATTCGACCGGGTCCGGCCGTCGGGGAAGAAGGTTTCGTCGACCCCCTGGCGCGAAAAGCCCCCCATGGGTCCGCAATCGAGCCCGAGCGCCCGGGCGGCCATCATCAGATAGGCGCCCTGGAGGCATGAGCCCTGAAACCCCGTCCGTTCGATGGCGTCGGGCTTACCGGCGAACCAGCTGCGCGCATCGGGGCTGTTCGGCGCGAGGGTGGCGAGCTTTTCGTAGAACTCGGTGTCGTAGGCCACGATCACCGTCGCGGGCGCGCTCATGGTCTGGCGTACATTGCCCTCGTCGAGATGGGGCCTGAGCTTCTCCTTGGCCTCCCGCGATACCACGAAGACGAAGCGGCCCGGCGTGGAATTGGCGCTCGTCGGCCCAAGCTTGGCGAGGTCGGCGATCTCGCGCAGGGTCGCGTCCGGGATCGGGCGATCCTCCCACCAGCGATGGGTGCGGGCCTCGCGGAAGAGCTGGTCCAGGGCGATATCGGACAAAGCGGGCAACGAACGGTCTCCAAACAAAAAGCGCGGCTGAACAAAGCCGCGCTTTCCTAACGGAATTCTTAAGATCGGACCAAACGGCTTATCAGACCGCCTGTACCTCGCGCACGTCCGGCAGGAAGTGGCGCAGCAGGTTCTGGATGCCATGGCGCAGGGTGGCGGTCGAGGACGGGCAGCCCGAGCAGGCGCCCTTCATGACGAGGTACACGGTGCCGTCCTTGAAGCCGCGGAACGTGATGTCGCCGCCGTCGCCCGCCACCGCTGGGCGGATCCGGGTCTCGAGCAGCTCCTTGATGGTCTCGACCGTGGCCGCGTCCGCGTCGTCGAAGAACTCCTCGCCGTCCTCTTGGCTAGCGCCGTAGCCGTTGGCGAAGAGCGGTGCGCCGGTCATGAAATGCTCCATGATCGCTCCGAGGATGGCCGGCTTCATGTGCTGCCATTCGCCGTCCGCCTTGGTCACGGTGACGAAATCGTAGCCGAAGAACACGCCCGTGACGCCCGGCACGGCGAAGAGCCGCTGGGCCAGAGGGGAGACTTCGCCCTGCTCGGGGTTCTTCGCCTCGAAAGTGCCTTCGGGCATCACGACGCGGCCGGGCAGGAATTTCAGGGTGGCGGGATTGGGAGTGGCTTCGGTCTGGATGAACATCGCTTCTGTCGTCCTCTGCGCCGGTTCAAGGCCGGCCGAGTGGGGTGTTAGAACCGTTCTAACAGGTTCAGTCGGAAATGTGGATCGTCTTATGGGAATTCCAAGCCCGTGACGAGCCTGCCCCGTCCCGTCGTTCCAGGGACCGGACCATGTGGGCGGCCAGGCGCTCGGCCGGAACCGACAGGGACGGCACGGTCATCAGGGCGATCTCCGTATCGGATAGGTCGGGCGCCCCGGCGGCCGTGTCGATGATGAAGAAGTCTTCGGGCACCATCTCCTTGGGCAGGACCGTCAGCCCAAGCCCCGCCCGCACGGCCGCCTGAGCGCCCGCCAGCGACGTGGAGGTGTAGGCGATGCGCCATGGCCGCCCGGCCCGGTCGAGGGCCTGGGTTGCCCGCTTGCGGTAGACACAAGGGTGCGGCGAGACCACCAGCGGCAGCGGCCCGGCTCGCTCGAAGGGATCGGGCCGGGTCGAAGCCCAGACCAGGGGTTCGCGCCAGACGCGGACCCCCTCGGTCGGGCCCATCGGCTCCCGCTTGATGAGCACAAGGTCGAATTCGCCATCCTTGAAGCGCTCGATCAGGTTGAGGGTGAGGTCGGTCGTCACCTCCAAGGCTACGTTCGGATGGGCCTCCGCGAACCGGGCCAGCACTCCCGAAAGGTGAGTGGTGGCGAAATCCTCCGGCGTCCCCAATCGCACCAAGCCTTCCATGGTGGGCTCCACCAGGCGGGCCACGGCCTCGTCGGTCAAGGACAGGATCCGGCGCGCGTAGGACAGCAGGGTTTCTCCCTCGGACGTGAGGGACAGGCTGCGCGGCGTCCGCTCCATCAGAGGACGGCCCAGCTGTTCCTCGAGCCGCTTGATCTGAAGGCTGACCGTGGGCTGGCTCAGCAGGAGCCGCTCTCCGGCCCGGGTCAGATTTCCGGTCTCGGCAACGGTCACGAAGGTTCTGAGGAGATCGAAGTCGAGGCGGGGCAGCATGAAATCACCATTTCCGAATTCAATGATAACAAGTTTTATTATTAATTTCAAAAGGGGATGGGTCTCTCCCATGGTGGCGCCGCCATCTCGGAGAAAATCATGAACTTCCATCTCGACACCCAGACCTTCCTGACCCTTCCCACCGCAACGCCGGTGACTGTTGCCCGAGGGGATGGCGTTGGTCCCGAGATCATGGATGCGGCTCTGCGTGTTCTCGAAGCATCGGGAGCGCAACTCGCCATCGAGGAAATCGAGATCGGCGAGAAGGTTTATCGCAAGGGCCTGTCCGCCGGGATCGGGCCGGAGGCCTGGGCGAGCCTGCGCCGGACGGGGCTATTCCTGAAGGCCCCGATCACCACGCCGCAGGGCGGCGGCTTCAAGAGCCTCAACGTGACGATCCGCAAGGGCCTTGGCCTCTTCGCCAATGTGCGCCCGACTCAGGCCTACGCACCCTTCGTCGCAACGAAGCACCCGGCCATGGATGTGGTGATCGTGCGGGAGAACGAAGAGGACCTCTATGCCGGGATCGAACATCGGCAGACGGACGAGGTCTATCAATGCCTGAAGCTGATCTCGCGGCCCGGCACCGAACGCATCGTGCGCTATGCCTTCGACTATGCCCGCGCCACAGGCCGCCGGAGCGTCACCTGCTTCACGAAGGACAACATCATGAAGCTGACGGACGGGCTCTTCCACAAGGTCTTCGACGAGATCGGGGCCGAGTACCCCGAGATCGAGAAGCGGCACATGATCATCGACATCGGCGCAGCGCGCCTCGCCGATGCGCCTGAAAGCTTCGACGTGATCGTGACGCCCAATCTCTACGGCGACATCATCTCCGACATCGCCGCCGAAGTCGCGGGCTCCGTCGGCCTTGCGGGCTCCGCCAATATCGGCATCCATGGGGCGATGTTCGAAGCGATCCACGGCTCCGCGCCCGACATCGCGGGCCAAGGCGTCGCAAACCCGTCCGGGCTCATCCTCGCAGGCGTGATGATGCTGCGGCATGTGGGGCAGGCGGAGGCCGCGCAACGGCTGCACAATGCGTGGCTCGCGACGATCGAGGACGGGATCCACACGCCCGACATCTACACGCCCGCCACGTCCAGGAAGCGGGTGGGCACGCAAGCCTTTGCCGATGCGGTGATCGCCCGGCTCGGCGAGACCCCGAAAAGGCTCAAAGCTGCGCGATACGACACGGCGCACGGGGCGATCCCGATCCCAGCCTATGAGCGCAAGGCACCGGCCCGCAAGGATCTGGTCGGGATGGACGTTTTTGTGGAATGGCGCGGCACGGCCGAGGATCTGGCCGTGCGCCTGAAGGGCGCAGAGGACGGCTTGGTCTCGCTGACGCTGATCACCAATCGCGGCGTCAAGGTCTGGCCGGAGGGCCTGCCGGAAACCTTCTGCACGGATCATTGGCGCTGCCGCTTCGAGGCACTGCCGGGGAAGGTCCCCAACAAGGCCACCCTGGCGCAGCTTCTCGGCCGGTTGGCCGCGGCCGGGGTCGAGTTCGTGAAGACCGAGCACCTCTTCACGTTCGACGGCGTACCCGGCTACTCCCTCGGCCAGGGGCAATAGCCGCCGGACATGCCGGCTCAGCCTGCCAGGGCGTCGATCTCCTCGTCCGTCAGGCTGCCCGGCACGATGACGATCGGAACCGGGAAGGAGGCGGCGGCCTTGCCCGCCAGGGTCGAGACGAGAGGCCCTGGTCCGTCCTTGGCGCTGCCGGCCGCGAGGACCAGGAAGGAGATGTCCTCGTCCTCGTTGATGAGCTTGATGATTTCGTCGGCCCGGTTGCCGACGCGGATCACCTGTTCCGGCTCCACGCCCGCGGCGCTCCGGGCCTCGCGGGCGGCGGCATCGAGCCGCTTCTGCGCTTCCTCGCTCGCTTCCTCGATCATGGCCTCGCCGACGCCGAGCCATTCGAAGTTGTCGGGCGGGTCCACGACCGCGAGCATGATCATGCTCGCGCCCGTGCGGGCGGTGCGCCGCGAGGCGAAATGCACCGCCCGGGCGCATTCCGGCGTCTGGTCGACCACCACCATGAATTTCGGCCGGTGGCCGGATTCGTAGGATCGGCGCTTGCCGCTCACAGCATGCTCTCCTGCATCACGAAAGATGCTGCCCTGCCGTTACGACAAGAGCAAGCCCGGGCCCTGCGCGAAATCCAGGCATCAGCGCGCGCGCACGAAGCCCACGATGTCCTTCACCGCATCCATGGTCACGGAGGCCAGGGCGCGGGCGCGGGCCGAGCCGTCCGCCAGCACCGCGTCGATATGGCCGGGATCGGCCATGAGGCGGCGCATCTCGTCGGCCACGGGCGAGAGCTTCGTCACCGCCACGTCCACGAGGGCCGCCTTGAAGCCGGAGAACTGCGAGCCGCCGTGCTGGCGCAGCACCTCTTCCGGGGTGGTGTCCATGAGGGCTGCATAGATCGCCACGAGGTTTTCCGCCTCGGGGCGGGCCTTCAGGCCCTCGACCTCGCTCGGCAGCGGCTCGGGGTCGGTCTTCGCCTTGCGCACCTTCTGGGCGATGGTGTCGGCGTCGTCCGTCAGGTTGATGCGCGAATAGTCGGACGGATCCGACTTCGACATCTTCTTCGAGCCGTCGCGCAGGGACATGACCCGCGTGGCGGGTCCCTGGATCATCGGCTCGGTCAGGGGGAAGAACGCCTCGCCGAAGCCATGGGCGGCAATCGATTCGGCCCAGTCGTTGTTGAACTTCTGAGCAATGTCGCGGGTCAGCTCCAGATGCTGCTTCTGGTCCTCGCCCACCGGCACATGGGTGGCGCGGTAGACCAGGATGTCGGCGGCCATCAGGTTCGGATAGGCGTAGAGGCCGACCGAGGCGTTCTCCCGGTCCTTGCCCGCCTTGTCCTTGAACTGGGTCATGCGGTTGAGCCAGCCGAGGCGGGCGACGCAGTTGAACACCCAGGCGAGCTCCGCGTGCTGGGGCACCTGGGACTGATTGAAGACGATGTGACGCTTGGGGTCGATGCCGGCCGCGAGAAACGCGGCCGTCACTTCCCGGATCTGGCGGGTCAGGTCGGTCGGGTTCTGCGGCACGGTGATCGCGTGCATGTCCACGACGCAATAGATGCAGTCGAAGTTCTCCTGCATGGCGACGAAGCGCTTGATGGCGCCGAGATAATTCCCGAGGTGGAGATTGCCGGTGGGCTGAACGCCCGAGAACACCAGCTCCTTGAACTGCGCCATCGTCTTGAACTCCCACGGGGTGCACGCGCAAGGCCGAACCGCCGACCGCCCCAGATAGTCTGTAAGTCCGCATCGTTCGGCAGCGAACCGGAGGCCGGTCGGCGCGACGATGCTCCATTGAGGCGCGCGTTATGACAGGGCCGCGCCACGATGCAAGGGTTCTCACGCTTTTTTCGTCAGCGCGGCCCAATCGTCGCGGGTGACGGCGCCGATGGCCCAGGCGACGAGCACATAAAGCGTCAGGCCGCCCAGGCAGAGGACCGCTAGGGACGCAGCGCCCGCCTGCGGGAGAAAGGCCCCCGCGCCCACGAGACCCAGGCTCATGGCGAGAACCGCCAGGACGATCCGCGTGGCCCGGTTGGCCAGGGCACGATCCGGCGCCCAGAGGCCGATCCGATGCAGGCCCGCGACCACGGCCGCCGCATGGCCGATGCAGCCGATGCTGACGCCGAGTGCGATCCCGGTCGGGCCGAAGGGCCAGGCGAGCAGCGGGCAGGCCAGGACGGTAAGGGCGAGGCCGAGCATCGCCGCGACGAGAACCACCTTGAGCGAGCCGCGCGCGAACAGGGTCTGGCTCAGCACCTTGGCGGCCGTCGCGAAGGGCAGGCCCACACTCAGGGCCATCAGCACGAAGGCCGTGCCCTCGGCGTCGGAGGCTTGGAACGCGCCGCGCTCGAACAGCACGCTGCTCATGGGGCGGGCGAGAAGGATCAGGGCCGCGCTGGCCGGCAGGGCGAGCAGGAGCGCCACCTCCAGGGCCCTGTTCTGCGCCGCCACGATGGCCACGGTCTCGCCGGCCCGGTGGCGGCGGGCGAGTTCCGGCAGGAGCAGGCCCGAGCCGAGCGCGGCCATCAGGCCGAGGGGCAACTGCATCACGCGCTCGGCATAATAGAGCCACGACACGCCGGAGGGCCAGAACGAGGCGATCTGGGTCGCTGCCAGGATGAAGAGCTGCACGGCGCCGCTCGCCACGAGGACGGGAAAGCCCGCGAGTAGCAGATTCTTGAGGAGGGGGGTCCAGCGGGGCCTCCGGAAGCGGACCAGCGGGACGTCGCCCCACCACAGGGCCGCGGCCACGAGGGCGAGCTGGATCAGGCCGGCGAGGCTCGACGCCAGGGCCAGCCATGCGGCCTTTTCGGCGAGCGGCAGGGAAAGGCCGGCCTCCATCGCGACCAGTGCCAGGATCAGGCCACCATTGACCGCAAGCGGCGCAAGGGCTGTGGCGGCAAAGCGTCCGCGCATGTTCAGGAGCGTGGCCCCGACGGAGGCGAGCGTCACGGACAGGACGATCGGGAAGGAGAGGCGCGTATAGAGCGCCACCAGGGCGAGCGTCCCGCCGTCGTCGTGCAGGCCCGGCGCCAGCACGAGGGCGAGCAGCCCGGCGCCGATCTCCACGAGCGCCGTGAGGCCCAGCAACGCCAGTCCGAACACGCTCAGCACGTCGCCGGCGGTCGCCGCCGCCTCATCGGGCTCCAGGGCGCTCAGCGCCGGGATTAGGGCCGGATTGAGCCCACCCTCGCCGACGATCCGGCGCACCAGGTTGGGCAGGCGGAAGGCGGCCAGGAATGCATCCGCCACCGGGCCCGCCCCCAGGGCCTGCGCGAACAGCATGTCCCGGACGAAGCCGAGGACGCGCGAGGCCATCGAGCCGAGGCCGACCAGGAGCGAGGAGCGGATGAGCGACATGCCCTCGCGGCTTAGCCGGTCTCAAGGGAAATGTCTAAGAGCGGGAGAGGTCTAGGCCTCTCCTGCCTTCTTGATCTCGTGCTTCAGCAGCAGGGGCGTCTGCGCCAAGGCGAACGCGATGGTGAGCGGCATGATGCCGAAGACCTTGAAGCTGACCCAGAAATCCGTGGTCTGCGTGCGCCAGACGATCTCGTTCAGGGCGGCGAGGGCGAAGAAGAACAGGGCCCAGCGCAGGGTGAGCTTGCGCCAGCCTTCCTCGTCGAGCTCAAACATGCTGTCGAGCACGATCTGGAGCAGGGGCTTGCGGAAATAGAGCCCGCCGAGCAGCACGATCCCGAACATGGTGTTCACGATGGTGGGCTTGAGCTTGATGAAGGTCTCGTCCTGCAGGAACAGGGTCAGCCCGCCGAAGACCACCACGACGATGCCCGACACCAGGGGCATGATCGGCAGCTTGCGGGTCAGCGCATAGCTGATCCCCAGGGCGATCACCGTGGCCACGATGAAGATGCCTGTGGCGGCGAAGATGCGATGGTTCTCCGCGAAGCCGAACCGGTCCCCATAGGCGTTGCCGAGGAAGAACAGGGCCAGCGGCCCGAGTTCGAGGGCGAGCTTGAGGAGGGGAGGGAGGCGTTTTTCGTCTGTCATGAGGTTGCTTCTAACCCGGCGATGGCCTTTGCGAAATCCCGTGCGGTGAAAGGCTCCAGGTCTTCGACTCCTTCGCCGACGCCGATGAAATGCACCGGCAGGCCGAATTTGGCAGCCAATGCCACCAGAATGCCACCGCGGGCCGTGCCGTCGAGCTTGGTCATGACGAGCCCGGTGACGCCCGCCGTCTTCTGGAACAGCTCGACCTGGCTGATGGCGTTCTGGCCCACCGTCGCGTCGAGGACGAGCAGGGTGGCATGAGGCGCGCTCGGGTCGAATTTCTTGACCACGCGCACGATCTTCTCGAGCTCGGCCATGAGCCCGGCCTTGTTCTGCAGGCGGCCGGCCGTATCGATGAGGAGCACATCCGTGCCGTTGGCCTTGGCCTCCTGCAACGCGTCATAGGCGAGCCCCGCCGCATCGGCGCCCTGTGCGCGGGCCAGCACCGGCGCGCCGACCCGCTCGCCCCAGACCTTCAGCTGCTCGATGGCGGCGGCCCTGAAGGTGTCGCCGGCCGCCAGCATCACCGTCAGGCCCTGCTGCCGGAATTTCTGGGAGAGCTTGCCGATGGTCGTGGTCTTGCCCGCCCCGTTCACGCCGACCATGAGGATGACGAAGGGCTTTTTCGATCGGTCGATGGAGAGCGCCTGGGCGACGGGCTGGAGCGCCTTCTCGACCTCGCCGGCCAGGATGGTCTTCACCTCCTGGGGCGAGATTTCCTTGTTGTAGCGGCCGGATGCAATCGCCTCCGTGATCTTCATGGCCGTGGGCACGCCGAGATCGGCCTGAACCAGGGCGTCCTCCAGTTCCTCCAGGGTGGCGTCGTCGAGCTTGCGCTTGGTGAACAGCCCGGTCACGCTCTCAGACAGGGAGGAGGAGGTGCGGCGCATCCCGTCCGTCAGGCGCTGCCACCAGCCGCGGGACGCGGCGGGCGCCGGCTCGGGAACGGGAAGAACCTCGGCGGGGGCGGGCTCGGGGGTGAGCAGATCAGACGCCGCGATGTCGGCGCGTAGCGCTGGTCCGGCCTCGGTGGCGATGCGAGGCAGCGGCTCCTGCGGGTTGGTGCCCTCTGGATCCAAGCCCTCCACCGGCTGAAGGTCGGCTCCCGCCAGCTCCGGCGGCACCTTGTCCTCCTCCGGGGTATCCGGGGAGGCGGTGGTCACGCTCGGGGGGGCGGCCGTAAGATCGTCCGCGGCCGTTGCGGGCGGAGAGGGCATCGCCTCCGGCTCGCCGCCGGCCTTCGGGGTTTCCGGCGCCGGTGCGACCGGGGCTTCTTCAGCCTTGCGCCCGAACAGACGGGAGAAAAATCCGGGCTTGTCGGGCTTCGTTTCGGCCATGAGTGTCGCTTTGCCTTATGAACGCTGTGCTTGATTTAACGCAGTTGCCTCGATAGCGGAGGCATCATGAATGCGGAAGAGATAGTCAACCGTTTGCTGTATCGCGATGCCCTGATGCTCGTGATCGACAAGCCCGCCGGCCTGCCGGTGCATCCCGGCCCCAAGGGCGGCGAGACCCTGTTTCATCACCTCGACGCCCTCCGCTTCGGTTTGCCGCGCCGCCCGGAGGCCGCGCACCGCCTCGACAAGGATACCTCCGGTTGCCTCGTGCTGGGCCGCCATCCCAAGGCTATCGCGCGCCTGAACGAGCTTTTTCGCAAGGGCGAGGTCGATAAGGTTTACTGGGCCGTGGTCGAGGGCGGGCCGCAGGACGACGAGGGCGAGATCGACTTGGCCCTCGCACCGAAATCGCCGGATCGCGGCTGGTGGATGAAGGTGGACCCGAAGGGCCAGCCTTCCTTGACGACATGGCGCGTGATGGGGCGGGGCGAAGGTCTGTGCCTCCTCGAACTGCGCCCCGTCACCGGCCGTACCCATCAGCTGCGGGTCCATTGTGCGGCGATGAATTTCCCGATCCTCGGCGATCCGATCTACGGCACGGCCCCGCGTTTTCACGGCCCAGGCCTTCACCTGCATGCCCGCAGCGTGAGCGTGCCGCTCTATCCCAAGAAGCCGCCGATCACGGTCGAGGCGCCGGTGCCGGAGCATATGCGGGAGCGGGTGAGCATGTGCGGCGGCGGCGTTTAGGCCGCCAGCAGGTCCTTGCCGTCGTGCCCGGCGATGGTGGTCGGCACGATGGTGCCCGGCGTCACCGCGCCGGCGAAGCGCACGAGCGTGAACCCCTCTGTGCGGCCGAGCTGATTGGTCTCGATCAGCACGTTGCGCCGCGCGCCGACTTCACCGGCGAGGTGCTTCAGCAAGGCCGCCTCGCCTTTTGCGCGCAGGCGCCGCGCCCGGTCCTTCACGATGTCCCGTGCCACCTGCGGCATGCGGGCGGCCGGCGTGCCGGGACGGGGCGAGAAGGGGAAGACGTGGAGATGGGTCAGGCTGCATTCCTCCACAATGGCGAGGGAGCGGGCGAACATCTCCTCGGTCTCGGTCGGGAAGCCCGCAATGATGTCGGCGCCAAAGACCATGTCGGGACGCAGGCGCCTGACCTGCTCGCAGAACGCGATGGCGTCGGCGCGCAGGTGGCGGCGCTTCATGCGCTTCAGCACCATGTCGTCGCCCGCCTGCAGCGAGAGATGCAGATGCGGCATCAGGCGGGGCTCGGAGGCGATCACGTCGAGAAGGTCGTCGTCCGCCTCCACGGAATCGATGGACGAGATGCGAAGCCTCTCCAGTTCCGGTACGTGCCGCAGAAGGCCCTTCACCAGGGTGCCGAGCTTCGGCTCGCCCGGCAGATCCTTGCCGTAGCTGGTGATATCGACGCCGGTCAGCACCACCTCACGGGAGCCGTGCTCCACGAGGGTGCGCACCTGTTCCACCACCGCGCCCATGGGCACGGAGCGGGAATTGCCGCGGCCGTAGGGAATGATGCAGAAGGTGCAGCGATGGTCGCAGCCGTTCTGCACCTGCACGAAGGCACGGGTGCGCCCGCGCATCCCGTCGATGAGATGCACGGCCGTTTCCTTCACGGCCATGATGTCGTTGACGAGAACCTTTTCGCTCGCGCCCACGCCGAAATCGCGCAGCCCGGCCCAGGTCTCGGCCTTCATCTTCTCGTGGTTGCCCACGACCTGAGACACTTCCGGCATGGCCGCGAAGGTCTCGGGCTCGACTTGAGCGGCGCAGCCCGTCACGACGATACGGGCATTTGGCTTTTCGCGGGCGAGCTTGCGGATGGACTGGCGCGCCTGGCGGGTCGCCTCTCCGGTGACCGCGCAGGTGTTGACGATGATGACCTCGCCGAGCCCCGCCTCCTCCGCGTGGCGCTGCATGGCCTCCGACTCGTAGGTGTTGAGCCGGCAGCCGAAGGTGACGACTTCGACCGCCATCAGGCCACCTCGCTGAAGAGGGCGGGCGAGAAGGTGCCCTCGTGCTCCAGCTCCGTCGGGCCGGTCATGAGCACGTGGCCGTCGCTCTCGCGCCATTCGATCACGAGGTCGCCGCCGGGGAGCGTCACCACGGCCTTGCGGCCGGTCAGCCCCTTGCGGGCG
The DNA here is from genome assembly GCF_024519725.1 of Microvirga sp. Mcv34. Classification (GTDB taxonomy): domain Bacteria; phylum Pseudomonadota; class Alphaproteobacteria; order Rhizobiales; family Beijerinckiaceae; genus Microvirga. The sequence goes on along the minus strand of NZ_JALJRK010000019.1, from coordinate 34,287 downwards.
GCCGCCACCAGGGTCGCGCAGGCGGCCGAGCCGCAGGCGCGGGTGGCGCCGGCGCCGCGCTCCCACACGCGCAGGATGATGCGGTCGGGGCCGGTGACCTGGGCGAAGGAGATGTTGGCCCGCTCCGGGAAGACCGGATCGTGCTCGAAGACCGGGCCGATGGTCGCGAGGTCATAGGCCTCGGCATCCTCGACCCAGAAGACGGCGTGCGGATTGCCCATGCCGACAGCCGAGGGACCTTGGAGCTCGGGAGCCTCGGGGAGCAGGGTGTCGACCGCGATCGTGCGGGTGTCCGGATAAGGGTCCCTCAGGGGAATCTCGTTCCAGGCGAGACGCGGCGGGCCCATGTCGACGGTGAAGACTCTGTCCGAGACGCGCTCCACCGGCAGCAGGCCCGCCTTGGTTTCGAGCACGAGGTCGCCCTCGACCGGGCGGCTCATGGCCGGATCCGCCGTCATCGCCCAGGCGACGCAGCGGGTGCCGTTGCCGCAGGCGCCGGATTCCGAGCCGTCCGTGTTGTAGATGCGCATATAGGCGTCGGTACCCGGCGTGACCGGGTCGTGCAGCACCATGAGCTGATCGAAGCGCGAGCGCGGATCCGCCGCGATTGCGCGCGCTTCCGCCGCGCTCACCCGATGGGGGGAGCCGCGCAGGTCGAGCACGGTGATCTCGTTGCCGAGACCGTTCATTTTGAGGAAACGGCTGTTCGAAAGGGCATTCATGGGGGGCTATATGGCCGAAAATCCCGGAAATCGCGAGGGGGATCACGCCCGGATGCGGCAATATCGTCCGAGAGGGAGATGTCCGGGCGCGGACCTGCTGCAATCCGTCCTCCACAGGATCCCGTCGACGGCCTCGCGGCTGCAACAAATCCCCCCTATGGTGCTGCCCGATATCCCATTTTGATTCGCGGGTGAGGCGTCTTTCCCATGCGGCTGCGCTCTTCAGGTCTTCTTCTCGTTCTCGCCCTCTGCTCGAGCGTCGCCCTCGCGCAGACGCCCCCGGCGGCCGATCCGGCTCCGGCTCCGGCGGCTCCCGCAGCCCCGGCCACGCCTCCGGCAGCACCACAGCCCGCGCCGCAGGCCCAGAGCACACCGAGCCCCGCTCCGGCCGAACCCCAGACGCCCGCGGCTCCTCAGGCGCCCGGGCAGCCGGCTCCCGCGACACCGGCGCCGGCCGCTCCTGCCAGCCCGGCGCCCGCCCAGCAGGCCGGCCGCACGACTCTGTTCCCGAATCCGAGCGACCCGACCGGTGTCGAGCAGGGCGTTCTGGTCTCCAAGCCGACCGTGATGATCTCGGGCACCAGCACCTGGGACGAGGCCTTTACCAACCTCAAGAACGCCTTCGCCAAGATCGAGGGCGAGCTGAAGAAGGCCGGAATCGCCCCGACGGGCCGGCCGCTGACGATCTTCGTCGATACGGACGACAACGGCTTCAAATACGAAGCGATGGTGCCGATCGCCCAGGTTCCCGAGGGCAAGACCGAGCTGACCCCCGAGATCAAGTTCGGCAAGACCCCGGAGGGCAAGTCCTTCCGCTTCGTGCACAAGGACGCCTATGACGAGATCGACGGCACCTACGAGACGATCACGGCCTATCTCGACCTCAAGGAGATCGTCGCGAAGGACGCCTTCATCGAGGAATACGTGAGCGACTTCACCGATTCGCAGGACACCGATTTCGAGGTGAACATCTACGTTCAGCCGAAGCCATGATCGCTCTCTTCGACCTCGACGGGACTCTGACGGACCCGAAAGCCGGCATCACCCGCTCGGTGCAATATGCGCTAGAACGGCTGGGCCGTCCCGTGCCGGATGCGGACGAGCTGACCTGGATGATCGGCCCGCCGCTGACCGCAGGCTTCGCGGAGCTTCTGGGCGGGGCCGGCGAAGTTCAGGACGCGGTGCGCTTCTACCGCGAGCGGTACGGCGATATCGGCCTGTTCGAGAACGAGGTCTATGCCGGCATCCCGGCCCTGCTCCAGGAGCTTCGGGAGAAGGACGTCCGCCTCTATGTCGCGACGTCGAAGCTTCAGGCTTTCGCCCGGCGGATCATCGACCATTTCGACCTGTCGCGGTTCTTCGTCGAGGTCTACGGCTCGGAACCCGACAACCGGAATGCCGACAAGCGCGACCTGATCCGCCACATCCTCGATGAGGAGCGCTTCGATCCCGCGCGCGCCGTCATGATCGGCGACCGGAAGCACGACGTTATCGGTGCCCGGGCCAACGGCGTCGCGGCCATCGGGATCACCTGGGGTTACGGATCGCGGCAGGAATTGTCCGAGGCCGGCGCGGCCTGCCTCGTGGATGAACCTCGGGGCCTGGAGGAACCACTTTTCACCCTGACGGCGTCCACGCTTCCCCGGGCCGCAAAGGCCTGAACCGATCTTCCGGGATCTCGGCCGCCTGAAGAGCTGCGGCCAGCTCCTGCGGGGGCTCGTCGACGCCCTCGTTGGTGAGCCGGAACGTGCCCCAATGGTGGCCGAGCGCCTGTTCGGCCTCGACGATCCGCAGCACCTTCACGGCATCCCCCGGGTTCATGTGCTGCGGCTTCATGAACCAGCGCGGCTCATAGGCCCCGATGGGCAGGTGCGCGAGGCGCAGGCGACCGAAGCGCTCGCGCACAGCATGAAAAATCTTGCCGTCGCCGAAGCCCGTATCGCCGATATGGTAGATCGTGCCGGCCGGCGTGGTGAGCACATAGGCGCACCAGAGCGCCATGCGCCGGTCGTTGATGCCTCGCGCCGACCAGTGATAGGCGGGCTCGAAATGGGCCGTGACGCCATGGCCGAGATCGACGGCTCCGCCCCAGTCCCGGGTCTCGACCGGGATCTCCGGATGCTCCGCCCGGATCACCGCGTCGTTCCCGAGGGGAGCGACGAATTTCGGACGATGCTGTTGCCAGAGACGGCCAAGGGTCCTGGTGTCGAGATGGTCGTAATGGTTGTGGGTGATCAGCACCGCGTGGATCGGCGGCAGGTCCTGAAAGGCGATGCCCGGCGGGTTCACGCGCTTTGGCCCGGCGAAGGAGACCGGGCTCGCCCGTTCCGAAAACACAGGGTCGATCAGGATGTTGAGCCCCGCCACCTGGACCAGGAACGAGGCATGGCCGATCAGCGTCGTTCGCAGGTCCTGCACCTCGGCCGGCGGCTTGTCCTGGAAGGGGCTCGGAAAGCTCTCCGGCCAATCCTTGCGCCCGCCCCCGAACTGCCAGCGGGCGAGCTCCATGAAGCCTTTATCCTGCGGCTGGTCGGCCAGGAAGAACCGCACCCCGTCGAAATGGTCGGTGGCCGGCCCCTGATAGTACCGGTTCGTCGCGCGGGCTGCCTTCATCCAGCCCACGGCGCTGGTGGCTGCGATGACGGGAAGGCCCAAAGTCTTGAGAAGGATGCGGCGGTTCATGAGACGATCGTCAGTGGTGAGGCCCTAAGCGTGGGGATGCAGACGCGGATCGGCAAGGGTTAAGTGATGTGACGCGCTGAGCCTCTCCGTCATGGCCGGGCTTGTCCCGGCTATGACGATCGGGGAGGCGCTGCAAGTCCTCCGCGACCGGCCGTAAACGCATTGAAATACGCCCTTTCGGGCCTTTTTCTTGACTCCACGCCTCATTTCCTCTATCGGCTGGCCGCAAATCTGTAGAGCGAGCCCTTATGAGCCGCCGACCAGCCCGAGAGGCTGGAGGTCAACGTCCGACAGCGCGATGCGCCCTCGGGCGCGTTTCTCTTTGGGGTTTCTCTGCGCCGTCATGACTGGGACAAGTCCAGTCGTGACGAAGAGGATAGGGAATGTCGGACGACACATTGCGCATCGAGGACGCGGTCAACGAGACCTGCCCGTGGTCGGGACAACCGATCGCGGCGGATTCGCTCACCCGTTATCGCGGCGAGGTCGTCGGCTTCTGCAATCCCGGTTGCCGCGACAAGTTCGAGGCGGCCATCCGCCACTTTGAAAAGGCCATCGCGGATCGCGATGTACCACTCATCGCAAAAGGAATTGAGTGATCATGTTCGAAGGCCTTTCCGACAAGCTCTCCAACATCCTGAATTCGCTGACGCGCCGCGGCGCGCTCACCGAGGAAGATGTCAACGCGGCCCTGCGTGAGGTCCGCCGTGCCCTGCTCGAGGCCGACGTGGCGCTCGAGGTCGTACGCTCCTTCACGGACAAGGTGCGCGCCCGCGCGGTCGGCGCCGAGGTGGTCAAGTCGGTTTCGCCCGGCCAGCAGGTGGTCAAGATCGTCCACGACCAGTTGGTGGAGATGCTCGGCGCGGACGCGGAGGTGATCAGCCTCAACGCGGTTCCGCCCGTCGGCATTCTCATGGTCGGCCTCCAGGGCTCGGGCAAGACGACCACCACGGCCAAGATCGCCCGGCGCCTGAAGGACCGCGAGAACCGCCGCGTCCTCATGGCCTCCCTCGACACCCGCCGCCCGGCGGCACAAGAGCAGCTCGCGGTGCTCGGCAAGCAGGTCGGCGTCGACACCCTGCCCATCGTTGCCGGCCAATCGGCCGTGCAGATCGCTCGCCGCGCCATGGAGGCCGCCCGCCTCGGCGGCTACGACGTGGTGATGCTCGACACCGCCGGCCGCGTGACCGTGGACGAGGCGCTCATGGTGGAGGCGGCGGATGTGCGCGCCACCACCAACCCGCACGAGGTGCTCCTCGTGGCCGATGCGCTCACTGGCCAGGATGCGGTCAACACCGCACGCGCCTTCGACGAGCGTCTCGGCGTTACCGGCATCGTGCTGACCCGTATGGACGGCGATGCCCGCGGCGGTGCCGCCCTGTCCATGCGCGCCGTCACCGGCAAGCCGATTAAGCTCATCGGCACGGGCGAGAAGGTCGACGCGCTGGAGGAATTCCACCCGAGCCGCGTCGCCAACCGCATTCTCGGCATGGGCGACATCGTCTCCCTGGTCGAGAAGGCGGCAGAGAATTTCGACCAGGCGCAGGCCCAGCGCATGGCCGAGAAGATGCGCAAGGGCAAGTTCGACCTCGAAGACCTGCGCGACCAGCTTAGCCAAATGGAGAAGATCGGCGGCCTCTCCGGCATGATGGGCATGCTGCCGGGCGTGGCGAAGATGAAGTCGCAGCTCGAGAACGCCAATCTCGACGACCGGATCATCAAGCGCCAGCGCGCCATCATCGATTCCATGACCCCGGCCGAGCGCCGCAACCCGGACATCCTCAAGGCCTCGCGCAAGAAGCGTATCGCGGCGGGTGCGGGCGCCAAGGTCGAGGAGATCAACAAGCTGCTCAAGATGCACCGCCAGATGGCCGATGTCATGAAGATGATGGGCGGCGGCAAGGGCAAGGGCATGGCGGGCGCGCTCGGCAAGATGTTCGGCATCGGCGGTGGCGGCGGCATGCCCCAGCCGACGCCGGAGCAGATCGAGGCGCTGCAGAAGCAGATGGGCGGCAAGCTGCCCGATTTCCCCGGCGGCGCCGGCGGCGCTCTGCCTCCCATGCCCAAGGGCCTGCCGGGTCTCGGCGCCGGCAAGATCCCGGGCCTGCCCGGCATCGGCGGCTTCCCGTTCGGCAAGAAGAAATAGGTTTCGTCATTCCCGCTTCGGCGGGGATGACGCTAAGGCAAGTTTGATCACAGGACACCAAAGGAGAAACCCATGTCCCTGAAGATCCGTCTCACCCGTGGTGGTGCGAAGAAGCGTCCCTACTACCGCATCGTCGTGGCCGATTCGCGCTCCCCGCGCGATGGCCGCTTCATCGAGAAGGTCGGCACCTACGACCCGATGAAGCCGAAGGACGATGCCGGCCGCGTCGTTCTCGAGACCGAGAAGATCCAGGCCTGGCTTGCCAAGGGCGCCCAGCCGACCGACCGCGTCCTGCGCTTCCTCGATGCCGCCGGCCTCCTGAAGCGTCCGGCCCGCAGCAACCCGCAGAAGGCCGTCCCGGGCAAGAAGGCCCAGGAGCGCGCTGCCGAGAAGGCCGCTGCGGCCGAGGCTGCCGGCGGCGAAGCCGCTTAAAGCATAACGATGAAGCGGGGGCGTTCAAACAAGCAGGACCTTCGCCCTCTCCCCGCCGCGGGAGAGGGTGGCCCTCGCGTCAGCGAGGGTCGGGAGAGGGGCCGCGCTCACCCGTCGAACGCCCCCTCTCCCGGCTCGCTCCGCTCGCCACCCTCCCCCGCGAAGGGGGGAGGGAGCGGCGCTATGCCTGTCCGGGACGACATCGTCCTCGTGGGCGAGTTCGGTCGCGCCCATGGCCTCAAGGGCGAGGTGCGGCTGAAATCCCATACGGGCGACCCGCAGGCGATCGCCCGATACAGGCCGTTGATCGCCTCCAACGGCAAAACCTTCTCTCTCAAGAGCGTGCGGCCCGTTCCCGGCGCGGCGCCCGATCTTCTCGTCGCCGTCGTCGACGGCGTGACGACCCGCGAGGCCTCCGAGGCCCTCAACCGCGTTCAGCTCTATGTCGAGCGCGACAAGCTTCCGCCGCCCGACGAGGAGGACGAATTCCTGCTCGCGGATCTGATCGGCATCGCCGTGTCCAACGAGGCGGGCGAGATCATCGGCACTGTGGTCGATGTTCCCAATTACGGCGGCGGCGATCTCTTGGAAATTGCGCCCGCGCAGACAGGCCCGACGGCGCTTCTGCCGTTCACCAAGGTTTTCGTGCCAAAGGTCGATCTGGCCGGCAGGCGCATCGTCGCCAACCCGCCGGACGACCTGTTCGAGCCGGCGAAATCCGCACCCGATTCCGAGGACGAGGCGTGAGCTTTTCCGCCACCATTCTCACCCTTTATCCCGACATGTTCCCAGGCCCGCTCGGCATGTCCCTGTCGGGCGATGCGCTCGCGCGGGGCGTGTGGTCCCTGACGGCGAGGAACATACGCGACCATGGCCTCGGCCGCCACCGCACGGTGGACGATACGCCGGCCGGTGGCGGTCCCGGCATGGTGATCCGCTGCGACGTGCTGGCCTCCGCCATTGACGCCAATGTTCCGGCCGAGGATCCGCGCCCCCGGCTGCTCATGAGCCCGCGTGGGAAGCCGCTGACTCAAGGCTATGTGCGCGAACTCGCGGCGGGTCCCGGCGTGGTCATCGTGTGCGGCCGTTTCGAGGGCGTGGACGAGCGCGTCATCGAGGGGCGGGGCTTAAGGGAAGTCTCCATCGGCGATTACGTGCTCTCCGGCGGCGAGATGGCCGCGATGATCGTGCTCGATGCCTGCGTGCGGCTGTTGCCCGGCGTCATGGGCAAGGAAGCCTCCGGTACCGAGGAGAGCTTCGAATCGAACCGGCTCGAATACCCGCATTACACAAGGCCCCGCGAATGGGAGGGGCGGCCCATTCCCGACGTGCTCCTCTCCGGCAATCATGCGATGATCGAGCGCTGGCGCCGCGAGGAATCGGAACGCATCACCCGGGAGCGGCGACCGGATCTGCTGGAGCGATAGAACGCTTCCGCTGCTGATGCTTCGGACAAGAACAGCCGACCTGATGCTGGAACGTCGGCCACCGCAGAAGGTTTAACGCAGCGGGGCTCTCGATCCTGGGAGATCGACATGATCAGCCGCATCATTCTTGGCACGATCCTCGCGTTCCTCTTCGCCAGCCCCGGCATCGCAGGGCCATGCACACAAAGGATTGCCGATCTGGAGAAGTCTGTTTCGGCCAGGCAGGAGGGGGCCGGACCAACGCTGGATACGCCCGCGACGACAGGTTCGGCGGTTCAGGGTTCACCTCCCTCGGGGCAGGCCACGACGGTTCAAAACCAAAGTAACAACCAGACCATGCAGATGATTCAGCAGGCCAAGCAGCTTGATCAGCAGGGCAAGGAGGCCGAATGCATGGATATGGCGACCAGGATTGGTGCCATGGCTCCCCCTGCCACCAAGTAAGGCCAAACGCCATCAGCGGGAGCTGCCGCAATGCCGCCGGCTTGTGTCGCAGCGGCATTGCGGTTCATGGGCATATGTGCTCCGCTCTGCCTGAACTTATTCAAGAGGGATAAGGTGATCGCTTCGATGGTGCAGGGTTTCGAGCATGTGGGCATGACCAGCAGCAACCTGGACAGGACCATCGGGTTCTATTGCGGGTTGCTGGGGCTGAAGGAGATCCTGGTCAAGCGCACGGGCGAGGGCGGGCGCATCGCGTTTCTCGAGACCGGCGGCGTCATGCTCGAGATCGTCGAGCCGGCCGCATCGATCCAGGGGCCGGCCCGCGAGGTTCCCGTCACCGAGGCCGGTATCCGTCACATCACCTTCCGGGTCGACGACGTCGAGGCAATCTACGACAAGCTTCGGTCCGCTGGCGTGGACTTCACCGTGCCGCCGCGCGAGGCCGCGAATGCCGAACTGATCCGCAAGGTGGCGTTCTGCAAGGATCCGGACGGCATCATCGTCGAGTTCCTGGAGCGCGTGTGAGGGTCATCCGGGCTGAAGGTTAGCCGCGAGCCTTGCCCCGAACGTCTTCAGGTATTTCATGCCCGTATCGCACATCACTGTGACAATGGTGGCATCCGGCCCCAGCCGTTCGGCGAGACGCAGGGCCGCGACCACGTTGGCGCCGGTCGACGTGCCGGCGAACAGGCCTTCCTCGCGGGCGAGCCTGAACGCCATCGCGGTGGCGTCTTCGGTCGACACGCGCTCGATGTCGTCGGCCACGCTCTCCTGCCAGAGCGGCACCACGTAGCCCGCGCCGATCCCATCGATCTTGTGAGCGCCCGATGGGCCACCCGACAGGACCGGGGATTCCGCAGGTTCCACAGCGACGATCTCCAAGGCATCGCGATGGCGCCGCAGCCCCTCGGCGATCCCGCGCAAGGAGGCGGCCGTCCCGACGCTCTGCACGAAGCCGTCGATCCGGCCTCCCGTCTGCTGCCAGATCTCGTCCGCCATCCGGTGATAAGCGGCGATCTGGTCCCGGTTCTTCATCTGGTCGGTCCAGAAAGAGCCCTTCGCCTCAGCGATGACGCGGGCCTCCTCGATCATGGCCTTCGTTAGTCTTTCCGTCATGCGCCCGCCGTCGCTCGGCACGATATGCAGCCTCGCGCCTAGAAGCGCCATGTGGTCGCGCTTCTCCTGGGCGAAGGCATCCGAGGTCACGATGTCGAGCGGGTATCCCTTCACGGCGCAGACGAGCGACAGGGACACCCCGGTGCTGCCGCCGGTATATTCGACCACCGCGCCTCCCGGCCCGAGGCGCCCGTCCGCCTCCGCGGCGTCGATCATGGCAAGCGCCATCCGGTCCTTCATGCTGCCGGTGGGGTTCTCGTTCTCCAGCTTCAGAAGAATGCGGGCGCCATCGGCTGGGCCGATAGTGCGCAGGGCGATGAGGGAGGTGTTGCCGATGCGGTCGAGGATAGTGGCGGAATGCTCTGTCATGGGCCTTGTCCGTGAAGTTCCGCCTTGTAGACCGGGACCAGACACCCGTCAGGTCCGGAATCCGGACTTCTGCCGCGTCCCCGATCATGCTAGCCCATGGTCCATGGCAGATTACGGTCAGTTCTGTTCCGTGGCCCGCGCCCACGAGGCCATCGGCGGGCGTTGGACCCTTCTCGTCGTGCGGGAATTGCTGTGCGGCAGCCGGCGGTTCAACGACATCCGCCGCGGCATCCCGCGCATCTCCCGCACCATGCTGTCGGAGCGCCTGCAGGAGCTGGTCCATGTGGGCGCCGTCGCGCGCATCGAGGGTGAGCATGGGCCCGAATATACCCTGACGGACGCGGGCCGGGAGCTGATGGGCATCGTAGGCGCCATCGGCGCCTGGGGCCAGCGCTGGCTGCCGCGCCATCCCGAGACCGAGGACCTGGATCTCGAACCGCTCCTCGTGGACATGCAGCGGCGCGTCCGCCCAGAGGCCCTGCCGCCGGAGCCCCTGGTCGTCCGCTTCGAGATCGAAGGGCAGCACCGACCGCACTTCCTGCTGTTGAAGGCATCCGAAGCCTCCCATTGCACGCAGAACCCCGGCTTTCCCGAGCCGCTCCGCGTCCGCGCCAGCCTTGCCCTGCTGGTGGCCTGGTGGCGCGGTGACATGAGTTTCGCCGAGGCGCAGCGGTTGGGGCTCAAGGTGGAAGGTCCCAAGGCGCTCGCGCGAGCCTTCCCGAATTGGTTCGAGCGATACCTGTTCGCCGAGATCGCTTCAGCAGTTAGAGGGTAATTCGAGAGGATCTCATGGGCTAGTAGCCAGATTTGCAGGTTTGGCCCTGTCAGATGAATACCAAAGCCTGAAGCGGTCCGTAAATTACCCTTATTTGTGACTCTGGGTTGTGAAAATTGCGGTTTTCACTTTAATTGTTCCGTTCATTAATAACGACATTTAATAACGTAAAACTGGGAGGGCTGAGTGAGCCGCCAATGGATGCTAGCAGCTGTCCTTGGATCAGCTGTCATTGCTTTACCCGTGCGAGGCAACGCTGAATCTCGTAGCGCGGACGCTTGTGAGATAGTCCGGGACGCTATGCGTAAATTAGATAAAGCCGAAGAGTTTCTATGGGTAGAATTGCATGCCACGTCTGAAACATTCTTGGGAGAAATTAGAAGTTTCTCATGGAATCCGACACGATTGATACGGAAAGTTTCTAAGAATACTGTTACTTATATGAGATACCATGGCCCCGTAAGCTCAGAAAGGGAAGCGATTTTTGCTGACATAGAAGAGCGCAATCTTTCTTCATGCGTGCATTTTTCTACAGAAATGATGGACAAGGAGTTTGCAGATATCTGGACCTATCAAGAGCAGTATAAGGGAAAATTATCATTTGGAGCGATGTGGATCTCTCAAGATACGGATTTGCCTTTGAAAACAGAGCGAGAACAAGAAGTACCACCATCGGCAGATGGACCTTTGCGAGTAGTGCCAACCAAGTATCGTCGAAACCTATTCAATTTTGGTGATCTGTCGCGATTCAATGCTCTTGGGTATAGCCAGGATTCTCCTTTTAGAACCTTCCCTAAACCCTAAATTGTTGGAAAAGGGCAGATGCGCGAGACTGGCTCGACAATCCTCCTGATATCCTGTATAGGCGCGGCCTCAACTTAAAACAGGACGCCGAAATCCCGCGGGTTTTGAGATCGCTCAGGGCCACGCAACGGCAGGAGTACAACGATGAACCTCATCCAGCAGCTCGAGCAGGAGCAGATTGCCAAGCTCGCCAAGACCATTCCCGACTTCCAGCCCGGCGATACCGTCATCGTCAACGTGAAGGTGAAGGAAGGCGAGCGGACCCGCGTGCAGGCCTATGAGGGCGTCTGCATCGCCCGTTCCGGCGGCGGCCTCCACGAGAGCTTCACGGTCCGCAAGATCTCCTACGGCGAAGGCGTCGAGCGCGTGTTCCCGGTCTATTCGCCGAACGTCGAATCCATCAAGGTCGTTCGCCGTGGTGCCGTCCGCCGCGCCAAGCTGTACTACCTGCGCGACCGTCGCGGTAAGTCGGCCCGTATCGCCGAGCGCGCCGAGAAGAAGACTGTGGCCCCGGCTGCCGCCGAGTAAGGCTCGTCTCACAGGCAGAATTCACGAAGGCGCGGCTCCAAACCGCGCCTTTTTGCTGAGACGGCCCTCCCCAGCCGCCCATGGCCCGGCGCGACAAAAATATAATTGCGCGTCATCTGCCTTCTGCTATGCGATCGTTTCAAGGCTGTGTGCGCTCAGGGCATCTTCCCGTTGGCGCCAGAGGCCGCTAAACACGCTGGACCACTATTTTCGACTGTTGGAAGAGATCTATGGCCAAGCCCCGCACCCTCTATGACAAGATCTGGGACGACCACGTCGTCGATCAGCAGGCTGACGGGACGTGCCTTCTCTACATCGACCGTCACCTCGTCCATGAAGTGACGAGCCCCCAGGCCTTCGAGGGCCTGCGCATGACCGGCCGCAAGGTGCGCCAGCCCCAGAAGACCCTCGCGGTGGTCGATCACAACGTGCCGACCTCCGACCGTTCGCAGGGCATTGAGGATCCCGAGGCCGCGACCCAGGTCGCCGCCCTTGCCCAGAACGCCAAGGAATTCGGCGTCGAGTACTATAACGAGCTCGACACCCGCCAGGGCATCGTCCACGTGGTGGGGCCCGAGCAGGGCTTTACGCTCCCGGGCATGACCATCGTGTGCGGCGACAGCCACACCTCGACCCACGGCGCCTTCGGGTCGCTCGCCCACGGCATCGGCACCTCGGAGGTCGAGCATGTGCTCGCCACCCAGACGCTGATCCAGAAGAAGGCCAAGAACATGCGCGTGACCGTGGACGGGCAGCTGCCCCCCGGCGTCACGGCAAAGGACATCATCCTGGCCATCATCGGCGAGATCGGCACCGCCGGCGGCACCGGCCACGTGATCGAATATGCGGGCGAGGCCATCCGGTCCCTGTCGATGGAAGGCCGCATGACGATCTGCAACATGTCGATCGAGGGCGGAGCCCGCGCCGGCATGGTGGCCCCGGACGAGAAGACCTATGCCTATCTGAAGGACCGCCCCAAGGCCCCGAAGGGCGAGGCCTGGGACGCGGCCGTCCGGTACTGGGACTCCTTGCGCACGGACGAAGGCGCCTTCTTCGACACCGAGATCCGGCTCGACGCCGCCAATCTGCCGCCCATCGTTACCTGGGGCACATCGCCTGAGGACGTGGTGTCGGTGGCCGGCGTGGTGCCGAACCCGGACGACATCCAGGACGAGAACAAGCGCCGCTCCAAGTGGCGGGCCCTGGAATATATGGGTCTCACGCCGGGCACGAAGATCACCGACATCACCCTCGACCGCGTCTTCATCGGCTCCTGCACCAACGGCCGCATCGAGGACCTGCGCGCCGTCGCCAATGTGGTCGAAGGCAAGCGCGTGGCCGAGAGCGTCAGCGCCATGATCGTGCCAGGCTCCGGCATCGTGAAGATGCAGGCCGAGGCCGAGGGGCTGGACAGGATCTTCAAGGAAGCCGGTTTTGACTGGCGTGAGCCCGGCTGCTCCATGTGCCTCGCCATGAACGCCGACCGCCTCGCGCCCCACGAGCGCTGCGCCTCCACGTCGAACCGCAACTTCGAGGGTCGTCAGGGCTTCAAGGGCCGCACCCATCTCGTGTCGCCCGCCATGGCGGCGGCGGCGGCGATCGCCGGTCGGTTCGTGGACATCCGCACCTTCGGCTGATCCGCGAAATCAGAGACAGATGAAAGGCCGTGGCTCGGGTGAGCCACGGCCTTTCTCATGAAGTGAGTCCAAGCTCAGTAGCGGCGGCCGGCCACGACCTGGCGGCAGCGCTCGACCGGACGGCGGACGACCACGCCGTTGCGACGCACGCGCTCTTCCATGACCGTCCGGCAGACGGTGCGGGACCGGACCGGGCGCACCACGCGGCGCTCGACGACCCGCTCGCGGTAGCCGTCCCGATAGCCATGGCCGTAATGCCGTTCCTGCGCGACGCGGACGCCCGACGGGCCGATCCGCACATCCACACCCTGGGCCGATGCCGCACCGGCACCGAAAACCACCAGCCCGGCCGCAGCCAGGATACCAAACACCTTACGCATTGTTGCCTCATGAACAGTTGACAGTTCGGGCCTGTTAACGGCCAAGCGTGCGAGACGTTCCGTTGCGAAGAGGCGATGCAATCGCCATGGTAAAGCAAAGGTAAGGGAGCCGGAGGAGGGATCTATGAGCGATCGGGACCGGGACGCCCGCGAAGCCGACGCGGCCCGCGAGGCGCTGGAGCGCGTCCAGAGGGACACCGACACCCTCGGCTCCTCGGCGCTCGCCCGCATGGGTCGGCGCGCCGGCGAGCATTTTGGCGCCAAGGACGCCATCGGGGCGGGTGAGGGCGGTGGGACCGATCCGATCGAACTTTGGGGCCGCCGCATCGGGCGGGCCCTGTCCCTCGTGGGCGTGGCGATTCTCGTCCTCTGGCTTCTCGTTCAGCTGAGGATCCTCTGATCCCATGAATGCTCTGGCCGATCTGCAAGCCCCCAGCCTTGACGATCTCGAAATCCTGGCGCGGGACGCCTATGCCCGCCTGCCGGAGGAGTTCCGCCAGCTCTGCGAGGGCGTGGTGATCCGGGTCGAGGATTTTCCCGATGACGAGACCCAGCGGGAGATGGGCTGCGAGACCCCCTTCGACCTCCTCGGTCTCTTTCGCGGGATCGGTCTCGCCCAGGGTGGGGCCATGATGCAGACGGGCCAGTTTCCCAACATGGTCTGGCTCTATCGCCGTCCCATCCTCGACTATTGGGCCGAGCACGAGGAGAGCCTGGGAAGCATCGTCACCCATGTGCTCGTCCACGAGATCGGCCACCATTTCGGCCTCTCCGACGAGGACATGGAGGCTATCGAGGCGGCAGCTGGGTGAAGAATCTCTCACGTAGGTTAAAGATGAAGATCTGATCGCTTTGTGCAATGTACAATTAGAAACGGGAGATGCATCAAAAGGAAATTTGCCATGAAGAAGGCTAAGATACCTCTTTTGTGATCAGGAACTTCTTTTTGGGTTAAAGCCCAATATGCAAACAGCAAGAGCAAGAAACTTAAAATCGCACCCAGTAAGATGAGCCATACGTGCCTGAATTGAAGGCCTCCCGTATAGTCCCCGTAAACAAGAAGCACTCGGGCAAGCATTCCTGCAAGAAGAGAACCGAGTAGGGCTATGAAGATAACCATCGGCCTCATATTAAGTGTGGCGCCAATTACTCCGATAGTGATGAGAAAGCCGCCAGACAGGAGATTGTGATTGCGGATATGAAGAGCGTATTGCCTGTTGAAATCCTTGAAGGCGTACATAGTTCTCTCGCAAATGTTACTAGATAACGTTTGCAGACCTTCTGCCATTTAGCAACCCTTATCGAAAGCGGAATGATCAGTGTTGTGCCTTTTGCCCATCCGGGCGACCCGGCACGCACATCCAAGTCACTTTTGACAGAGTGTTATATGGATCAGGCTAGCCACTTTACCCCACCGCTTGTGACGGCCCTCAACGATGTCGCGGGTTTCTTGGCCTTGAACGATTTCGGTCCGAGGGGAAGCGACCAACTGCCAGCGGGTATTGCGGCAAGTCCAATCGATTGCATTATCCTGGCAGGTAACTGTGTTCTTGAGACAGCGGAAGGTGCTTTTCGCCTCATAGGGAGAGGAACCTGTACAAGGCTTCTGATCTCAGGCGGAATCGGACACGCGACCGAGGTTCTGCGCCAGAAGGTGGCTGCCCATTCCGATTATCAGACCATCCACACCGAAGGTCGAGCCGAGGCGCACATTCTTGCGGACATTGGATTGAACTTCTGGGGCATCGATCGTTCAAGTCTTCTGATCGAACCGGATTCGACCAACAGTGGGGAAAATGCCAAATTTTCCCGAAGGTTGCATGTAGATTCCAGTCAGCCCATGAAGACCATCCTGCTGATCCAGGATCCGACCATGCAAAGACGGGTGGATGCCACGTTTCGGCACATCTGGCGCGACCGTCCTGATGTGTCGTTCCTCAACTGGCCGACTTTCACGCCTCGCGTTCGTCTGGTCGAAGACGAAGTGCAGTTCAACTTGGGTGGGATAGCCGGACTCTGGCCCCTGGATCGCTTTCTCGCGCTTGTCATAGGGGAGATCCCCCGCTTACGCGACGATTCCGATGGATACGGCCCGAACGGGAAAGGATTCATTGCCCATCTCGACATTCCGAAGCGGATCGAAAAGGCCTACGCGTGCCTGCAGGAGGCTTTAGCCGAGGGTTTCGGAAACCGTTCGACAATGCCGCGACCATCGTTGGCCTAGCGGTCCTCGCAACCCTTTGATATGAGGCACCCGACAGCGGCCCGGCTGCCGCCTTCAGGGATGTGAGGACCATGGACAAGTTCACCGTGCTGGAAAGCGTCGCGGCACCTTTGCGGATCATCAATATCGATACCGATATGATCATCCCCAAGCAGTACCTGAAGACGATCAAGCGCACCGGGCTCGGCACGGGTCTCTTCTCGGAGATGCGCTATCGCGAGGATGGTTCGGAGAACCCGGATTTCGTGCTCAACCAGCCGGCCTATCGCAATGCCCAGATCCTGGTGGCGGGCGACAATTTCGGCTGCGGCTCGTCCCGCGAGCACGCCCCCTGGGCGCTGCTCGATTTCGGCATCCGCTGCGTAATCTCCACCAGCTTCGCCGACATCTTCTACAACAACTGCTTCCAGAACGGCATCCTGCCGATCAAGGTCTCTCCGGAAGACCTGGAGAAGCTCTTTGACGATGCGGAGCGCGGGGCCAACGCGACTCTGACCATCGACCTGGAGAACCAGGAGATCCGCGGTCCCGACGGCGGCACGGTCAAGTTCGACATCGACCCGTTCAAGAAGCACTGCATGCTCAACGGCCTCGACGGCATCGGCCTGACCATGGAAAAGGGCACCGCCATCGACAGCTTCGAGAAGAAGCTCGCCGAGCGCGCCTGGGCTTAAAGTCTCTGGTACGTCACCCCGGCTGCCGACGCGCTGGGACGGACACCGGGGAAGCGCTACGGACGGACAGCCAATGGCCGACAAAAAGCCACGCATCCTTGATCGCCGCGACTGGGCCTCGCATCCCGAGCTCTGGAAGGGCCGGGTCGAGGGCCATACCCTCGGCACCGGCGCCACCGTGCTCTTCTATGCGACCGAGGAGGTGGGCGTCGGGCCGAAATGGCACGTCCACCCCTATGATGAGATCTTCATCATCCGCGAGGGACGAGCCCTCTTCACGGTCGGCGACGAGCGCTTCGAATGCGAGGCCGGACAGATCGTGTTCGGACCGGCCGGCATCCCGCACAAATTCGTCAATCTCGGCCCCGGGCGTCTCGAAACCACCGACATCCATGTCAGCGACCGCTGGATCCAGACGGACTTGCCCGATCCCGACCTCGGTTAAGGGAAGCGAGCGACGGGTACTAACGAATCCGTGAGCCGCCGCTCCGTTTCCATAAGATTAACCAAATTGCCTGCAAGGTCGCGGGCATGAAACGCATCATTGTTCCCGCGCTCCTCGGTCTCGCCTCCGTGACGATGGCCGCCCCGGCCTCGGCCCAGGCGAATTTCAGCTCATGCCTGTCCAGCCTGCGCTCGCAGGCGGCCGCCAAGGGCATTTCCGGCCAGGCCTTCGATGTCGCCACCCGCGGGGTCACGCCGGATCTGACGATCCTCGACCTCATGAACAACCAGCCCGAGTTCAAGACGCCGATCTGGGACTATCTTTCGGCGCTCGTCGACGAGGAGCGGGTGCAGGACGGCCGCGCGGCCATGCGCCAATGGGGGCAGGCGCTCGCCTCCGCCGAGGCGCGCTTCGGCGTCGACCGCCATGCCATCGCGGGCGTGTGGGGCGTGGAATCCAATTTCGGCAAGGATATCGGCGGGCGTCCGCTGATCCAGTCGCTGTCGACCCTCGTCTGCTATGCGCCGCGCCGCAACGACTATTTCAAGGGCGAGCTGATGGCGACCCTGAAGATCGTGCAGGACGGGGACATCAACCCGGCCAACCTGCGCGGCTCCTGGGCCGGCGCCTTCGGTCATACCCAGTTCATGCCCTCGACCTTCCAGCGCCTCGCCGTCGATGGGGACGGGGACGGGCGTCGCGACATCATGAATTCGGTCCCCGACGCGGTTCACTCGACGGCGAACTTCCTCAAGAAGGCCGGCTGGGTGAACGGCCTGCCCTGGGGCTACGAGGTGCGCCTGCCGCAGAACTTCAACCAGGGTCTCGCCGGGCGCAAGAACAAGAAGCCGCTCGCCACCTGGGCCGCCATGGGCGTGCAGCGTGTCGACGGGCGTCCCCTGTCGGGCAATTACGCGGCCGGCATCATCATCCCGGCCGGCATCAACGGCCCGGCCTTCCTCGTGACCAAGAACTTCGACGCGGTCTATTCCTACAACGCGGCCGAGTCCTACGGTCTCGCCATCGCGCTGCTGGGGGACCGCCTGAAGGGTCTGCCCGGCATCCAGGCCGCCTGGCCGACCGACGATCCGCCCCTGTCGCGCGCCCAGCGCCGCGAGCTGCAGAGCCTCCTCGCCGCGCGCGGTTATGATGTCGGCGAAGTGGACGGGAAAATCGGGTCGAAGACCCGCGAGGCCATCAAGGACGTCGAGCGCCGCATCGGCCTCGAGCCGCGCGGACGGCCCGGCGGAAAGGTGCTGGAAGCGCTGCGGGGGTAAACCCGCGGACTCCCATGGCCCTATAGGTTAGTTGCGGGACGATGAGTTTGGGATTGTACTGACACCATGCTCATCGCCCTCCTTACCGACATCCACGGCAACCGTGAGGCCCTGTCGGCCTGTCTCGCCCATGCGCGCCTGCTCCAGGTCGACCGTTTCGTCCTTCTCGGCGACTACGTCGGGTACGGGGCCGATCCGGCCTGGGTGGTCGATACGGTCAGGGGGCTCGTAGCCCAGGGCGCCGTGGCGCTTCTCGGCAACCACGACGCGGCCATCGACGGCTCCGACCAGGACATGAACAGCATCGCCCAGGAGGCGATCCGCTGGACCCGCACGCAGCTCGGGTCGGAGCAGCGCCGGTTCCTGGCCGGCCTTCCCCTCACCCACGAGGAGGGCAACGTCCTCTACGTCCATGCCAACGGCTATGCCCCCCGCGGCTGGGACTACATGTCGGGTCTCATGGAGGCGGTCCGGCATTTCAGCCGGGTGGACGCCCACATCACCTTCTGCGGGCATGTGCATGTGCCGATGCTCTACCACATGAGCACCACGGCCAAGGTCGGGGCCTTCGCGCCGGTGGCCAACAATGACATCCCGCTCCTGCCGACCCGCACCTGGCTGGCGGTGATCGGCGCCGTCGGGCAGCCGCGGGACGGGGTCGCGGCGGCGAATTACGCGGTCTTCGACACCGCCCGCCAGACCCTGCGCTACCTGCGCGTGCCCTACGACACGGCGACGGCGGCCCGGAAGGTGCGCGAGGCGGGCCTGCCGGAGAAGCTGGCGCTTCGCCTCGAACAGGGCCGCTGACGCATGCGCTGGCGTCTGAATCCCGGCATGGTGATCGACGGGTTCGAGCTGCGGGAGAATCTCGGCACCGGCGGCATGGCGCAACTCTGGGCGGTGAGCCACGAAGGCGATCCGACGCCGCTGATCATGAAGATCCCGATGCTGATCGACAGCGACGACCCGCTGCCCATCGTGTGCTTCGAAACCGAGCAGATGATCATGCCGCGCCTCTCGGGTCCGCACGTGCCCCGCTTCGTCGCCACGGGCCCGCTCGATCCGATGCCCTACATCGTCATGGAGCGTATCCCCGGCGCATCGCTCAAAAGCCGCCTCGATGAGGCGCCTCTGCCCTGGTCCGAGGTCGCCGCCATCGGGGCCAAGGTGGCGCATGCCCTGCACGACCTGCATCGCCAGCACGTGATCCATCTCGACATCAAGCCGAGCAACGTGATGATCCGGGACACCGGCGAGGCGGTTCTGATCGATTACGGCTTCGCCCGGCACGAATATCTGCCCGACCTCCTGGCCGAGGAGTTCCGCGAGCCCTTCGGAACCACGCCCTACATGGCGCCCGAGCAGGTGCTGCAGGACCGGGCCGATCCGCGCAGCGATCTCTTCGCGCTCGGCGTGATGATGTACTTTTTCGCCACGGGCGAGCGCCCCTTCGGCAACCCGCGCGGCGGCGAGATCCGCCGCCGCCTGTGGCGCGATCCGGTGCCGCCCCGGGCGCTCAATCCCGATTGCCCGCGCTGGCTGCAGGAGGTGATCCTGCGCTGCCTGGAGGTTGATCCGGATGACCGTTACGCAACGGCGGCCTTGCTCGCCCTCGACCTGGAGAACCCGGACCAAGTTCGGCTCACCGGGCGGGCCGAGCGAATGGAGCGGGACGGTGGCGTCAAAACCTTCCGGCGCTGGCTGAAGGCGCGCAAGGCGCAGCCGCTCGAGACGCCCGACATCGCCGGTCATCTGTCGCGGGCGCCCATCATCCTGGCCGCCATCGACCTCTCCCCGGGTAACGAGGATCTCGCCGAAGCCCTGCGCAGGATGGTCGGCCGCATCCTGTCGATCGAGGGCGAAGCGCGCATCGCCTGCGTCAACATCCTGAAGACGTCGCGCATCGCCGTGGACATCCTGGAGGACCAGGACGGCAACAGCCTCCATGTCCAGCGGCTCGTCCAGCTCCGCCACTGGGGCGCGTCCCTGGACATTCCGCAGGAGCGGATCACCTGCAGCGTGCTGGAGGCGCCCGACCCGGCCGCCGCCCTCGTCGACTACGCCTGCCGCAACAATGTCGACCACATCGTGATCGGCGCGCGGGCCTCCTCGGCGCTCAGGCGCTATCTCGGCAGCGTCTCGTCGCAGGTGGTCGCCGAGGCGCCGTGCTCCGTAACGGTCGTCAGGACGCCCAAGGACCGGCGTGAGGAAAACGGCCGGGATGTCTCCGCCTAAGGGACGACGCGACAAAAGCTTGCCAAGGCGCGCATTCGGTCTTTTAAGAACCCTGCATTCGATCACGACAGAACAGGGGCCCTCCCATGGCAACGCACAAGCTTCTCCTTCTCCCCGGCGACGGCATCGGTCCGGAGGTCATGCGAGAGGTCGAGAAGATCGTGGGCTGGTTCCGCAAGCGCGGCGTCGGCTTCGAGACCGAGACGGATCTCGTCGGCGGCGCCGCCTATGACGCGCACGGCGCGTCGATCTCCGAAGCCGCCATGGATCGCGCTCAGCAGGCCGATGCGGTGCTCTTCGGCGCCGTCGGCGGCGCGAAATGGGACAGCGTGCCTTATGCGGTTCGCCCCGAAGCCGGCCTGCTGCGCCTGCGCAAGGATCTCGGCCTCTTCGCCAACCTGCGTCCGGCGATCTGCTATCCCGCTCTGGCCGATGCCTCCTCGCTCAAGCGCGAGGTGGTGGAAGGCCTCGACATCATGATCGTGCGCGAGCTCACGGGCGGCGTCTATTTCGGCGAGCCGAAGGAGATCGTGACCCTGGAGGACGGCTCCCAGCGCGCCGTCGACACGCAGATTTACCACACGCACGAGGTGGAGCGCATCGCGCGTGTCGCCTTCGATCTTGCCCGCAAACGCCGCAACAAGGTCTCTTCGGCCGAGAAGTTCAACGTGATGAAGACCGGGGTGTTCTGGCGCCAGGTCGTCACCCGCATCCACAAGGGCGAGTTCTCGGACGTCGAGCTCGAGCACGTGCTCGCCGACAACTGTGCCATGCAGCTCGTGCGTTGGCCAAAGCAGTTCGACGTGATCGTCACCGACAACCTCTTCGGCGACATCCTGTCCGACATCGCCGCGATGCTCACCGGCTCCCTCGGCATGCTGCCTTCCGCCTCGCTCGGCGCGGAGGATCCGGTCACCGGCCAGCGCAAGGCGCTCTACGAGCCCGTGCACGGCTCCGCGCCGGACATCGCCGGCAAGGGACTGGCCAATCCCATCGCCATGATCGGCTCCTTCGGCATGGCCCTGCGCTATTCCTTTGGCCTGCTGGACGAGGCGGATCGCCTGGACAAGGCCATCGCCAACGTCCTCGCCTCCGGCACCCGCACGAAGGACATCGCGGCTCCCGGCGCGAATGCGGTCGGCACCCAGGACGTGGGCGATGCCATCGTCAAGGAACTCGAGGCTCTCTCCTAAGCCATGAAAGAAGCCCCGGACGTGGTCCGGGGCTCATTCGTGACAGGGTCAGCGGATCGAACCGGTCGATTCGACGGTGGGAGTGCTGTAGCTCGGGAATGGATTGCGCGAGCCGACGAAGGGTCCGTTGGTGATCGGATCGGGCAGAAGATTGAGGCCGAAGCGATCGCGATTGGGAGCGTAATCCGGGCTGAGCAGATAGGACTGCGTTTGCCCGTAGCCGCTGATCCCCGGATTGATCGATCCCACGGGAACCGCCGGTCCCGGGTCCAGGAAGCTGCGAGGCTGAACCCTGAGGACAAGGGGGCGATCCCGGGTCTGCGCATCAGCCACCACCGAAAGGGATGTGAGCGCAGCCACTGAAGCCAAACCCAAAAGTGCGATGCGGCGCATGGGTAAACCTCCAAGAATGGCGCATTGACCTTCTGTTGTGCGCCGTCAACACAAGCAAATACTGTCAGAACAAGGCGACGCCGATAAAATGGTTCCTTCGAAGCGTGACGTTCACCGCGAGGTGAGGAGGACGACAGCCGATGCAGGATAAACCCAAGGTTGGTTTCGCACTATCGGCAAAAAAGGGTCTGAGCCTTCTGGGCGAGACCCCGCTGGTGGCGGAGACGCCCGAAGAGTTTCTCGATGACGAGACGACTCCGATCGCGCGGTTCTTCGTGCGCAACAACGGCCTTCTGCCCCGGCTGGTGGGCGATTCCGAGGCCTGGACCTTCACGATCGACGGCGAGGTCGAGCATCCGCTGCGCCTGTCCGTGGCGGAGCTGAAGAGCCGATTTGCGCACAAGACCTTCCGCATGGTGCTCGAATGCGGGGGCAACGGGCGCTCCTTCTTCGAGCCCAAGGCCGAGGGTAATGCCTGGACGAATGGCGGCGCCGGCTGCGCCGAATGGACGGGTGTCTCCCTGGGCGACGTACTGCGCGCGGCGGGCCTGAAGGACACGGGTCTGTTCACCGGGCATTTCGGCGCCGATCCGGACAAGCACGGAAGCCACGAGCAACAGGCCATGTCGCGCGGCATGCCCATCGCCAAGGCCCTGGAGGAGCACACGCTCCTGGTCTGGGCGATGAATGGCGAGCCCTTGCCGTTCATTCATGGCGGTCCTCTGCGTCTCATCGTGCCGGGCTGGCCGGGCTCCTTGAGCCAGAAATGGCTCACGCGGATCTGGATCCGCGACCGGGAGCACGATGGGCCGGGCATGACGGGTCTGTCCTACCGGCTGCCCGTCCATCCCCTGGCCCCAGGTGCGGATGGACGGAGCGTGGAGACCCGGGTCCTCGAATCGATGCCCGTGCGCAGCATCGTCACCGCACCGGCCGATGGCGCGCGGTACCGGGACGGCACACGTTCCATCGAGGTCCGGGGCGCCGCCTGGGCGGGTGACGACACGGTCGCTCGAGTCGACGTGACCATCGACGGCGGAGCGACCTGGGTGGAAGCCGCGATGACACCGCCGCGTAATCGCTACGACTGGGCGCGCTGGCACGTATCCCTGCCTCTGGCCGGCGACGGTGTTTACGAGATCTTTGCCCGGGCAACCGATTCACGGGGCCGCGCCCAGCCCTTCCGTGCGGCCAACTGGAACCCGAACGGTTACGGCTGCAACGTCATGCACCGGGTGGCGATCACGGTCGGGCCGGAGGCTTGACCGGCGCCGCGGCGGTGCGGGCAACCGGCCCGCAGGCCTCCGTGCGGCTGCGCTCCGCTCGGGCGAAAACGGCTTTCAGGGAGGGGTTCGTGCCTCCCGAAAGGGCGATGCCGTCGATGAAGCAGGCGAGCTGCGCCTCGTCCGGCGCCGAGGCTCCGCACAGCCAGCCCTGGAAGCTGAACTCGGCGGAGGCATCCGGCAGGCGGAAGGCCTGACAGGCCTGCTCGCCCTTGTTCGCCAGGAGGAGGGGGGCCGCCTCCACGGGGCCGAACTTGGTCTCGACCATGCGGCTCTGGCCCTGATGCGCCACCGCGAGGCCGGAGCGTGCCGCCCGGCGGACGATATCGATATAAAAGCTTCCGGCCGTCTCGGCCGTGCCCTGCACCAGGCTCACCTGCGCATAGCGGAAGTCGCCGAAGCGCCCGAGGACCAGGGTATCCTCCCGGGCGCCATTCGCATGTTCGCGCGCTTCCGACGCAACAGCGCTGGACGCGCCAGCGAGCGTGTAGGGCGCCGACGAAGGCGGCAGGGGCCTCCAGGCGGGCGCGGGCGCGACCAGGACCGAGGAGGGGACCTCCGTCCGACGCCCCGGCGGGCCGGCCGTCTGCTCCTGCTCCAGGGCGAAATAGACCAGCCCGGCGATGCTGCAGGTCGACATCAGGATGACGCGGAGCCAGCCGAGCGGCTTCCGGCGCGGGCGACGGGCCGGGCGTTCGTCGACCCAGTCGGCGACGTCCTCCTCATCCCATTCGGCATAAACCGCCCGCGGCATCGCTTGAACCAATCAACCCTGCTGATCACGTCATCAACATGTTCTACCGTGACACTGGCCAGGGTCCGAAAGGTTTTGCTAAGCAAGGTAAACCAAAGCTTAATCGCTCCAGGACCGCATGCCTCCAACCGTCATTCGCCTCGCCACCCTGGACGACGCCCCCGAGGTCGCGGCCTTGGTCCAGGCCCTGGACCTGCATTACGGGGGCCCGGAGGCCGCCCAGTCCCTCGCTTCGACCTTGGCCATGGTCGAGCGTTCCATGCGGGAGGCGGAAGGCACGCGCTATGCCCTGGCCTTCCGGGACGGCCACCCGGTGGGCCTCGCCTGCTTCGCGGTGTTGCGGCCCGGCTTCAGGCTCTCGGGCCTGCTCTTCGTCAAGGAGCTTTTCGTCGAGGATCAGGCCCGAGGACAGGCTGTGGGCGCCGTGCTCATGCGCTGGCTTGCCGATCATGCCCGAGCGCAGGGCCTGTCCCGCATCGACCTGACGACCGAGGGCACCAACACGCGGGCCCAGATGTTCTACGAGCGCCTGGGAGCCGAGCGGATGGACAAGGTCTTCTACCGCTTCAATCTCTCGGCCGACGTGCTGTCGGACGATTGAAGGCCTGCGGGGCCGAGGAAACGCTTGACGAAAGCGTGTCTTTGGTGTGTTGCTGGCAGCGTATCGAAGCCCTGTCCGGGCTTCTGGATGGACGATGGCAATGGCGCTGCTCACTCTGACGACGAGCAAAACGAAAACCGCCACGACGGCCGTGAAAACGACGGCCGAATAAGCCTCGTCGTCCCCGGTCCTCTCTCCCGTCGGGGCGAGAGGCAGCACCCGAATAGGGTTTTCACACATCCGGGGAGAGCCACAACAGGAGAAGATCAATGGGTTTCAAGATCGCCGTCGTCGGTGCGACCGGCAATGTGGGCCGCGAGATGCTGAGCATCCTTGCCGAGCGGGCCTTCCCGGCCGACGAGGTGGTGGCTTTGGCCTCCCGCCGCAGCCAGGGGTCGGAGGTTTCCTACGGCGACAAGACCCTGAAGACGAAGACGCTCGACACCTACGACTTCTCCGACGTCGATCTCTGCCTCATGTCCGCCGGCGGTGAGGTCTCCAAGGAATGGTCGCCCAAGATCGCCGCCCAGGGCGCGGTCGTGATCGACAATTCCTCGGCCTGGCGCTACGACCCGGAGGTGCCCCTGGTGGTGCCGGAGGTGAATGCCGAGGCGCTGCGCGAGGTCAAGAAGGGCATCGTCGCCAACCCGAACTGCTCCACCGCCCAGCTCGTCGTGGCCCTGAAGCCGCTCCATGACCGCGCAACCATCAAGCGCGTGGTCGTCGCTACCTACCAGTCCGTCTCCGGCGCCGGCAAGGACGGCATGGACGAACTCGACCGCCAGACCAAGGCGCTCTATTCCCTGCAGGATGTGCAGGAGAAGAAGTTTCCCAAGCGCATCGCCTTCAACCTGATCCCGCACATCGACGTGTTCATGGAGGACGGATACACGAAGGAAGAGTGGAAGATGATGGCCGAGACGAAGAAGATTCTCGACCCCAAGATCAAGCTCACCGCCACCTGCGTGCGCGTCCCGGTCTTCATCAGCCACTCGGAAGCCGTCAACGTGGAATTCGAGAACCCGATCACGGCCGACGAAGCGCGCGACATCCTGCGCTCGTCGCCCGGCATCATGGTGGTCGATAAGCGCGAGCCCGGCGGCTACATCACGCCCCACGAGGCGGCCGGAGAAGACGCCACCTACATCTCCCGCATCCGCGAGGACATCACGGTCGAGAACGGCCTGTCCTTCTGGTGCGTGTCGGACAACCTGCGCAAGGGCGCGGCACTGAACGCCGTGCAGATCGCCGAGGCCATGGCCAATCGCGGCCTGCTGAAGCCGAAGAAGCAGGCGGCCTAAGCGCTCCAGCCGTTACGAAAGGCCGCCTCCGGGCGGCCTTTTTGTTTGGGCTGTCCCAGCCTGAGTGGCGGCCACAGCGGGCGGGTGCATTCCTCCCCTCAAGGGAGAGGGAAACACGCGTGAGCCTTTTACAAGCCAGCCTCTTCGGACGTGAGTGATGCCAGCTCCTCATGGGCGGCCAGGAGCGGCGCATCGATGGTGCATACGACACCGCTCTGAGCGAAATTGATCTTGGCCTCTCCGGCAAGATGGCCTTGCGCCAGGCTGCGCTCGACGAGCCGCGTGCCGAATCCCCGACGAGAGGGCGGAGCGACGGGCGGTCCGCCCTTCTCCTCCCAGGTCAGCAGCAGGTGCGGCCGTTCCCGGGAGCGGTCCACGTGCCAGCTGATCCGGACCTCGCCCGTCTCGTTGGACAGGGAGCCGTATTTGACCGCGTTGGTCGCGAGTTCCTGGAGCGCCATGGCGAGAGCCAGGGTCGTGTTGGGCGGCAGCCTGACCTCGTGCCCGTGACAGTGAATGCGGCTGTGACCGGCTGTCTGGAAGGGCTGCATCGCGTGCTTGACGACCTCCTTGATCCACGCCCCGTCCCAGTTCTCGCGGGTGAGCACGTCATGGGCGCGGGAGAGTGCGAACAGGCGCGATTCGATCGCCTCCTGGGCGGCTCTCGTCGAGCCCGCCATGCGCAAGGTCTGCGAGGTGATCGATTGCACCGTCGCCAGGGTGTTCTTGACGCGATGGTTCAACTCGTTGAGCAGAAGCCGCTGGTGTTCTTCGGAGCGGACGCGCTCGGTCACATCGCTGCCCTCCGCGAAGATGCCGGTGATCTGCCCGTCGCCATCGCGGATCGGCTGGTAGACGAAATCGACGAAGCGCTCCTCCGGGTCCTTCGCAGCATGGCGCTGCAGATAGACCGAAATGCCATGGCCGACGAACGGCTCCCGGGTCCGGTAGACATTGTCGAGGAGTTCCACGAAGCCCTGATCGGCCACCTCTGGCAAGGCTTCCAGAAGCGGTTTGCCGATGATCTCACGACGGCCGACCAACTGGTAATAGGCCTCGTTCACGAGCTCGAAGACATGGTCCGGCCCCCGGTAGATGACCATGAATCCGGGCGCCTGGTGAAACAGTTCGCTCAGACGGTCCTTCTCGGCCATGATCCGGCGCTCGGCTTGTACGCGCTCGGTCGTCTCGACCACGATGGCAAGGACGCCGCCGGGCTTGCCGGTCTCGTCGATGACGGGACTGTAGTCCAGATTCATCCAGACCTGTTCGGGGACGTTGTTGCGGTGGAGCGTGAGCTCCTGGTCGCGGTAGGAGAGCGTGCCGCCCGCCATCCCCACCCGCATCACATGGGCGTTGAAATCCGCCACCTCGGCCCAGCCCTCCAGGACCTTGGAGCCGAGAAGCCGGGGATGCCGGCCGGCAGCGAAGACCGTGTAAGCGTCGTTGTAGATCATGATCCCGTCCGGCCCCCAGAGAAGGACCATCGGGATCGGCGAACGCAGCATGATGCTGATGGTGGTGCGCAGGCTCTGGGGCCACATCTCCATGGACCCGATGGACGTGCCGGCCCAGTCGAACGTTTCCATCAGGGTCGACATCTCCTCGCCGCCCGCCAGGAAATCGGCCGGTGCCGTTCTCAGGTTACCGTGCACGGGGGGCGATCCGGGACCTTCGAGGAAGATCCCGCAGAAGAAGGTCGAGAAGGTTCAGTTGCGCCGTCCGAAGGATCATCGACATCAGGTCATCCTGCCTTGGTAACGGCGCCAAACCAGGAATAGTTCTCAGGACAGCCGAGCCACCCATGGGAATATAGAGGTCGGATGCGACGCGACAATCGGCCTTCGTGCGAACGGCCGCGCGTTCCCGCGGGCTTTATTCCCGGACCGGATCCGCACGGAACGCCGAGATGCGTCCTGGTGCGTCCTCGACGGCCGGCTTGAATTCTCCCGTCTCCGGATCGCGCACGAGCAGGACGCCGGTCGCAACGCCGAAATAAGCGCCGTGGAGCTGCAGCTTGCCGCGCTCCACGAGGATCCTGACGCAGGGGAACGTCATCAGGTTCTGCAGGCTGTTCTCGATGGCGGCGCGTTCCAGGCGGGGCAGATATTCGTCGAGATTGCCGCCATGAGGGCCCAGGCGGTCGCCGGCAGGCTTGATCAGGGTCATCCAGCGGCCGATGAAATCACCCGGCGACAGGGGGGCCGTGTCGTCGGCAAAGGCCCGGATGCCGCCGCAGCGGGCATGGCCGAGCACCACGATGTGCTTCACGCGCAGCGCCTGCACGGCGAATTCGAGGGCCGCCGAGGTGCCGTGGTAATCGCCGCCGGTTTCGAAGGGCGGCACCAGGTTCGCCACGTTTCGGACGACGAACATCTCTCCGGGACTGGCATCGAAGATCACTTCCGGCGAGACGCGGCTGTCGCAGCAGCCGATGATCATGACCTCGGGCGACTGTCCCCTCTCGGCCAGTGCCTCATAGCGGTTCTTCTCACGCGGAAGGCGGTCATCGAGGAACGCGCGGTAACCTTCGGTCAGACGTTGGGGAAACATGGGCGTCCTTCCCTTCAAGGATGGGTAATTTCGGCCAGCTTGGCGAGCTCGACATTGGCCCCGCACAGGAGCACGCCGACGCGCTCGCCCGAGCGGGGTTTATAAGCCCCCGAAACGAGAGCCGCCAGTGCGGCCGCACCGCCGGGTTCGGACGCGATACGATAGTCGCGCCACAGCATCCGCTGCGCGTCGCGGATCGCCGCATCGGTGACGAGAGCCACGTGATCGACCGTGTCCCGGCAGATGGAATAGACCAGATCGCCGGTGTTCTTCGCGCCGAGCGAATCGGCCGCCACCGAATCCACGTCCACGTCGACGGGCCGCCCGGCTTCGAGCGAGGCGTGGAGCGCCCGAGAGCCCTCCGGTTCGACGCCCACCACTTTCACGCGCCCGGCCCACCAACTGGCGACCCCGCTGATGAGACCGCCGCCGCCGACCGCCACGAGAACTGTATCGAGGGCGGGTGCATCCTGCTCCCATTCGAGGGCCGCCGTGCCCTGGCCGATCATTGTGCTTTCGGCTCCGAAGGGGTGGACACGCAACGCACCGCTCTCCGCCACGTAGAGATCGCAGGCGGCCTGCGCGTCCGCGTAGCGCGCGCCGCCGATCACCACCTCGGCCCCATGCGAGCGGATGACGGCAATCTTGGCGGGGCTCGAGATCTCCGGCACGAAGATGCGCGCCTTCACGCCCAGCTGCTTCGCCGCATAGGCTACGGCTGCCCCGTGATTGCCGCCGGATGCGGCCGCGACGCCGCCTGCCGGCACGTCCATCGACAACAGGGTGTTGAAGGCGCCGCGGGTCTTGAACGAGCCCGCATGCTGGAGGAACTCGAGCTTCAGGCTCACCGGCCCGTCATGGCCGAAGGCGCTGGCCATGTTCAGGACGGGCGTCCGGCGGATATGGGGGGCGATGCGGGCATGGGCCGCTTCGATCTCGGCGCGGGTGATGGGCATGGCTCGACCTTGGGGCTGCTTGCGGAGCGTCCAGATGGCGACCGGCAGGCCGTGCGCGTCACGGCCCGGCGGGTCGGGGAAGGATTGTCCTCCACCTCTCGCGAGATCCAGCGCCACGGTCAACCCCGCAAGCGCATCGAGCAGGTCGTCCTGGGCGGCGCCGCGGGGCGGCGGCGCATCGATCAGGCTGTCGGGACAAAGCGCGGATCGCCTCAGCAGATCGCGGCGCAGCGCCATGCCGGGCCCGTAGGGTACTCCCTTCACCTTCTTCGGCCGGTCGAGTGCCCGGCCTCCGTTCAGGGCCCAGAAGGCGAGCTCGGGATGCACCTCATGGACGCGGGGGACCAGGTCGGGCCGGGCCCGCAGCAGCGCGTCGATCTCGCGGATCTTCGGGAAGATGGCAAAGCCCTGCCGCGACACCTTCCGCGACGGATCGGAGGTGGCGGCGGCGATTGCGCAGGCCTCTCCATAATCGGTCGCCTCCACGGAGCGGCGGGAGGGGATCGCGAAGACGGAGGATTGCCGCTCACCGAGCAAGGGGCGAATCAGCTGCTCCGGCAGGCGGCCCGATCCTGCCGTTCGGTCCGGCAGGCCGACAGGCATGTCGACGGCGATCAAAGAGGGCTGCTCCGGCGCATCGGCGACGGCCTCGAAGGACGGGGCGATCATGATGCGGTGGCTGTCCGGATCGTCCAGCCGCATCAGAACCGCGATCCATCCGGCCCGGCAGCCGTCCAAACCTGCAACCCACATGGCCCGTTGTCTCCTCGTCTTCTTTCGTACACCGCTGCTCCAGCGTCGGAAACGACCCTGTTCTTCCCGGG
Source organism: Microvirga sp. Mcv34 (assembly GCF_024519725.1). Classification (GTDB taxonomy): domain Bacteria; phylum Pseudomonadota; class Alphaproteobacteria; order Rhizobiales; family Beijerinckiaceae; genus Microvirga. Next base: position 4,112 of record NZ_JALJRK010000019.1, on the reverse strand, counting down.
GCTGCGCCCCTAAAACCGGTGGGCCGCAGGAGGAGCAAGCCATGATCCCGATTCGCCCGCGCCGCAGCGCCCTCTACATGCCCGGATCGAACGCCCGCGCGATCGAGAAGGCGAAGACGCTGGCCGCCGACGTGGTGATCTTCGATCTGGAGGACGCAGTCGCGCCCGATTTGAAGGAGCAGGCGCGCGATCAGGTCTGCGCCGCCGTTCAGGCCGGAGGCTACGGCCGACGGGAATTGGTGATTCGCATCAACGCCCTCGAATCCCCCTGGGGCGCGGTCGATTTGGCGGCGGCCGTCGCGGCCGCGCCCGACGCGATCCTCGTTCCGAAAGTGTCCTCGGCCGAAACGCTCGCGGCGGTGGGCCTGCGCCTGCGCAAGCTCGGGGCCGCGGAATGCACCCGGATCTGGGCCATGATCGAGACGCCGCAGGCGATCCTGCGGGCGGAATCCATCGCGAGCGCGGCGCATGACGTCGACACGCGGCTGTCCTGCTTCGTCCTGGGCACCAACGATCTCGCCAAGGATACCCGCACCCGCCTGCTGCCCGGGCGCGCCGCGATGCTGCCCTGGCTCATGACCGCGCTCGCCGCCGCGCGGGCGCACGGCATCGACATTCTCGACGGGGTCTACAACACCCTGTCCGATGAAAGCGGCTTTCGCGCCGAATGCGAGCAGGGCCGCGATTGCGGCTTCGACGGCAAGACGCTGATCCATCCCGACCAGATCGCGGCCGCCAACGGGATCTTCGCTCCGTCCGAGGACGAGATCGAGAGCGCCCGCGCCATCGTTGCGGCCTTCGAGCAGCCGGAGAACAGGGCTAAGGGCGCCATCAGCCTCAACGGCCGCATGGTCGAGCGGCTTCATGCGGAAATGGCGAGGCGGACATTGGCGCTGGCGGAGGCGATATCGAAGCAAACCACTTAAGCGTCATTCCCGGGAGGATGCGTAGCGGAGGGGAAGGGAATTTACCGGCACGCTCCGCATCCTGGATCCCCTTCCCGCACTGCGTGCGTCAGGGATGACAGCGGAGCGCTTCGCTCAATCCGTCAGTTGCCGGGCCTCTTCCGGCAGCATGATCGGAATGCCGTCGCGGATCGGGTAGGCGAGCCTGGCGCGGCGACTGATCAGCTCCTGGCGGGCGGCGTCGTATTCGAGCGTTTCCTTGGTGAGCGGGCAGACGAGAAGCTCCAGGAGCTTGGGGTCGATCCGCGTCGCCTCGACGGGCGCGGGCGTTTCGGGCTGAGGGGTATCCGGAACCATTGCGGTCCTTCCTATTGCAGGGTCGAGTCGGAGCCGGCGCCGCCGCGGGCGAGCTCTATCTCCGTCAGGGCGATGAGCACCTCCGCCCGGCTCTTCAGGTCGGGGGCTTCGAGCAGCGCCTGCTTCTCGCGCACGCCGAAGGGGCTCATCATGCACAGAGCATTCACGAGAGCCTCGTTGGGCGCCTCCTCGATGCCGCGCCAATCGACCTTCACATGCACCGCGTTGACGAAGTCGCGTAGGGCCTTGACCACGCCGGCCCGGTCCACCTGGTTCTCACCGGAGCGGGCGGTGAAATCGCTGGCGAAGGGATCGAACGACACCCGACACTGGCGGAACAGGTTCACCGCCGGCAGTTCCTCCTCGATGCGGAAGCGCGCGATGCCGATGAGCGTGATGAGATACCGCCCGTCGCCGGTTTCGGCGAGCTGCGTGATGCGGCCGGCGCAGCCGACCCGGTAGAGCTTCGGCACGCTCGCCTGCGGGTCGTTGTCCGCATCCGGCTGCACCATGCCGACGATCCGGTCGGTCTTCAGCGCCTCGTCGACCATCGCGAGGTAGCGCGGCTCGAAGATGTTGAGCGGCATCTGCCCGCGCGGCAGGAGAAGGGCGCCGGGAAGCGGGAAGACGGGAATGACCGACGGGCAATCCTCCGGCCCTCGGTATACCGCGTTCATTCCCATTCCGATCTCCTAAACCGCGTTGGACAGCGTCAAGAGAACAGGAGCGAGGAGAGCCTCCGCCGCCCTGCCAGCGTCATCGCGTCCATCGGGCCCCAGGCCTCAAAGAACTGGACGAGCTGCTTGCGTGCGCCGTCCTCGTTCCAATTGCGGTCGCGGCGGACGATTTCAAGGAGGTGATTGGCAGCTTCTTCGCGCCGCCCGAGGGCGTTCAGGCCCACGGCCAGATCGAAACGGGCCTGATGGTCCACCGGGTCGGCCTCGACCCTGCGCTGGAGCTCCGCCAGATCGCCGAGGGAGCCCGCCTGCTCGGCGAGCTCGATGGCCGCCCGCGCGCCGGCCAGGGCCGGATCGTTGGCTTTCGCGGCCGGCGCCATGGCGAGGAAGCGCTTGGCGCCTTCCAAGTCGCTCACCTCCACATGCAGCTTCACGAGAGCCGCGAGGGCCGCGACGTTCTCCGGGTCCTGGGCCAGCACGGCGGAGTAGAGTTCGGCCGCGCCGCCGATATCGCCCTCCGCCGCCAGGCGGTCAGCCTCGGCCAGGATCTCCTCGGCGGCGCCAGGCCCGAGCGGTCCGACGAGGCGCTCGATGAAGCTCTTGATCTGGCTCTCGGGCAGGGCACCCATGAAGCCGTCCACCGGCTGGCCGCGCTGGAAGGCGAAGACGGCCGGAATCGACTGCACGCCGAGCTGACCGGCGATCTGCGGATGCTCGTCGATGTTCATCTTGACGAGCTTCACCTTGCCGCCGGCGGCCCGCACGGCCTTTTCCAGGATCGGGGTGAGCTGCTTGCAGGGGCCGCACCAGGGGGCCCAGAAATCGACCAGCACCGGCTGCTGCATGGACTCGGCCAGAACGTCCTGGCGGAAATTCGCCGTGGTGGTGTCCTTCACGAGGTCGTCGGAGGAGGGGACGGGGGTATCGGACAGCATGCGATCCTCGAAAGGTGAGAAGAACGCTCCTTACATGGGAGCTCAGGCGTCGTCTGACAATTCCACCGGCGGTTCCGGCAGGCGCAGGATGAGGGGATCGTGCCCCGTGGCCCGCAGGAAGGTCACCAGATCCTCCCGGGATATGCCGGTGGTCATGGAATTGACCAGCGGGTGAAAATTCACCCGCTCGTGCTCCATGAGATTCGCGTCGAGCACCATCGTGACCCTGCCGTCCGTATCGTTCACCACCGCGAAGACGGTGACCGAGCCGGGCTCGACCCCGAGAAGCGCGCGCAGCTGCTCGGCCGAGCCGAAGGAGAGGCGGCCGGAGGCCCCGATGGCCTCATGGGTGCGCTTGAGGTCGATGGCGGTGTCGTGCTTGGCGGAAATCAGGAAGAAGCGGCCCTTCTTGTCCTTCACGAACAGGTTCTTGGAATGGGCTCCCGGGATCCGCTCCTTGACGGAAGCCGATTCGGCCACCGTGAAGACGGGTTCGTGCTCCACCGTCTCGGCCGCGATGCCGAGGGAGGATAGGCGATCCAGGAGTTCCCGGGGAGACAGATGGGCCAAGCTTGCAACCTCCGTACCGGCCCGCGTTCTAGCGACCGGATGAAGCAGGCTCAAGGGCTACCGCGAAAAGATCGGCAGGTCCCTCTTGCAATACGTCGCGTTTTGGGGCACATCACGGGCCTCGCAACGATGCCACGGCATCGCGGAGCGCGGGTGTAGCTCAGGGGTAGAGCACAACCTTGCCAAGGTTGGGGTCGAGGGTTCGAATCCCTTCGCCCGCTCCAATTTCTCTCGGAAACGAGAGTTGTACGAAGGCCCGCCGCAAGGCGGGCTTTTCGTTTTCCGAACCCCCTTTCCCCTGAACGAAAACCCTCCGAGCAGGCTCGGAGGGCAGAATTTGTCGATGCCATGAGAGGCAGGGCGGGCAAGAGCGCCGCTGGTGCCGCCGGACGGGTTGGCCGCAACGGCTAGAACCTCGGACCCAAAAGTGGCTTCCACTTTTGGGATTCATCCGATGCTCTTTCTCTTGACTGGCGCATCGGATGGACCGGAAAACCGGGTCCACTTTTCCGTCCGATGCGCTAGAGCTGTTTCCACTGACGTGGAAACACCTCTCTTCTTTGTCTGACCGCATTTTTTGACGGTGAACCGGACCCACTTCACCGAAAAATGCTCTAGGCCCTGTTAGATCTTGATCCAGTCGTGAGTTGCGGCGATGCACAGCACCC
>NZ_JALJRK010000199.1 GCF_024519725.1 Microvirga sp. Mcv34 | reverse complement strand
GTAAGCGCGCATTTCAAAGCACGTCGCAAGGCGGGGTTCAGGCTGGCCGCGTGTTGAAGTTGAAGGGCAGCAGGTCCTCGATATCGGCATCGCCGGGACGCCGTGGCAGTTCGGTGAGGACGTGTCGCAACCACGCGAGGGGTTCGACGCGGCAGGCCCGGCAGGTCAGCATCAGGCTGTAGATGACGGCGCTGGCGTGGGCACCCTGGACTGTATCGCTGAAGAGCCAACTCTTTCGTCCGGTTGCAAAAATCCGGATGTCGCGCTCCAGAAGGTTGTTGTCGATCGGCATCCGGCCATCTTCGGTGTAGCGCGTCAGATACTCCCATTGGTTGAGCGTATAGGAGACGGCATCTGCGAGCTTGGTGTCGGGAACGACCTTCGGCGCGATCGCGTCGAGCCATGCCTTGAGGGCGTTCAGGACCGGGACGGCATGTTTCTGGCGAAAGCGGCGTCTGGCGTCGGCCTGCGTTGCGCCCTCATCCGGCTCTTCGTCCCGCGCCTGCCTTTCGATCCGGTAGAGCTGGTCGAAGAACGTGAGGGCCTGCGCCGGCGGCCCGCCGGGTTTCTTCCTCGCCTTGAGGGCGTCGACAAACTTCCGTCTGGCATGAGCCATGCATCCAACATGCGTGGCCCCGTTCACCGTGCGCCAGGCCGAGTAGCCGTCACTCATCAAGATGCCGCGATAGTCGCCGAGGAAGGCCTGCGGGTGTTCCTGCCCGCGGCCGGGCTGGTAATCAAACAGCACGATCGGCTGCTCGCTGTCCTCGCCGCTGCGGTAGGCCCACATGTACGAGGTGCTGGTGGGGTCCTTGTCCTTTTCCTTCAGCACCTGAACCGTGGTCTCGTCGCCATGGATGACGGTCTGCGATCGCAGCCGCAGCTTCAGCGCGTCATAGAGGCGATGCAGATGCCGCTCGCTCGAACCGATCACCCAGTGACCGAGAGCGCCACGGCTGACAGGAACCCCGGCCCGCTCGAAGGTCTGCGCCAGGCGATAGAGCGGCGTGCCGTCGACATATTTGTGAACGAGTGCGAAGGCCAGCGTCGAGGCCGTGGCGATGCTGCCGGGCAAGGGCTGCGCGGGCATCGGCGCGATGACGACCGGCGTGCTGATCCCGGTGCGGTCGCAGTGTCGGCACGCATATTTGGCCCGGACATTCTGCAGAACCTTCGCCTTCACCTCGATCTGCAGCTGCTCGGTCACCAGCTCGCCCATGCGATGCATCGGGTTACTGCAGCACGGACAGTTCTTCTGGTCGTCGGCAAGGTCATACTCGACGCGCTCGCGTGGCAGGTCCGCCGGCAGGGGCCGGCGGCCGCGTTTCTGGCCGTCCGGCTTTTGGGGGGCCGGCAATCCGGTGTCCGGAAGTTCAACGGCATCCGCCTCGTCGGTGTCGGCGTTGCCCTCGTCGGCATCGGCCTCGCGGGCGACCTGCTCGGCTTCGTTGAAGACGCGATCCATGTGCTTTTCGCTGCGTGGCGCAAACCGATGCAGCCGCGCCAGCGCCAGTTCTTCCTCAAGCTTGAAGACGCGCTGCGCGAGGATGTCCCGCTCAGCCTTCAGCGCGGTGATTTCGGCCGTATGCGCCGCCAGAAGCGCCATCAACTCCGCAACGGTCGGGGTGCCGGCTTGAGTCATCGTATTGTTGAATCGGAAGCCTCCCCTGACGTCAACAGGCAACCTCACCCGACACATTCATAGTGCCGCACCGGGTGGCGGACCACCGCGTCGAGATCGATGCCGTCGAGCAGCCAGTGTAATTGCTCGGCGTCAAGCAGGACCACCGTCTCCTGCCGCCGCGGCCAGCGGAACTTGTCTTGCGTCAGCGCCTTCAGCACCAGCACAAAGCCCGACCGGTCGAAGAACAGCAACTTTATCCGGGTGCGGCGGCGGTTGCAGAAGGCAAACACTACGCGCTCGAACGGGTTGAGGCCCATCGCCTGCTCGACCAGGATCGCCAGGCTGTTGATCCCGGCCCGGAAGTCGATCGGCTCCCGGTGGAGATAGACGCGCAGATCATCAGCGAGCCGGAACATGGCACCGCCCCAGCGCTTCGATCATCGCCGCCAGAACCTGCGCATCCGCATCGTCCAGCTCCAGCCGCACCCCGTTCGGCAGCGACGCCGTCACGCGGACCCGTGCCGCTGGCGGCCGCGCTGACGGGGCCGGCAGCCGCGCCATCGGCGCGGCCTCAACCACCGGAACGAAGGCTGACGGCGCGCAGCTCGGCATCACCGCCGCTGTCTCGGTCGCCTCCCGGTCCTGGCGCAGCTTGACCCACTTGCGCAACTGATTGGCGTTGATCCCGTGCGCCAGCGCGAGCCCTGCCACCGATACCCCCGGCTCAAGGCAGGCATCGATCAAGCGCTCCTTCTCGACCGGATCAAACCACCGCTTGCCGTTGCCAAGAACCCTGACGACCCGCAACTGCCCCGGTGCTTCCGCGCGATTCACTGTCATTGCGTCCACAGTCTCCATTGCGGACACAGACTCCTTTACTGCATCAGCGATGAAAAGGTGCAGAGATTTGCGCGCTTAC
>NZ_JALJRK010000198.1 GCF_024519725.1 Microvirga sp. Mcv34 | reverse complement strand
CACAACCTTGCCAAGGTTGGGGTCGAGGGTTCGAATCCCTTCGCCCGCTCCAATTCCTTCCATCGCGGAACTTCATCGACAAGGCGCCCTCCGGGCGCCTTTCGCGTTTTCGGGCCGACGCAAGCAAACGGACCCGTTCCATCGATGGAGCGGGCCCGCAGTGACTCGAGGTCACACGTCATTGACGTTCATCCGGCTCAGCCGGTCAAGGAATTCAGATTGTCGAGCTGAAGGGTACCTCCAACGCTCAACGTCTCGACGCGGAGGGGGTCTTCAGCCCAGGCGATATCGCGATGCGAGCCTCCATCCGTTCAAGCCGGGGCGGGTGCCCGGTTCATCGATCTTACGGAACAGGCTTCGGTCGGGAACCCGCTCGAACAAGCATGCCGTTCCGCTCTCTGCGACGGGCCCTTCTCCAGGAGCGAGATCACGTCCCGTCATTCCATCAAAACTCTCGAACCCTGCTTGTTTCAGCGTAGCGGAAAAGAAAAAAGCCCGGCTCATGGGGGCCGGGCTTTGGAGGTTTGGGCTCGAAGAGAGGAGAGGACTTCGTCTAAGCGGCCTTAACGTCCTGGAGGAAGGTCGCGACCTCGCGGCCGAGATCGTGGGAATGCCGCGACAGCTCCTGGGCGGCGCCGAGCACCTGGGAGGCGGCCGAGCCGGTTTCTCCTGCACCATGCTGCACATCGACGATGTTGCCGGTCACCGTTTCCGTGCCGCGCGCCGCTTCCTGAACGTTACGGGCGATCTCGGCCGTGGCCGCGCCCTGCTCCTCCATGGCGGCCGCGATGGAGACGGAGATCTGCGACATCTCGGTGATCGTGCGGGCGATCTCCTGAATGGCCGCCACGGTGTGCTGCGTCGCCTGCTGCACGGACGCAATCTGGGCCGAGATCTCATCGGTAGCTTTCGCCGTCTGGCTCGCCAGCTCCTTGACCTCCGTTGCCACGACGGCGAAGCCCTTGCCGGCTTCGCCCGCCCGCGCCGCCTCGATGGTGGCGTTGAGCGCCAGCAGGTTGGTCTGGCCCGCAATGGTGTTGATGAGCTGCACCACGTCGCCGATCTTGTCCGCCATGGAAGCCAGTTCCTGGACCGTGCCGTTGGTACGCTGGGCCCCTTCGACCGCCCGCTCGGCGATCTGCGAGGATTGCGCCACCTGGCCGGCGATCTCGCGGATCGAGATCGACAGCTCCTCGGTGGCCGCCGCCACCGTCTGCACGTTGGCCGAAGTCTGCTGGGCGACCGAGGCCACGGCGACGGATTGGTGGGTGGTCTGTCCGGCGATGGCCGTCATGGACTGGGCCGTGGCCTCCATCTCGGTGGCGGCCGAGGACAGCCCCTGCGTCAGCGCCGAGACGTTGAGTTCAAAGCGCTTCGTGAGCTGGTCGAGCACTTCGGCCCGGCGCATCTTGGCCTGGTTCTCGGCCTCCTGGGCGGCGGCGAGCCGGCGGGCCTCGACGGCATTGTCCTTGAACACCTGCAGCGAGCGGGCGAGCGCTCCGACCTCGTCCTTGCGCTCCGTGCCGGACACGGTCACCGACAGGTCGCCTCCCGCCAGCCGGTTCATGGAGCCGGCCACGCCGTTCAGCGGCCGAGCAACGCCATAGACCATGATCGCCGCCAGTAGGGAGGTGGCGAGCGTCAGGCCGATGACGGACGCGGCGATCAGCTGTGTCGAGGTGAACGAGGCGAGATCGGCCGCCTGGACCTTCTCCCGGTTGAGAGCCTGGACGGTAGCGTCGATCCTCTGGTCGAGCATCTGAATCGCCTTGTCGTGCAAGGCCTGCCCTTCGCCCGTCGACAGCTTGAAGGCTTCCTCGCTTTCATTGAGCTGCGTGTGGGCGATGCTCCGGCCCATGACAGCGAAGTATTCCTCGACAACCTGTTTCAGCGCCTCGTTGGAACTGCGGATTTCCGGCGTATCGGACAGGGCGATGAGCGTGTCGAAGTCCTTGAGCGCCGCCTCCTTGGCGTTCTTGAAGTGCTGATCATAGAGGAGGATCTGCTCGATCCGCGTCTCGATGATCAGGTTCTTTTCCTGGATCGCCGCTTCGTTGACGTTCGCCTTGGCGCTGAGCGCCGTGCTGCGCCGTGCGGCTTGCACGTCGACGATCTGCTGGGTCGCGCTCGCGAGCGTGTCGAGGCTGGACTTGGCGAAGACGATCAGCCCGATCGTCACGGCGATGAACACGGCCACCGGGATGGTCAGTTTGGTAATCAGCTTGAGATTGTTGAGCACTCTCATTGTCGTCTCGTTGTCCTGTCCGCATTCCGGCGGACGGTGCGCGCGTCCTGCGACGCGCAGGATTTTCAGACTTTCAGGAATTAGCTCCTGGAGCTTGCGCCAGGCTGAGCTTTGCGGGAGTGATCGCTGGATCGCGGATAGGTGCTCGTCGTGGAACGAAAGGGTCGCTGCGAACAGCGGCCCTTTGGCTCTGCGAGACCGTCGCTGATGCCTCAGGCGGCCTTCACTCCCTGGAGGAAGGTTTCGACCTCGCAGCCGAGATCGTGGGAATGCCGCGACAGCTCCTGGGCGGCGCCGAGCACCTGGGAG
>NZ_JALJRK010000197.1 GCF_024519725.1 Microvirga sp. Mcv34 | reverse complement strand
TCGCGGTGTCAATGGAACCTCACGTTCAGCGGTTCCACGTTGATCCGATCTCAATGGGATTGAGGTCGGGACTGTAGGGGGGCAGGAACAGGAACCAGGCCCCTCGCTGTTTCAGATACTGTGCGGCTTTCTCACTCTTGTGCGCCGGCAGGTTATCCAGGATGACCACATCGCCCGGCGACAGCGTTGGCGCAAGCTGGGTCTCCACATAAGCTTCGAAGATCTGCCGGGTCATCGGCCCGTCAATCACCCAAGGGGCACTCAGCTCATGGTAGCGCAGCCCCGCCACAAAGGTCTGAGTTGTCCAATGCCCGAATGGCGCCTTGGCATACAGGCGCTGCCCCTTGGGACAGCGGCCGCGCAGACGCGTCATCTTGGTGGAGGTGCCGGTCTCATCGAGAAAGACGAGCCGATGCGGCTCCTGGCGCATGCGCGGCTGACGCTTCGTGCGCCAATGCTCGCGGGCTTGGCGCACGTCGGAGCGTCCTTGTTCGCTGGCCCGCAGCGTTTTTTTTGAAGCTGTAACCCTGGCGGATGAACCAGTGCGAGATCGAAGCGGGCATGACCTTCGTGCCGCGGGCCAGCAGTTCTGCGGCGAGTTGCGGCATGGTGATGTCGCCCTTCTCGTCAACACGCCGGAGCAGGAACTCCCGGTGCGGATCGAGCTTGGAGTAGCGCCAGCCGCCTTCCGGCTTGGGCGCCAGGCTGCCGGTGGCTCGATAGGCCGCCATGAGCCGGACCACGAAGGCGACCGAGACCTCAAAGTGGCGGGCAGCCTCATGGCAGGAATGGCCCGCCTCGACAAAGCGCGCCACCCGGCGGCACAGATCCAGCGAGTAGGACTTGGTCATCGCTCATCTCCTCCCAAGAGGGCCAAGATGAGTGAATCACGAACCCGCCACGCCGGAAAGCCTACGATTCAGTCAGAACCGACGTTGCTCTAGGATCATGGCATTCCTGACGTGTAAGAGGCGAACTGCGCGGCGACCTCGCACCGGATCGTCATGGTCACATGCAGCAGAGGGCAATGCTGCGTCGACGAGACTCAGCGGGGACATGCTGGATAGACGTAAAACAGGAGGTCCTTCTCCTGAGGATCAGGACCCAGAGCTAAGGCGTAGGTGAGGCAACCAGTCTGACCTGCAGAAAAGAAGCCGTCCGGATCGGTTCCAAACGGCTGGAGGGAGAGGCTCCCAAGGCCTCGTAAGGGAACTACGCCGCGAAATCACGGTGTAATCTCAACAATCATACAAGGTAAATTGCCCTTTCAGCAAGGGCTTGAAAAGTCTGCGTGGGCCTCAGCCCTCCTAGGGCCGCCGAGACGAGTTATGAGATTGGACGATCTTCCACTCATTACCCTCTTTGCGCAGTACGCTGGTGGCAACAGCCTGACGCTCGATCACGCCTCCCCTCGTCGGCTCGATCCGAAACCGGTAGGTCTCGGCCGCAAGAGCATACGGTTCGTCCACCTTCACGGTCACCGCGTAATCCGAGTAGCGAAACGACTTCACCTCCTTCAACTCCGGCCCAAGGTGATGGCCCAAGTAGTGTCTGAAGGTACCCTCCGACGCGCCGTTCTCGAAGACAGCCGAGTCTTCCGTAAACAGAGTGGCACTGCTGGAAGCCTCCAACCTCTCAACTGATGCCTTATAGGCCGCCAGCACGGCCTTAACAGCCTTGATCTCCGCCTCATCAGCTTGCAAAGCTGACGAACCTAGCAGAGCAACCGCCAGGGTCATTCCAGTCAATGAGCTCCGCATTGTTCCTCGCAAGACTAATCTAAGCCGCATTCCCAGGCACTGAGATGTACAGCTGGTAGGCGGGCTTAGCAATCTGCTCTGAGCCAAGGCACTCGCGAGGAGGCTTGGTGCGATCTACTAAGCTGAATCACGAGCTACTACAGCTGAGTCCACGTCAGTTCGGCTGTTGGATACTTTCATGCCTGGACACATCGAGTAGAACGCGAGCTAACCCGGCTTGGAATCGATTGACTGCATACGGAGAGGCCGCTTTGGAGCTTACCAAGCAAGGCAGCGAGACAGAGAGCTCAACATGCTGGCCGCAGGCGCGGATCCAGCAGAGGGCAAAGCGCGAGTGCCTGATCCGCTAACTCGGGCTCCAGGGCCTGACATCCGCTTGCGTCTGATAGCATATCGAGCAGCAGGCGCTGGAGTGCCGAAGTGATCTGATGGCGCGCTATGATTTGGCTGCCGTTGCTGGCAAACTTACCGTTGCAGAGAACACACGCCTTATGAGCGCCTTTGATCTGGTAGGCACCAGCCACTATGAGTGCGCAAAGTCGGCTGCGGTAAGCGAGGCGAACGGTACCAAGATTAAACGGAGCGTGACAAGGCGTCGCGGCTTGTGGACCGACCACCAGATCCCCATTTATGGCTTTGGCACCGGTGCGGCCTATGGCATCCCGGAGACTTATCTGAGGGCCGCTAATCGACTGGTGGAGTGGGGTCAATTGCCCAGTCGGAAGCACCCGAGGCTTGTTTGTGTGCGGATTCCGACGCAATCCGGACAGGTATTCCGATTTGAAGCCGGACAGCATTC
>NZ_JALJRK010000196.1 GCF_024519725.1 Microvirga sp. Mcv34 | reverse complement strand
TGCGGATTCCGATGAAGCCGGACGCTTGTTCCAAGGTGAAGCCGGACACCTATTCCGATTTCATTCCGGACAGTGTTCCGATCTGAAGCCGGACACTCTCCTCGTCTGGTCCTGGGTCGTGGGAGATGGTGGATCGGGATCGTCCGGTCGTCAATCGGCCGATGATGTGGCGGCCGGCGAGCGCTGCTTGCGCAGGCTCTCGCCGGAGAGCTCAATCCGATAGGCATTGTGGACAAGCCGATCCAGGATCGCATCGGCGATAGTCGGATTGCCGATGATCTCATACCAGCGATCGACCGGAATCTGGCTCGTCACGATGATGGAGCGCCGCTCGTACCGGTCCTCGACGATCTCGAGCAGATCCCGCCGCTGATCGTCATCGAGTTTCTCAGGGCCCCAATCATCAAGAATGAGCAGGTCCACGCGGGCCAGCGCCTTGAGCATCCGCGCGTAGCGGCCGTCGCCCCGCGCCAGAGAAAGCGCCGCAAACAACCTGGGAGCACGGTGATAGGCCACCGAGAAGTCCTCCCGGCAGGCCTTCTGGCCCAGCGCGCACGCCAACCAGCTTTTGCCGACCCCGGCCGGCCCGGTCAGCAGGAGCCCGCGTCGCTCGCGGATCCAGTCGCAGCCGGACAGCTTGAGGAAGAGCCCGCGATCGAGACCGCGCGCCGCCCTGAAGTCGACATCCTCGACATGAGCGTCATGGCGCAGGCGAGCCGCCCGGGCCCGGCTCTCGAAGCGCTTCTGACAGCGCAGAGTCGCCTCGCGCTCGAGCAGGAGCACAAGCCAGTCGCCATGCTCGAGAGCGCGCGCCTCGGGCTGGGATTGCAGATCCTTGAAGGCTGTGGCCATGCCGTGAAGACCAAGGTCGGTCAGCAGGGCGAGAGTGGGATGGGTCAGCATGCAGGGTCTCCTTAGTGGAAGTAGCCGGGGCCGCGCAGGTTGGCGTGCTCCAGAATGGCGGTAGGCTCAGGGTCGCGGGCGGGTTGGGCGGAAAGCCGGTTGGCCAGGATGGAGGCGATGCTCTTGTAGGTGAGCGCACCGATCTGGAGAGCGCGGGCCGACACCGCTTCGGCGCGAGCAGCATCGAGATCGCGCAACAGGCGCAACACCCCGAGACAGGTCCGAAAGCCCTGCTCGGGATGCGGGCGGTGCGCCAGAATGGCCGTGATCAGGCCTTCGGTCTGCGGGCCGACCGACGCCGCCCAGCGACAGAAGCGCTCCGGGGTCCAGTCGGCATAGCGCCGATGCGAGCTCGGCATGTGGTCCGGATCGGTGCCGTGCCGGCGCCCACCATAGCGGCGCTGATGGGCTGCCACGCGCTGGCCGCGGTGGAAGATCTCGATCGTGCGGCTGGTGGCGCGCAGATCGACCTGCGCGCGGATCAGGCCATGCGGGACGGAATAGAAGAAGTTCTCGTACTCGACGTGATAGTCCGTGCCGACCCGGGCGAAGCGCCATTCGGCAAACTCGTAGTCGTCGCCCGGCAGCGGGGCGAGCGCCTGGCGCTCGATCGTCTCGAAGAGATGCCGGCGGCTGACGCCGAGGCGGCGTACGACATGATCGTTGATGCGATCACACGCGCCGGCAATCGCCGCATTGGCCTCGGCCAGCGAGAAGAAGGTCTGGTGCCGCAGCCGTCCGAGAATGCAGGCCTGGGCAAAGCGCACGCCATTCTCCACTTTGGCTTTGTCCTTGGGCTTTCGGGGCCGCGCCGGCAGAACGCCGACGCCATAATGCGCGGCCATCATGCCGTAGCTGCGGTTGATCTCGGGATCGTAGAACGAGGCCCGGTTGACACCCGACTTGAGGTTGTCCGGCACGATCAGACGCGGGACGCCGCCGAAGAAGCGGAACATACGCCCGTGCGCGCCGATCCAGTCCGGCAGGGTCTGGGTCCAGGTCGCCTCGGCATAGGTGAAGTTGGAGGCGCCGAGTACGGCGACGAAGATCTCGGCGTGGCGGATCTCGCCGGTGCGGGGGTCGACGATGGCGAGCTTCTTGCCGGAATAGTCGACGAACACTTTGTCGCCCGCGACATGGTCCTGGCGCATGGTCGGCGAGAGCCGGCCCTCGAAGGAGCGGAAGAGCTCACAGTAGCGGCTGTAGCCATAGCCGTTGGGATGGACGGCCCGATACTCCTCCCAGAGAATTTGCAGCGTGACGCCGGGCTTTCTCAACTCGACGACCGCATCGGCCCAGTGGGGCTCGGGCCGGCGCCGCTGTCCCTGCTTGACGCCGGCGCGGGCGAAGAGCCTGTTCTCCAGCGCCTCGTCGGTCAGCGCGCCGGGCAAGGGCCAGCTCAAGCCGGCCTGTTCGGCGCGCTTGAGGTTCTCCTGGACGGTGCTGCGCGCGATCCCGAGCCTCTCGGCGATGTCGCGCACGCTCACGCCGTCATTGGCAAGGCGCAGCATTTGCCTCAACTGTCTCATGGTCAGCTTCCTCTTGGCAGGCATTCCGTTCTCCTCGATGACGTGAGGAGGGTGATGCCCGAGTTGCTGACCCAGGGGATCGTCAGAGGGAAGAAAGTGTCCGGAAATTGATTGGAACGGTGTCCGACTTCATTCCGGAATGCTGTCCGGCTTCAAATCGGAATACCTGTCCGGATTGCGTCGGAATCCGCA
>NZ_JALJRK010000195.1 GCF_024519725.1 Microvirga sp. Mcv34 | reverse complement strand
CAGCATCGGGACCTACCACCTCAACGAGGGGCATGCGGCCTTCCTGACCCTGGAGCTGCTGCGGCGGAGGCAACGTTCCGATCCTGGCGCCAATCGGCTGGCCCATGAGGTCGACCACGTCCGCGACATGTGCGTGTTCACCACCCACACGCCCGTCGAGGCCGGACATGACCGCTTCTCCTATGACGACGTCAGACGTGTCCTGGGGGCGGATTTCGTCCCTCTCGACGAACTCAAGCCCTTGGCGGGCGAAGACCGGCTCAACATGACACGGCTGGCCCTCAACCTCAGCGGCTATGTGAACGGCGTCGCGCGCCGCCATGCGGAGACGACCAAGCGGATGTTCCCCGGCTACAGGATCGCGGCCGTCACGAACGGCGTGCATCCAGTAACCTGGACTCATGAAGCCTTCGCCCGGCTTTATCAACAGATCCTGCCGAACTGGGGTCACGAGCCGGAGGTGCTGATCCGGGCCGAGCACCTTCGGGACGAGGATGTCTGGGCCGCGCACAAGGCGGCCAAGCACGACCTCCTGGAGGCGATCCGGCGAAGCACGGGCGTGGCCATGGATCCGGATGTGCCTCTGCTGGGCTTCGCCCGCCGCATGACAGGCTACAAGCGTCCCGACCTCCTGTTCTCAGATCTGCAGCGGATTCGTTCGATCAACGGCCGGTTTCCCTTCCAGGTGGTCATGGCAGGCAAGGCTCATCCGCGGGATGAAGAGGGCAAGCAGCTCATCCGGGAGATCCACGACTGGATGCGCGCGCTCGCCCCCGGCATCCGCATGGCGTTCCTGCCGAACTACGACATAGCCCTTGCCAAGACCCTGGTCGCCGGAACGGACGTGTGGCTGAACACGCCGCAACCGCCGCTTGAGGCGTCGGGAACGAGCGGCATGAAGGCGGCCCTGAACGGAGTCCTGAACTTGAGCGTTCTCGACGGCTGGTGGGTCGAAGCCTGTGTCGATGGCATCACCGGCTGGTCCATCGGCCGGGACGGAGCCGAGGAGGCCGGGCAGCATGCCGACGCGCTCTATGCCAAGCTCGAAGGACAGGTCCTGCCTCTCTACCATCAGGACCGTGCCCGCTGGGTCTGGATGATGAAGCAGGGTATCGCCAAGATCCCGTCCTACTTCAACAGCCAGCGCATGATGCGCCGCTACACGACCGAGGCCTATGTCCGGCCTTGAGGTACGTCTTCGGGAAGAGTGCTCATGAATCCATCGCAACATCCGCTGAGCCCTGACGAGCTGGACCGGATCGACGCCTACTGGCGGGCCGCGAACTACCTGTCCGTCGGCCAGATCTACCTCCTGGACAACCCGTTGCTGCGGGAGGAGCCGAAGCCCGAGCACGTGAAGCCGCGCCTGCTCGGGCATTGGGGCACGACACCGGGGCTGAACCTGATCTATGCCCACCTCAACCGGGTCATCCGGGCGCGGGACCTCAACGTCCTCTACGTCTGCGGACCCGGCCACGGTGGCCCCGGCATGGTTGCCAACACCTACCTGGAGGGCACCTACAGCGAGATCTATCCGGACATCTCGCAGGATGCTGAGGGCTTGCGAAAGCTCTTCCGCCAGTTCTCGTTCCCGGGCGGCATCCCAAGTCACGCCGCACCGGAGACACCCGGCTCGATCCATGAGGGCGGAGAGCTGGGATATGCGCTCCTGCATGCCTATGGGGCCGCCTTCGACAATCCGGACCTGATCGTCGCCTGCGTGATCGGCGACGGCGAGGCCGAGACCGGGCCGCTGGCCGCCTCGTGGCACTCCAACAAGTTCCTCAACCCCGCCCACGACGGCGCGGTTCTTCCGATCCTCCATCTCAACGGATACAAGATCGCCAATCCCACCATCCTGGCCCGGATGGACCGCGACGAGCTCGAAAGCCTTCTCATCGGTTACGGACACGAGCCTTTCTTCGTCGAGGGGAGCGAGCCCGAGGCAGTCCATCAGGCTCTGGCGGCTACGATAGACGCGGCTCTCGATCGGATCGCCGCAATCCAGAACGCGGCGAGGGCAGGCGGGCAGATCCAGCGCCCCCGCTGGCCGATGATCGTCCTGCGGACGCCCAAGGGCTGGACCGGGCCGAAAGAGGTTGACGGTCTCAAAACCGAAGGCTTCTGGCGCTCCCACCAGGTGCCGCTCGCTGAGACCCGCCGCAATCCCGCCCACCGGAAGCAACTTGAGGAGTGGCTGCGCAGCTACCGGCCGGAGGAACTGTTCGACGAGGCCGGAAGGCTGCGTCCGGAGATTGCCGCGCTGGCACCTGTTGGCGAGCGCCGGATGGGCGCTAACCCACACGCTAATGGTGGCCTGCTGATGCGCCCCCTGCGTCTGCCGGAGTTCCGGGAATATGCGGTCCAAGTCGATGGGCCGGGAAAGGTGGTCGGCGAAGCCACCCGTGTTCTCGGGACCTACCTCCGGGATGTGGTCGCCCTCAACGCTACGTCCCGCAACTTCCGGGTGGTCGGTCCGGACGAGACCGCCTCCAACCGCCTCGATGCCGTGTTCGAGAAGACCGACCGCGCCTGGATGGAGCCGATCCTGCCCGAGGACGTTCACCTCGCGCCGGAGGGACGGGTGCTGGAGGTGCTGAGCGAGCATCTTTGCCAGGGCTGGCTCGAAGGCTATC
>NZ_JALJRK010000194.1 GCF_024519725.1 Microvirga sp. Mcv34 | reverse complement strand
CACAGACTCCTTTACTGCATCAGCGATGAAAAGGTGCAGAGATTTGCGCGCTTACGATCAATCTCCATAAAATTGTCTACCTTGGGAACTTTTGCACGAGAGGCGGAAGGCCAAGGGAATGTGCACGGTGCCTCGTACACGAGCTCCGATCTGAAGCGATCCCGCCGAAGAGATTCGGCGAGCTGCGGATGGCAAACGAGTGCGGCAGCGATGACGACAAGCTCTCATTGGTCTACTCCTGACTAACCAGAGAGTTCAGGGATCGTCTGACCATGAGTTCGGACTTGCGGGGGGACCGGTTACATGCCCGCTTGATCTCTGCGCATTCGACTACAGCGTGTGTGCCATGGACACTACAAGATGGCAGTCTCCCATTGCGACGGCTGACCATAAATGGTGTCTGTTGTGTCACAGTGGAGGAATCAAAGCGTCCACAGTGACGAGGTTCTGCTCGATGGCCAGTGCCCTCTGACAGCTTTGGCCCTGATCAGTGCCATCGGAAGGGCGATGTTGTGCCGCTCTCGCGAGCCTCGTGCTATTATGTGCGTGTCCTCGACAGGAGGCAGCTATGCGTCAGATAACGGTTCTTGTAGTGGCTATGCTCGCTGGGATGCTTATGCCTTCGCCCGGATTAGCCCAGTCTGGATATAGCGGCTGGCATCACCGCGATCATGAGAGCGCTCAAAGCCGTATTCGCCACCCTCATCACGGCGGCGTTGTCAGACATCATCGGTATCGTGCTCATCACCACAGGCACCCCATCCATTTCCGCACCGACCGGCGCCGGGGCTATGGTGGTCTGACGCGTGCTGCGGCCAGGTTTGGCTACTCCGGCGTATGGAGGCCTTACGGCTACCGGGGCTACACCGCTTCTGTCCATAGGAACTGCTTTCTCACGCGGAGGTGGGTGCACTCGCCCCATGGACCGCATCGGACCTGGGTTCGGGTCTGCATTTGAGCCAGGGCAATCTCGAAGTGGCACCTTGGACTGCCAAACTGCTGCCCACGGGCTCTCACCCGTGGCACTCCTGTTCAGAGTATTTGAGGTAATAGACAATGCTGTGGCACACTCGCACTTTAGGTGCTGTGAGCGGTGGTTTCCTCGCCGTCCTGGTGGTAACGACCCTCCCCCTTCGCGCGACTGACGCACAGGTACAGAATACTCTCAGGCTGGCAGGTTGCCTGACGCCTAAGATCGAGCTGCTCTAGGGTCAGGGCGCTATAAACGTCTATGAGGCGAACTGCGCAGCAACCTCGCACCGGATCGTCACGGTCACATGCAGCAGAGGACAATGCCGCGTCGACGAGACTAAGTGGGGGGCATGCTGGACAGACGCAATACAGGTGCTCCTTACCCTGAGGATCAGAACCCAGAGCTAAGGCGTAGGTGAGTCAACCAGTCTGACCTGCAAAAAAGAAGCCGTCCGGATCAATCCGAGACGGCTGGAGGGAGAGGCTTCCAAAGCCTCGTAAGGGAACTACGCCGCGAAATCACGGTGTAATCGCAACGATCATACAAGGCGGATTGCCCTTTCAGCAAGGGCTGAAACAGGCTGCGTTGACCTCAGCTTCCCTTTGGCCGCCGCGAAGAGTTATGAGATTGCAAAATCTTCCAGTCATTACCCTCCTTGCGCAGCACGCTGGTGGCAACAGCCTGACGCTCGATCACGCCTCCCTGTGCAGGCTCCATCCAAAACCGGTAGGTCTCGGCCGCAAGAGCATACGGTCCGTCCACCTTCACGGTCACCGCGTAATCCGAGTAGCGAAACGACTTCACGTCCTTCAACTCCGGCCCAAGGTGATGGCCCAAGTAGTGTCTGAAGGTGCCCTCTGACGCGCCGTTCTCGAAGACAGCCGAGTCTTCTGTGAACAGAGTGACACTGCTGGAGGAATCCAGCCTCTCAACCGATGCCTTATAGGCCGCCAGCACGGCCTTAACAGCCTTGATCTCCGCCTCATCAGCTCGCAAAGCTGACGACCCTAGCAGAGCACCCGCCAGAGCCACCGCAGTTAACAAGTTCCGCATTGTTCCTCACAAGATTAATCTAAGCCGCAGTCCCTACGTACCAAAATCTACAGCTGGTAGGCAGGCTTAGCAATCTGCGCTGAGCCAAGGCACTCGCGACAAGGCCTGGTGCGATCTGTTCAGCTAGATCACGAACACTTACTACAGCTGAGTCCGCATTAGTTCGGCTATCGGACACTTTCATGCCTGGACACATTGAGCAGAAAGGGAGCTAACCCAGCTTCGAATTGATTTACCAGATACGGTAGAGGCTGCTTTGGAGCTTACCAAGCAAAGCAACGGGACAGAGCTCTCAGAAGGCTGGCCGCAGGCCCGTATCCAGCAGAAGGTCGAGCGGGAGCGCCTGATCCGGCAGCTTGGGGTCTGGGGCCGCGACATCACCTTCCGTTTGCCCGGAACCCTGCCGCCGCTGCCAGCGCGGCTGGCCACCGGCCAGGATATCGAACGGCGGGCGCTGGAATGCCGGGTTGATCTGCAGGCAGCCCGCTATGATCTGGCGGCCGTTGCCGGCCAGTATGGCCTTGCCGGGACCACCCGCTTCGTGAGCGCCTTTGATCTGGCCACCACCAGCAGCTACGACCGGACAAAGTCGGTTGCGATCAATGAGGCGGGCAGCATTGAGGTCACGCGGGACGTGACCAAGCGCCGCGGCTTGTCGGTCGATTTCCAGATCCCCATCTATGACTTTGGTGCTACCGCGATCCGGGGCGCCCAGGAGGCG
>NZ_JALJRK010000193.1 GCF_024519725.1 Microvirga sp. Mcv34 | reverse complement strand
TTTGTCGAAGCCATGACTTCGAGAATTTCGGCGGTGAGCCGGTCTTCGTCATCGCCAACGATCTCCACATCAGGGGAGTAGGAAATATAGGTTTCAGCCAAGGCCACTCCTTTGCGCATGGATTTGATGGCGAATGAACAATTTAGCCTTGAAATCGTCACCCGTTCAGAATATCAGATGATATCTGGTTTTCGGATCAACGCTGATTGATGACAAAGGTTTCAGCGGCGTGGCGGTTATTTAAGGACCAGCGGGCATGCGGCCTACGCGCAAGGAAACACAGCGCCAGACCCGGGATCGGCTCATTGCGGCGGCACATGCGTCGATCGTCGAAGAAGGTGTGGCTGCGATGTCGATCCGCAACATCTGCAGCGCTGCCGGTCATTCGCAGGGGGCGTTCTATTCGAACTTCGCCAGCAAGGATGACTTGCTGGTCGACATCCTGCAGAGCCACATACAGGATGAAGTGACGATCTTGCGCGATGTCGTCGCGCAATGCGTCGGGGACGATATCGAGGCGACGCTCGAGGTGCTCGCCAACCGGCTTGCAAAGCTCGCCGAAGAGCCTCAATGGGCGCTGCTTTCGATCGAGCTGCAACTTCATGCGCGACGGGATCCGGCTTTTGCGGAGCGACACCGGGAGGGCAAGGCGGCTTGCTATCGGATGTTCGGAGAGCTTGTGGCCGACCTCGTCAGGCGTTTCTCGCTGCGGCCTGCCTTGCTGGCGGAGCAAACCAGCATCGGCCTCTACGCGCTTTGGATGGGGCTGGCTGTCCAGGGTGATGTCGAGGGTGCCATCCCCCGCGACGAGATGCTGGTCGGCTTTTTCCGCGCGATGGCGGGGCTGAAAGCTCGGGAGCCGGCTCTGTCATGAACCAAGTCGTTTCCAAGCGCCGACGGATCGGCTGCGACGCTGCGGGAACGCCGCTGCCCGGGAAGGTCAACGCAGAGCGCCGCTTCCACATGGCATTCAAGGCCGAAGAGGACGACATCGACGAGCTTGGGCACGTCAACAACGCGACCCGGGTCGTCTGGATACAGGATGCGTCCGTCGCCCACTGGCTGGCCGCCGCGCGGTCAGGGGACCGCGACTGCTTCGTGACCGCGGTATTGCGCCACGAGGTCGACTATCGCGGCAACATACGGGCTGGCGATGAGGCGATCGCTGTCACCTGGGTGGACGGTGCCCCGCGCGGCGCGCGCTACGCGCTTCGGGTCGAGTTTACCGGCGCCGACGGGAAGGTGCTGGTGGCCTCCCGGTCGGAGTGGCCTCTGATCGACCGGCTGACCGGCAAGTCGGCCCGTGTGTCCGCCGAGATCGCCGCGCCATTTCTGAAGACGGACGAATTCTGAAGACGGACGAACGCAGCGAGAAGAGCACTCATGACTGACATCAGCAAAGTTACGGTGCTCGGCACTGGCGTGCTCGGTAGCCAGATCGCGTTCCAGACCGCCTATAGCGGTTTCGATGTCGTTGCCTACGACATCAGTGAAGAGGCGCTGGCTCAAGCGCGTCTGCGGCTGGCAGGTCTCGTTGAGACCTATCGAAAGGAGGTTGTTGGGGCGGCCGGCGGCAAGGCGGACGATGCCCTGAAGCGTATTTCGCTATCCGCCGATCTCGCCGCGAGCGTGGCGGAAGCCGATCTGGTAGTCGAGGCAGTGCCCGAAGTGCTGGAGATCAAGCAGGCGCTCTACGGGAAGCTCGCGCAACTCGCGCCTGGACGTGCTTCAGTTTAGATACTGCTGGCGAATGGGTTGGAGCGGTTGAAGCGGGGTCGGCGTTCAGGCTGTAGGGGGCTTGGATTTAGACCGGGAGGGTTCCCATGTCGCTCCGTCCGACCGTGAGCGGTGATGTTCCAACCTCGACCGCAAGCGTTGCCCGTGCAGCCTTTCCCCGTGGCAATCCTTATCTGCTCTTACGCGACCGCCTCGGGACAATTTTCACCGACGCCCAGTTCGCGCCTCTCTTCGCCCCTTGCGGACGGCCAGCCGAATGCCCGTGGCGACTGGCGCTGGTGACCTTGCTGCAGTTCGCCGAGAACCTGTCCGACCGCCGGGCAGCCGATGCGGTCCGCAGCCGCATCGATTGGAAGTACCTTCTAGGACTGGAATTGACCGACCCTGGCTTCGATGCCTCTGTTCTGAGCGAATTCCGCAGTCGCCTGGTGGCAGGAGGGTTGGAAGAGCATCTCCTCGATACGCTTCTGGTCCTGTGCCGTGAGCACAAGCTGCTGACCGCCCGAGGCCGCCAGCGTACCGACTCCACGCATGTGCTCGGAGCCGTCCGTTCCCTGAACCGTCTCGCCTGCGTGACCGAGACCATGCGGGCGGCCCTGAATGCTTTGGCCTCCGCCGCACCCGCGTGGTTGCGCGCTCATGCCAATCCCATCTGGATCCAGCGGTATAGCAAGCCGGCTGACGACTATGATGTCCCACAGGGCGAAGCGAAGCGGCAGGTCCACGCTGAACAGATCGGGCACGATGGCCATCAGTTGCTCGCGGCGATCACAGCCCCTGACGCACCAGCATGGTTGCGCGAGATCCCGGCTGTTGAGCTGCTGCGGCAGGTCTGGGTCCAGAATTTCTATCTCACCGACCAGGCTCAAACCGTAGAGCCTGGGGTCGGTGCATTCTCCGAGGCCACTCCCCGGGTGCGGTGGCGGACCGAGCATGAGGGATTTCCACCCTCCCTGCTGATGGCCGGATCACCCTACGATCCAGAGGTCCATTAAGCCTAGGAGGG
>NZ_JALJRK010000192.1 GCF_024519725.1 Microvirga sp. Mcv34 | reverse complement strand
TCGACCACAACGACTACAAGGATCCGGGTTGGTACAAGCACCCGGAGGGCACGGTGGCTTACGAGTGGAAAGGCGAGAAGCTTGCCGAGCCTGCTCGGGCAACCTCTCCCGACAGCGGCGTCAAAGCGACGGAGTTCCGTGCCATTGATCGGCGCAAGCGTCCTGTCCGCGCGGCCAAGGCTGGCGGGCACAGCAATCATTAGGCGTTCAGGTTGAACTCTCTAGCCTGACTTTGGTGCACAAGGAGCACAGACACGATGAAGAAGACTGCAACACTCCTCGGGGGGCTGTCCGCCCTCCTTCTCACGACTGGCCTTGCTCTGGCGGGCCCTGGCGGCGCTGGTCACGGGCACGGCGAGGAAGCGGCGTACGGCAAGCCCGGCGACCCGAAGAAGCCGGCTCGGCTTGTCCAGGTCAGCATGCGCGAAACCGATGGCAAGATGCTGTTCTTCCCTGACAAGGTTGAGGTGAAGGCGGGCGAACAGGTGCGCTTCAAGCTCGCCAACAACGGTGAGGCGGAGCACGAGTTCGTGCTGGCCACAGTTGAGGAGAACGCCAAGCACAAGATCCAGATGGAGCAGAACCCGGACATGGAGCACGAGGATCCGAATGCCCGGCGTCTGCAGCCGAAGAAGGGTGACGAGATCGTGTGGCAGTTCACCAAGGCCGGCACGTTCGAATACGCCTGTCTGATCCCGGGCCACTACGAGTCCGGCATGAAAGGCACCATCGTCGTGAAGTAGCGTTATCAGGAGAGATGAGCCGGACCGTCACGGCCTGGCTCGTTTTTCCTCGTTCTTCAAGGAGATCTTCTATGTTCAAGCGTATGACGATGGCAACAGCGGGCTTGGTGGCCAGCCTTGGTCTTTCAAGCCTTGCCTTTGCCCAGGCAGCTCCGGTCTCCGGCACGGTGCAGAAGATTGATGAAGCTCAAGGCAAGATCACGCTCGAGCACGGGCCGATCAAGAACCTCGACATGGATGCCATGACGATGGTCTGGCGCGTCCAGGATCCGGCCATGCTCAAGCAGGTCAAAGCCGGCGATAAGGTGCAGTTCACCGCCGACCGGGTGAACGGGCAGCTCACCGTCACCTCGATCAAGAAGGGCAAGTAAGCCCGAGCCGCCCCGCGAGCGGTGCCCGAGACCCACTATTGCGGGGCGGCCTCTCCTCCGTTTAGCGAGCGACCACCATGAAACGCCTGACCACCACCCTGACTGCCGTCGGAGCCCTGCTCGCCAGCTTCACTGTCGGCCCGGACCGTCTCGCCCTGGCGCAACCTGCCCAGGGCGCGGGGCCTGCCTTCGAGCGGGTCCGTGAGGTCATGACCAACCGCTTTAAGGACATGAAGCTCCCCGGCGATCCGGACCAGGATTTTGCCGCGATGCTCATCGCGCACCATGAGGATCTGATCTATCTGGCCAAGACCCAGCTCGAGTACGGCGGGGATCGTCAGTTGCGGCAGTTGGCCCAGAAGATCCTTGACGAGCAGCAAAAGCAGATTAGCGAGGCTAAGGAATGGCAGGTGCGCAGCCGCGAGGCCGGGTACAAAGCCCAGCCCAACCAGCCGCCTCCTGGTTCCGGGCCGCTCGACCAGAAGGGAGCTCAGAGCACCCAAGCCAGCCCGTCTCCCGCGACCCCTGCTCCCACCGCAGCCCCGGCCCAAGCGGCCCCGGCCGCCAGCCAGGCACCTCTAGTTTCCGGTACGGTCGAGAAGGTCGATATGGCTGCGGGCAAGATCACGCTCGATCACGGCGCGATCCCGAACCTCAACATGGACAGCATGACCATGGTGTTCCGGGCCCAGGATCCGGCGATCCTGAAAGGCGTAAAGGCAGGCGACAAGGTGCAGTTTCAGGCTGATCGCGTCAATGGGCAGCTCACCCTCGTCAAAATCCAGAAGGGAAGATAACCCCAAGCGTCGTCGGCCGCTGCAGCGGCCCACGGCCACCAAGAACCACAAAAAGGAAACCATCATGCCGGCTACAGGTGTGGACAAAGCGGTCCGCCAGCCAAGTCCGGCTCACGAGCTGCCGCCGCATCTGGAGAACGATTTCGACCGGCGGGCTCTCGTGCCGCGCCTTCTGGTGCTGGCGATGCTCGCGGCTGCCACCCTCCTGGAATTTGGACACGGCCACCGGGAGGGCCACTGGATCGTGCTGGTGGTCTATGGCCTGACAACGGTCGTGCTGGCGCTGTCCTCGCGCTTCGCTGCAGGCCAATCCTGGTTGCCCTGGGCCGCCACCGTTACTGACGCCGGCCTTGCAGTCTATGTCATTGCCGACCACCTGCCGCGGGATGCTCACGATCTGCGTCTCGCAACGGATGCCGTCAGCCTGTTTCCGGCGTTCCTACTGCTCATCCAGACCGGGCTCAGGCTGCGCCGCGACCTCGTGGCTGCGTTTGCTGGCATCGTAGCTGCGGGATGGCTCCTAGCACTCGCCGTTCTTGTCAACCCCGAGACGTTCGAGGCACCCGGAGGTCCCACTCCCCTTGCTTCACGACAGGTGCTTGGGTTCCTGTCCTTTGCCGTCACCGCAGGCTTCGTCTTCTACGCGGTCCACCGGATGCGGCTGGCCTGGGCAGCCATCCTGCGGGCGCAATGGGATCGCATGCTGTTGTCGCGCTTTCTGCCTGAAGGGATAGCCGCCGAGGTGGTCAACGGTGAGGACAAGGCCGAGATTGCCGAACGCCACGTCTGCCTCCTAGCAGTCGATATCCGAGGCTTCTCCGCATTGGTGCGGGAGCGTCCACGTCGCGAGGTGATCGGGACCCTAATGGAGTTTCGGCGCCTTGTTCACGATTCGGTCTCTCACCACGGGGGCATT
>NZ_JALJRK010000191.1 GCF_024519725.1 Microvirga sp. Mcv34 | reverse complement strand
CGGCCGGTCCGGGCCGCGGTGGGCGCATGTCGCGCCAGCGCAAACGCGAGGCGGTTCTGCGGCTGCTGCGCGGTGAGGATCTGGACACGGTCTCCCGCTCGCTGGGCGTGACGGCCGCAACGCTGAGCGGCTGGCGCGATGCTTTCCTGGCAGCCGGCGAGGCCAGTCTGACCACCCGGCCGGCCACCGCCGAGGTGCTCGAGAGCGAGCGGCTCAAGGCCCGGCTCGGCGAGATGCTGCTGGAACGTGAACTGCTGGAGGCCAAGATTGCCCTGCTGGAGAGCGGCCGCCCTTTAGCCCAGAGGAGGTCGAGGCGATGAGCCAGGCCCTCTCGCCGAGCAGCGGTCAGCCCTATGGCCTGGCCCGGGTCTGCCGGATCTGGCGGGTGGCGCGGGCCAGCGTGTACCGGCATCGCCAGCCGCAGCCCGACCGGCAGCGCCGAGGTCCGGTTGGACCGTTGTCCGATCCGGAGCTCACCGCCGAGATCCGCGCCGTCCTGGCCGCCAGTCCGTTCCATGGCGAGGGTCATCGGAAGGTCTGGGCGCGCCTGCGCCTGAAGGGCATCCGCACCTCGCTGCGCCGGGTGTTGCGGCTGATGCGCGAGCATGACCTGCTGGCGCCGTCCCGGACAGGCTCACCCCGCGGTCCGCGCAATCACGACGGCACGATCATTCCGGAGACCATCGACACGCTGTGGGGCACCGACATGACCGCCGCCTGGACGGCTGAAGGGCAAGCTGCCGTGTTCGTGGCGGTCGATCACTACAGTGCCGAGTGCGTGGGCATTCATGCCAGTCGCCAAGCCACCCGCTTTGAGGCTCTCGAGCCGCTGCGCCAGGGCGTGCGGGAGCACTTTGGCGGCTTTGCCCAGAAGATTGCTTCAGGCCTGTCGGTCCGGCACGACCATGGCAGCCAATACATGTCGCGAGCCTTCCAGGACGAATTGCGGTTCCTCGGGATTGAGAGCTCGCCTGCCTTCGTGCGGGCGCCGGAAGGCAATGGCTGTGCGGAGCGGTTCATCCGCACCCTCAAGGAGAACCTGCTGTGGGTGCGCCACTTCGAGACCATCGAGGAGTTGCGCCAGGCGCTGCTGGCTTTCCGGGAGAGCTACAACTCCACCTGGCTGATAGCCCGGCATGGCTTTCAGACGCCGAAGGCCGTCCGGCACAAGCAGCTTCCATCCGCGGCCCTCGCCGCGTAGGCTTCAATCCGGTGTCTCAAAAACCGCGGGCGGTACAGGGCGGAGCTCCGAGCGAGATGGTGATAGCGGCAGAGCACGCTGGGCAAGCATAGACTGTACCGCTCTGTAGAGCGCCTGAGCTTTCAATGTCGACGCTGTAGCACTTCACGCTCAGCAGTGGTTCTTCGCATTTTGGGCACTTAGCTGACATCGCACACCCTCTGTTACTTAGTTCAAGTGAACCGCAGGAATGCCGTTTGGTCAATCACGTCTATTGCCTACGCCCCAGCCTTATAGAACATCGCCCATAGGCTCGGGCTTCTTAGGTAGAGGTTGACCAAAGTCGTCTGCCCACTCCAAATGTATATCGGGGTAGGTTGAGGCCGGCTGTGGAGCCTAAAGACGAAACCGACGGAACTCCCGAGTGGGCAAAGCGGATGTTCAAGAGCCTTCGCAAAGCTCGGTGGCGTCTACTCGTTTTCATGTTCTTCATTGGCGTGCCGGCATTCGGCGCATATCGCCTGGTTGAAGCCTTTGTCACTGGTCAGGTGTGGCACGAACGGAGCGATCGCTGGATCTGCTACTCCAGTGATCCTGGAAGGTTCATGCTAGAGGTCGTGATATGGACTGCGCTGAGCGACTTTGGTGCGTAATTCAGAGGCAGACCGCTTCTGTGCCTGCGGCGGGGCTCAGGTGATGCGCTGTGATACCGGCATACCGTGGCGGGTCATGACGTTGATGGCCTTGCAGCCGGCCGCGGCTTCGGCGCTTTGCGTCGGCAGAGTCCGGGCGTGGGGACACCGCCTGATCACGGTCTTGTAGCGCATCATCGCCACCTCGCCCAAGGACCGACGGCCATAGTTCACCGCCTTTTGCCAGCCGCGCCGACCATGTTCTTGGATCATCCGGAGGTGCCGGTCTCGCTGGGTGGGCGCCGTCTCGGCCGTGCTGCTCGGCACTGCTGTTGATCGCGGTGGAATGATCACCGCAGCCGCAGGATCTCGCTGGGCGATGGTACGGTAGACGGGTTCACCATCATATGCGCCATCAGCCGTAACCGAAGCGATCGGGCCTGAGATCTGATCCAACAAGGGGCCGACCTGCGAGGCATCACCGTCTTCCGTGCTCGTCAGCTCTGAAGCAAGGATCTCACCGGTCTCGGGATCGACGGCTAGGTGGAGCTTGCGCCAAGTTCGGTGCCCTTTGCCCCCATGCTTCTCGCGCTGCCATTCGCCCGCCCCAAATACCTTCAGACCAGTGGAGTCGATCACCACATTCACCGGACCGGTGGCTGCTCTCACCGCCTTGGCGACGGCCAGGTCGACGCTGCGGCGCGAAAAGGTGGTGTGATCGGGAACCGGGAGGTCCAAGCCGACCAGACGCAGGATCGAGGCCAGCATGCCTTCGGTCCGGCGCCAGGGCCGTCCAAAAGCCAGCCGCAGCATCAGACCCGTTTCGACCACCGTCTCAGAGTATCGCTGTGGTCGACCACGCCGGCCCGTTTTTGCCGGCGTCCATGCCATAATTGCTTCAGCCGTCACCCACACCGTCAGGTCACCGCGCCGACGCAGCGCCGCATCGTAGTCGCGCCAATTCTTCACGTGGTAGGGGGCCTTCGGGATTCTGTGACGGTGCTCCTGATTGACCTTGTAGGGCATGCAGCTCTCGGGTTCCAACGACTGCCTATATACCTCACGCCGGTCTTCGCGCGACACCTCAGGTCGAATTACGCACCAACGTCCTAGTACTACTGTGTCATAAACTTTGTGTGGCAGCAGGGACATCGTGGGAGCCTTC
>NZ_JALJRK010000190.1 GCF_024519725.1 Microvirga sp. Mcv34 | reverse complement strand
CGGTTGAGATGCGGCAGGAAGTGCGTGACGATGAAGGTGAGGTCATCGAGCGGAAAGCCGGTGGCCTGGCGCAGAGCACGACGATCGCCCGCTCCTCCTCGGTGGCTTTCCAGGGCAGCTTGTGCGGCCGGCTGGAATGATCCTGGCAGTCCTGCGCCCCGCGCTTGCGCCATTTGCGGATGGTCTCGGTGACGCTGAAGCGCCGGGCCAGCACACCGGTGGACTCGGTCGAGCGGGCGATCTCCTGGCGAACGGCTGGAGTGGTGCGGGCTTGGGGATGAAGGGAGTGCATCAGATCCTCCACCAGACCCGCGGCGGGCGCCGCGAGCCATCGAAGCGCCAAGTATAGTTCTAAATCGCCCAACTCACCTGATCCCAACAACGTTCCGCTATCAAACACCCTGGCGGGTGGGAGGCGTCCTTGAGAAGCCCCTCCACGCCCGCCAGCGCATAGCGGCGGCGCCAGCGCCGCACCGTCAGAGTGCTCGTGCCAACGCGAGCCGCCACCTCGGTGGCGCGCAGGCCTTCACCCGTCAGCAGAACAATCCGAGCCCGCCAGACAACCTTCTGGGGCGTGTTGCGGTGGCGGACCAGGGTCTCCAGGCGCTCCCGATCAGCGGCGGGATCCTCAATGCGTTCGATCTTGCCCATCCGGGCAGCATCGCGCGTCAGACCAGATTTCGGAATCACCCGTCAGTGACACAACACTAGCGGGCGATGCCCTTGTCGAGGAGCCGTTGCGCCGCCTTACCGATCATCTCGCAATCGTCTTCCGAGAATGGGCTGATGTTGTGCATGGTCATGCTGTTGAGCCCCTCGACTGCGAGCCATGCCAGAAGAGCAGCTTCTGGGTCGTCCGATTCGCGCTTCAAGTCCTGGCGCACACTTCTAAGAACCTTGCGGACAGGATCCAACAGGCTTGGGTTCTCGGACGAGGCTGCCAGCATTCCGGTTGCGATCTCTCGCATCTTGCCCTTGCGCATCTTGAGACAAGTCCCAATCTGGAGGCGCGCCTCCAGATTGGGACCGGCCGGTTCAGTCTCGCGGAGAAGTTCTTTCTCCGTCTGAACCTCGTCGATCAGGCGCTGGATCATGGCCTGAAGCAGCGCTTCCTTGGTCGGGAAATTGTAGAGCAGCCCGCCCTTGCTCAGGCCCGCACGCTCAGCGACCCCATCGAGGGTTAAGCGTCCTGAGCCGATCTCCCGAATCAATTCTGCCGCCGCATCAAGGATCTTGTCTCGAGACCTCCTGCGGCCTCTCCTGCATTCCAACATGTTCTTTAAACTGCATTAAGAATTGTTGTACTTGCGCTTAACCGTCCAGCCGGTCTATAAAAGACCTTCTTGGCGAGAGCGTCAAGGGATGCTGCACTCAATCGCCGCTCAAAGGTTTCAATTATTGAGACGGCTTGGGTGATCTTGAACTCTGCGACGGCATTGGCTGGCTATCCAACCCCATCTATGATCTCCGATCTTTCAACTGCACCCAAGCCGTCTCAGTAATACATCGGGCTCGGCCACACCGGACCTGAAGCATTGCGGAACAAACTCATGAAGCAGCGAATTGTCGTTTCTTTTATTTTCATTCTTGCGGTCGGACTGTGCGGTGGCCTGATCTGGTTCAACTTTTTCCGCGACAAAATGATCACCCGGTTTTTCGCCAATATGCAGCAGCCACCGCAGATGGTTTCGGCTGCCAAGGTCGAGGCGAAGACCTGGACGCCGAGCATTAGCGCGATTGGGACGGCCCGTGCCGTCAATGGTGTCGAGCTTGCGGTCGAGACCGCCGGTCTTGTCAAGCACATTAACTTCAAGCCTAACCAGCAGGTCAAGCAGGGGAACATCCTCGTTCAGCTCGACGATGCAGTCCAGCGCGCAGATCTTGAGGATCTCCATGCCGCCGTGAAGCTCGGTGAGGCTTCCTTCGAGCGCGCCAAGACCCTGTCGGCCCGCGGTTACGGAACGGAGGCCAATCTGGATCAGGCCAGCGCCCTGCTCGCGGCCGCACGCTCCCGCCTGGCACGGTTGCAGGCGACCATCGAGCAGAAGGCCCTGAAGGCGCCTTTCTCGGGCGTGATCGGCATTCCGCGGATCGATGTCGGACAGTACCTGCAGCCGGGAACCGTCATCGCGAGCTTCCAGGATCTGTCCTCGATGAAGGTCGATTTCACGGTTCCGGAGCAGAGGGCTGCCGAGGTCTCGCTCGGGCAGGAGGTCCACGTCGGCACGACCGAGGGCAATCTACCCTTCAAGGGCCGTGTGATCGGCAAGGATCCCCGGGTCGATCCCAAAACCCGGCTCGTATCCGTGCAGGCGCTTGTGGAAGACAACAAAGACGGGGCCATTCTTCCGGGCCAGTTCCTCCACGTGGAGGTGATCCTGCCGGAGCAGCCCAATGTCATGACCGTGCCCCAGACGGCGGTGATCGCCAGCCTCTACGGAGATTACGTCTACACGATCGACCAGGAAGAGCGCGCGGGCCAGCAGGTCCAGGTGGTCAAGCAGGTCTTCGTGAAGACGGGCCGTCGTCGCGGTGGGGCTCTCGAAGTCGTCTCCGGCATCAATCCCGGTCAGCAGGTGGTCGCCTCGGGGCAGAACAAGCTGCAGGCTGGCGCCACCGTCAAGATCGACAACACCATCGACGTGACCAAGTTCGACGCGACGAAGTTCGCGAGCGGGCAATAGGCATCAGCCAGTAGGCACCAGCCATGAGTTTCACAGAACTTTTCATTCGCCGCCCCGTCCTGTCGATGGTGGTGAGCCTCCTGATCCTGCTGCTCGGTGCGCAGGGTCTGATGAACCTTCAGGTGCGCCAGTACCCTGAAGTCGAGGAAACCACCATCACGGTGACAACGACCTATACGGGCGCCAGCGCCGACCTGATCCAGGGCTTCATCAGCACGCCCATCGCCAAGTCCGTGTCGAGCGCGGAAGGCGTGGACTACGTGACGACGCAGAGCCGCCTGGGCATCAGCACGGTCTCCGTGCGCATGCGCCTGAACACGGATCCGAACGCGGCTCTCACCGAAGTCACCGCGA
>NZ_JALJRK010000018.1 GCF_024519725.1 Microvirga sp. Mcv34 | reverse complement strand
TATGCGTTGGACCGCTGCTGCCGGTCCGGGAAGGCCGCGGGCCAGGGCCCGCAACGGCCGCGTGACCTTCCAGGACAAGGACCCCTGGAGCCCCCTGACCTCCGCCTGCAGGCGGCGGACCGTGGCCTGGAGCACGGCGATCTCTTCCCTTTGCCGCTCGATCTGCACGTGCAGGGGCGCGGCCTCGGCCATGGCGCCCGCTTCGGCTTCCGGGCTCAGGGACTGCTGCGTATCCCGGCTCATCGACCCAGGGCCTTGCCGCTCAGCGATCTCGGAGCCGGCGACGCGCATGGCCATGCGGATTTCGACGCGATCCGACCGCTCGCATGATGTCCCTGATCCTGGAGGTGCCATCCCGATACCGCCATGAGCCGTCATCCGTCCCTGGAATCCACACCGGCGGCGGCAGAATATTGTTCGATGACCTCTTCGAGATCCCCGAAAGCCTTGATGCGGCCGTGCTCCAGCAGGACGGCCTTGTTGCACAGGTCCCGCAGGACCTTGTTGGAGTGCGAGGCCAGGACGAGAAGTTTGGACTCCTGGGCGAACGTCTCCAACTTTTCGTTCGCCTTCTTCAGGAAGCGCGCGTCGCCCGTCGCGACGACCTCGTCCAGAAGCAGGATATCCGTCTCGACATGGGTGGAGATGGCAAAAGCCAAGCGTGCCCGCATGCCCGAGGAATAGGTGCGCATGGGAAGATCGAGAAAATCTCCCAGCTCGCTGAATTCGGCGATGGCGTCAGCCTTCTTCTTCAGCTCGGCCTTGCTCATTCCGAGGAACAGGCCGCGAATGAAGATATTGTCGTAGCCGGTGGAATCCATGTCCATGCCGAAGCCGAGGTTCAGCAGCGGCGCCACGCGGCCCTGAATGGTCGCCCGTCCATGCGTCGGCGCATAAAGTTTGGCCATCACGCGCAGAAGTGTGGTCTTGCCCGCCCCGTTGTGCCCCAACAGAGCAAGACGATCGCCTGCTCCCAACATGAGCGACACTTGATCGAGGGCACGCACCACCATGTGTCCCGACTGCCCCGAGGACAGTTGCCCGCCGATGTGCCTCTCGTCCTTCGATGAGCGTCGCCGATCGGACTTCCACGCCTGAACTGGAAATTCGAGCGATATGTTCTCAAGCTTGATCAGAGCCATGATCCGCCCCTAAATCCAGAACGCAATCCGCCGACGCCAATGGGCGTAGATCGGCAGTGTAATGCCCCAGCCGACCAGCGTGATGCCGCTGGCTACGGTCCAGATTAAGGCGCCCGGCACTTGTCCCAGAAGCGGCGCACGCACCAGTTCAATGAAGTAGTAGAACGGGTTAAGGTACACGAAAATGGCCCGGAGCCCACTGACGCTGTCTGGATACCAGAGAATGGGGGTTACAAAGAAAGCGAGACGCATCGCATTCGGGATCAGCTGACCGAAGTCTCTGTAGCGCACATTGATGAGTCCCAGCAGGAGACTCACCCAAATCCCGTTGAACAACACGAGCGCCAACGCCGGAACCACGAGAAATACGGCCGGAAACGGCGATACTTGGTAGAGAACGAGCACCCCGATGTAAACGAGAGAATTGAATCCGAGGATGATCAGGTTCTTCCAGAGAAGCTTATAGACATACACCGTTCCAGGGACGGCGATCTCCCTAATGGCGGCGGCGTTGCTCACGAAGGCATCCTTGCCCTCGATCACCAGCGCCTGCAGAAACGCCCATGTCATATACCCTGTCACGAGGTGCGGGATATAGTCTGACGTGGGACGCGACATGATCCCACCGTACAAGCCACCGATGCAGATCGCCACGAAAGCCAGGCTGAGCGTATTCCAGAACGGCCCGATCTCCGAACGGCGGTGGCGCATCTGGACCTCACGCCAACCTAGCGTCATCCAAAGTTCGCGCCAACGCCACCCATCTCGAACCTCGCGCAGGACCTCCAGCACTTGCGAACCGACCGTTCTCGACTTCGCGTCCTTGAATCCGTCGTCCGCGCTGGGGCTATCAACCTGCAACACCAAACGTCTTCTCCTTCCGCCTGCGTTCAACGACCAGGCAATGGTACAATTTCAGAATTCCGCACCTGCGGGATCAGGCCTTCACCACATTGCTGCGAACGCCCAGGTACCGCCCTCGGGTATCCACGATGAGCTTGGCGTGCTTTTCGATGGTGTCGTAGTCGAACTTGTCGTGATCCGTGGCGAGCAGCACCAGATCGTAGCCTGCCAGCGTCTCCGGTGTCAGTTCGACGCTTTTGAGATCGAACGAATAGCGCCGCATCTTTGGGAAGGCCGGGACGTGCGGATCGCTGTAGGCGATCTCCGCCCCCTTTGCCTGAAGGAGCGTCATCAGCTCGACCGACGGCGACTCCCGCATGTCGTCGACATTCTTCTTATAAGCGATGCCGAGCACGAGGATCCGGCTGCCGCGGATCGGCTTCTCGCGCTCGTTCAAACCATCGGCGATCTTCTCCACCACCCATTCCGGCATCGTGCTGTTGATCTCGCCGGCAAGCTCGATGAAGCGCGTGTGAAGGCCGTACTCGCGCGCCTTCCAGGTCAGGTAGAAGGGATCGATCGGAATGCAATGGCCACCGAGACCGGGTCCCGGAAAGTACGGAACGAAGCCGAACGGCTTGGTTGCGGCGGCGCGGATCACCTCATGGATGTCGATTCCCATGCGATCCGCAATGATCTTCATTTCGTTGACGAGGCCGATATTGACCGCGCGATGAATGTTCTCGAGAAGCTTCGTCAGTTCGGCCGCCTGGGTGGAGCTCACCGGAACGACCGTGTTGATCACCTGCCCGTAAAGCGCCAGGCCAACCTCCAGGCAGGACGGCGTGCTGCCGCCGCACACCTTGGGAATGGTGTGCGTGCTGAACTTGGCGTTGCCAGGATCCTCGCGCTCCGGCGAGAACACGAGGAACGCGTCTTCGCCGACAGTGAATCCGGCCTTCTCGATCCGCGGGCGCAACTCCTCTTCCGTCGTACCGGGATAGGTCGTGCTCTCCAGGGACATGACCTGGCCAGCCCTCAAATGCGGGACGAGGGCATCGACTGTATTCAGAACGAAACTGAGATCCGGCTCCCGGTATTTGTTGAGAGGGGTCGGCACGCACAGGATGAGCGCATCCACGTCACGGGCGCGGGACAAATCGGAGGTCGGCTCGAACCCGCTGGCAATCGCCCTGGCGATCCCCTCCGAGCCGATATGCTCGATATAGGTCTGCCCCTGGTTCAGAACATCGACCTTGCTCTGGTCGATATCGAAGCCGACGACCTTGTACCCGACCTCGGCATATCGAAGAGACAACGGCAGACCGACATAGCCCAGTCCGACGATACCAATCACGGCGGTCTTGTCGTTCAGCTTTTTCAGCAACGTATCTTTGTGCATCGAAAATCTCGGCTTCAGACTCACGGGACAGCGCGGCCCCTTCTATAAGGGCATTGATCCAGACCACATACCTCCGGAAAGCGCTATAGTGCCGCGCCTTTCGCCAGGGAAGGACATTCCAGCCAGCGAGCCTGACCGGATTTCCGTCAAACGCCGCTATACCTCTTCGGCCCTGCTCCAGCAACCCAGCCAACGCGCCGGTTCCCCATCAGCCGACCATTCTGAGCGAAGCAGTCCCGACCGCAACAAGATGGAGAATTAAAGCCTTGAGTCAACGAAGGCTTTTTGTGGCGAGCCCAAAGGCGGAGCCCGGGGAGGCGGCCGGCGAGAAGCTCAGCCGTTTGCTGCGCCGCGCTGAAGACCGGGGAGGCAAGCAGCAGCTCTCTCCATGTTCCCAAGATCGCTCTATTACGGCGTGCCTTATCTAAGGGCTCACCTGCGCATCATGCGGCTGAGCAGAAACACTATTCCAAGCTTGTACCGCTCGCCCTGGTTTTTGGGTCGGCATTGCCAAAGGTACAGCGCCTTGGCATTGGCCGATAGTTGACTGGCCAATGCCAAGGAAATCTGGAACATCGTTGCTCAAGATGCTGGCCGAAGCTTCGCAGTTAAAAGGAATATGAGCATCACCATGGCAGAGAGTTTAAGGCGTTGCCCGCGACTGCGCCGACGCCTTTAACCATATTCGGCGGCTGGATAAGGACCGAGTTATCACGCCCAAAAGGTGACGGATCTGACGGAGGATCTGGATGCTCTCGAACGTGAACCGAGCGGAGTAGCCGTCATTAGCACAGCCCATGGACGAACTGCGGCCCGTCAAACACATAAGCTATAGATAGTTTAGACACCGCCGACGCGGGAATCCGGAAGAACCCTCTGAAAACAACGATAAGCAAGCCAACCGGATAGAGGTGGTAAGAGCCACATTGGTAACGCGTATCGAGCCTGAACCTCAAACAGCAGAACATGCAGCCCAACTAGCGCAAAAAATGGCAAGGCGGCCACAAATAAGACCACCAGACCAGCCCCGGATCCATAGGTTCGCCGCGCCGTCAAAGAATAGCCAATTACCATTGCGGCTGCTGCTGCTTTAAGTAAGGTTCCAATGGTTTCATAAAAGCTTAGGTAGATCGGAGCGATTTGTATCAAGAAGCGAATTTCTTCCGGAGATCTCAAAACTTCGGATTGTGTTGCTGCACTATTTATTGTCTCAATAGGAACATTAATAGCTTCAGCGAGCAGCTCGTTAGATCCACTCGGTGCATAAAGAGCCCATTCTGCTCCAAACTCTGCGAACCCAAGGAAGCGACGAAGTTTACACCGGTAAAGTACTGGTAGATTTGACCAACCTGTGCTACGCATTCTCTCCCATGTGAAATGGAGTAACGGCTCAGTCGCACGCTGACGTCCTACACGCGAAAGCTCCATGGACCAACCGCCACACCACGATCTATCCTGCGTCAGATTATGCCCTGTAGAAATTACAGATCGCACTACAGAAGGGGCAAAATCTCTGGCCTTAGAGGCGCGGAGGAGCAGGAATTCGAATGTGATGAGAGCCGTGGTTGCGATAATCAATACGAGCAGCGTCGATAATATGAAGGCCCGAATTTGGACGATATTGCCGACTCCGCTTGCTTTAGTGTGCTCTTGACGTAGTCGCTTTTGCAAGACGAAGGCAATTGTTGGCAGGAGAACAAAAGCAATCACAATATATGTTTGGCGAAGGGAGGCTGACGTCCCAAGCGCAAGGCCTGCCAAAGCTAGGAGGCCCACGCGAGACATAGACCCTACTGCCCCGACAAAAGCAATCTCCACTAAAAGGTAGATGGAGAGACCAATTACGAACAAAAATAGAGATGGAAGGTCGGTCGATACCACTGGAGCCATAGGAGCGCAAGCAAGAATGGCCAAGACAAGCGTTGCGCCTGACCACAACCTCAGAAGGACCGGCTCTGTAGCAGGAGCGGATCTCGCGAATGCCCACAGACAAACAATTGCGGCGGCTCCGAGCGCTCCATTAATGGTAAAGGCGGCCCAGTAGGCTGGTATATTAGTTAGCGGGCTATAGAGAATACCAAGCACACCACCTTTGTGATAGACCGAAGCGTCATGAGCTAGTATCCAATAGTATAGGAAGTCGCTAGTTGGTTTGGTTCTGAATACGATAGTTGTCACTCCATAGGACAAAAATAGTATTAACAGCGTAGTCACGAATGTGAGGTTGAGCTTAAGTCTCATTTTTGGATGATTGACTCCTTTTGGAAGCATGGGCTTATCTGGAAAAATGTCGGATTGTCCAGCGTCGTGAGCGAACAGAGTTGGTTCGAGCCATCTGGAAATGTATCTTTCAGGCTGCAAATCGTATTCACAGACACAAGGTCCCTAATGTCTTCCCATGCTACACCGTCTCTATTAGAGATGGAGATGTCGAATAGGAAAGGCACTTTTAATACGCGGTATTAGGAGAAGATTTTAGAGCATCGGACGCTTTGTCGGACCCGCCCGGTTCGCACCTCTGCACAACGGAGAGGGCTGGGGTGTTGCGGATCCGACTTTCAGTCCGATGCTCTAGCCCAAAAAAATGAAAATTCGAAGCTTACGATGAGTTTCGCGTGCATGAGTATTTAGCACGGCTTAGGTTCTGGCGGGCTGGGCAAACGAACTCATTAGCTGCCGCGCCGTTTGGCGGATACCCACATTGAGGTCGGTTGGCAGCCAGCCGACAGGTAAGACGCTTTGAGCAAAGCTAATGTGACTTGCATTAGACGGATTGGGATCGAATTGAAGGTAGAGCCGCCTACCAAGGGCATGTTCAATCTTCGAAAGCATCTCAAACATCGAGCTCGGTTTACCACTAGCCAAAAAGAATACGCTTGATTCCCCTAAAGGTGTAACGCACCGCTCAGCCACAAACCTACCAATATCTGACACAAAAACATAATCGCGTATTGTACTCGGCTCACCGAAGATCCGGGAGACCCGCGCCTGATGCGCGTTGTGCACTAGCGCATTCACTAATCCCAACCGAACACCAGTTCCTGCGAAGCCGTAAATAGAACTCGGCCTATAGATTTGCCTCGTCACAAACGGTAAATGCTGAGAAAGGTGGACCTCCTGTCTTATTTTAGCTACGCCATAGGCGCGTCGTGGGTGCGGGACGCTCATTTGATCTACGTTACGCTGACCCTCAAAAATGCCGCCGGCAGAACTAAGAAGATGAAATGCGTGACGTACTTCGGGAAGCTGTGAGTAAAGGCGCGCGCTCAGCTTAAGAACATCCGTGTAGGCAGCTAGTTCGGGCTCAAGATCTACCAGCTGTGAATTGAAACCTGCCTTTCCAGCTGACCAGATGACGTCTATTCTTATCAATGCCGCATTAAATTCACGCCCCTCATTTAATATATATCTCTCAATTGCCAAAGCGTCGTGAGCCCGTTGACTTGAGTGCTTCCAATCAAAAGAGAACTGTCGTTGTTCGAACCCAAGAACGTTGCTCGCATAGGCAACAATCGAACGCCCAACTAATCCAGCACCGAACAGAGCAATAATCTGCTTAGACGCAATTCCAGCATTAGAATAGCAACGTTTGAGGATGATCATTGTTTATCCAAACGGAAATACTCAGCCAAAGCTATGTCTGTACTTCTATCGACTACGAAGAATATCGGCTTGCCATGCGCATTTAGAACTAACAGCGAAAGATACTCTAAGACGATGCCTATCAGGAATGTGACTGTTCCCCCAAGGAAAAGCATTGTTAACATAATTGAAGTCCAACCGGCGGTCACAAGCGGTTCTGAATAGAGAAACACTCGAGAGACGAACAAAATCAATGCCGCCATAGAACTCAAGATGACCACAGACAATCCCGCTAGACCTCCAATTCGGGTTATTTTTGCCCCACTAGACATAAGCATCCGCCTCGCGTGGGACAGAAGTTTCGACAATCGGTAGCCGCTTTTTCCCTCCCGAATAAATCGCTCGTCTTTTAGCTGCATGCGAACGACTCCAACCCTCTGGGTAAACCAAGATAAAGCTACGTCAAAATATGTATCGTGCCCACAGACACTGCTAGCTGCGCGCGCCACAGATCCACGGATCAAACGGAAGCTATTGAAGTGCCGCACATTCGGATTGCCGCTAAACTTCTCAATCAACCTCTTGTAGAGAACCGATCCGAGATCGCGCACATGGTTCTCGTGCACCGACTCCTCAGCATTAGCGTAAACGATGTCACAACCACCGTGTGCCACCTTTCGGAAGAGATCGTTGATCCGATTCGGCGGATGCTGAAGATCCTCGTCTATTGTTACAACCCAATCTCCAGATGTATGCAGAATCCCAGCGACTGTTGCTGGATGCTGACCAAAATTGCGTGAAAGATGAATAGATGCCACCCACGAATGTTCGCGTGACAAGTTATCAATAATATCGGGTGAAGTATCGATTGCAGCGTCGTCGACAAATATAATCTCCGTCAATTTTAGCGGAGATCCCTCGTCGAGCCACCGACTACGCAACTGCCGCAATGATTCGAACAGTGTTAATAGATACTTGGCGCCAGAATACACAGGAACCACGACCGACACCGTTATTTCTTTCTCAGAGCTGCTCTCAATCAACTTGCATCATCCGGGTTCAATTTGATTTCGGTTCCCTTATCGCCTAATGGCTGGTTTTCCAAGATACTTGCCACCCTTCTTTTGAGGAATCCTCAGAGCACTGCTGAGAAACCACCAGCGAGGCTGGATTATATAGCGTTAAACCCATGGAAATCATATTCGCATCCACGAGCAGCGTAAGCGCGAGAAGATGTCTCGACCCGGCCATCTCAAACCTAGCTAATTCGGTGAGCGGGTTTTGGGCCGTCATTAGCTTGGCGTAGGCGAGCGACGAGAGACCACTGCGCTGACGCAGCAGTAGCGCCATCGTGTGGCTGACGAGCTTGCGCAGCCACCGGGCCATCAAGTGCCACACGCCCCGTGCCCACATCCGCTTAGCATGATAGCGCTAGGTCAGCTGGCTCAGGACGGTCTCAATCCTGCGTCGTGTCTGCACGAACCAGTGCGGCCGGCCTCCCGTACTCGCCGCCGCTCCTCGAGGCGACACCAGTAGAGCAAGCCCCGTGTCGCCAGATCCTCCCGCAGGCATGGACTCCAGTATGCGCCGTCCCCCAAAGCCCATCCGCTCTGGCCGGCCTGGAGTTCAGGCGCAAGGGCAAGATCAGCCGCATCGGCGCGTGCTAGGGCGGCGGCGGTGATCACGCCCAGCGACGTGTCCACGGATGCAGCCGCAAACCGTAGTAGGCCTGATGAGCGAAGAGCATCATGACCGGAGCTGGCAATACCCGGGAGCTCGCGACAAAAATGCACCCACGCCAAGTGGCAGACCGGTACCGGCAGGCTGTCAATGAGCGTTAGCGCTGGGTCCTGACGAGCCGTTGCGGCCAGTTGCTGCCACAGCCGGGACTTGACCACCCACAGGTTAGCCGCCTAACGTGCGATGGGCGGTTCGCAAGCCGGGCAATAGGTCGCCGAATTGGCGGCGCAAATAGGCATAGAACTCTGGGTCGATATCGATGTGCAGGAACTCGCCGACCGCTTCAATAGTCAGAACGTCGCTGTCGGCCAGCGTAGGTGCAGGACGGGACTGGCGCAGCTTGGGGCAGGATTAGTGGAAGAAGTCGTCGATGGCACTGAAGATCGTTATGATGAATCTCTCGAGGCCCATGGCAGGCTCCTCTGGCAGCAAACAGGCGCCGCAGGCTGGTCACCGCTTCAGGATAGCCGTGGATCTCGAGACTTAAAACCCCGCACACCGGGTTAGCTAGGTTTTTGACTCGTTTGCACGATTACGCCCGTGCTAGCCCCCCCTCGGATGCTCAATCCTTGATGGCGGCGCTACTTCGCTGGTTTGCTCCATATAACAAACTTGACCCACATCGAGTTACCGGCTGTCGTACATCTCGTGGGTTCATCGCAATCCGACGATCCAAGGAAGTCATATCCACTCTTTAAGGACAACAGGATTGTCAGCATAGCTAAATGTAGAATAATCGACTTAAACGCAATCTGCTTTGCTGTCCTTACGTACACTCAAATTTGTTCATTACTATTTGGATGAAAGCGCAACCATTGCCGCCTGTGAACAACAATGTATCAGAGGCAGGCTTGGCGCATGGAGTTATCAGTGCTAAGGACGCGGTGAAATAGCACCACCTTCGGCTGATCGCGGGCATGGGACGTATAGTCCTTCGCGGATGAGCGGCAAGCCACTTTCCGATTACCAAGTCCATAGGTTTGATGAGATGAAAGTCGCCTTGTCGCGTAGCGTAAAGCCCCAAAGGAAGTCTCTGTCGTGGCGACGCTGGATCCGTCCCGTGATTGGATTGAGCGTGACGATTCTATTTGCTTGGCTTGTTCTTGAGCGCCTTCCGCTCAATGAATTGCCACAGCATCTCGCAAACCTAAATGGATTTTATATCCTGTCGGCCCTGCTGTGTCTGGTGTTGGGTTATACAGCAAGGATCCTACGCTGGTGGCGGATGCTGCACGCAACAGCTCCTTATCTCCGTTTAAAGGATACGGCTGCACCATTTTTGATCGGAATCGCGGCAAACAACGTTCTCCCGCTCCGGGCAGGCGACATTCTGCGGCTATTTGCCTTCCATGATCGTCCCGGACTTGAGCCGAGCCGGATAGGCGGAACACTCATTGTTGAACGCCTTCTCGACCTCCTCGTCCTCTTGTTCATTCTCATGATCGTCCTTCCGACTGTCCCTGTTGGGGATCAAACACTTCTCTCCCACCTCTCAGTCTGGACCGCTATATTGGGACTTATCGGTTTGGTTGGGCTATTTTGCTTACCCATGGTCCGACGTTTCGTACTTGTCCCTCTTCAACGCAGTCTAAGACTCCAACAGTCTACATTAGCGCTAAAGCTGCTTAATATCGGCTTCGACATCACCGATACCATTATCTCGCTCGGTAACCTGCGCCGTCTGACTGAGCTGGTCCTACTTTCGAGTGTAGCTTGGCTGCTAGAGGGAGGAGTGTTTCTTTCCATCGCGACGGCAATGGAAATCCAGGGCGGGTGGGCTGTCGCTTATACGGCTCTAGCTATCGCGACGCTTGCGACCCTCATCCCGAGCTCCCCGGGTTACATAGGGACCTTTCATTTCTTCGCTATGCAGGCTGCAACCTTCTTTGGAAACCTAGAAGCCAAGGCGGCCACCTTCGCGATAATTGTACACTTGATGCTTTGGCTCCCCACGAGTATGGCAGGGGCCCTTGCGTTCTTAGCGACGTCCTTCAAGGGCTCAACCTCAAAGATCCGCCTGTAATTCCCGCTCATCTTAGTGAATGCCTGACCATGACCCTTAGTCCCGCCACGTCCCCGCACATTGCCATCATCGGAGGAGGGTTCACTGGCCTAGCCGCTGCCTACGACCTCACCAAGGCAGGTGTGAAGGTAACAATTCTCGAAGCCGACGCATCCCTAGGTGGCTTAGCCGGTGGGTTCGATGTCGGTGGATACGTGCTTGAGCGCTTCTATCACCATTGGTTCAGCAATGATCAGCACGTGGTGAACATGGTCCGAGAGCTCAATCTTGAGGAACAGGTTGTGCTACGCCCGACACGTACGGGCATGTACTACACCAAGAATTTCTTCAAACTTTCGAGCCCAATTGATGTCCTTCGCTTCACCCCCCTCAGCCTTATCAATCGCATCAGACTCGGTCTCGTTGTGCCTCGAGCCCGCGCGGTCAAGAACTGGATGAAACTCGAGAATGTAACCGCTCGTGAGTGGCTGATCCAAACGTGCGGAAAAGAGGTCTTCCGTATTGTTTGGGAGCCGTTGCTAGTTGGCAAGTTTGGTCCGTATGCGGACAAAGTTTCGGCGGTCTGGTTCTGGAAAAAGATTGCGCTACGCGGCAGCTCACGCAGTTCTGATGGGAGGGAGATCCTAGCTTATTACCGCGGTGGTTTCGCGGCTTTGGCCGACAGCATTGGTCAGAAAGTGCGCGAGCAAGGGGGCGATATCCGCCTCAACACATGCGTGACAGGGATCGAAAGCAGAGACGGTCTTGTCACGGCTGTAAAAACTGAGAGCGAGTCTATTCCCGTGACTGGTGTCCTCGCAACGCCCGCTCTCCCTCTAATCGCAGATTTAGTTCAGGGCCATACTCCAAAGCCTTACACGGACAAGCTTCGACGTGTGCAGTATCTTGCCAATATCTGTTTGGTCTTAGAGCTTGACCGCAGCCTGTCCGATACATATTGGCTTAACGTGGCTGATCCGAACTTCCCGTTTGTCGGCGTGATTGAGCATACCAATTTCGAGCCCCCAGAATCATATGGAGGGCGGCATATTGTCTATCTATCCAAGTACCTTCCGGCTGAAGATCTTCTCTACAGCATGTCTGATGATGAGGTTCTGGATTTTTCGCTTCCACACATCAAAAGGATGTTCCCGGCATTCAACCGCTCTTGGCTTAAGGCTCATCATGTATGGCGTGCCGAATATGCTCAGCCTATCATGGAAAAGAACTATTCTCAGATGATGCCGGCAGTGGAGACGCCGTTAAAGAACCTGTTTATCTCAACTATGGCGCAGGTTTATCCTGAAGATCGGGGCACTAATTACGCTATCCGCGAGGGCCGAGCCGCGGCTAAATTATTTATAGAGCGCCTCGCAAGTGAAAGACTGTGAACAACGCTATGCTAGAGAAAAGTCAAGATATTTTCACTAAGAAGCGTTACTTAGCATGCTTAGTATGTATTTCGATATTAATGATACTCGTAAGCTTTGTGTCGTTTGGCGTTGCAGACAATGGCGATTTCACAAGGTATTTTGGATACTACGTTGAGCGGCCTCTGGGAATGGCTGTGAATTGGCCGCCGCATGGAACAGAAGAGTGGAAGGCAAGGTTCTTTTTAGAACCAGTTCGGTTTTGGGACGAGGCAAAAACCCAGTCAGTTACGATCCCATGGTTTACGTCGGCCCATATTACCTGGCAGATCGGAAAATGGCTCAACAATGCCGTTCGAGGCGACGGCGTTGTTGACATCCTACTGATTTCCTTTCCTCTTTTAACAATCCATATCTTATCATACTTATACTTGTGCAAATTCAGTCTACGGAATACATCCAGCTCTAGCCCGATCATACTGCTTAGCTTTCTTTTCTCGGATGGCTTATTTATTGCATATTACAACTCCTTCTTTGCCGAGGGCCTCGCGTTTCTTTGCACGTTAATCGTAACTGGAGTATTCGCGGTTCACTTGTATAGACCTGTCCCCAATGGGAATTTCCGCATATATGTTTGGATCTGTCTCGGACTTACATTACTCATTTGTATTAGCAAAAGACAATATGCCTATTTTCTATGCATATCTTTAATATACGCTACGTACCTATATCTAACAGACAAAAAGTCTAAGTTCCGGCTCGCCAGAGGAATTGGCGCTTTCGTACTTTTTTCTCTCGCAACTATAGCTTCACTTTGGCTTGGCCGGTCGGGGAACCCTCAGGAGCTAGCAGCAGCCCGTGTGACAAGTTATCATTCTATTTACTATGGAATTTTAACACATTCCTCCGCCCCAGAGCAGCTTCTAGAGAAGTTGAACTTGCCTGCGTCATCTAAACCGCTCATCGGATCTCCTGCATTCAATGAACAAAGCATGGCGCTTATAGAGCAACAAAGCAACCTTAGCCTTAGATTGGTATTTCGCGCTATATTACACGAGCCAAAAGCCTACGCGAGACTATTACTTGCAAACAGTCAATTTCTCGGCGATTTTAGTTCGGAACTCGGTCTAGTTTTTGGGAAGCAGAAAGGCAGCATTCCACCGATGCTCCATCCGCTTTCCTACTATTTTACGAGTATTCGAGGGACAGCCATTATAATATTAACTGTGATTTCAGGATTATACTTGGTATTTAGAGCAGCTCTCAACAAAAGAGAAAATTCCGGCATCGCATATTTCTTTGTAATGATATATTTTTCTGTCTGCGTGCTCGATATAGTTGGTACAACATTTGACGGGAAGCAGGAAGTTTCAAAACACCTTTTGCTGGGTAGTCTACATTCGCTAGCGTTAATTACGGTTTCAATTTTCATAATGCTACAAGATTGTTATCACTATGCTTACAAAGGTCT
This sequence comes from Microvirga sp. Mcv34, assembly GCF_024519725.1. Lineage (GTDB taxonomy): Bacteria > Pseudomonadota > Alphaproteobacteria > Rhizobiales > Beijerinckiaceae > Microvirga. The sequence continues at coordinate 80,313 of NZ_JALJRK010000018.1, read as the reverse complement.
CAGGGCACAGACCCGAAGTTAGACGCTCCGTCTTTTGAACTATTGTGATCTTTGTTTCACTGTCCTCCGAGGGCGTCAGTCCGCCATACTTTTTTCGCCTATGATAATAGGTCTGCTGCGAAATCCCGGCCCGGCGGCAGACCTCCTCGACGCTTGCGCCGTCATCGACCTACTTGAGGAGCAAAGCAATCTGCTGCTCCGAAAACCTGGACACCTTCATGGCCCGTTCCCTTCTCCCAGCTGGGAGAGATGACGGGAGAATTCCCACTTTGGCTGCTTCAGGTTCTAGGGATCAGGTCAGACGACGATAAGCTGCTCCGAAAACGTGGACACTTTCATGGCCCTTTCCATTCTCTCCAATCCTTGGTTCAGCCTCACATGCCATTGAGCTTACCGCCAATTACTTCCGCGACATCTCGGCGCCTCAGAACTTCACTTTGCCAGATTCTTCTAGGATGACGCTGGGTTACTGCTCAGGCATAAGTCACTAATGATTCGTAACCCAGCTAAGCTTGCTGAACTGGAGACCGTGCGAGGAGTCGCAGCCCTCGTTGTGTTGGTTCATCACTCCCTGCTCGGCTTTGCCCCGAGGCTTGAGGGCTTGTTCTTCCCCGCGGAGCGTTTTGGGCTCTTCGGGACGCCCCTCTACGCCATTGTGAATGGTTCGGCCGCAGTCACCCTGTTCTTCGTTCTCTCTGGGTTCGTACTTACCTACAGGGCTATAGGAGCTCAAAACTCATCGGGTCTCGGATTGGCGGCCCTTAAGCGGTGGCCGCGGCTAGCCGGACCCGTGGTGATCGTCAGCCTCGCCTCGGGCTTGTTGGTCTGGGCAGGAATGTACGCCAACCAGCCTGCGGCGGAGATCTCAAGGTCAACCTGGCTGAAGTGGTGGTTTGCGTCCTACCCCTACTCCGCCGTGCCGCCGCTTGCGGCGCTCGAGGAAGGGCTGCTTGGAACCTTCCTCGACGGCCGCAACTATTTCAACAGTAATCTCTGGACGATGTACTACGAGTTTTTCGGGAGCTTCCTGGTCCTCGGTCTCGCTTTGGTCATTGTCGAACTGAAGCGGCCGAGATTATCGATCCTCCTCAGTGCTGGCCTGTTTATCCTAACCTTATACCAAGCGCGGCTTTTTGCTCCATTCATTGGGGGCGTTATCGCGGCCCAGATCTACTCTCTGCATGTATTCCACAGGGTCCGCCTGGGGGGTGGCCCCGCTCTCCTCGTTGCAGCTGCAGCATTCCTGCTCTTTGGATTTAGAGAGAGTATAGACGGCAGCAAGGCTTTTGGCTTCTATGCAGTTCTGAATCAGGTTCAGGGCATGCCATTGGCCACGGTGGCAGTGCTCCTCCACACAATTGGGGCTCTGCTTCTCATGTGGCTCATCACAGCCTGCGCACCTTGCAAGCGCTTGTTTTCCAGTCGTATCGGGCTCTGGCTGGGCCGTATGTCATTTCCGATCTATCTGACCCACCTGCTTGTCATCTGCACGATTGGGAGTAGCATATTTGTCGCTCTCAAGCCCTATTTGCCCCATGCAGTGGCGGTCGCGCTGACAATCTCCGTTGTCTTCGGCATAACCCTTACCGTGTCATACCCTCTGGCGCTATTCGACAGTGTCTGGGTGCGGTTTATCAGCCAGGGTCTAGTCCGGTTGCCTGGTGCCCCCCTATCCAGTCCGATGCTGCCTCGCGAGAGGAGCCAGGATGCACGACCGCGAGCCAGGTATTGGTAACTTGAGTGATTACGACGTCTTCATCGAGCGTAAACAAGAAGCCCCGTTTACGCGGAGGTCGGTGGATCGAGACGAGTGGTGCAATCGTCGTGAATTACTGACACATCAGCCCGGTTGAGGTGTCTCCAATGAATGATCAATATATTGGGCGATAAACGCCATGCAGTTCTGTGGCCCATCCCCCGCTAATGTGGTGTGCATACTCTGCTTGCACGAGCAACTTCAAAAGTTGTTTATCGTCTGGGTCGGAAAGATTGTAATTCTGGTAATAAATTAGATCGATAAAGCGCCAGAGGAAGCAGTTTCGCTTGTAAACCTCGATTGGCAGAAAGAAACGAGATAAGGATGTCTCAATTTCGTCGCTCCGGATCCCTTCAAAGGTCGTTTCACTCAGGTCTTTGTTTGAGAGACTCTGGTCGACTTCGCCAGTCACTGAATTGCGTCGCAGGTGGTCTGGGAGAGCACAAAATAGCTCGTTCGCGACGCGATACTCAGGCTCGGCTAAACAGTTCCCCTTAGGGCCGACCTGCTCCCCGATAAGCCAGAGTTCGCCATCGCGCTTAGTATGATCGTGCAGGGTCCTCCAAATATGTTCGAGCTCAACAAGGTGATGAATGCCCGAAACGCATATCACGATGTCGTACGGTTGACTGAGCTTCATGCCGTTAAGGTCTTGCACGAGGCTCATAGTCGAAACGTGAGCGGGCATATAGCTTAATGCCCGCGCCAGCAGGTCCGCATTAATGTCGGCAAGGGTAAGGTGTACCGGCGTGATGACACTGCGAAGTAACGCGGCTTCGACTTGAGCGGTCCCTGAACAGATCGAAAGGACGCGAAGTGGCTGGCCATGGGCGGCTTGGGCCTTCTGCGCTAGCCGCGCCTCGAACGAGGGCGGTTTGACGGCGAGCATCTCTTGCAGAAGGCGCGAGCCGAACTTGAAAGCGTCCTCATTCGGCAGCGGCTCCATATCCAGGAAGCTCACTTGTACTGGAGCAGGCGCCAAGGACGTCGCGTCTGCATGTGGCCCGATCGTCGTCGCAGGCGGGGACAAGTGATCCTGCCCCTTGGCTCGGCGATCTCGCTCCTTATAGAGCGTATGATCGTAGGATGTGGAGAAATGCGCTATTTCATTCGCGCGGCGGAGGTCTGCGTAGGCACGGGCAGCCGCAAGCGACAACTCAGCGGCCGGAGCAACTGTGACATCCACAAGAGATGCCCAATCGCTCTCCGGATCCCCCGAGAAACCAGGGCCTGCAGTTATAGCGAGGTGAATTGATCGGCCAGAGAGATGCCCAAGCCCCAAGCGAGCGAAGCGGACATCGTCATCATCATTTGTGAGCGGAAGTACCGCAAGATGGTGTTCAGTCCCTGCCGTGAGGGCAGTCACGCTCAAGGTCATTCCATCGTTGGATATCTTAGATAGAGCACGGCCAAATCGCAGCTCCAGAACCGTCGTGGGCTGGATGTCGATAGGTAGAAACTCAATCCTCTCGCCTGTACGCAACGTCAGAGCAGGCCGCATTATGGTCAGATGGTCCGGCAGAAGCCAGCGATGGACTGCAAGCGGGATCTCCCTAAGGACAAATTCACTTTCGGGAGACAATGCGAATGAAGTGACCATTGAGCCCTTTAACGTTCCGACTTCCTTATGACAACAGTCCCGGGGTAGACATTCATGGACTGGAAGGGATGCGGACCAAGGTTGGGAAAGGGGCCTTCACCCTTGATATCGCCACCGGCTGCTATGTCCACCAGCAATTTGACGAAGCCAACCATGCCGTGATCGTGGCTGATCAGCCGCTTTGGGATCTCGCCTTGATACGATTCAACAGGAAAGCGTTGAAAGCTCCCCCCATCCGGCCAAGTGTTCCAATATCCCGTTCCCCAATCCTCGACAATATAGATACCACCAGGCTTCAGGCGCGGAAATACATGAAGAAATGTAAGAAGCGAGAAGTATCCGACATGAGAAGCATCGTCTAGGATAATATCAAAGCCATCCGGAGCATAGTCGACAGCAATTTTACTCAGCGCATCCCCATCTGTTTGGTTAGCTTTAAGATAAGTGACGTTCTTGAATCCCCTGAAATCAATGTCACGTATCTGGAGATCTATACCGACAATAGAGCCCCGTTCAAAATAGCGGGAGAATACCTTAGTACTCTCGCCCTCGTAAACGCCAACTTCTAGGAAGCGAATATCCCGCTCGCGCAAAGGGCTGAAATATGGCTCGTAGAAATCATAGAAATCGTAGGGCTTGGAGAATTCACCTCGAGAGGGATTGAGGCTCCGGGCGACGTCCACGAGAGTACGCCCCGGTCCAATCGGCGAACTTGTGCCGCCCGAACTGCGCAAGATATCGCTCTGGAGGGATGCCATCCTCACATCTTCGTTTTCACCACCAAGAGGGGTAGCCCGGATAACGGCTGACTCTAATGGTCCGAACGAATCGTTTTCTAGGGCTGGCCTATCAGGCATCGATCAGTCTCCGCGACGGGTGACCCTCATAGCAATTCTGATTGGACTGCAAAAGCCTCCTTAAGTAGCGCATCTCCGAAAATAAATTTATAGTCAGGCCCATCAGAATTCTTCAGGTAGGTGCTTTGGCGGCCATCACTCATGTGCGCTCTATGTAGATCTGCCCTCTGGCTTCTACGCGAAGTTTCACTGTAAGCGGTGTTATGGCCGCACCTTACATTGGCATGTCTGAGGAGTGCGACTGGAGATCTTGGATTGAGGAACGGTTAGTGCTGATGGTTGACCAAATGGCCGGCCCTGCTCGGCCGGAGCGTCTTTTTTGCGTCAGGTCCACGCGCAGGCGGCCCAGACCCACAGCCTTGAGAAAGCGGCAAACCGCAGCACGGTTGAGATAGGGCAGGAAGTACTTGACGATAAGGGTGAGATCATCGAGCGGAAAGCCGGTGGGCTGGCGCTACGCCGCACCGGCCACGGCGGCTCAAGCATATGATCAACCATCAACACAAAACGATCCCCTATCAGAGATCGTCAGCGTCGCCTCTCAGGCCCGCACAGGTAAGGTGGGGTCCAGACAGCGCTTACGCAGGCCCGAGACTTCGACGAAATGAGCATAGGACGCGCGCATAGGGCATCACCGCGGCCGTATTCTAATTCTGGCGGATGATACCAAGCGGCGTGATGGCTGACTCATTCAGGGTTTTCAACGGGTCGCATGTCTGATTCCATGGTGGCGAGCAGGAGGTTCGCCATGCGCCCAGGGATCGAGCCTCGCACAGACTATGGCGCAACCCGGCTGCGGGCCTTGGCCAAGGCCACCCGCAACACCGGGCAAAGTGACGCTTTCTGGCGCTGTCCGAGATCTATGAGGGCGGCTCGCGGAGCAAGGCGGCGCGGGTCGGCGGGGTCGGGCGGCAGACGGTGAGGGACTGGGTAGTGCGCTTCGATGCCCGTGGGCCCGGAGATCTGGTCGATGGCAAGGCGCCGGGGAATGTCTGCAAGCTGAGCATCCACCATCGCGAGGCCTTGCTCGCCCTGGTCGAGAGCGGCCCGATCCCGGCCGTTCACCGGGTCGTGCGCCGGCGGCTGAAGGATCTGGTGCAGTGGCTCTGGGACGAGTTCCGGATTGAGGTGAGCGAGACGACCCTAGAGCATCGGACGGTTAAACGGACGCATATCCGGCAGCCCTGAGGAAGTTCCAACACTCGTGCGCCTCGAAGAGATTGCATATGTTACCGAGGGCGCGCCAGAGCGCGTCAAAGGTGCGGGCTTCGGCCTTGCGCAGGTGCGCTTTAATCTTGGCGAAGGCTTGCTCGATTGGGTTCATAGCGGGCGAATATGCCGGCAGGAACAGGAACCAGGCGCCCTTTTGCTTCAGGCATTCAGCGGCCTTTTCGCTCTTGTGGACGGCCAGGTTGTCGAGGATCACCACATCGCCTTTGCGCAGCGTCGGCGCGAGCTGCGTCTCGATGTAAACCTCGAATGACAATCGGGTGATCGGGCCGTCGATCACCCACGGCGCGCTCAGCTCGCTACACTGCAGCCCTGCAATGAACGTGTGGGTTTTCCAATGTCCAAAGGGGGCGCTCATGCACAACCGCTGGCCTTTGCGCGAGCGCCCGTGCAGGCGCGTCATCTTGGTGTTGACGTAAGTCTCATCGAGAAACACCAAGCGGTGCGGCTGCTCGCGCATGCGCGGCTGACGGTGGGTCTGCCAGACCCGGCGCTCATCCCGCACGTCGGCGCGTGCGCACTCCGCCGCCATCAGGCATTTTTTTATATGAGAAGCCGCACCGGCACAGGAAGCGCGAGAGCATGGCAGGGGCTGCCACCACTCCGTGTTCCTCCAGTAGCCGAGCCGCAAGTTCAGGCATCGTGATGGCAGGCCTTGCCTCGACGGTCTGGATCAGGAAGCTCTCATAGGGCACGAGCTTGCCGCCTCCGGGCGGGCGGCCTTGCCGGGCCGGCGCCGGCGAACCGGTGTCCCGCGCTCGCCGCACCAGCTTGATGGCGAAGCTCTCGCTGACGTCAAAGTGCTCGGCTGCCGCCCGACAGGTATGGCCCGCCTCGACAAAGTCGGCCACCCGCACCCGAAGATCGAGAGAATAGCAATGACCCATGATCCACCTCCCGGCCGACGAAGTGAATCACAGCTCGGTCTCGCACAAAAGCCCAGGAGTCGGATTTCCGGTCCGGTGCTCTAGGGCGCGAACTGCGGGCTCTGAACTTCCGCAAGCTCTCGGCCCGGCCGCGCCATCATGAGAAGAGCGAAACGGCCGTGGCTGCTTTTAAAATCTATGGGCCGGCCGTGCGTTGCAAGAGGGCTGTTTCTGGTTGGATGAGAGACGGTTCGCATCAATCTATCCGGCCTCAGTATGGAGCTTAAGCTCCGGGCCAGTATGGGAATCCGCGCACCGAGCCTGCTTAGACTTCAGACCTCACCGGGCCATTTTTAAAATCAAGCTTGCGGTGCGCCGGGCAACCGTTCATCCATCCTGCCACATCCTTCTCGCGAACCTCGGGGGGAACTCTATCTCCGGATCATTCGACGCTGGAGCACCTCACGGTATCCGGGCGGCATACTGCGGATCGTAGCCGCGCTCGCGGTATAGGACGCTCCAGGCCATCCGGGCGAGCTTGTTGGCCAAAGCCGCGGCGAGCACATTTCGGTGCAGTCGCGGCGAGGCTGTTGAAAGCCAGCGGCCGAAGCGGTGTCCCTGCCAATGGTGTGGTCGCTGCAGGAGAACTTGTGCCCCACTCACGAACAGCGTGCGCAAGTAGCGGTTGCCACGCTTGGACAGGCCGCCCAGGATTGTTCGGTCGCCCGTCGAGATCTGCTTGGGGACCAAGCCCAGCCAGGCGGTAAAGTCGCGACCTTTGGTGAACGCGGCTCCCGTTCCAATCGCCGCCACCATGGCGCTGGCGGTGATCACCCCAACCCCTGGGATCCCCATCAGACGCTGACAGCCCGTATCCTGACGGGCCAGGGCTGTGATGTCCCGGGTCAGCATCTCAATGCGCTCGTCAAGCCGCCGCCAATCTTCTGCCACATCCTCAAAGAGATGGATCATGCGTGGCGAGAGCACGTCCGTGCGCTGGGCCAGGATGGCCGGAAGCGCCTCGCGCAAGCCGCCCGGCCCCTTTCGGACCGGAATGCCGCACTCGAGCAGGAAGGCGCGGATCTGGTTGATCACCGCCGTGCGCTGCCCGACCAAGCGGCTCCGCACCCGGTGCAGAGCCTGCAGATCGAGTTGTTCGGCCGACTTCAGCGGCACAGGCCGCATGGTCGGACGCTGCACCGCCTCGGCGATGGCCTCGGCATCGCGGTAGTCGTTTTTGTGGCCCTTGAGGAATGGCTTCACATACAGGGCCGGGATGAGGTGCACGTCATGACCGAGGGCCGCAAGTTGGCGCCCGACGTGATGGGCCCCGGCACAGGCTTCCATTCCGATCAGACAGGCCGGCAAATTGGCCAGGCAGGACGGCAACTGCCCGCGTGCAACCTTCCGGCGCAACAGGATCCTACCGCGGGCATCCATGCCGATGAGGTGGAAGGTGTTCTTGCCCAGGTCGATGTCGATGGTCGCAATAATCTCAGCTGTGGTCTGCTGTGTCATGACATGGCTCCGTGGCTGCGGGACAATCCCGTCCTCCCATGCTCCACCGGGGAGCACGGCCGGTCCATGCCATTAGACTTCCCCACGCGTCTGGAGGAAATCGCGAAGGACAGAGCCGATGGCCGCCCTGTAGAGATCTGGTTTGCTGATGAGGCGCGGATCGGCCAGAAAAACAAAATCACCCGCCGCTGGGCCAAGCGCGGTACGCGTCCCTCCGTCCCGCGCGATCTGCGGACCGCGTCGGCCTACATCTTCGGGGCGATCTGCCCGGCACAAGGCAAAGGCGCGTGTCTGGTACTGCCGCGCTGCACGACCGAGGCGATGTCCCTGCATCTGGCCGAGATCTCGCAGGCTGTAGCTCCAGGAGCGCATGCGTTGCTGCTGCTCGATCGCGCGGTCTGGCACGTTTCACGCAAACTTAAGGTGCCGGCCAACATCACCCCGATGCAGCTGCCGGCGAAAGCGCCCGAGCTGAATCCGGTGATCTCCAACCGGATCTTCACGTCCTACACAGACATCCTCGACCATTGCTGCGCGGCTTGGAACAAGCTCGTTGATCAACCTTGGACCATCATGTCTATCGGCTTGCGCGACTGGGCCAATGAATGAGCATCAGCGTCGATTGGTATGAGTGTAGACTTGGAACGTAGCTTCGGATCGATCCTTTCGAGAACGGGCCGGCTGTGCTCCTGCCGGACAATGCGGCGCTCCTCAGCTTAAAGCCCACGCATCATGCTCCACAGATGGATGAAGATCATCACGGCTGGAGCCGCATCTGACGGGAAATCTCCTCAGCTCCTAAATGAGATACATCTCGGAGTTGATTGAAGAGCACGAAATTTTTCTGTGCCATCTCGTGCCGGTCATTTATCGACGGAGCTCGCCCTGCGCGGAACTCTTCAAACGTCACATACCTCATTCCCATTTGGACGAAGTCGCCGACGTCTGGACTGTCAAGAATTGGGATCACACCTGATCCAATATACTCGATAAGCTTGGTCGGACATGAAACACGATTTACGACACTTGCTTCGCGAAGCATTAGACCAAAATCCGAAGTATGGAGAGTATCCAGCACTTCTTTGTTTGTTGCGGACCTTACGTCCAGTCTCCCCGCCCCAAGGCTTACCTCTCGATCCCTTAATCCGGCCTCGATAACCTTCACGTCCGGTGTTAAGATGGAATACCTGTAAAGATGATGGGTCTCCTGGATGAGGTCGAGCATCTTCGGAATCTGCTGCCAGACCTGAGTTCCCCCGGCATAGACGACACGGGGTTCCGCATTGTAACGGGTCGCTAAGGGACCACTTGACTTATGATGGGTGAAAATCGGACAGACGATGAACTCTGCCGAAATGGGAGCGTATTTAGCTTTCAGGTGATCTGCCATGGTGCGCGTGACACAGATGATATGGTCAGCTCTCTTCACGACCTCACGCTCGAGCTCACCGAAGCGTGTTGCCCGCTTCGGGTAACCACGCATTGCATATTCCTCCGGGACACAGCCATGCACATCTAATGTTGCGGGCCCGGAGTAGCGGAGAAAAGCCTTTCGAATGGAGTGGCTCTCTGCGCCGAAAATACTGTGCAAGTAGACACCACTGCTGCTTTCAAGAACAGTGGCAAGACAGCTGTCACCTAAAGGATCGTTATCGGCGAGCTCAAGCACCCACACCTTTTCAGCAAGTTGTCGAAAGACAGGTGCGCCTCTGCACTCCTCGCGCATGCGGATGTAGACACGCGTGGCCAAGTCGAGCATTTGATCGACGGCCTTAACCCGCTGCGCATAGCCATCACGCTCATCCCCTGTAACAGGGTCTACAGGCGCTAGCACCGAGAGCACTGTGGACGCGCGGCTCACAGGCGCCAAGACCTCGCGAATGGAAGCGAGAGCATCATAACCCGCGTCGCTCAAGGACTTTCGATCCTGACTACTAGCCAACAGCATTTGAACGCGATCACGAATGAAGTCGAGCCCCTGTGCAGATGAGCGCCTGAATTTTGATAACATGGCAGGTTTTGCTTTACTTGTATGAGCTTTGACGCGTCGGACCCCTTACTCTACGGCGCCACCCTAGTCCCGTTCGTGACCCTCCGCCTCCTTTGACCCGCAGCAAGACGCTTCGTCGTCTAGGAACGCACCCGATAGGTGTGCGGAACCCATGCCCCCCATTTCTCTTCATAGATGCGCTTGTTAGAATCAAAGAGAGCCTTGCGATGCGCTGAGTTCATTTCGTTGAAGGATGCAGAGTGATAATGATGGACGAAGACATCCTCAGCACAAGCGACATGCATCCCGATTAACTGGATCCGTCGGCAGTAATCGTCATCTTCAAACATTCCGATACCGAAACTTTCGTCCAGATCCCCCACCTGCTCGTAAGCCTTGCGGGTCATCGCGACGCAGAAGAATGCGGCGGTTCGCAATGGAAACATCTTGCCTAGGTGGCTTGATGTGTACGCTAGCGCGACATGCTGCATTTCTTCCATCGGACCATACGATATGTCGATACGGGCCTCGTTCCCAATGTTGTTCGTTACGGGGCCGATGATGCCAAGGTCAGGATCACGCCGCAGATGTGTAACAAGCGTACCGACCCAGCCAGGCGTAACATAGGTATCGTTATTCAGAAGGACCAAGTATGCGCCGGTTGCACGTTTTAAACCCTGATTATTCGCGGCCGCGAAGCCTAAATTCTTTTCGTTCTGAATGACGATGCGGTGCTTCCCACGCTTTGCCCAAGACTGAAGATAGTGCGGCGTTTCATCAGTGGATGCATTATCGACAACAATTATCTCGACGTTCTTATAATGAGTGTTCTGTTCGAGACTTGTGAGGCAAGCATGTGTCAGCTCAAGCTTATTATAGGTCACAACAATGATACTTATCCGCGGCTGGGGTGTCGCAGCAAGTGACCTGATCATACTTGCAATTCGATGATCCCATGTCTGCTCTGATGCGAACTTCCGTCGAGCCGCAACAGCCTGATCGCCCCCCGGATTTTGAAGAAGGTTCTCAACGTGGGCAATGAATTGGTCATAGCCCCGCGCGGTCGCTACAAGACCACCAAACTGTGCAATTTCAGGCAAGTCGACACACACAACGGGCTTTCCTGCACTGAGGTACTCGTAAACCTTTACGGGATTTGTCGCGAGCGTCAGTGGAATAACCTTGAAGGGCATCAGACACACGTCAAACGCATAGAGATAGTATGGCAGTTCGGCGTACTTTACCTCTCCCGTGAACTTTACGTTCGGGTAGGCTTTAAGGCGCTCTTCAACGCCCGCGGAGTCAGCGCCAATAAGGAGGATCAGCTCACTTGGGAATCGTTGCGCAATCTGCTCGACCAAATCCACATCGAACCACCCTGCGATCGCACCATAATATCCGATAATGCGTCGGCCAGCCGGATCAGTGAACACATTGTCAGGACGTCGTGCGAAATGCTCGTACTCAGCGGCGTTCCTGACAACGGAAACGGATGAGTTCTTGGCTCGGGCGACCTCTTCCAGGAACGTCGATGTGACGATGACGTGATCAGCCGTCTTGAGAGCACGCTTCTCGAGCGCCAATATATCAGGCGCATTGTCACCAAAACCTTCGTGGTGATCCATCAGATCATACACAAGTTGACGATTAGGAACTTTGTCGGCAAACGGAAGCCAGAACGGATGCTGGACGAGAGAAAGGATAGAACGCGGCGCAGCTTGCCGAAGAAATGCACCAAGACTTGCGAGAATAGCAGCTTCGGTCTCCGCACTTGCCGCTCCAAAATAGATGGAGGGGGCGCCGGCGACATGAAGATAAACAACATTCAGCAGGCCATCATCAGAGATAGGTTCGATGCGGAAACCTGGCTGAGCATCGTTCACAAAGTTATTCGAGAAATAGAACACACGGTGCCCGTGATTGGCAAATCCGCGCGCAATGTGTTGTGGCCGCTGAATTCTGAAGTGCCAATCGATGATGCCCCAGACAAACACATCGGCCGGCTCAGGAGCCCGGGTGAGTGGTGGCAACATTGGGGTGCCTTCGCCGAGCCGTTGCGACAGTAGGGGCGACGTTGCCGCTGCCGTAACTGATGCAGGCAAACCTCGGGATCGCTGCTTCGCCTTCACCTCTGGCTGTGGCGGCAAGGGTCCGAGCACTCGCTCGCGCAGCTTCGTTTTGATCGGACTCGGCAGAGGGAGCCCCCGATAGATACGGCGAGCAACCTTCCAGGAGCCTCCCTTTGCCGCACGCATTGCCCTACGAGCAGCGATCGTGAAGGAACGAAGGGGAGCCGTGACGCGCCATGAGTGGCTGACCTGAACAGTGCGCAGTTGTGTGTCTAATTGCTTGAGCCGTGTCGCGGCCTTTCGAAGCTCAGCCTCGGACTTTGCAAGCAGCTTGTCCTTCTTCTGAACTGCTTCATTCAAAAACGTAATTTTGTTACTAAAATTTGTTGTGAGCTCAGAGTTCACGCTCTGGAGGCGCAACACGAGAGCATCCAGTTGTTCAAGCTTGTGCCTATCCGCGTCGGCGCGCTCATTGCTCGCCTTGAGCTCATCCTGGGCGCGCTCATAGCTCGCCTTGAGTTCATCCTGGGCGCGCTCATAGCTCGCCTTGAGTTCATCCTGGGCAGCTTTAGATGCGGCGACGGCAGTCGCAAGCTGCTCCTCTAAGGCTGTTCGCTCCGCCTGCTCGGCATGTTCCAAGGGGAGGTCCTCTAAAGAGAGGCTGACTCGATCGATCAGTTGCGGCTTCGCGTAAACAAGCAGGATCTGCTCACCCGGCCAGTAGCTCGGCTTTAGGCCCCCAGTGTCAATGACTTGAGAAAAGACGAGGTGAAACTCGCCGGCTACCAGAGCTGGGATGTTTTTTTCGTCAAAACTGTATTCGTGCTCGAAGTGACGATCGTACTCGCGATATGGAATGAGAATAACAAGGGCCTGCTGGGCGTAAGTTGAGATGGATTCGAGTACCCCCCAGGGGTCGGAGAAATGCTCAAGGGTGTTTGACGACAATACAACATCATATCGTTCTTCAATTGACTCCTGAAGAAGATCAACGGCCCGGAAGGATGGTTTCTTAAATCTGCTCTTTGCTTCGGCAATGGCCGCTTCGGAGAAGTCAATGCCCGTTACCTGCGCGTTCAGATGATGCGCCAGAAGGTCAGCCCCCTCCCCTGTGGCACAGCCCCAGTCGCAAATCGTCAGTCGCTCCGTTCGGATTAGTCGCACGAGCCACTTGGGCATATGGTCCAGCGCGAGGTGATAGAAGAAGCGGCTTTGTTCCTGCCCTCCCTTCTCCTGCCAGTCTTGTTCAAAGCGCCGATCCCAATATTCGGCGCTATTGGTCGGAGGCACTTGAACGGCGGGTTGGGACATTGGGACTACCAGATCCTTGGAGTGGACAGACATATTTCTGTGTCTCTATCTGCGGGCAAAGCAAAACGTTACAGATTGTCATCATTCTGCACGGTGGCGCCGTCTAGAGCGATCCGATAGACGCTAGCACACCAGCAATCAAGCGAGCGCGACGTTTTACCTCCAAAACTGGGGTTGTTCGGCAATCTTTGTTGCGTCGGCGCATCAGCGCAAGTTGGCTGGCAGAGCGTTCTCGTCCGATGCAGTTCTCCGCTCCGAGTGCGGATCAAACGTGCTGGTTACGCAGAAGGCTTGGCTAAACATACGGCATGTGCGAATGGGTGCAGGCGCCAACACACAGCCTAAGGCAACAGGACGAGCACTAGAATTATGACCAAGAAAATACTCTGTATAGTTGGGACACGCCCCGAGGCGATCAAGATGGCCCCAGTTATTCGGGCCTTTCAGGCAAGTTCTTGGGCATCAACAACTGTGCTTTCAACGGGTCAACACCGTCAAATACTTCATCAAACCCTTTCAGATTTTGGCGTTTCTGTCGACATAGATCTGCAGCTAATGCAGGAGAACCAATCGCTGGCGGCCCTCACCGGACGTATATTCACCAGTCTCGACCCAGTGATTGGGGAACTTTCGCCAGATCTCGTGTTGGCACAGGGAGACACAACCACCGTGATGGTTGCCTCCATTCTGAGTTTCTACAGGCGCATTCGGTTCGGTCACGTCGAGGCCGGTCTGCGAACATTCAACTTAGAGCATCCATTTCCGGAGGAGTTCAATCGCATCGTAACCGGACGTATAGCCTCGGTGCACTTTGCCCCAACCGAGGCATCACGTGCCAACCTGCTCAGGGAAGGGGTTTCCGACAGTGATATTCACGTGACAGGAAACACCGTAATCGATGCACTCCTCGAGACGGCGGCTCGAAGCGATGCGACGCCTGAGCTTCCAAAGCGCTCCAAGCGCATCGTCCTCGTCACCGCCCACAGGAGAGAGAATTTCGGCTTGCCGATCCGGAGTGTCTGTTCGGCATTGCGCACTCTGCACGATCGGTTCCCGGACGTATCCTTTGTCTACCCTGTGCATCCTAATCCCAACATCAAGGATGTCGTCCATGCCGAGCTGGCTGGTCTTGACCGCATGGTGCTCCTGCCGCCCGTCGGCTACACAGAAATGGTCGCGCTGCTCAAGGCTGCGACTGTTGTGCTGACGGACAGCGGTGGCCTTCAAGAGGAAGCACCCGCTCTCGGAAAGCCCGTGCTGGTATTGAGGGATGTAACTGAGCGTCCCGAGGCTGTCGAAGCGGGCGTCGTCAAAATCGTCGGCACAGATGAGGCAACCATCATCTCAGAAGCGTCACGCCTGCTGACGGATCCGGATTACTACGCCTCCGTAGCCAAAGGTGTCTCACCTTATGGCGACGGTCATGCGAGCAGTCGGATCGTTAGAATCTGCGAGAAACTCCTCCACAACCAAGGGTAAGGGAGCGTCCTTATTCTCTGTAGATGGCGCTCAATGGCAGCGCTTTGCAGATTTAGGTGGGCAGATGATGCTGCCCATCGGTTCCGAACGGACAGTTAAGAGCTGGTCGCCTTGAGACGCATACTCGGCGGGCCGCGCTTCAGTTAACTTGGCTGGCCATGGAAGGGCTGGCGTTCATTCATTAACGACACGTCACGCTGATCCCGTTTGCGTTCCGGCCTTACCCAATGGAGCAAGGACAGTGGCGGGATAGGACGACAACCTCAGATGGTAAGACTGGGGGAGGTCCGTCTCCGTACACTTGCCCGCATACAAACATCCCTCTAATACGGCGGACCTGATCCAGGGGACTTCCATGCGCATATTGGCCGTCGCGGTCACATATAATCCGGAGATTGCGCTGCTGGCTCAAATGCTGGAGTCGGTTGCGCCTCAGGTGCAGGGCCTCGTCGTCATCGACAATGGATCGGTCAACGCTGGGGACATCAGGCGCATCGCCACGCAATCCGGCACCCAAGTCATTGGAATTACATCCAATATCGGCATCGCCGCGGCACAGAACCAAGGCGTTGCCCACGCTCGGGCCAGTGGCTTCACCCATGTCCTGCTGCTTGACCAGGATACGGTCTTAGCCCCTGGAATGGTAAAGGATCTGGCCGAGAGCCTGAACGCCCTCAGCGAAGGGCAAGGCAGGATTGCCGCCATCGGCCCAGCCTATTTCGAACTCAACAGCCGGCGACAGACGAGAGCCTATCGCGCCGACGGGGTTCGCGTGTCCCGGATCTCCCTGGCTGCTGAGACCCGGCCGGTCGCGAGTGACTTCATCATCGCCTCGGGCTCGCTGGTACCTCTGTCGGTCCTGGACGCCGTGGGGGGCTTCAAGGAAGACCTCTTCATCGATCTCGTCGATGTGGAGTGGTGCTTTCGCGCCCGGGCCGCCGGGTACAGGAGCTATCTCTCTCCCACGGCTGCCGTCGAACATCGGCTCGGCAACGGAACCGTACAGGTCGGGCCGCGTGAGGTCGCCGTCCATGTGCCTGTCCGCAACTACTACTGGGTGAGGAACGCCCTCTGGCTGGCCCGCCAATCCTACACGCCTCTCGCCTGGCGCCTCTATTTCGTCAGCCGAAGCCTGGCTTTTCTCGCCACCTATCCGGTTCTGGCCGACAAGCGGGCGCTCAGGCTACAGCTGATCCTGCGTGGCATCCGGGACAGCCTGGCGAGCCGCCTCGGCCCGCTGAACGGTTGAGGCCAAGATCGGCCGGAACGATCGACGACGAAGCCTCGAGGACCTGGGCCGAGCCGTCGATGACGTCAGTGATTCGCCCAAAGCTCCGCTTAACGATCCGGGCGTGGCAGAAGGTCTCGAGGTCCCGGCGGGACGCCAGAGCCGCCCTGCATCGCCCCTCCCCTCCGGCCCGATCTCACACCAGTTCCCAGGCTGAGGAGGTGTCCGATTGCCGGAGGGCGTCGAGGATGCGCATGTTGAGGACGGCATCGTCCAGGCCGTAATCCAAAGACCCTTCGCCTCTGATCGCCCGGCTGAACGCCTCGCCCTGGAGCTGGTATTGATCCACGACCGGGAACTCGATCGCCCGGGCGGAGCGGTTGCCATGGGCGCTGCCGTCGTCGACGAAGATCCGGGTCGGCGTGTCGGGCGGCGCGTTGAAGGGAATCTCGATCTCGATTCGCCCTTTCGTCCCGAGCATCTGGACACGCTGGTAGGGCACGGCCTGGGTCGAGACCGTGAAGGCCAGCTGCCGCCCGACGCCGAAATCCAAGAGCGCGCTGGTGGTCCGGTCGACCTCGAAGGCGGGATCCCGGTCCATCAGGGTGATGACCCGCAGAGGCTCGGCCTCGAAGAAATAGCGCCCCGTCACGACGGCATAGCAGCCGATATCGAGGAGCCCTCCTCCGCCGATATCGGCCTTGTTGCGGATGTTGCCCGGATCGACGTTGAAATAGGAAAAGGCGACCTGGATCGCCCGCGGCTCCCCGATCTCGCCGCTCCGGATGATGTCGCGGGCGCGCTGCCATTGCGGATGGTGGCGGACCATGAAGGCCTCCGCAATCAGCACCTGCGCGGCGGCTTGCCGAAGCTCCTCCGCCTCGCCGGCCGTGACGGCGATCGGCTTCTCGCACAGGACGTGCTTGCCCGCGGCGGCCGCCGCCAGGGTCATGGGCACGTGCAGGTGGTTGGGCAGCGGGTTGTAGATCGCCTCGATCTCGGGATCGGCGAGGAGCGCTTCGTAGGATCCATACGCCCTCGCGATGCCGAGCTCCTCCGCCATGGCCCGGGCGGAGGCCTCGTCCCGGGACGCGACGGCGACAACGTCGCAGAGCGGGCTCTTCATCATGCCCGGAACCACCTTCGTCCGGCCGATTTTCGCGGTGCTCAGGATCCCCCAACGGACCGGCTGCATGGCGTTCTCCTCCTCGTTGATAAACGTGATCGTCGTTTCGGCGCACTCAGAGCGAGGAGCGCCGCAGGGACTTGTAGTCCTTGTGCAGGACCGGCCCGGTCGTGCCGCGCTCCAGCAGGGTCAGCGGCAGCCGGATGTTCCAGTCATTGGGCGTCATGGCGTTCTGGATCAGCTTCATGAGAACGTCGGCCCCGGCGCGCCCCAGCTCGTGCAGAGGCTGACGGAACGTGGTGAGGGTCGGCTCGGTGAAATCGGAGAATTCGATCCCATCGAAGCCGACCACGGACACGTCCTGCGGCACCCGGACGCGCGCCTCCCGGACGCGCTTGATGAAGCCGATGGCGCTCTCGTCGCAGGCGGCGAAAATTCCCGTGGGGCGATCCTTCATCGCCAGGAACGATTCGGCCGCCGCGACGCCCGTCGAGAACACGAAGGGCCCTTCCCAGCGCACGAAATCCTCCGGACCGAACCCGGCCGCCGCGATGCCTTCCCGAAATCCCTTGAACCGCTCGTGTTCGATGATCGAGGTCGGTGTGCCCGAGATGTAGCCGAAGCGGCGATGTCCCAGCCCGGCCAGATAGTCCACGGCCTGGCGGGTCGCCTCGCGATCCTGGACGACCACGTTCGGGATCTTGTCGTCGTCGATGGCGGCGCACATGGCCACGATGGGCAGGCCGGATTCCCGCATGTCGCGGGTGCCGTTCTCCGGAATGTAGCCCGTCAGCAGGAGCACGCCGTCCACCTGCCGCGACAGGGCGAGCTCCACATAGCGGGCCTCGCGCTCGCGACGGTTGTCGAGATTGCCGATGATGATGCCGTAGCCCGATTGCGTCAGCTCGTCGTCCACGCCCCGGAGGATCTCCGCGAAGACCGGGTTGGTGAGGCGCGGCGCCACCACCAGCACATTCATGGTGCGGCGGGTGCGCAGCTTCTGCGCCGTGCTGTTGGGGATATAGCCGCTGCGGCGCACCGCCTCCATCACGAGATCGTGCGTCTTCTGCCGCACCTTCCCGGGCTCCGAGAGAACGCGGCTGACGGTCGCCGTCGATACCCCGGCAAGTCGAGCCACATCGGCGATGCGTATCTCCTTGACGGAGCGCCATCCTTTTCGGCTCATGCAGGTTACCTCCGGGGCCGCGGCAATATATGTTACCTCCTGTCATAGGAAATAACTTACCTCAACTCGTGTCTTGACTAATCTAAAAAGCCACTACAACCTATATCACAAGATGTAATCGATTACAAAAATCGATAAAACGCTTCTGGGAGGAAGCCATGAGCATGAAGACACGCGTTTCCGCGTATACCCTTTCTGTTGCCCTTTTCTGCAGCACCGGAGCGATGGCTCAGCAGATGAAGGCGGAGGTGCTGCATTGGTGGACCTCGGCGGGCGAGTCCGCCTCGGTCAAGGTCTTCGCCGACCAGTTCACCAAGGCCGGCGGCACCTGGGTCGACAATGCCATCGCGGGCGGCGCCAATGCCCGCACGGCGGGCATCAACCGGATGGTGGGCGGCAATCCCCCGACCATGATGCAGTTCAACACCGGCAAGCAATTCGACGAGCTCGTCAGCAACGGCCTGGTGCGCGACGTGGATGCGATCGCCAAAGCCGGCAAATGGCGCGAGATCATGCCCAAGCCGATCGTGGACGCCACCGTGCGCGAGGGCAAGTTCTATGCCGTCCCGGTCAACATCCACGGCCAGAACTGGATGTTCTACAACACCAAGGTCTTCGCCGATGCCGGGCTCGAAGTGCCGAAGACCTTCCCCGAGCTGGTCGCCACCGGCGAGAAGCTGAAGGCCAAGGGCATCATCCCGATCGCGCTCGGCGGCCAGCCTAACTGGGAGCACAACCTCTTCAGGGCAGTGCTCGTCGGTCATGGCGGCGCGGACATGTTCCGCAAGCTCTACGGCGCCCGCGACCCGCAGATCGCCAAGGATCCGAAATTCAAGGAATCGGTCGAGCTCTTCGGCAAGATGCGCGCTCTCGTCGATCCCGGCAGCCCGGGACGCAACTGGAACGACGCCACCGCCCTCGTGATCACCAACAAGGCCGCCATGCACTTCAACGGCGACTGGGCCAAGGGCGAGTTCATCGCGGCCGGCCAGACCGCCGGCAAGGAATACGGCTGCACGGTCGTCGGCCAGGAGCCGAAGCTCCAGATCGGCGGCGACGTGTTCGTCTTCCCGGCCACGAAGGACAAGAGCCAGCTCGCCGTCCAGGACAAGCTGATCGAGGTCATGCTCGATCCCACCACGCAGATCGAGTTCAACAAGAAGAAGGGTTCGATCCCGGTGCGGATGGATGTGGACGTCTCCTCCATGGATGTCTGCGCCCAGAAGTCCCATGCGATCCTGAGCGATCCGGCCAACCAGGTGGAAAGCATGGAGATCCTGAGCACGCCGAACTTCTCCGGCGCCATGCAGGACGCGGTCACCCAGTACTGGAACAACCCGAGCATGTCGGCGGACGCCTTCATGGAGAAGGTCACCAACGCCATGCGGGACGCGACCTGAGCGGTCGCCCGCCTCGCCCCGGCGTCACGGGGCGAGGCACCCATGCCTGAGGTTCGAACTCTCTCCATGGAGCCTGTCCGGTGGAAACCATCTCGATCCGCGCTCCCAGCGTAGCCCCGAGCGGCACGAAGACCCGGCGCAGCATGCGAACGCGCCTGCCGGCCGCCATCGCCCTCCTGCCGACCGCGCTCGTCGTTCTTGTCGTCTATATCGGCTGCATGCTCTGGACCGTGCGGCTCTCGTTCACGAGTTCCACTCTGCTGCCCAAGCTCGACTGGGTCGGTCTCGCGCAATACAACCGGCTCTTCGTCAACGACCGCTTCGTCACCTCGGCGGAGAACATCGTCATCTTCGGCATCCTGTTCATCTCGGGCTGCCTGATCATCGGCTTCCTGCTCGCGGTCTTCATCGACCAGAACGTACGCGGCGAAGGCCTCTTCCGGACGGTCTTCCTCTATCCCTATTCCATGTCCTTCGTGGTCACCGGCGTCGCTTGGCAATGGTTCCTCAATCCGGGACTCGGCCTGCAGAAGCTCGTGCGCGACCTAGGCTTCGAGAGCTTCACCTTCGACTGGCTCGTGAACCAGAAGATGGCGATCTACACCATCGTGATCGCGGGCCTGTGGCACGGATCGGGGCTCACCATGGCGATCATGCTCGCCGGCCTGCGCGGCATCGACAAGGACCTGTGGAAGGCGGCCCGGGTCGACGGTATTCCGACCTGGCGCGTCTACACCTCCGTCGTCATCCCCCTGCTCAGGCCGATGATCGTCACCGCCGTGGTGCTCCTCGCGACCGGCGTGGTGAAGCTCTACGACCTCGTGGTCGCCATGACGCTCGGCGGTCCCGGCATCGCCACCGAAGTGCCGGCGAAGTTCGTCATGGACCACCTCTTCGAGCGCAACAACATCGCCCTCGGCACTGCTGCCGCGACCATGATGCTGATCACTGTCGTGATCGTCCTCGCGCCCTGGGTCTATGCCCGCTACATCCGCGCAGAAGGGAGGCGCGCATGAGCACCCTCGTGCCTCGCGGCCGCCGGCCGCAGAATCTCACCATCGGCCGTGTCGGCGTCTATGCCTTCCTGGCGACGGCGGCCCTGTTCTTCCTGCTGCCGCTCTGGATCATGGTCATGACCTCGCTCAAGCCCATGGACGAGATCCGGCTCGGCAACATCCTCGCCTTGCCCGCCGCCCTGACCGTCGAGGCGTGGAGCAAGGCGTGGTCCTCCGCTTGCACGGGCCTGGAATGCAACGGCATCAGCGTCGGGTTCTGGAACTCGGTGCGGATCCTGATCCCGTCCGTGATCCTCTCGATCGTCGCCGGCGCCATCAACGGCTATGCTCTGTCGTTCTGGCGCGTGAAGGGTGCGAACGTGATGTTCGGCGTCCTGCTGCTCGGCGCCTTCATCCCCTACCAGGTCTTTCTCTACCCGCTGGTGCGCATCTTCTCGATGACAGGCATCTACAACTCGCTGACCTGCATCGTGCTGGTGCACGTGATCTTCGGCCTGCCGACCATGACGCTCCTGTTCCGCAATTATTACGCGGGGCTGCCCATCGAGCTGTTCAAGGCGGCGCGCATCGACGGCGGCGGGTTCTGGTCGATCTTCTTCCGGGTGATCCTGCCCATGTCGACGCCGATCCTGGTGGTCGCCACGATCCTGCAGGTCACCGGCATCTGGAACGACTTCATCTTCGGCCTGACCTTCGCGGGCCGCGAGAACCTGCCGATGACCGTGCAGCTCAACAACATCGTTCACTCCACGCAAGGCGAGCGCGCCTACAACGTGGACATGGCCGCGACCATGCTCGCGGCGCTCGTCCCGCTCGTCGTCTATTTCGTCTCCGGACGCTGGTTCGTCCGCGGCATCGCCGCCGGCGCTGTGAAGGGATAAGGCATGTCGTCCGTTTCCGTTCGCGACGTGACCGTCGCATTCGAAGCCGTCCAGGTGTTCGACGGCCTCTCGCTCGATATCAGCGAGGGCGAGTTCATCGTCCTTCTCGGCCCCTCGGGCTGCGGCAAGTCCACTCTGCTCAATGCCATTGCGGGGCTGCTCGACGTGGCCGAGGGTCAGATCTGGATCAACGGCAAGAACGTCACCTGGGAGGAGCCCAAGGATCGCGGCATCGCCATGGTGTTCCAGTCCTATGCCCTCTATCCGCGCATGAGCGTGCGTGAGAACATGTCCTTCGGCCTGAAGATGGCCAAGACGCCGCGCCCCGAGATCGAGAAGCGCGTCGCCAAGGCGGCCGAGCTCCTGCAGATCACTCCCCTCCTCGACCGGCGCCCGGACCAGCTCTCCGGCGGTCAGCGCCAGCGCGTCGCCATCGGCCGCGCCCTAGTGCGCGATGCCGCCGTGTTCCTGTTCGACGAGCCGCTCTCCAACCTCGACGCCAAGCTGAGGAACGAGCTGCGAGTCGAGATCAAGCGGCTGCATGCCCGGCTGGGCAAGACCACCATGGTCTATGTCACGCACGATCAGATCGAGGCCATGACCCTCGCCGACCGGATCGTGGTCATGAAGGAGCAGAAGATCCAGCAGATCGGCACGCCCGACGAGATCTATCACCGCCCGGCCAACCTGTTCGTGGCGGGCTTCGTCGGCTCGCCGCAGATGAACTTCGTCAAGGGCCGCATCGAGAACACCGGTGAGGGCCTGAGCTTCCTCGCCGGAGACCGCCGCCTCTCGCTCTCCGCCTATCCGTTCGCCACCGCGCCGCAGGCCGGCCAGGAGGTCGTGCTCGGCGTGCGGCCCGAACATCTGGAGATCGCAAGCAACGGCGCGTGGCCGGGCTTCAAGGTCGACATCGTCGAGCCCATGGGCGCCGACACGATTGTCTGGTGCAGCGATCCCGTCGGCTCGGTGCAGGTGCGCACCACCGGCAGCCGCAAGGCGATCCCGGGCGAGAGCCTGACGCTCCATGTCGACCCTACGCAGGTCTCCCTCTTCTCGGCCGAGACCGGCGAGCGCCTCTGACAACGCGAATACCGCGACAGCTCTCGACGCGAGGCTCGTCGCTCCCGTTTCCACGAACCCTGAGGACCCCATGAGCGTCACGGATATTCTCTCCATTCAACTCTACACCCTGCGATCGCTGGAGGATCTCGACCTGATCCTCGATACGGTGGCGGATGCGGGCTATCGCCATGTGGAAACGGTCGGCTCGCATCTCGACAAGGCGGCGGACGTCCGCGCGAAGCTCGACGCGCGCGGCCTCAAGGCCTCGTCCAGCCATGTGAGCATGGCGGCCCTGCGCGAGCGGCCCGATGCCATCGTGGATGCGTGCAGGACGCTCGGCCTCACGCATCTCTACATGCCGGCCGTCCCGCCGGAAGAACGCGACATGGACGCCGACGGCTGGCGGTCCCTCGGCCGCGAGCTCGGGCAGATGGCCGAGCAGTTCAAGAACAAGGGTATCCGCCTCGGCTATCACAACCACCATTGGGAGCTGAAGCCGAAGGACGGGGCGAAGACCGCCCTCGAACTGATCTTCGAGGCGGCCGGCGAGAGCCCCCTCGAATGGCAGGTCGACGTCGCCTGGCTCGTGCGCGGCAACGCCAATCCCAGGGAATGGATCGACCGCTACCGCAGCCGGATCACCGCTGCCCACGTGAAGGACATCGCCCCCGCCGGCCGGAACGAGGACCAGGACGGCTGGGCCGATGTGGGTTCCGGCACCCTGAACTGGCGCGAGCTGTGGCGCGTGTGCCGTGACGCCGGCGCCGAATGGATGGTCGTCGAGCACGACAAGCCGGCCGACCCGGCCCAGACGGCCCGCAACAGCTTCGCCTTCCTGCGCAATATCGAGGACTAGGATCATGAATTCCCTCAATGTCGGCATCATCGGATGCGGCAACATCTCAGGCATCTATCTCCGGAACATCCCGGCCTATCGCGGCCTCACCCTGCGCGCCTGCGCGGACATGAAGCCCGAGGTCGCGCAGGCCCAGGCGAGCCGGCACGGCATCGAGGCCCTTTCGGTCGATGAGCTTCTCGCCCGCGAGGACATCGACCTCGTGGTCAACCTCACGGTCCCGGCGGCTCATTTCGGCGTCTCGCTCGCGGCTCTCTCCGCCGGAAAGCACGTGTTCTCGGAAAAGCCGCTCGCGGTCGATTTCGAGCAGGGCCGCAAACTCGTGGATGAGGCCGAGGCGCGTGGCCTCCTGCTCGGCTGCGCCCCGGATACCTTCCTCGGCGCGGGCGGACGGCTTGCCCGCAATCTCGTCGACGAGGGCAAGATCGGGCGCATCCTGTCCGGCACGGCTTTCCTGATGTCGCACGGCATGGAGCACTGGCATCCCGATCCGGAATTCTTCTTCAAGCCCGGCGGCGGCCCGATCCTCGACATGGCGCCCTATTACCTGAGCGCCCTCGTGAATCTCATCGGCCCTGTGCAGCGCGTCGTCGCCATGTCGAGCATCGGCTACCCCGAGCGTATCGTGACCTCCGAGTCGCCGCGCAAGGGCCAGCGCATCGCCGTCGAGACGCCGACCCACGTGATGTCGCTGCTCGAATTCGCCTCGGGTGCGCAGGTCACCTTCTGC
Source organism: Microvirga sp. Mcv34 (assembly GCF_024519725.1). GTDB lineage: Bacteria > Pseudomonadota > Alphaproteobacteria > Rhizobiales > Beijerinckiaceae > Microvirga. The sequence continues at coordinate 56,149 of NZ_JALJRK010000018.1, read as the reverse complement.
ATGAGCTGGGACGTGTGGAAGCACGGCCATCCGGCCATCGAGATCTACGGCGCGGAAGGCTCCCTGCGGGTGCCGGACCCCAACTTCTTCGGCGGGCAGGTGGAGATCACCGAGCGCGGCGGCGACTGGCGCGCGGTGGATTCCAGCGAGATGCCGCTGGGCTCTCCCAACTGGCGCTCGCCGAACTGGGCCCCCGACATTCCGAACAAGGCGAACTATCGCGCGCTCGGCCTCGCGGACCTCGCCAGCGCCGTGCTGAACGGCACGCCGCACCGCTCGAGCGGCCGCCTCGGCTTGCACGTTCTCGAGGTCATGCACAGCATCCTCGAAGGAGCCGCCACCGGACAGCCGCGCGCGATCACCACGTCACTCGAACGGCCGGCCGTACTGGAGGATTCCGACGCGGCGCTTCTCTGGAAGGGCCTGCCGGAGACGGCGTCTGCCGCCTGACATCGAGCGAAGCAAGAGAAAGAAAGTACGAACGATGCGCGAAGCACTCATCGTGTGGGGCGGCTGGCCCGGTCATGAGCCGGAACAATGCGCCGCCATCGTGGCCGCGATGCTGCGGGACGAGGGTTTCCAGGTTCACCTGGAGAACTCGACCCGCGCCTTCGCCAGCCCGCAGCTCTCCACGATGAGTCTCATCGTGCCGATCTTCACCATGTCGAAGATCGAGAAGGACGAGGTGTCGAACCTCTCCCAGGCCGTCCGCGATGGCACCGGCCTCGCCGGCTTTCACGGCGGCATGGGCGACGCCTTCCGCGAGGCGGTCGAGTACCAGTTCATGTGCGGCGGCCAATGGGTGGCTCATCCCGGCAACATCATCGATTACCGCGTGAACGTCACGCGGCCCGACGATCCGGTCATGCAGGGCATCGGCGATTTCGACTACCATTCCGAACAATACTACATGCATGTGGATCCCTCGAACGAGGTCCTCGCCACGACGACGTTCTCGGGCGAGCACGCGCCCTGGATCGACGGTGTGGTCATGCCGGTCGTGTGGAAGCGCCGCCACGGCCAGGGCCGCGTCTTCTACAGCTCCCTCGGCCACGTGGCGAAGGAGTTCGACGTGCCCGAAATGCGCACCATCCTGCGGCGCGGCATGGTGTGGGCGGCGCGCGACTGATTCAAATCGCCTTTTAGCTTGGAGTGCGACCCCGGAGAACGACGCTCTCACGGCACCTTACTCCCTCTGCCCTCATCCTGAGGAGGTCGCGCAGCGACCGTCTCGAAGGAGGTTCCAGCGCGTACTGGATCCTCCTTCGAGACGGATTGCTCACGCAATCCTCCTCAGGATGAGGGCAGAGGGACAATGATTTGCCATGCCGCACTCTTGATGGCGCCCCCGAACCACTTCGCCGAAAATCTCTCTAAAGCATCGGACCCAAAAGTGGATTTGCACTTTTGGGATTGGATCCGATGCTTTCTCTCTAGATGAGAGCATCGTACTTGCGGAAAACCGGATCCACTTTTCCGCACGATGCTCTAAATGCTGGAAGAAGTGGGATATCGCGCTTAAAGGTGTTTTCCGAGCCTCTCTCCCCACACATCCGTCTTTCACACGAGGATCATCATGCGGATCATTGTCTATGGCGTCGGCGCAATCGGAGGGACCGTCGCGGCGGCCCTGACGCTCTCGGGGCAAGAAGTGATCGGCATCGCGCGCGGCGCCCAGCTCAAGGCGATCCAGGACGACGGACTTCTTCTGCGCACGCCGCAGAAGACCGAGCGCGCCCGGTTCTCCTGCGTGTCCGACCCGACGGAGATCGACTTCCGCCCGGACGATGCCATCCTGCTGACGATGAAGACGCAGGACACGCTCGCGGCACTCGAACGCCTGCGGGCCGCGGGCGTCACCGGGCAGCCGCTGTTCTGCATCCAGAACGGCGTGACGAACGAGCGGCTGGCCCTTCGCCTGTTTCCCGAAGTGCATGGCGTGACGGTGATCATGCCTGCGGCGATCTCGGCGCCGGGTGAGATCGCCGCACACTCCGTGCCGCGTCACGGCATCTTCGACATAGGGCGCTATCCCGACGGCAGCAACGCGCACGACGCGAAGCTCGCTGAGGCGCTGGAGGCGGCCAACATCGCGGCCTTCGTGTCGCAGGACGTGATGCAGAGCAAGTACGGCAAGCTCATCCTCAACCTGAGTAACATCCTGCAGGCCGCCCTCGGGCTCGATGCCGATTTCAAGCATCTGGAAGCCCTCGTTCGCGCCGAGGCGGAAGCCGTCTACAGGGCGGCCGGCATTCCCTGGCTCGATGTGGGCACCGCCGATGCGCGCAGGGCGCAGCTGGTGAAACAGCAGCCGATTGCAGGGATCGACCGCCTGGGCAGCTCGACGACGCAGAGCCTCGCGCGCGGCGGTGGGTCCATCGAGACGGATTACCTCAACGGCGAGATCGTGCTGCTCGGACGCCTGCATGGCGTGCCCGTGCCGGCCAACACCTATTTCACCGAGCTGGGCGCCCGCATGGCGCGGGAAGGTCTCAAGCCGGGAGCGATCTCGGTCACCGAGGCCGAGGCGCAGCTCTCGGCTCTCGGTGCATCACCGAGACGCTGACCGGGCGCCTGCCTGCTCATCGGATGAATGCATCATGACGGAGATTCACATGGAATACCGCAATCTCGGCCGGTCCGGCCTCAAGGTCTCGCCGATCTGCCTCGGCACGATGATGTTCGGCGGACCGACCGACGAGGCGCTCTCCGGGCGCATCATCGCGAAGGCCCGCGAGGCGGGCGTGAACTTCATCGACACGGCCGACGTCTACAACGAAGGCGTCTCCGAGGAGATCACGGGACGGGCGATCGCGGCGCATCGCTCCCATTGGGTGCTCGCCACGAAGGTGGCCAATCCGACCGGACAGGGCCCCAACGAACGCGGCCTCTCGCGCCGGCACATCATCGAATCCGCCGAGGCGAGCCTGCGGCGGCTCGGCACGGAGTGGATCGACATCTACTACATCCACAGGGAGGATTATTCGACGCCCCTCACCGAGACGGTCCGCGCCCTGGGCGATCTCGTGCGCCAGGGCAAGATCCGGTATTTCGGCGTCTCGAACCACAAGGCTTGGCGCGTGGCCGAGATCTGCCGCCTCTGCGACGAACTCGGCATCGACCGGCCCGTGGTGAGCCAGCCCTATTACAACGCCATGAACCGGATGCCCGAGGTCGAGCACCTGCCCGCCTGCCACTACTATGGCCTCGGCGTCGTGCCTTATTCGCCCCTCGCGCGCGGCGTCCTCACCGGCAAGTACAGCCCCGACGCGCCGCCGCCGGAGACGAGCCGCGCCGGCCGCCAGGACAAGCGGATGATGCAGACCGAGTGGCGGCCGGAATCGCTCCAGATCGCGCAGGACCTCAAACGCCATGCGGAAGCGCGCGGCATCACGGCGGGCCAGTTCGCCGTGGGGTGGGTCCTGAACAACCGCATCGTCACGGCGGTGATCACGGGTCCGCGCACGGAAGAGCAGTGGGACGATTACCTCAAGGCCCTCGACTACCGCTTCACCGCCGAGGACGAAGCCCTCGTGGACAGCCTCGTTCCGGCCGGCCATCCCTCGACGCCCGGCTACAACGACCCGGCTTATCCGGTCGAAGGGCGGGCCCCCTGGACGGCTCCGGCGACCTGAGGCTCGTTCAGGGCTGCGACCGCACACGGGAGATCCAGAAGGCCTCGCCCAAGCGGGGCTTTCTTGCATTATAGCAATGATCTTCCTGCGCTACGGTCGATTGCATTGCATCAGCGAAAGGATCAGGTTCTTCGCACACGGACCACAGGGGTCCCGGAGACAACACCATGATCGATACTCGCCTTGCTCCCTATGGTGCTTTCGCCCTGCGTGCGGCTCTTGGCATCATGTTCATCGCCCATGCCTATCTGAAGATCGCCATCTTCACGGTGCCGGGCTTCGCCGGCTTCCTCACCCAGGCCGGCTTTCCGGCCTTCCTGGCCTGGCCGATCATCCTGGCCGAGTTGATCGGCGGTGCCGCCATCCTGCTGGGCTTCTATGGCCGCGCCGTGTCCGTCGTGCTCCTGCCCGTCCTCCTGGGCGCCCTGCTCGTGCACGCCCCGAACGGCTGGGTGTTCAACGCGCCGAACGGCGGCTGGGAATACCCCGCCTTCCTGGCGCTCGCCGCCCTCGCCCATGTCCTGATCGGTGACGGCGCCTTCGCCGTGAAGCCTGTCACCCTGACGCTCGGCTCCCCGGCTCCGCTGCGCCCCCGCGTCGGCTAATTCTTGACGCTCCGTCATAGGCAGTCGTGCGCATCCCGCACGACCGCCTATGACGTTTGACGGGAGGATGTTTCCGTCCACCAAGCGCAGTGGCATCTCCTGCCAACGCCTGCCAGTCCATTCATTGGTCTGTCGGTCGCGATCGTCAGGCCGCCTTTCTTGATGTGCCTCAACTCGTTCCGAGCGGTCATCTCTATGATGGCCGGCAACCCGAGGGGCCAGGAAGGAAAGCGCATGACGGATCCGAACGCTCGCAAGCAGCAATGGACCCTCTGGTACATCTTCGCTGCGGCTCTCGGTGTTCTGCTCGTCCAGGAATTCTGGACCACGTACCGGCAGGTCGAGACCATCCCTTACAGCCAGTTCGAGCAGCTTGTCTCCGACGGCAAGGTCGCCCAGGTCACGGTGGGGCAGGACACCATCACGGGCGCTTTGAAGGCCCCGACCCACGACGGCAAATCCTATTTTGCGACTGCGCGGGTCGATCCCGAGCTGGCGGAAAAGCTCGCCGCCAAGGGCGTGACTGTCACGGGCGCCCCCTCCGGCGGCATCGTCTCCACGATCCTGTCCTGGATTCTGCCGGTCTTTGTCTTCTATCTTCTCTGGTCGTTCCTGTTCCGCCGAATGGCGGAGCGCCAGGGCCTGGGCGGTTTGATGTCCATCGGCAAGTCGAAGGCCAAAGTCTATGTCGAGACGGACACCAAGGTCACCTTCGCGGATGTGGCCGGGGCCGACGAGGCCAAGTTCGAACTGCAGGAAGTGGTCAACTTCCTCAAGGATCCCAAGGCCTATGGCCGCCTTGGGGCCCGCATTCCCAAAGGCATCCTCCTGATCGGCCCGCCCGGCACCGGCAAGACCCTGATGGCCCGCGCCGTGGCCGGAGAGGCCGGCGTCGCGTTCTTCTCGATTTCCGGCTCCGAATTTGTCGAGATGTTCGTCGGCGTGGGCGCCGCACGAGTGCGGGATCTGTTCGAACAGGCCCGGAAGGCCGCCCCTTGCATCATCTTCATCGACGAACTGGATGCACTTGGCCGCAGCCGGTCTGTCGGCAACCTCGTGGGCGGGTATGACGAGAAGGAGCAGACGCTCAATCAGCTTCTGGCCGAGCTCGACGGCTTCGACCCTTCGAGCGGCGTGATTCTCCTGGCCGCCACGAACCGCCCCGAGGTGCTGGATCCCGCCCTCCTGCGTCCGGGTCGCTTCGACCGGCAGGTTCTCATCGACAGGCCCGACCGAAAAGGCCGCGTGGAGATCCTCAAGGTCCACGTCAGCAAGATCCGGCTGGCCCCGAGCGTCAGCCTCGACGACATTGCCGGGCTGACGACGGGCTTCACGGGCGCGGACCTGGCCAACCTGGTGAACGAGGCGGCGATCATTGCAACGCGCCGCAACGCCGAGGATGTCTCGCTCGACGATTTCACGAACGCCATCGAGCGCATTGTCGCCGGTCTCGAGAAGAAGAGCCGGGTGCTCAACCCGGAAGAGAAGCGCCGGGTGGCCTACCATGAGATGGGCCATGCCCTGGTCGCCGCGAGCCTCTCGGGGGTCGATCCAGTCCTGAAGGTATCGATCATCCCGCGAGGCGTCGGCGCGCTCGGCTACACGATCCAGCGACCGACCGAAGATCGCTTTCTCCTGTCTCAGACTGACCTTCAGAACCGGATCGCCGTCCTCATGGGGGGACGCGCCGCGGAATCCCTCGTCTTTGCGGGAGAAGTCTCGACCGGAGCCGCCGACGACCTGCAGAGAGCGACCGAGATCGCCTTCGAGATGGTGACCCGCTACGGCATGGCCGGCACGACGGGCCAACGCACCTATCTTCCCCCGCAGCAACCTTTCCTGGGCGCGCCCGCCATTGAGCGGCCGAACGCGTCCGAGGAAACACTTCGCGAGATCGACGTCGAAAGTCGCGACCTCGTTGATCGGGCTTTCAAACGGGCCGTGACCATCCTTCGGGAGCGAAGGAATGATCTCGAGGCCGGTGCGAACCTGCTTCTGAGCAAGGAAACCATTACTGTGGAGGACTTCTCGCCCCTGCGACAGCCCGACGGTTCCACAACCGTCAAACCAGGCCGTGAAATCCCAAGTGCGAAGGGCGGAAGGGACATTCAGCCGGCAGCTTTCAAGCCCCTGCCATAGCGCCTTGCCCTCGAGTGCCACTTGGGTAGGGCGATCCGTTTCAGAATCTCAGCCATGAAGAGGTAGCCTGCCCCGAGAGCAGCCATGATCGATAGGATGGGCCACGGAAGCGCCCCGAACCCTAAGCGACTTCCCAGGGGCGAGAGGGCGAGGAGGAGAGCCACGCCCAGGGTCGCGAGCGAACTCGCCACCAGCACCCTGTTCGGCCAGCTCACCCAAGCCGGCAGGGACGTGCGGATCAGGAAAACGACGAGAATCTGCGTCACCGTGGATTCCACGAACCACCCGGTCCGAAACACCTCGGCCGAGGCACCGAATCCCTGCAGCAGGACGACGAAGGTCGCGATGTCGAAGACGGACGACAGGGGCCCCATGATCAACGAGAACCGCAACAGTTCGTGCATGTTCCAGCTATGAGGACGAGCGATTTCGCGCTCATTGACATTGTCGAAAGGAATGCCGGTTTCGCTGACGTCGTAGAGCAGGTTGTTGAGGAGAACCTGGATCGGGGTCAGTGGAAGGAAGGGTAAGAACAGGGATGCGAGCGCCATCGACAGCATGTTGCCGAAGTTCGAAGATGTCCCCATGCGAATGTATTTCATGATGTTCGCATAGGTTCGCCTGCCCTCCGCAACCCCATCGGCGACGACCTCCAGATCATGCTCCAACAAGATCATGTCGGCTGCGGCGCGGGCGACATCGGATGCGCCATCGACGGACACGCCGGCATCCGCAGCCTTGATGGCAGGAGCGTCGTTGATGCCGTCACCGATGAAACCGACCGTGTGGCCCCGCGCCTGAAGCGCTCGGACGATCCGCGTCTTCTGATCGGGTGACACGCGAGCGAACAGGTCGGTCTTCGCCGCATGCGCAGCCAGCGCCTCATCACTGAGCTTGGCAATTTCGGCTCCTGTCAGCAATCCTCGCGCGGGAACATCGAGAGACTCGACGATATGGCGCAGAACCGGTGCGGCATCGCCGGAGATGATCTTGATTCTCACCCCGGCGGCTTCCAGCCGTGCGATTGCCTGAGCCGCCGAGGGTTTGGGCGGATCGACGAAGACGCAATACCCGGCGAAGACGAGGTCCTGCTCATCATCGACGGCAGGCCTGTCGCGCTCCGCGGGCATGCTCCGCCAGGCGACAGCGAGGCAGCGCAACCCTTGAACGGATTTATCGTCGAGAAGGCGTGTCAGACTCACCCGCATATCGGCATCAAGGGGAACCGCGACACCTGCCCCCCTGATCGACATGGGTGCACCGCGCCAGGATCTCCTCAGGCGCCCCCTTCACGATCAGAAAGCGCTCTCCTTTTCTCTCGGCAAGAACGGAGACGCGCCGGCGCTCGAAGTCGAAAGGCACGTCCGCAATTCGCCGCCAGGGGTCCAGGAATATACTTTCCGTATGTGCGAGAATGGCATCGTCGAGTGCGCTCCTCACGCCGCTCTCGAACCGGCTGTTGACCGCGGCCAATTCGATCACCCGCTCCGAATCCGCCCCATCGAGGCCCGGATGAGCGACCAGTGCGATGCTCGCCTCGGTCAGGGTGCCGGTCTTGTCGGTACAGAGGACATCCATGGCTCCAAGATCATGGATCGCCGACAGGCGCTTCACCACCACCTTTCGGTCTGCCATGCGGACAGCCCCCCGCGACAAGGTCACGGTCATGATCATCGGCAGCAGTTCCGGCGTTAGGCCGACCGCCAGTGCCACGGCAAAGAGGAAGGACTCGATAGCCGGCCGATGAAGCATCAGGTTGGCGAGGAGTACGAACAGCACCAGGAAGGCGGTCATCCGCAGAATCAGGATCCCGAACGCGTGCAGGCCTCTTTCGAAGGCGGTGGGCGGCTCCACTGAACGCAGGGCGGCTGCAATGCCGCCGAACCGTGTCCGGGCGCCGGTGGCAGCCACCAGCATGGTGGCCTCGCCGCTCACCAGCGCCGTGCCACCGAACAGGGCATTGAAGGCTTCCGCCGGCGTGTCCGCGTCGCTCGGGCCGGGCCGCTTCTCGACCGGAAATGGCTCGCCGGTCAGCAAGGCTTCGTTCGTATGGGCCGCTTTGCTGTCGAGCACGATCCCGTCAGCCGGTACAAGATCACCCGCCCGCAGCAGCACGATATCGCCTGGGACGATCTCCTCGACCGGCAGGCTGACCGGCTTGCCGTCCCGCTCCACGGTCGAACGCTCCGCCACCGAACGCCTGAGGGCTTCGGCGGCCGTCTCGGCGCGATGCTCCTGCGTGACATCCAGAGCGATGGAAAGACCCAGGATGGTCAGTATGATGCCGAAGCTCGCCCAGTCTCCGGTAGCTCCTGAGATCAGAGCGGCCGCGATCAGGATGGCGATCAGCGGCTCGACGAGGCGCTTGCCGATCTTCGCAAGGATCCTGCGCCGCGTCGGCTCAACGGCGACATTGCGTCCGACGTCCGTCAGCCGCCGGGTTGCTTCCTGCGCGGACAATCCGTCCTTCCCCGTCCCATAGCGGGCAAGGCTTTCCTCCGCAGAATAGACCCAAAAGCGATCAGCGGAATCCGCTGGCGCGTGCCCGTGCTCGGCGCGCCCCTCGCGCTCCTGCCTGCGATCCGATGCGGAATTCGATTGCAGCATCCCCTGAGGTCCGCAGCGGCTATCTTTTGCTGTCGTCCGGCGGAAGGATTACCATTCCAGAGACCGGCTCGATCCAGATCAGCTGATCCTTGACCGACTTCACGCCCGGGACATTCTCTGCGATCACGCGGGAAGCCATCCGCTCCCGCTCATCGAAGATTGATCCGATGAGCTCGACCGCGCCATTCTGCACATTGACCCTGATGAAAGGCCCGCCCCAGTCCTGCCTGGCGAGTTCCGTAACAATGGCATTGCGGATCTGCTCGTCGTTGACCGCCTCCTCAGCGCTCGCAGACGGAAGAGCCCGTGCCAGGGCGCGCAGGATGTCGGATCGTGTCACGATCCCAATCAATTTGTCGTCCTTGATGACCGGAAGCCGTTTGATACGATGTCGGCTCATGGCCTCGATGACATCGTCGAGCGGTGCATCGCTCCGGATCGTCACGACATCGGTGGACATCACCTCCTCGACCTTGCGGCCATGGGCATGAACGTATTCGTCCGCGATCTTGCCGGGTCCAACGAGAAACTCCAGCCACCATGGCCGCTTGCGTTCAGTGCCCAGCTCGCTTCGGCGCAGGAGGTCACCTTCGCTGACCACCCCGACCAGTCGGCCAACCCGTTCGACCACGGGGAGACCGCTGATCCGGTGCGCCAGCATGATTTTGGCCACCTCTCCGATAGAGGTCGAAGGCTCGACGCTGATGACCGGAGCGGTCATGACATTCTCGACAATCACGATTAATCTCCAGACGTTGTGGACGGCTCCCATTCATCGGACTCAGCCCGTCAGGCGGGGATACATCCGGGCCGCTATGGCAACGAGCCCCGCCGTGACAGCGATCAGCACGGCGTAATCGAACCCAAGGCCATATTTCGTCGTGCCGCCGGTCAACATGAGGGTCCGAAGGCCGTCGACCTCGTAGGTCAGCGGATTGGCGGACGAGATGGCCTTGAGCCATCCGGGCATCAGCTCGATGGGATAGATGGCGTTGCTGGCGAAGAAGATCGGCATCGTCAGAACCTGGCCGATGCCCATGAAGCGTTCCCGTGTCTTCACGATGCAGGCGATGATCAGCGAGAAGGTCGAGAACAGGGCCGATCCGATGGCGATGAAGAGCGCGACGCCGGCGATATGGGCGGGCGCGAAGGAGACATCGATCCCCATCAGAACAGCCAATCCATAGACGATGACCGCCTGGGAGAGGCCTCGCACGCCGGATGAACCTGCCTTGCCCAGGACGAGCGCGCTTCGGGGTGCCGGACTGACCATGTAGCGGTGGAGCACGCCGAGATCCCGCTCCCAGATCGCCGCGATGCCATAGAAGATGGCTGCGAACAGGACGCTCTGGGCCAGAATGCCCGGCGCCAGGAAATCGAGGTAGCGCCCACCGTCGGCAATCCCCCGCACTTGGGCCATGACCTGCCCGAAGAGGAGGAGCCAGATCGCCGGCTGGAGAGCCCGCGTCAGCAGCTCGCTCGGATCGTGCCTGAGCTTCTGAATTTCTGCATCGGCCACGGCATAGACCTGCGTGATGTAGCCCGCGATCGGGGCCACGATTGCAGGCTCATGAATGGGCGCGTGCGCTGGCGCGGGTCTGTCTGACGTCACGATAGGATCCTCCGGACGTGATCTCTGTGCCGGTCACATGAGCGAAAACATCCTCCAGGGTGGCGTCGGGGCCCATCCGCCCCTTGAGCTCCGCAGGAGAGCCCACCTCCTCGAGTCGACCCGCGTGCAGAACCCCGATGCGATCGCAGAGTTCATCCGCCTCGTCCATCAGATGGGTCGTGATCAGGATCGTCGTGCCGAGCCTTTCTCGTAATCTGCGCACATGACCCCACACCGCATGGCGCGCGACGGGATCGAGCCCGACCGTCGGTTCGTCCATGAACAGGATCTCCGGCTCATGAATCATGCTCTGGGCGATCTCAAGTCGCCGGATCATGCCGCCCGAGAAGCCATCGACAAGACGCGAAGCGGCATCCTCCAAGCCCATGAGCTTGAGCGCCGAGGCGATGCGTGCTTCCCGCTCGCTGCGAGGTACAAGATAGAGGCGCGCGGATACCAGAAGATTTTCATAGGCCGTCAGGGCACCGTCTGCGGATAGGAGCTGGGGCACGTAGCCGATGTGAGTCCGCACCTTCGCGGGCTGGCGCTCCACGTCGTATCCTGCCACCCGGGCGGCTCCAGAGCTGGGCGGCAGCAGGGTCGTGAGCATCTTGATGAGGGTCGACTTGCCGGCGCCATTGGGGCCAATGAGGCCGAAGATCTCGTGTGGCTGCACCTCCAGCGATACGCCATCAACGGCAAGGATCTCACCGAACTGTCTCGTCAAAGCACGCGTTTCGATGATGCCGGGTCCTTTCGGCTCACGACAGGTGTCCGAGACCGCCATTCGTCCTCCCATAAGTACGTACATAATCTTGAGTTTCGCCAGACGAATGAACATTGATCTTCGTCAAGCACCTACCCTCGTAAGATCGATTGATCCTTCGCAATGTGGAGCGTGGCGGAACCGGACAGGATAAAGTTCTTGTAGCATCACGTACCGACGAGCGAACGCAGTGGGCAGCACCCCGTCTCGATCAGAGCCTCAGGCGAGCCATTGGAGACGGCGCCATTCGATCTCCTCCGATTTGGAGAGCATCGGAGAAACACCCTTCCGCTTGTTCGACTTCATCATGCGGGCGAGCGGCTGGCATCAACTAGGGCTGGCGCTCCTGTCGGGCGTGGCCTTCGCTATGGCGGTCGTTCCGCTCGAACTGCAGCGGCGCATCATCAATGACACGCTCCGAAGCCACAGCGTCCGTGACATCGCGAGGCTGGCCGGTATCTATGTAGCGATTGCCCTCGCGGGAGGGCTGATCAAGCTCATCCTCAACCTGTATCGGAGCTGGGTCGGTGAAAGCGCCGTGCGGCAGCTGCGGACTTCGCTGCTGACCGATCTCGTCGACTTGGAGACCGAGCATCAACCGATGAGAGATGGGATCAAGGTTTCATTGATCATGGATGAGGCGGACCCCATCGGTGGTTTCGTAGGCACCTGCATCTCTGAGCCGCTGCTTCAGGGTGGGATTCTGATCAGCGTTTTTGGCTACCTGATCCACCTGCAGCCGCTGCTGGCCCTCGTCACGCTCCTTGTCTTCTCTCCTCAACTCGTCTTCGTTCCGCTCATGCAGCAGGCGATCAACCGACGGGTCAGCGCCCGAATCGGAGCTCTACGTCAGGTCAGTATCGGGATCATCGGGGGGTATAAGGACATTTCTGCGCCGGGTCTGAGGGAAAACGCACTGGTCGAGATTGTCTTCAGCCTGAACATGGGCATCTACAAGCTAAAATTCTCGATGAACTTTCTCATGAACCTCATGCATCAGCTCGGCAACTGCGCCATCCTGACCATTGGCGGCTACTGGGTTATCCAGGGCAAGACAGAGGTCGGGACGATCGTCGCGTTCTTGTCAGGCTTGGCTCAGATCAATGATCCATGGGGCGATCTGGTCAACTGGTTCCGGGATCTCCAGGTCACACAGACAAAGTATCGCCGGATCGTAGGAGCCGTTCAGGATCTGCAACGGAAGACACTTTAGGATCCTTCACCACACATGATTGCGTGGGGCGGCGAAAGGCCCAGCCGGGCGCCCCTGTTAGAGGGTTAGAGATTTGGCGCTTCGTTCAGCCCGATTTCATTCTGAGGATCTTCCGTGCAACGCATCATATTCGGACTCAATTGACAGCGGCATGGCCCGAATGAGTGTCTTGTCTAGACGAGACAATCAGGCGATTCTACGTGTCCCTCGCTGGACGCAGCGGCCTGGGACGCCAAAGGCCATTGAGTCGCTGAGCAGTGCGGCTGAAGCTGTATTAGATATGAGACCGGATCCACTTTTCGTGACGAAGTCTAATCGGACAGCTTGAACAATATTGCTCGAATGCGTTTCAGCGCTGAGAGGATATGCGATGAACAGATATTCCGCTTACCGATTTTATCTGTCTCTGATCGCCGCTATCGTCATTTGCCTCTTAGGTGGCTTCACCATGAGAGCCGTCGCACAGGAGCAGGACACCGGCCGGCCCACGTTAGGGGACCTCATGCTCCTGACCCAATTGCGGCATTTCAAGCTTTGGTACGCACAGAAGGTCGGAAACTGGCCTCTTGCCAGTTACGAACTGCAGCAGTTCAAGACGACCATCGACCGAATTGTTAAGCTTTATCCGACGACATCGTCGATCGCTCAGGCCAACCTGATCCATGAAAAGACGGACCCAGCCATGGAGGCCTTGCGGCAAGCCGTCTCAGACAAGGACGGTTCCCGCTTCGAGGCAGCGTTCCTGCAGGTCACGAACGCCTGCAATCAATGCCACCAAGCAGCCGGTGTGGGCTTTATTACCGTGCAGGTTCCGACCCATTCGCCGTTCGGGAACCAGAACTTTGGACCGACACCTTGAGTGGTCGCAGCGTCTTGGCTTGGAACGGTTGATCGCAGCCTAATCTAAGAACTCAGTCCTAGCACATCCTGGTTCAGCGCAAAATTTCTGACTTTGCTCAATATCAATCCCTCGGCGAGACAGCCGGTATAGCCTGCCTGCCAAGAGTGGGGGAATGCGCGGCATACCGCATTCCAGAGGGTTAAGGATCCCGATGTCCAACGGGCACACAGAGCCAGGACCGAATGATCCTGCCACGAGGACGGATGCGCGCGAGGAGATCGACGCCCTCCCCTTGGCGAATAATGCCGTCACCGTTCAAGGGCAGATACTTCCGAGGCACGACGACATTCAGTCCGACGAGAGATCGAAGCTTCCGGTGGTGCAACCTGCACGACTGCGTTGGCGCATGCCCTTGTTCGGTGGGCTCCTTTTACTCCTCGCGGTGGCAGGAGCCGGATATTACTGGTGGCTTCAACGCCAGCCCACGCTGCCGCCGGGCTTTGCCATGGGAAACGGCAGATTGGACGCGGACGAGATCAACATCAGCACCAAGTTCGCGGGACGTGTCCTCGATCTGTACGTGGACCAGGGCGATCTGGTGAAGTCCGGACAAGTGGTCGGCCTGATGGATACACGGGACCTCCAGGCTCAGTTGAAGCAGGCCGAAGCGATGGCCCTTCAGGCGCAGCGGGCCGTGGATGAAGCCCAACAGAATCTGGCCCAGCAACGGAGCCTCGTTTTGAGCACCCAGGCGGCAGCAGTCCAGGCGCAGAAAACCGTGGACGAAGCGAAGGCCAATTTGCTGCAGCAGCAGACCCAGGTGAAGCTGGCCCAGCAGGAGCTCGACAGGACCACCGCATTGGTGCCGAGGGGGATTGCTACGGTCGAGCTGCTGGATCAGCGCCGGCAGGTGCTGAATGCTGCCATAGCGTTGCAGAGCGCAGTGGCCGCCAGAGTCAGCGCGGCAGAACAAGCGCTCATCTCCGCCAGGCACAACGCCGACGCGGCGATTTCATCGCGCGATGCCGCCGCCGCCAGGGTCGGCCAGGCTGAGGAAGCTCATGAAGCGGCCGCGCACAATGTCGAGTATTACAACGTCAACATCGCGGACAATACGTTGGTCGCGCCGCGTGACGGGCCGATCGAATACCGCATCGCCAATATAGGAGAGGTTCTGCCGGCCGGCGGCAAGGTCTTCACCATGCTCGACGCATCCTATGTCTATATGGATATCTACCTTCCGACTGCGGATGCCGGTCGGGTCAGGATCGGAAGCGAAGCACGCATCGTTCTCGACGCCTACCCTCACGTCGCCATTCCGGCCAAGGCCGTGTATGTCGCCAGCGAAGCGCAGTTCACGCCGAAGGCCGTCGAAACGAAGAGCGAACGCGACAAGCTGATGTTCCGAATCCGGATTCGGATCGACCCGGAGCGGCTCAAGGGCTATGAATCCGCGGTAAGAAGCGGCTTGCCGGGGGTGGCCTATGTGCGCGTCGACCCGAAGGCGGAATGGCCGGCCGATCTACGCCCGGGCTCTGTACCGGAATCATTGCGGGCGGTGACGCCATGATCAGAGACGGTGCGGTCGCAGTTCTCGAGGATATTGCACTGCGCTATGGCAAGGTCGTCGCCCTTGACGGCATCACACTTGCGATCCCCGGCGGCTGCTTGGCTGGCTTGATTGGACCCGATGGAGTCGGGAAGTCGTCCCTTCTCGCCATCATTGCCGGAGCCCGGCAGATCCAATGGGGCAAAGCCTATGTCATGGGTCGCAACATGGCCGATTCCAAGGTCCGCTCCGAGCTCTGCCCGCGTATCGCCTATATGCCGCAGGGGCTCGGTAAGAATCTGTATCCAGATCTCACCATTCGGGAAAACATCGAATTTTTCGGTCGGGTGTTCGGAGAGGCGCAAAGTGAGCGGGAGGCTCGAATGGACGAGCTTCTGGCTGGCACCGGACTCGCCCCCTTCGCTGATCGCTCTGCCAAGAAGCTGTCCGGAGGGATGAAGCAGAAACTGGGCCTCTGCTGTTCCCTGATTCATGATCCGGACCTGCTGATCCTCGACGAGCCGACCACAGGTGTAGACCCCTTGTCCCGTCGACAGTTCTGGAGGCTCATCGAGCGGATCCGAGCGCGGCGTCCGAATCTCTCGGTGCTCGTCGCGACTGCGTACATGGAGGAGGCAGAGCGCTTCGATTGGCTCGCCGCCGTCAATGCGGGCAAGATCGTGGCGACCGGATCCCCCACGCAACTCGAACGCGCCACGAGGGCCTGCTCTGTCGAAGAGGCCTTCATTGCCTTGCTTCCGGAGCACGAGCGTATGGTCCCCCAAACCATCTCAACGCCTCAACGCTCTAACGAAAACGCCGAGCCGGTCATCATTGCGGAGGGACTGACCCGCCGGTTCGGGGACTTCACGGCTGTCGATCACGTCAGCTTTACAATCAACAAAGGCGAAATCTTCGGCTTCGTCGGCTCGAATGGCTGCGGCAAGACGACCACCATGAAGATGCTCACCGGTCTGCTGCCGTCGAGCGAGGGCGAAGTGCGGCTGTTCGGTCGCCCTCTCGATGGCCGAGACCTCGATGCGCGCAGGCGCGTCGGATACATGTCCCAGGCATTTTCGCTCTACTCCGAACTGACAGTCCGCCAGAACCTCGATCTCCATGCCCGGCTGTTCCACCTTCCAGCCCAGAAGGCGAAAGCAAGAATCGCCGAGTTGGTCGAGACCTTCGACTTGGTCGAATACATGGACAACCAAGCCCAGAACCTCCCCCTCGGGATTCGCCAAAGGCTCTCGCTGGCCGTCGCAATCGTCCACGAGCCTGACCTCCTCATTCTTGACGAGCCGACCTCCGGGGTCGACCCTATTGCGAGGGATCAGTTCTGGAGCTTTCTGACGGATCTGGCACGCAACCGCGGCATAACGATCTTCGTCTCCACCCACTTCATGAATGAAGCCGAGCGCTGCGACCGAGTCGCCCTCATGGATTCGGGCCGTGTCCTAGCGACCGACACGCCGGCCGGATTGATGCATGCTCGGCACGCGGGAACTCTGGAGGAAGCCTTCATCGATTATCTCGAAGATGCGGAACGAGCTCGCTCTGGTGCCGAAGAGCCGAATTCGGACCCTGAACTGAGGCCTGCGGAGAAAGCCGCGGGTTTCGTACAACGGCCGGCCGTGAGCCGTGGCATGAAATCACGCTTCAGTTTGGAGCGCCTTGTCGCTTGTACGGTTCGCGAGACCCTGGAACTGACCCGCGACCGGGTCCGGCTCGGTTTCGCCATCCTCGGCACGACGTTCCTGATGCTTGTCTTCGGCTTCGGCATCTCCACGGACGTCAATGGCCTGACATTCGCGGTCCTTGACTACGATCATAGTCACGAGAGCCGATCCTATCTCGAGGCACTACGAGGCTCGACCTACTTCCAAGAGAAGCCTCCTCTGGCAGATTACGGGGCTTTGGAGAAGCGCCTCGCAGACGGCGAGATCGACGCCGCGATCGAAATTCCACCAGGCTTCGGGCGAGATATCATGCGCGGCCAGAGCACAGCGGTCGCGGCATGGGTCGACGGGGCTCGGCCATTTATCGCGCAGACGATCCGTGGGTATCTGCAAGGTCTCCATCAGCTCTATCTCGGCGATCCCTTGATGAAGACGAGCCAGACAGCGACGCACGAACCCGCACTGGTCCAGATCCGTTTCAAGTACAACCAGAATTTCGACAGCATCTACGCGATGGTCCCGGCGCAACTGGCCATGCAACTGGCCCTCTTTCCTGCCATTCTCATGGCACTCGCAGTGGTGCGCGAGAAGGAACTCGGATCGATCACGAACCTCTACGTGACGCCAGTCACCCGCCTTGAGTTCCTTCTCGGAAAGCAGGTTCCCTATGTTGGATTGGCGATGATCAACTTCGCCCTCATGTTTACGATGGCGCAACTCGTGTTCCGAGTTCCCCTCAAGGGAAGCTTCCCGACACTACTTCTCGGGACTTTGGTCTACGTCGTCACGACGACAGCTTACGGCACGCTGGTCTCGACCTTCGCCCGGACGCAGATCGCGGCACTTTTCGGCACGGCAATTCTCACGGTTCTTCCCGCGACGATGTTCGCCGGCATGCTCGTTCCGGTTTCATCTCTGACGGGAATGGCACAGATCATGGGGCGCTTCTTCCCTATGAGTTACTACCTCCCAATCAGTGTCGGCACCTTCACCAAGGGACTAGGATTCCGAGATCTCTACATGGATATTCTCGTTCTCGTGGCTTTCGTACCGGTGCTGACGGCTCTTACCATGCTGCTGCTCCGCAAACAGGAGCATTAGGATAAAACAAGCCAGCCATGCGCAAGCTTTCGAACATCTTCTGGCTCGGCACGAAAGAACTGCGAAGCTTCCTGCATGATGTCGTCTTGCTCAGCCTCGTCATCTACAGCTTTTCTCTGGCCATCATAGCGCAAGCTCAAAGCAGCTCGCAGGAGGTTCACAACGCGTCGATTGCGATCGTCGACGAGGACCAATCCAACCTGTCGCGCAGCGTCCGGCATGCATTTCTTCTTCCCTATTTTCAAATGCCGCAGCTGATTGCCGAAAGCGACATTGTACCGTTGATGAACGCAGGCAGATATACCTTCGTCATCGACATACCCCCGCGGTTCGAAGCGGATATCCTCGCGGGGCGCCAGCCGGAAATACAGCTGAATGTGGACGCGACCGCCATGGTGCAGGCCGGTTTGGGATCGAGCTATGCGCAGCAGATCATCTCCAACACGATCACCGCCTTCCTGTCACGCGTCGACAAGGCTCCTTCCCCCCCGGTCGGTCTCATCGTACGCATCGCCTTCAACCCCAATGCCGAGACAGGCTGGTTCACCAGCGTCATGGGCATCATCAACAGCATCACGATGCTCGCCATCATCCTTGCCGGAGCGGCTATCGTGCGGGAGCGCGAGCACGGCACATTGGACCACCTCCTCGTCATGCCGCTGACGCCGTTTGAAATTGCCATGTCGAAGATCTGGGCGAACGGCTTCATCATCATCGCAGCGGCGGGCCTTTCCCTGTATGTCGTGGTCAAAGGCGTGCTCCACGTGCCGGTTGCAGGCTCGATACCACTCTTCCTGCTCGGCGTGGCCGCTTACCTCTTCTTTGCCACGGCCATCGGGATCTTTCTCGGAACGGTCGCGCGTTCCATGCCGCAACTCGGCCTTCTCTATCTGCTGGTCTATCTGCCATTGGCCATGTTGTCGGGCAGCAATACGCCGCTCGAGAGTATGCCGCCTTGGCTGGCTACGATCCTCCAGATCTCACCTACTGTGCACTTCGTGAGCTTCGCACAAGCAATCCTTTACCGCGGCGCAGGGTTCGATGTGGTCTGGCCGGAGTTTCTGATCGTCGCCGTCATCGGCGGCGTCTTCCTCGCTCTAGGATTATGGCGTTTTCGCAGCATGACAGCCGCCGCAGCAATGTGACATCTCCCGCAACGATAGCAGATCTGATTGAGGATCATCTTCGTATCCGTTCCGCTGCAGGTCTCTCGATGCGACCCTATGGGATGAGGCAACCTGCCTCTCGTCATTACTGGCCGAGGCATCCAGGACTCGCGAACAGCCTTCCGTTGATCGAGGTCACCTGACAAGAAGCCGAAGATACCGGCAGAATGATCGCGATGTTGTTCGCCGAAGGCCCGAGCGGTGGAGCGAGCGCGACGGGATCGAAGGCGCTCGTCGGCACGTAGGTTACCCCAGTGCGATAGACCGGGATAGGACGATAGAACCTGCGCGGCGTCACTCTCAAGGCGAGAGGGCGTCCCTCATCGACCCGTTGAATGTTGGATTGAGCATCAGCCTGCCGAGGACAGATGACCGATACCATCCCTGCAATGGTCAAGGTTACAAGTGCACCGCGCATGAGCTGCCCTCCTCGTTTGGGGCAGATCCATTGAGATAGCTCGCCCCTTGAGGCGCAACCGTGAGCCAGCTCGAGCATTTCTCAAGGATAGGCCACCATTGCCATTGTTGCGTCCCTCAACTTGTCTGTACCTATCATAATCTGCTCTGGTTTCTCCGCTTGACCGTCTGTGCCAGTGCCTTGACATTGTAAGACATGCATCACCAATGGGAGCCCCCGGATCATGGCTGCCGAGCGTATCGAGCCTGAAGTTGCCTTGCACTCCTGAACCCAGCGCTCTCTCATTGACTGATCACATCACACGGGCAGAAAAACCCGTATTTGCAGGTTACACAAGCCCACCTCAACGCTCTTTATAGGTGTAGTGGATTTTGATGGCCTCCCCATCCTTTTGGAATCCTGTATTGGTAAGAGGTATATTTGTTCTCAGAACGCGGATGACGTATGTTGCACAAAGGTGAGTGGTAGCCGCACCCGATTGCGAGGGTTGTGTTGATTGAACTCATTCCTGACGCGGAGAGATTGTCGAAAGTCTTCAGCGAGGCCGCCGCACCGGCCTTCTTCCTGGGAGCCGTCGCCGGATTCATTTCGATCCTCATGTCGCGACTTGCGGATGTGATGGAGCGGATGAGGAAAGGTGAGCCGGAGATCGGGGATGATCGCGCCTATCTCCTGAAGCGGGCTCAGCTCCTACTGAGTGCAATCAGGCTGTCCTTGGCGGGCGGGCTCTGCACAACCTTGCTTCTTGCGCTGGCATTCCTCGGCGCCCTCCTGGAACTGCAACATATCTACGGAGCGGCGTTGTTGTTTCTCTTGGCAACCACCTTTGTTGGCCTTTCCCTTCTTCGCTTCTTCCAGGAAGTGCACGTCAGCCTTGATGAGCTGAGGCGCTTCCGCCGGGAGTGACCGCGCCGCACAAGCTGAATATGATCACGACGAAAGCATGCGAGTGATCGCCGGTACGCCCCAATTCCTACCGGGCGGCATTTCAGCCTGTGCGCGCTTGTCTCTCCATAGAGTTGGACATGATGTCATTGGCGCGCCATTACCAAGCGCAGCCTGTCCTCCGGTTTGATCAGATGACTGAAGTTGTCCTGACCGACATCGAGCTGCACCCAGTTGATCGTTCCAGTAAAGTGCCCATCACGCGCCGGATAATCCGGAACAACCAGGGATCCGCTTTCGTATCCGATGTCGGTGCTTTCCTCTGCGGAGAAGATCAGCGGTTGGGTTTGCGGGATGCGATCCCGTCCGACCTCGTGGCCATCATAGTACAGCGTGAGAGTTCCACCCTTGCCGAGGCCACCACCGTCATAGGCAAATTCCGCCCGCACCTGATGCGTGCCGGCCGGAATCGAATGCTGAGCCTGCGTTCGGTAGAGATTGAGCCCGAAATAATTGTAGGCGAACGTAGCCTTGCCGTCCTGGGTGTAAAGGCTCCAGCCGCCGAATCGACCACCCTGGGCGATGATGATGCCCTCTGTGGCGTGATCCGTGACATTGATCTCCGCCGTGATCGAGAAGGAAACATTCTTCATGGGCAATACGGAGTGCTCAGAGAGCCTGCCCATACCAGGAAACAGTGTCTGTGAATGTCCCTGTACGAGAATAGGACGTCCGGCCACCGCAGGATCAAAACGCTCCACGAGCCGGTCATCAAGCGGGAACACGTTGTACTTCACCGCCTCGATGGCGAACATCAGATGCAGTTCCTTGAGCTTTTCCGGCATCTGCTGAGCGAGATCATGAGCCTGGGTCCAATCTTTGGACCCGTCATAGAGCTCCCAGGTGTCTTCGTCGAAAGGAATCGTGCTGGTAGCCGTCACGACCCAGGGTGTCCTGTGCTTGGTGATCGCGCTCCAGCCCTTGTAGTAGATGCCGCGATTGCCGAACATCTCGAAATACTGCACGTCATGACGTTCCTCCTCCTTGGCGTCATCGAAGCTGTAGCGCATGGAGACGCCCTCCATAGGGCTCTGGGTGATCCCGTTCACCATCTCGGGCTCGGGCAGACCTGCGGCCTCAAGGATTGTCGGTGCGACGTCGATCACATGACTGAATTGATGGCGCAGCTCACCCCTGGCCTTGATGCCGTTCGGCCAATGCACGATCGTGCCGTTGCGTGTACCTCCCCAATGCGAGGCGATCTGCTTCGTCCATTGGTACGGGGTGCACATGGCGTGAGCCCAACCGACGGCATAATGATTGTAGGCTGCCGGCGTCCCGAACTCGTCTATATGTGCCTTCAGGAATTCGGGTGTCTCGATGCCGCTGATGCCGTTGAGCAGAACAGCTTCATTGAACGAACCCTGCAACGTACCCTCGGCGCTCGCGCCATTGTCGCCGATGATGTAATAGATCAGCGTGTCGTCAAGGATGCCCAGACCCTCCATGGCGTTGATCAGTCGCCCGACATGATGGTCGGCGTGCTCCAGGAAACCCGCATAGACCTCCATCTCGCGCGCGAGAACCGGCTTGAGGTCATCTGGCATGTCGGCCCAGGCTGGAATCTCGTCGTGGCGCCTCGTGAGCTCGCAATCCGGCGGGATCACGCCGAGTTCCTTCTGGCGAGCGAAGGTCAGCTCGCGCTGCCGATCCCATCCATGATCGAATTTCCCCTTGTACTTGTCCGCCCATTCCTTGGGCACGTGGTGAGGTGCGTGGGTCGCCCCGGGAGCGAAGTACATGAAGAACGGCTTGTCATCACCGGCCAGTGCCTTTTGTTGCCGCATCCAGTTGATGGCCTTATCGGCGAGATCCTCAGTTAGATGATAGCCTTCTTCCGCTGTCTTAGGCGGAGTGACAGCTGTGGTTCCTTCAAAGAGTTCCGGCTCATACTGGTTGCACTCGCCACCGATGAAGCCATAGAAGTACTCGAACCCACCACCGCCCGTGGGCCATTGATCGAAGGGGCCTGTAGGACCGGTTTGCCAAGTCGGCACCTCATGACATTTGCCGAACTGGGACGTTGCGTAACCGTTCAGCTTTAGGATCTCAGGGAGTAATGCCTTGGTATTGGGACGCAGTGAGGTGTAGCCGGGAGCGGAGGTCGCCCCTTCTGTGACGCACCCCATGCCAACGCTGTGGTGATTGCGGCCCGTCAGAAGGGCAGAACGGGTGGGCGAGCAAAGAGCCGTGGTATGGAACCGGGTGTACTTGAGCCCCGTCGCGGACAGACGTTCCGCCGTGGGCGTATTGACGGGACCGCCAAAGGCACTCGATGCGCCGAAACCGACATCGTCGAGCAGCACGATCAGAACATTGGGTGCACCCTTGGGCGGCCGCAGCGGCTCGATCGGGGCGAACCTCGTGTTGGGGTCCTTGGCATCGTAGGTCGTCAGCCGCACCTGAGTCCGATCAGGAATGGGGAGGATGGAGCGCTGGATGTGGTCTCGTCCGTTGATCATGCTGAGCCTCCTTCCGATCTTCGTTCGCGGATCAGCAGCGTCTGTGCTGGCGCTATAGACCCGTGTCAGATGGGCCACCGCGGCCGTGAACGGGGCAAGCCGTGAACGGCTGACTCGGCCATGGCAGGGCCACGCCGGCCCGGCCGATCCACACTTGTGGGGCACGGCCGACACTTGTGAAAAGATTGAACTTCCTGTCCATGGCGGGCTCCGGATATCGCAACCCCGCTCAGGCGGGCATCCGATCAGGCAAACGCAACATTGGGGACCACAGGAGCTACGAGGGGTGCCTTGATCTGCGCAGCCAAGCATGGCGGCACATCCTCGCCTCGAACAATATGTTGCGCGCCTCGCGATGCTTCGTCAACGGATTATCAGGGTAAGATCCAGTGGCCCCACATGAGAGCCTACGCACCACCCTGTCGTGAAATATCAAGTGATTGTCCGCATCGATCAAGCAAGCCGCTTCCTGTCAGCCACACTGACCGACAGTCCTGCCATGACCGGGACAGGAGGAGCCATTCCTATG
Source organism: Microvirga sp. Mcv34 (assembly GCF_024519725.1). GTDB lineage: Bacteria > Pseudomonadota > Alphaproteobacteria > Rhizobiales > Beijerinckiaceae > Microvirga. The sequence goes on along the minus strand of NZ_JALJRK010000018.1, from coordinate 32,882 downwards.
ACTCGAAGCAGTCTCTCACGGATCGCCGCAGCAGCCCTGATGGCCACCGCACTGACGTCCCTAGGTGCAACAGCTGCCCGGGCACAGGCCGTCGAGGCGGGCCCCGGCCTATCCACCGTCAGTCTCAAGGAGCAGGAGGCTTTCGCGATCGCCAAGGACGCATACATCTACGGCTATCCGCTGGTCACCATGGAGATGACCCGCCGTGTCGTTACGAATGTCGCGCAGCCCGGTGGAACCCGCGCGCCGATGGGCCAGCTCGTCAGCATGCGCGAGTACCCGACTTCGGCCTTTAGGGATGTGACGGCACCGAATGCCGATACCCTCTACACTTCCGGCTTCGTCGATGTCGGCCAAGAGCCCTACGTGTTGTCTTTGCCCGACATGAACGGGCGCTACTTCCTGTTTCCGATGCTCTCCGCCTGGACTGATGTCATCGCCAGTCCAGGCAAACGCACAACGGGTACCGGACCCCAGACCTATGCCATCACAGGGCCGAACTGGCGCGGCACGCTGCCGAATGGAGTCAAGGAGATCAAATCGCCCACCAGCATGGCCTGGATCCTTGGCAGGATTTATTCTTCCGGAACGCCGGAGGACTACGAGATTGTCTGGGCGATTCAGGATCAGATCAAGCTCGTCCCGCTCAGCGCCTACGGCAAGACGTACTCGCCGCCTGCCGGGAAGGTGGATGCTGGCATCGACATGAAGACGGCGGTGCGCAAGCAGGTCAACCGTCTTGAGCCGGGTCCGTTCTTCAGCCTAGTGGCGCAGTTGATGAAGGACAATCCGCCTCCGGCGGAGGATGCCCCGATGCTGGCCCGCATGGCGAAGATCGGCATCGTCCCCGGACATACATTCGACACCAGCCAGCTCGATCCCGAGATTGCGAAAGGCGTCGAACGCGCTCATCGGGCTGGCTGGGAGGAGATCGCCGGCGGGGTCCGCACGATGGGCGAGATCCAAGACGGCTGGATGGTCGCCACGACGCTCGGACGGTACGGAACCGACTATCCCAAGCGCGCCACGGTCGCGGCTTTCGGACTGGGCGCCAACCTGCCGCAGGACGCCGTCTATCCGATGACCAGCGTCGACTCTTCGGGGCGCAAGCTGACGGGGACCGAGAGATACGTCATTCATTTCGACAAAGGGCAATTGCCTCCGGTGGACGGCTTCTGGTCGCTGACCATGTACGACTCGCAGTTCTTCTTCGTAGACAATCCTCTCAATCGCTACACGCTGAGTGAGCGCAACAGGCTCGCCCAGAACCAAGATGGCTCCGTCGATCTCTACCTCCAGAACGTGTCGCCCGGCGCGGGCAAGGAGGATAACTGGCTGCCAGCCCCGAAAGGCGACATGAACCTGATGCTGCGCCTGTACTGGCCCAGGGAGACCACCCCATCGATCCTGAACGGCACCTGGAAGCCACCGATGGTCGAACGCGTCGAAGAACGCTCGGCGGCGGATCAGACTAGGACCGGTCCGGCGAGCGCCGGCACTCCGATGACGACGGGCAGCGCAGGCACGGGGCCGATCGCAGGCTCATCGACGGTCGCCGTTGCCGTTGCGGATGTGCAGAGGCTCTACAGCGGCTTCAGCGTGAAGAATCAGATCCTTGGACGCGAGATCTACAACGACAAGGGCGAGCGTGTCGGCCATGTCGCGGACCTGATCGTCGCGCCTGACAAGACGGCGACCTACGCCATTGTTGGTACGGGCGGCTTCCTCAATCTTGGGGAGCACATGACAGCGGTGCCTGTAAGCCAGTTCACGTTCAAAGATGGCGAAATCGTGCTGCCGAATGCGACCAGGCAATCGCTTGAGGCGATGCCACGCTTCGTGCGGGCAAGCAACGATTAGGGACGACTGAACATCTCACGGCGATCCGATCGTCGATACGCTCAATGGAGAGATCATCATGCCTCGCCTGACCTCAACTCTCGCAATGATTTTCCTGTCGACGGGGGCATTGGCTCAGGTCGGCCCGTCAACGACAGGCCGGCCCTGCGCGGACGACCGTGGCCTCGTGAGCTCGCGAGGCGCGATTGTCCTGAGCACGGGCCAATACACCTATGGGCGCTTCGTGCGTGACGCACGCTACTGCCAGGTCGACCAATATCCTCAGCCTGCCTACGTGCCCAGTGATGACAATCCTCAATGTTTTGTCGGCTATCGCTGCGCGGATGGGCCTGACGATTTCTGATCGAAAGCGAAAGCCCCGTACACCATTCTAAAAGGTGGATCTGGTTTCCGCCAATACGAGCCTCCAGGCCCAAGCGAAAGGCGGTCCGACGGGAGATGGCTCCTGCCGGACCGTACCGCTCATCAGGCTATCGGAGCATCGACAGTGCAGATGACGCCGGTCGGAGCGAAGTCGATACGGACATCGCCGTCGAGGTCGAGGGCAAGGCTTCGCTCGATCAGCCGGCTCCCAAAACCTCGTCGGGTCGGTGTTCGGACCGGCGGTCCTCCGCTCTCTTCCCATCGAAAGCGAAGACGTCCAGGTGCCCTCCCCTCGACCCTCCAGCTCATCCTGATCTCGCCTGTCGCGTTGGACAATGCGCCATACTTGACCGCATTCGTTGCAAGCTCTTGGAGGACCATGGCTACAGCCAATGCCATCCGAGGTGGCAGACGAACCTTGGGCCCATTCACGTGAAGGCGGTCCTCACCGCGATTGCTGTAGGGCTCGACTGCTTGGGCTGCGATCTCGCGCAGCTCCGCTCCCTCCCAATTTTCCAGGGTGAGCACGTCATGCGCTCGAGACAGCGCCAGCAGCCGTCCTTCCAGGGCGGTCTTGGCATCATTCATCGTCGGCGCGTTGCGGAGCGTCTGCCTGGCGATTGACTGCACCGTGGCTAAGGTATTCTTCACGCGATGATTCAGCTCGTTGATCAGGAGGCGCTGATGCTCTTCGCTGCGCTTGATGTCATCGATGTCCACAATCACCGCCAGGGCACCGCTCACATGCCCGGCTGAATCGTGGATTGGGATTCCGCTCACCCGGGTCCAGCTCTCCTGACCGTCGGGCAAGCGGTGCAGGAACTCGATGCCGGTAACTTGTTCACCCTGCAACGCCCGTGCGCTGGGATAACGGTTCTTCGGCAGCTGGCTGCCGTGGTCATCGTGGGCAATCCACTCTTCCCGGTCATCGGGCACCCTCGATGGAATGACGCCATCCGGCCGGTAACGGCGAAAGGCCGGGTTCGACAAGACCGTCGTTCCCTGCGTGTCGACGAGGGCGACGCCCACAGGCAGGTTTTCGATCAGCGTCGCAAGACGGGTTCTCTCCTGTGCAAGTTGCAGCGCAAGTTTCTCGATGGATTCCTCGGCTTGTCGGCGGGCCGTCACGTCGCTTGCGGCCCCGAACCATTCGACGATCTCACCGTCCTCACGTAGGATCGGAAGCGCGCGAGAGTGTATCCAGCCGAATGTCCCGTCGGCTCTCCTCACGCGATGATCCACCTCGAACATGCTCTTCGTCCTGAGGGCGTCCTGAATCGCCGCCGTGACCTGCGGCTGGTCGTCGGGATGAACATAGCTGCTCAACCAATCCCCGTTCGGACTGACCGCATCCAGCAGGAGCCCCCGTCCGTCGAGCTGGCGCAACTCGGTCCAGTCGGGGCTCATGCGATACACAACGTCGGAGCTTGCGGTCACGAAGGCGCGAAGCCGCTTCTCACTGTCTGCAAGCGCAGCTTCGGCCCGTGCGCGCTCGACCGCGGACCAGGTTCGCGCGGCGACGTCCTCGATCAGCTCCACCTCCTCAGGGGACCAGCGATGCGCCTCACGAAAGTTCACGTACAAGGATGCGGTCAAGCGACCGTTGCGGACCAACGGCACCGACACGAAGGCACGAGTTTCGATGGCCGCCCAAGTCGCGTAGACCTGGGCCGGATCAGCGGTGAGGTCGTCGCAGATGTCGACCTGCCCCTTTCGCTGGCGCGCGATGCTGTCCGGACCGAATGCACTAAGGGAATAGGTCCCGACGAGGGGTTCCACGCCATTGGCGAAGCACGTCTCGCAGACGATGGTCTCTTCGTCTGCCTGGACTTCGCTGTAGCCGACCCGATTGGCGCCCAGATGCTGCCCGAGCGCCTCGACGGCCGCCGCCATAACGTCGCGTGGATCCGCGAGAGTCCGTAGCGTTTCCTCGAGCTTGATGCGAAAAGCCTGTCGCCGCTGGGCGAGGACATGGCCCGTCGTTTCGGCAACGGCACAGAACATGCCGGCCACGCGGCCGGTTTCGTCGCGGACCGGCGAGTAGGAAAAGGTGAACCACGTCTGCTCGTCGAAACCCTTGCGGTTCATGAGGAGCGGCAGGTTCTCTCGGTAGCTTGCCTCACCCGCTAGGGCCGCGTCGATGAGGGGAGATATATCGGACCAGATTTCCGACCAGATGTCGCGGAAGCGCCCACCGAGCGCCCGGGGATGTTTGGCGCCGAGGATCTCGGCATAGGCATCATTGTACAGGAATCCGAGTTCCGCCCCCCAGGCAACGAACATCGGAAACTTCGAGCCGAGAAGCAAGCCGACCACGGAGCGTAGCGACTGCGGCCAGGTCGACGGCGCACCAAGCGGCGAGGACGTCCAATCGCGCGCGCGCATGAGGGAACCTGCCTCGCCACCACCTGAAAGGAAATCAAGCGCGATCAGTTCTCGCTCGCTGGACAGCCTATCGTCCATCGGGAGGATCCTGGGCCGGTTGCAGCCGCCGCTCGGTTCGGCGCTCTCTCTCATCGAGGAGCCGCAGAGCGGCACGAACGACCTCGCTTGCACTGCGATAGCGGCCGGATGTCACCTTGCTGTCGAGGAAGGCTTCAAGCTCGGGGGTGAGCGAGACATTACGAGTTTTACGAATTCTCATAGAGAGCGAGACGGAAAGTCATGAGCGGGTGTCAACTTTTGCTACCTGAACTAGCTCCCGGTCCCTCCAAAACAAGAGGCCGGGACGGCTTCTTCCTCTCACGCCCGATGTCTTTGCTTCTCCCTTAACTTTATTTCACCCTTTGCGGTCCGGTATCTCCTTTCATCGGCTCGATCGTCGGGTTTCCAGCTGGGTCCGTTTCACGATGCCAGTCGCGGGCGGGTGAGAATATTCCAATAGACGAGCCCGAAGCCGATAAAAGCGGCAGCCCATGCGCCTCCCGCCACATGCAGCAATGTATCGCCCCAGGCCGGATGAATGGCCGCACAGATCCGTGCGAGCGCACTTGCGACGAGTAGGAGGTAAAGCAGCCGAACAGACGCGGAGGCGACGAGCGCCCTCCCCGTGTGTCCGAGGCTCGCGCGGGACATCACGCCTAGGGTCATGGCTCCCATCGCTCCCCCAGTCCACGCATGAAGGCCGGCTGCCGTCGGGAGAATGCCCAAGGAGGCGAGCCCCGTGAGCACGAAGCCGAGCGGTACGAACGCGTATGCGACATGGAGGATCAATACGAGCGGATCGCGCCACGCGCGCTCCCCGGCCCAGCGCCCCAACCTCATGGCCTGGAGCGATCCGGCGGCGATCAAACCTGGGCCGGTCACGCGCGCCTCCGGAACGGCAATCCAAGCCAGGAGCGCCACGAGAGCGGCGACCACGGAAACGATATCGTATCGCCCGAAGGGCGCCGGAAGGCGACCCGGGTTCCGTCGGGCGAGCCAATTGCGGGTAAAGCTCGGGATGATGCGCCCTCCGATCAGCATGATGAGCATCATGGTGGCGGAAATTCCCACGCGGGTGCCGTATCCGGCGCTCCCCTGGACATGAGCCTCGACATGGAAGGCCATGTTGCCGGCAGAGAGGATCCCCACGCCCACGAGAACCTTGAGATTGGGCCAGTTCCGCCCCTTGACGATCTCGCGAGCCACCGCAGCCGCGACGAGCAGCAGGAAGGCATTGTCGATCACAGCTGCCGCCTCCCAGCCGATCCGAGCGGAAAAGGTAACAGCGATGCGGCCGGCAACCCAAACGAGAACCAGAACGAGCAATGGCCGTCCCTGGAGAGGCAGGCGCCCGGTCCAGTTCGGAACCGCAGTCAGCATGAATCCCGTAATGATCGCCGGAAGATATCCGTAGAGCATTTCATGGATATGCCAGTCGCGCGGCGTGAATACGCTAGAGAGCTCCAGTTCTCCATAGAAGATCGGCAGCCATGCCAGAACGGCGATACCAGCATAGAACGAGCCGAGCAGAAAGAACGGCCGGAAGCCGTAAGAAAGGAGCGCGGGTCCCGAATAGTCTCGCAGGCGTGGGATCGGAGCCAATTTCAGTCTCCCTCACATGGAATCAATAGGTGTGGCCGACTCGATGCACCTGCCTCGGAAACGGCTTTCCGCAATCGAGTCACACCGTTACTTCGCAGCAGTCTTCGTTGCGGCGAGCTTGTCGAAGAGACTGCCAAAGGCCTGCTTGGCCTTGCCGGGATGTGCCACGGCCTTCGCCTGGTCTGCATTCATGGGCTCGCCCACGACGACCATTCCGACCATGCCCATGCCATAGTGGGGCTTGCACTTGTAGCCATAGACGCCCGCCTTATCGAAAGTGATCGCGAGATCCTCGTTCATCTTGCCCGCGAATGCGCCGCCGCCCTCGGGCATCATCGTCTCGATGCTCTCGACATTGTGGCCCTTGTCGGCCGCGATGAACTTCACTGTATCACCGGGATTGATCTTCACGAATGCCGGCTCGAACACCATGACGCCGTCGGTGCCCTTGTTGAGCATCTTCACCTCGACTTCAGCGGCGCCGGCACCGCCTATGAACCCCAGGGCTGCTGCAAAAGCGCCGAGCACAATAACTTTCCGCATGATCGTTCTCCCGATGTGATGCCGATGAGCCGGAGCGGCTCTTGGAAATAGTCATATCCCCCGTCGCTCCCGTCCTGTTTGAGCTGCAACAAACTCGTGGACGTTCTTGGCCGAGAGGCATCAAGTCTTGGGGGAGCCCGTGAGACGAGCGATGCTGTTGAGATAGGTCAATTCGCGCGGTCGGTTATTGCGCTAGAGAATGTCAAAGGGGAAATCCGGCGATTGTCCAGAATCCTCCTCGGAGTCTCATACGGTGGACTGACGTAGCCATCTTCTACAGGCGAAGATGGCGAAGGGCGGGACGCCCGCAGCGGGGATAGGGAGCGCCGAATGTCGAATCTGGACAAGTCGCTGGTAACCGACCTTCCCATCTTCGCCGGAGTGGAGCCTGATTCACTCGACGAGATCCTCCGGGAGGCACAGTCGATCCGCTACCCGAAAGGATCGAGCGTCTTCCAGCAAGACCAGGAGGCAAGCTCGTTCTTCATCCTGCTTCACGGCCATTTGCGGGTCATGAAGGTGACACCCGACGGGCAGCAGATTGTCGTCCGCTTCGTGGCGCCAGGCGAAATCTTTGGAATTGCCGTCGCCATGGGCAGATCGACGTACCCGGCGACGGCGCTTGCCGTCGTCGACAGTATCTCGCTGGTCTGGCCCGCTGCTGCATGGCCTCGACTGACCGCGAAGCATCCATCTCTCGCGATCAACACCATGCAGAGTGTCGGGAACCGCCTTCAGGATGCGCACACCCGGGTCATCGAGATGTCGACCGAGCAGGTCGAACGGCGTGTTGCCCATGCACTGCTGCGTCTTGCCCAACAAGCAGGCCGAAAGGGGCAGGATGGCATTGAGATCGACTTTCCGATCTCCCGGCAGGACGTCGCGGAGATTACAGGGACCACGCTCCACACCGTGAGCCGTCTTCTGAGCGCGTGGGAAGATCAGGGCCTCGTCAATGGTGGGCGACAGAGAATTTCAATCAAGAATCCCCACAAGCTGTTCCTGCTTGCGGAAGCTCCGTCGCACTGATCCTCTCATCCCTATTCCATCGCCTGTGGTTGCCCGGATGCGCTCCCGTGCATGTGCCCGATAGGTTCATGGATGACGGTGCTCAACTCCGTCAGGAATCCGGATTGATCGATGCCATGCTCGCGGCAGGCATCGGCGAGGGTATGGAAGCAGGAAATCGGGCACCCGACACAATACATTCGATGGTCGAGAAACACTCGGATCGTCATAGGCCAGCGTCGCATGACATCGTCCACGACTTGGGTAGCTTCAACACTCATAGCAGCCTCCAGGCGGATGGTTAGGTGGGGCCTGGATCAAGCCTCTCATGTTTCCGACGGTTTTCTTTGCGTGGCATCAACTTGTCTGAAGACACCATCATTGCGACCGTCTCTCGTCGAGAGATCATGATTGCATCGGGCAGAACATCCGGGACTTTCACTTTCATCAGGCTCTTTGCGCTGCAGCAAATAGTCGTTGCGGCAAAGGAGTACATATTGACCATCCGATGACGGGTAAAATTCAATCCGCCAGGCGGTCCCAATGGAGGCAACAATGAACGCTCTGAAGATCTCGGGACACCGGCCGCTCCTTGCGACCGCCGCCGTTTTCGTCCTTACCACCGTGGCGTGGCTCGGCACTCCCCTAACTGCACAGGCAGGTGACAAGCTCGCCGCGGCGACCCCTCACATGCATGCCGGCTCGGAAGAAAACGCCGCTGCAGCCCCGGTGAACATCGTGCGCTTGCCGTCCGATCTGCCCGGCCCCATCGGCAAACGCGCGCCGCAACGGGTCAGAGTCGATTTCGAAACCACGGAAGTGACAGGGCAGCTCGCCGATAACACGACCTATCACTACTGGACCTTCAACAGCAAGGTTCCCGGCCCCTTCGTCCGGGTTCGGGTCGGCGACACCGTCGAGGTGCATCTCAAGAACGACGATGGCAGCATGATGATGCACAATGTCGACTTTCACGCCGTCACGGGTCCCGGCGGCGGAGCGAAGGCAACGGAAGCGGCCCCGGGCGAGACCCGCGGCTTCGAGTTCAAGGCCCTGAACCCCGGCCTCTATGTTTATCATTGTGCCACACCGACAGTCGCGCAACACATTGCCAATGGCATGTACGGCCTGATCCTTGTCGAGCCGGAGGATGGCCTGCCGAAGGTGGATCACGAGTTCTACGTGATGCAGGGTGAGATTTATACCGAGCAGGTGTATGGCACGAAGGGGCTGGCGGACGAGAGCATCGACAAGCTCCTGAACGAGCGTCCCGAGTACTTTATCTTCAACGGCAGCACCGACGCCCTGAAGAAGAACCCGCTCAAGGCGAATGTCGGCGAGACGGTGCGGATCTATTTCGGCGTCGGCGGCCCGAACTACACTTCGTCCTTCCATGTGATCGGCGAGATCTTCGACAAGGCCTATCCCATGGCCTCGCTCAGCTCGCCTTTGAAGAACGTCCAGACGATTACCACGCCTCCGGGCGGAGCGAGCGTGGTGGATTTCAAGGTCGAGGTCCCAGGCAACTACATCCTGGTCGATCATGCCCTGAGCCGCGTCGAGCGCGGGCTGGCTGGCATCCTCCAGGTCGAGGGCCCGGCAAACGAGGCGATCTTCAAAGACTACAATCCGCAGAGATCAGCCCAGTCGACCGGCGGCCACTGAACCGACCACAAGGCACATCCTCTGGCCCGGGTCCCACCCGGGCCCTTCTGCTTGTGTAGAATCTCTCGCGAACTGGCTCAGGGCTTGATCGCATCGAACATCGTCCGAGCGTCCTCGCGTTGCTTCTCCAGTTCAGGAATGACCTGGTCGGCGAAGGATTTTATATCCTTATGAGAACTTCTGCTTGCGGCCCGGTAAATCCCCAGTTCCTGATCCAGGGCCTGGATCTGGATCTCCGCGTAGCGCCGGCTCAAAGCAAGATAATCGAGGGGCTCCAGATTTTCGAGGATAACCTGGTGTTCGAACTCCTTCACACTTGGAAGCGGCATGCCTCGCTCCCGTGCGAAAGTTTCGATCCGCTGAAGAAGTCCCAGCCGGAATTCCGCCGCAGCCGCCGCGTATTTCTTGGCTTCCGGCCTCGTCTCGCGGCTGGCGGCCAGCCTTGCGGCCTGCTCCTGGAGCGACGCTGAGCTGTAGGCGAGGCGCAGAAACTCTTCCGGCTCAATGGAGCGGGCCTGCGGGGCCGAGCCGGGTACGTCCTGCCCTTGCGCCCAGACGGACCGGACCGGACAGGGGAGCACCAGTGCGAGGATTAAAGCGGCCGCGAGAAGCTTCTGGATCGTCATGAGCTTACTGCCATCCTGGAACGCCCGACATATCGGGCAGGCGATGCGCGATGCCCTTGTGACAGTCGATGCAGGTCCTCTCGCCTGAGAATAAGAAGCGCTCATGTGCGGATGCCGCGCGCGGATTCTGCTTCGTCAGATCCATGGATTCGGAGCTGTGGCAGTTACGGCATTCGAGTGAGTCGTTCGCCTTCATCCGCTCCCATTCCCGCTCGGCCAAATGCTTGCGCATGGCCAGAAACTTGTCCCGCGTGTCGATGGAACCGAAGATGTGACCCCAAACCTCTTTGGAGGCCTGCATCTTGCGGGCGATCTTATTCGTCCAATTGTGCGGGACGTGACAGTCGGGGCACGTGGCCCGCACGCCCGACCTGTTCGTGAAATGGATTGTCCCCTTTAGTTCCTCGAACACGTTGGCCTGCATCTCGTGGCAGCCGGTGCAGAACTTCTCGGTGTTCGTGATCTCCAGCGCAGTGTTGAAGCCACCCCAGAAGATGACGCCGGCGACGAACCCGCCGAGGGTGAGGAAGGCCAGGCTGAGATACGCCGGGGGGCTCAACGCGGTCGCGACCCAGCGGTTTCCCCGCAGCCAGTCCCAAGCGCGCGCGACTCCGGCCGCCATCAGCGTGTCCTCCGCTCGGGCTGCCGCTCAGGCTCCGAAATGGCGTCCATGTCGGTGAAGACGTTCTCCACGAGAGGCCTTGCCGTCGTCTGGGGTACGTGACACGACACGCATACATAGCGGCGCGGGGACAATCCACCCAGCGTATTTCCGGCGCGGTCCTGATAATGGGTCACGCTGATCATCGGGGCCTGGCTCTGCTCCGTGAACTTGCGCGCATGGCACGACATGCACTTATTCGCGTTCAGATCCATCGCGTAGCCTTCGATGGAATGTGGGATCACGGGAGGCTGGTCGGGATAGTTGCGCCGCACACGCACATCGTCCGTGACCTGACGCTGCATCGGCGGGGGCGGGATTTCTCTGGTGAACGGATCGGGCCCGCGAAGGCGCGGCGCGTCCTGCGCGAGAATGGCGCCTGCCGTCAGGCATGGCACGATGCTCGCCAGGATGAGGAAGGCTCCATGCCTCATGGCTGCTCTCCCGCATCGGCGGTTGCCGCCGAGACGACTTTCACCGCGCATTTCTTGAAATCGGTCTGTTTCGAGATCGGGTCCGTCGCGTCGAGTGTCACCTTGTTGATGAGCTGGCTGGCATCGAAGAACGGGACGAAGATCAGCCCAGGGGGTACGCGGTTACGCCCGCGCGTCTCGATGCGGCTGCGGATTTCGCCCCGCCGTGAGACTACTCTCACCTCTTGCCCGCGTCTGAGGTGACGCTTGGCTGCATCATCCGGATGCATGAAGACGACCGCGCCGGGGAATGCCTTGTAAAGCTCTGGAACGCGCAACGTCATGGAACCGGAATGCCAATGTTCCAGGACACGCCCCGTCACAAGCCATAGATCGTACTCGGCATCGGGAGATTCGGCCGGAGGCTCGTAGGGTGCCCCCATGATGTTGGCCTTCTTGTCGGGGTTGCCATAGAATTGCAGCCCACTGCCCTTCTCGACATAAGGATCGAAACCCTCGCGGTAGCGCCAGAGCGTCTCCTTGCCGTCCACCACGGGCCATCGCAGCCCACGTGCCTGATGATAGGACTCGAACGGCGCGAGGTCATGCCCATGGCCACGGCCGAAGCTCGCATATTCCTCGAAGAGCCCCTTCTGCACGTAGAAGCCGAACGCTTTCGACTCGCGATTCTCATAGGCTGGGTCGATCTCCGACACGGGAAATCTGTTCACCTCGCCATTCGCGAAGAGGACATCGAAGAGGCTCCTCCCCCTGTATTCCGGACTGGACTCAAGGATCTGTGCCGGCCAGACCTCGTCCGTCGTGAAGCGCTTGGAGAACTCCATCAACTGCCACAGATCGGAACGGGCATCGCCCGGGGCGTTCACGAGTTGGTGCCAAAAATGCGTGCGCCGCTCGGCATTGCCGTAGGCTCCCTCCTTCTCGACCCACATAGCGGCCGGCAGGATCACGTCAGCCGCCATCGCGGTCACGGTCGGATAAGCGTCGGAGACGACGACGAAATTCGCCGGGTTGCGGTAGCCCGGATAGGTTTCGTTGTTGGTGTTCGGTGCCGTCTGGAGATTGTTGTTGCACATGATCCAGTAGGCGTTGAGCTTGCCGTCCTTGAGCATTCGGTCTTGCTGCACGGCGTGGTAGCCGACCTTTTCCGGCAGCAATCCGTGCGGCAGTTTCCAGAGTTCTTCCGCATGCTTGCGATGCTCCGGATTGTTGACCTGCATGTCGGCAGGGAGCCGGTGGCTGAAGGTGCCGACCTCGCGCGCCGTTCCGCAGGCCGAAGGCTGCCCCGTCAGCGAGAAAGGCGAGTTGCCGGGCTCGGCGATCTTTCCCGTCAGAAGATGCAGATTGTAGACCATGTGGTTGGCCCAGACGCCGCGGACATGCTGGTTGAAGCCCATGGTCCAGAGCGACATCACCTTGATCTTCGGATCGGCGTAGAGGCGCGCCAGGGCCTCGAGGCGAGCCGCCGGCACGCCCGAGAGTTCGGATGCCTTCTCAACCGTATACTGGCTCACGAGCTTCGCATATTCCTCGAAGCTCGAAGGATTGGATACCTGGGCATCGTTGGCATGCTGCGCCCGCTGCTCCAGCACGTTCTCGGGCCGCAGGCCGTAGCCGATATCGGTGTTCGCCAGCCGGATATTGCAGTGCTTTTCGACGAACTCCCGATTCACCGCGCCGTTCTGGATAATGTAGTTCGCGATGTAGTTCATGATCGCGAGGTCCGAGTTCGGCTTGAAGATCAAGGCCATGTCAGACAGGTCCGTCGTGCGGTGCTCGTAGGTCGAGAGCGTCGCAATTCGCACATGAGGATGGCTCAGGCGGCGGTCGGTCACCCGCGTCCACAGGATCGGGTGCATTTCGGCCATGTTCGAACCCCAGAGCACGAAGGCGTCCGCATGCTCGAAGTCGTCGTAGCAGCCCATCGGCTCATCCATGCCGAAGGTACGGATGAAGGTGACGGCAGCAGAGGCCATGCAGTGGCGTGCATTCGGATCGAGATTGTTGGTGCGGAACCCGGCCCGCAACAGCTTCGAGGCAGCATATCCCTCCCAGATCGTCCACTGCCCTGAACCGAACATGCCGACGGCCTCGGGCCCTTTCTCCTTCAGCACGCGCTTGAACTGCTTCGCCATCTCGTCGAAAGCCCGATCCCAGGAGACGGCCTGGAACTCTCCGTCCTTCGCGAATTGTCCGTTCTTCATGCGCATCAAAGGCTGCGTGAGCCTGTCCGAACCGTACATGATCTTGGACAGGAAATAGCCCTTCACGCAGTTGAGGCCGCGGTTGACCTCCGCTTGCATGTCCCCGTGCGTGGCGACGACTCTACCGTCCTTTACGCCGACCATCACGCCACACCCTGTTCCGCAAAAACGGCAGGGCGCCTTCGACCATTGAAGCTGGAGGTCCTCGCCAGTGAGAATGTTCTGCGCGCTGGCCGGAAGTGCGACATTCGCCGCGGCGGCCGCGGCCGCAGCCGCCTGTGTCTTGAGGAGGGTGCGGCGCGTAAGGTCCATGAGTCTACTCCCGCTCTTGAACAGGCTCGAAGTGATGAAAGACTAGGGTGGCGGCGAGGACACCCTCAAGAAGCTGGATGGCGTTGATGCGCTCGACCACCTGATCCTCGGTTTCGGTTTCGAGCGTCACGATCAGTTTGCCCGTTTCCTGCCCACCATGAATCTCGACCCCTTCGATGGCGCGAATACGCTCGATGATCGCGGAAACCTGATCCGGCCGGCTGTGCACGACGAGGCTGGAGATGTGACATTCGCCATTCATGAGACGACCTCGGCAGAGGTAATCCGAATGGCGTTAGCGGGACAGGATTGCGCACACGCGCCGCAGCCGGTGCAGGCCTCGCTCACGATCCAAGGGCGCGCTCCGCCGAGGGCGAGTTCGAACCGCACGGCACCTGTCGAACAGGCGTCGCGACAACTCATGCAGGCGATCCCATGCTGCGTAAAACAGGAAGAGCCAATCGAGGCTACGGGAGGAGCATCGAACTCGCGCACCTCGGCAAACCTGCCGAGGAGGAAGCTGCGCCGTTTGAGATCCGGAGGCTCGTTCATCGGCGCACGCTCGTCAAACGGGACCGGGCGGTCCAGTAAACATATAGTACATCCAGACAACAAAGCCCCACCCCGCGACGACGCCGACGGCAATGAAAGGCCATATCAGGACAGCAAGAATGAGAAACGTCAGTGCCTCACGCTTCTTCCTACTGTCGTCCAGTGGTTCTGATCGCATGGGTCACGCTCAGTCAAAAAGCCACGGAACCTATTGAGTGCATATAATCTATGAACATTTGGAATTTTGTCCAGCCTTCGGAACGCAGGACGTCGTCCTATCCTGTCGAATGCGCTGATCACCTCGGCGTCGGCACGATTTCGGACTATTGTCGTCCTGCAGTCCGAGCTCCGAACGGACAGGCCTTCGCCACGACGATTCATCCTGTACGACGGCAGAGTGCCTCGTGAACCAAGTCATTCCTCTCTGGATGATTGGACAAACTGACCCGCAGCCGGCATCGACGAACAGGCTGATTGTGCTTCTCCCCTCGACCGTGAGGTAAATCCTGCTCGGCACATCGTCGTGAACGCCTGCCCGATTGCTTCACGTGTTGAAACGTATTGATCTAGACACCCGCTAGATCAGGATTTTGTCCCGATCTTGACCCCGAAGGCCGCGGAACATTCCGCACTCATGGAGCCTCGGCCCAAGTCGGAAACAAAGCGTTCAGTCCCATCGTCGACGGTGCGGATAAAGCCTATGTCCCTCTTGCCATACCCGGGTGCGGCTCAGCCGTGGCCGCGCCAGACGTGAGGGCGCCTTGTTGGGACGATCCCTGAAAAGGCTCTCAACTGCTTTCGGATCCCAAGCGGGTGAAGATTCAATACCGGTCCGACACTGAGATTGCGGACGGAGCCTCAGACCTCGGGCGATAGGATTCTTGGCGTCAGAAGCGCCGCGGCGCAGCGGGCCAAAATCGGGTTAGGCGGCCACGGGGCCGCTACGATCCGGGTGCCTCACGGTAACCCACTGATCTTTATCACGAGTTCTGAATTTTAAGAGGATGGCTGGGGCGCCAGGAATACAAGCCGACTAACACCCAACCCCTTACATTCCTTGCTTTTCAAGGGTTTCGATCGATTGCCAGTGCTACCAGCCGGTGCTACTGCGGGGATACCGGGCGGCATAGAAGCAAAGCAGAGACATGGCAGCGAGCAAGGACAAGAGCTTCCTCATTCAACGGGGGACCACCTATCTGGTCAACGTGAAGGTGCCCGCACATCTCCGCGAGATCATCGGCAAGGCCCACCTACGGCAGACCACCGGGACCGATAGCCTCGCCCGAGCGAACCTGATCAAGCATGGGATCATCCACGCCCTGAAGCAGCAAATCGAGGAGGCCGAGAGGGTTCACGGGGGGAAGACCAAGAGGGCCGTGGGGTCGCGCATACGAGAAGCGATGCAGTGGCGTCTGGATTTGCAGCAGGCCCAGGACTACGACCGGGACAACCCCGAGGCGGAAGCATGGGACATCACTACCAGTCTCCTTGCGGAGCGAGCGGAGGAGATCGAGGAGGCCGAAGGCTTGACCAGAGCGAAGGAGTTTCACGCCATCGCCATCGGGAAGGCCAACCCCATCAGCGCCCATGTCGACCAGTGGATCGCCGAGCGGCCCATGAAGCCGAGACAGCAGACCGACTACCGGAGAGCCGTCGCCAAGTTCACCGCATGGCTCGCAGCCGGAAAGCACCCCGAGGCAATCGAGAGGATCACCAAAAGGATCGCTGGCCAGTATGTCAGTGAGGCTTTCTCCAACGCCGGGGTCCACCCGAGGACGGCCAACAAGGACATCTCTTGCATTGCAAGCCTGTGGAAGTGGGCGGAGCGGAAGGGCATCGCCAAGGAGAATGTATGGTCAGGGCAGTCCCTCCCCAAACCGAAGGCAGGGAGGAAGGAGGAGCCCAGACCCTTCACCAATGAGGAGATCAAGACCCTGTTCAACGGGAAGGTCGTGGCCGTGGGACGAAGAAAGCCTGCCCTGGTCCAGCCGTCCCCCATGCTACGCGACTTCATGACCATTGCAGCCCTCTCCGGGATGCGCGTCGAGGAGATCGCCAAGTTGACCGTGGAGGATGTGACCAACGGTTACTTTGACATTCACACAGCGAAGACGAAGGCGGGTATCAGGCAAGTCCCGATCCACCCTGCCCTGTCCGAGATCGTCACCCGGAGGACTGACAAGAGGAAACCGAAGGACACCCTTTGGCCCGAACTACCGGAGCCGAAACCGGGGAGCCCCATCGAGAAAAGCCAGAAGGTCGTCAAGGAGTTCGTGACGTACCGCAGGCAAGTCGGGGTCGATGACCGGGAGGAAGGAGCGCGACAGAGCAAGGTCACCTTCCACTCATGGCGTAGGACGTTCGTCACCAAGGCCGAGCAGGCAGGACAACAGCCGCACCTGATCGAGGTCGTGGTCGGCCACAAGCGCCCAGGGATGGCTCTTGGAGTTTACAGCGGGGGGCCGCTCATGGAGCAACTACGGACGGTGGTGGAGAGCGTCAGTCTTCCCTCAGGCGTCAGCTTGCCAACCATCAACCAGAACAGCCATAGCGGCAGTGTTCTCGCCCCGTCGACAAGCTGAGATGAGGGCGGACTATTCTGTTGCAAAAATCTGAGAGACCTTGTGTAACAGCGCGGCGGGTCACTTCCCCCCGTACCCCACCCAGAGAAGCAGTAATGCCAGAGGCGTATGAGTTCGACGTAGCACTGTCGTTTGCTGGAGAGGACAGGCAGCAGGCACATCATCTCGCCGAGATCGTCAAAGGACACGGCTTGAAGGTGTTTTACGACGAGTTTTCGAAGGCTACCCTGTGGGGGAAGGACCTCTTTCAGCACCTGCAATCGGTCTACAAGGATAAAGCCGCCTACTGCATCGTGTTCGTTTCAGAGCACTATGTTCGAAAGGCTTGGACAAAACACGAGTTGCAGCAAGCTCAGGCCCGCTCTTTTGAAAGCAACAGAGAATACATCCTGCCGCTCAGGCTCGACGATACTATCCTGCCTGGGCTCAATGCCACCGTCGGGTATCTGGACTTGCGGAGCACAACTATCGAGGAAGTCGCCGCACTGCTGCTGGAGAAAATGGGTCGCTCTGCAACCGGACTTGAAGTCGAAGGTGGAACGCCCGAGTGGGAAGGTGACTTCGTCGAGTACAACGGAACCAAAGTCTCAAGGTTTTGGCCAGAACAGATCGAGCAAGCACAGCACGAACCAGTGTTCCTGATCACTCGTCCCTTCGAGCGCATCCGCCACGGTGATGAGAAGTACTGGGAAGGTAAGCAACTGCACACCAAGATGATCTGTCACGACTGCTTTGTGCTGCCAGGACAGTATCATGCTGGAAGTTGTGACATGGAAGAGTGTCCGGCGTGTGGTGGGCAGTCCATAGCCTGCGGCTGTCGCTCTGAACCAATCACACGAGCTTTTCTTGAGAAGTGGGAAAACCACGAAGACTGATCTCCCCTCGCTAAGATCGTAGACCACTTCCATTGTTGGCTCCACGCTGTTGTCCGTAAGAGTATGCTCTAAAGGTCAGACGATACGGTGGACGAAAGGGTGTCCGTAAGGGTTGACTTCGATTAACGGACAGGCTTATCTACGGACAAGTCCCTAACGGACACCCGAGGAAGCCATGACCAAGACCATCCTTTATGCTCGCGTCTCCACCACTGATCAGACCCTCGCCCACCAGAAGACCCAGGCAGAGGCCGCAGGGTTCTCCATCGACGAGGTAGTGTCCGACAACGGGGTCTCAGGTGTCAGCACAGCACTGGCGGAGAGGCCCGAGGGGAAGCGCCTTTTCGACATACTGCGCCGTGGCGACACCCTCGTGGTCCGGTGGGTGGACCGGCTGGGCCGCGACTACCGCGATGTGAGCGACACCATCCGTGAGTTCATGCGGCGCGGGGTCGTGGTGAAGACGGTCATCAACGGCATGACGTTCGACGGTGCGACTACGGACCCGATGCAGCAGGCTGTGCGGGACGCTCTGATCGCCTTCATGGCGGCAACCGCACAGGCCCAGGCGGAGGCGACGAAAGAAGCCCAGCGGGCCGGGATTGAACACGCGAAGGCGCAAGGAGGCCGCTACAGGGGCCGCAAGCCATCCTATAGCCGCGAGCAGCTCCAGGCCGTGCAGCACCTCCTCGGACAGGGCGTGGGAACGAGCGAGATTGGAAGGGCAACCGAGTTGTCCAGGCAGACCGTACTGCGGATCAAGGCCGATCCCGTCGAGGCCGAGGCGAACCTCGCGGCCTGGGGGCAGTGACGTACGGGCTTGTGAAGCCGATAGGTGTCGTCGAAGACACCAATCATCGGTGCAGTCACTGCACTTGTCGTACTAACCGGCCAATCCCGCCCCAACGCCAATCCCTTCGCGTCTCCCCGCCGCATTTCTTTTCGTGTCTGTCCGTGAGAGGACGGGCGCAATAAAACGGAGCACAAGTTGAGAACCTGCCGCGTCCCTGGATGCGCCGAGCCCACCACGAAGTTCGGAGCCCACTGCACCACCCACAAGGCCGTCATGCGGCGTCATGGCGATCCCCGTCAGGCGGGCGTCACGAAGGCCCAGTTGGAGCCCTACGTGAAACTCGTGGAGGCGCGGATTGCGAAGAACGCAGCCAACCCCGTCTGGGCGCAGCTGGATGACCGCTGGCTGGCGTTGACCCGATCAGCGGAGGCAATCCTCTCCGCGTTCCACAACGGGCGTCCTGGGCTTCGCCACGAGGTCAGAGCGGCAAGCGAGGTCAAGAAACTCGGTCAGTCTGTCGAGCCCCGAGAGGTGATCGTGACGGCACTCGCCATGTACCTCATGCTCTACCAGGAGCCGAGGCGTTTCCGGTCAGATGATGCGTTCTCCACGCAGCTCGTTCGCCGTGTTCGCGGCTTGTCGGATGTGAACGTGGGTGTGTGGCACGACAACAAGACCAACAAGATGCGCCGCGTTTACCGCGAGCTCCCTCCTCGGGTTGTCCAGGTCATCGCAGGCTGGATTGTCCCTGTCCTCGGCGGGGTTGGGATGAAGCTGGTCGAGTTGGAGAAGGCCGACTGGGAAGCTCGTCAGCAAGAGGTCAAATCGTTTCAGCAAGCCGTATCGGACCTGACTTAATGACCGCAGCACAGAAGATCACACCGGCCTCGGCTCTTAACGAGGCTCCGATCAAGCTCGCCGATGATAGGTTCTTTGAGCCCTGGCGAGCCCCACGAACCGACAAGGCGAAGGCCCTGGTAGCCGACGTAATCCGGCAGGTGGAAAGCTATGAGCGCCATCGCAAACCGCGTGAACGGGCACGTACCAAGAGCGCCCAAACGGTCTTCGAGACCACCATTGCGGCAGTGGTTTGCGACTTGGCCCACGCTCATCTGAAAGGACATACCGGAGGTCTGGCAGTTTCACGGTCGTTTCGGGAGTTGGGTGTTAAGTCCCGATACCGCTCCCCCGTGCTCGGAAAGACCTTTCCCGACGTACTCGACCTTATGAGTGCGCCTGAAATGGCCTTCATCAAGCAAGATAAGGGCTACAAGAACCCGCTCGCGAACCGGCACCAGAAGACCCTGATCACGCTCGGTCCTCGCCTCAAGAATAGGATTGTCGAGAGCGGTATCGAACTATGGGACATCGGCTGGTCGATGAACGAGGAGACCATCATCCTCAAGGAGGCCAAGGAGGGCTACTGGCATCAGGGTGAGAAGATCGAGTACGCCGATACCGCAGCTACGATTGAAATGCGGTCGCGCCTCAAAACGATCAACGAGTGGCTTGATCAAGCTGACATCCACATCTTCGATCCTGGAAACCTCACGTTTAGCGAACTGGACGAAAGGGACCGTCGTCTTCGTCGTTTCTTCACCCAGGGCTCATTTGAGAAGGGCGGTCGTCTCTTCGGTGGTCGGTGGCAGACCATGCAGAAGCAGGGACGTTTGAAAAAACTCGTCATCGGCGGTGAGAACGCTGTCGAACTCGACTATGGCCAAATGACGCCACGGATACTTTACGGCATGGCCGGTGCAGAGCCCCCGACTACCGACGCCTACTTGGTCCCAGGTGCTGGAGACCCTGCCAAGTTCCGCGACGGGTACAAGAAACTCCTCAATGCCCTCCTGTTCACTGAGAAGCCCCTGGAGAGGAAGCCGAAGGATACCGAGAGCCTCCTCCCGAAGGAGAACATCAAGACCCTTGTCGAGCGCCTACGTGAGTTCCATCAACCGATTGCCCATTACTTCGAGACTGGGATCGGACATCACCTCCAATACCGTGAGAGCGAAGTGATGGTTGAGGTTCTCCTCCGCCTGCGGGATCAGGAGATTGTTGGTCTTCCTGTGCATGATGCTGTGATCGTTGGTGCATCTGCGGAGGAGGTCACGAAGAAGGTCATGAGTGAAGTGTTCTATGAGATGGTTGGAGTGGAGGCCATCATCACAGCTACCTCATAGCCTCATCTCAATAAGGTAATCTTCACCCTCTCCTTTATAGGGACCCGTAAGCTCTAACGAGAGGAGGAGATGTCATGTCCCCTCCACTTCATGGCTCATGGCCAGAGCTGCCAATCGCTTGGCCTCCTTCTGCGCGGTTTCCTTTCGCTCGCTGTAGCGATCCGTGAGGTACGCCGAGCGGTCTCGGGTCAGGAGCGTGAACTTCATCAGTTCCTCCATCACGTCCACCACACGGTCATAGTACGATGAGGGCTTCATCCGCCCCTCCTCATCGAACTCCTGGAACGCCTTGGCGACCGAGGACTGGTTGGGGATCGTGATCATCCGCATCCACCGGCCCAGCACCCGCAACTGGTTCACCGCGTTAAATGACTGCGATCCACCGGAAACCTGCATGACCGCCAGAGTGCGCCCCTGCGTGGGTCGGATGGAGCCGACTGCCAGCGGTATCCAGTCGATCTGGGCCTTCATGACTGCGCTCATCGACCCATGACGCTCAGGACTGCACCAGACCTGCCCCTCGGACCATTGGGACATCTCCCGTAGTTCCTGGACCTTGGGGTGATCGCTCGCGGTCGCATCCGGCAACGGGAGCCCATGCGGGTCGAACACGCGGGTCTCGGCTCCGAAGTGCTGCAACAGGCGCTCGGCCTCCAGCGTCAGGAAGCGGCTGTAGGAACGCTGGCGGAGCGACCCGTAGAGGAGAAGGATGCGAGGTCTGTGCGTCGAAACCTGACCGACTTCGAGCCACTGGAGGTCTGGCATACGAAGCTGATCGTAGTCGATGTTCGGGAGGTCACTCACCTGCTGCAATCCTTTCGACACCTTGCGGGGACTGCTTGGTCCCTCGCTCGTACCAATGTTGGCTCCTGTTCACGATCCACACGACCGATAGCATCACGGGCACCTCCACCAGGACACCCACGACCGTGGCCAGGGCGGCACCAGATTGGAACCCGAAGAGGCTGATGGCTGCCGCTACGGCCAACTCGAAGAAGTTCGATGCGCCGATTAGGGCTGATGGACCGGCGACGCAGTGCTTCTCACCCACCAAGCGGTTCAGGACGTAGGCCAGACCTGAGTTGAAGTAGACCTGGATGAGGATCGGCACGGCCAGAAGGGCAATGACCAGCGGCTGCGCCAGGATTTGTTCGCCCTGGAACCCGAAGAGAAGAACCAGGGTCGTCAGGAGCGCCACCAGGGACGCAGGCCCCATTACTTCGAGCAACCGAGCGAGGGCGGGTTCCCCACCGGATGCCAGGACACGCCTGCGGAGGACCTGCGCCACGACCACGGGAATGACGATGTAGAGGATGACCGACAGGACGAGCGTTCCCCACGGCACTGTGATGGCGGAAAGGCCGAGCAGCAGGGCCACGATGGGGGCGAAGGCGATGACCATGATCGCGTCGTTGAGCGCAACTTGGCTCAAGGTGAAGTGAGGCTCCCCCTTCGTCAGGTTGCTCCACACGAACACCATCGCGGTACACGGAGCAGCGGCCAGGATGATGAGACCTGCGATGTAGGAGTTGATCTGGTCGGCAGGTAGGTACGGCCTGAACAAGTAGCCCACGAAGAACCAGCCGAGGGCAGCCATCGAGAACGGCTTGACCGCCCAGTTGATGAAAAGGGTCACGCCAATCCCGCGCCAGTGCTTGCCGACTTGGCCCAGGGCCGCGAAGTCGATCTTGAGGAGCATCGGGATGATCATCAGCCAGATCAGGACCGCCACCGGCAGGTTTACATTGGCGACCTCGGCTGACGCGATGACGTGGAAGACACCGGGCATGAGGTGCCCCAAGGCGATCCCCGCGATGATGCACAGGGCCACCCATACGGTCAGATACCGCTCGAACGTGGACATCGTGTCGAACCCTCAGAAGGTGATGCGTCGGGCCAGCAGAGTGGCGCTGGACGGGCACAGGCTGGACGCCTGACGGGTCGCGAGGATCGACGCAGGGGCCTCCTCGCGGTTGATCGCCTTGAAACCCTGGGCCTCGAAGAACGGGCGAGCAGAGGTGGTCAGCACATAGGCGGTACGAGCGCCCTGATCAAAAGCACGGCGCATCAACAGGAGGGTCATGTTCCGACCAATGCCCTGCCCTCGCATCTCAGGCAGGACAACCATCGACCGGAGAAGTACATCGGACCCGTACCTCTCGAAGCCTCCGTAGCCGACCTGGGAGCCACCCAGGGTGTCGTATTGGAAGAAGGTCCGGTCGGCATCCTCCAGATCGTCCGTAGGCAGACCCTCGGCCTGGAGCGCGTCAGTCATTTCCTTCGAGGATGGAACCTGCTTATCGACGAGGAACGGGGCTCCCTCTTCCTTGGCGAGGTCTGGGACCGATCCCGGCGGCAGGAGGTCGAGAACCAACTCGGAGGGTCGGCACAGCTTCACGCCCTGCGCGGTCGAAACGATGGGGCGGTTGATCAGGATCGGGTGCGCGATCATGGCGTCCAGGAGGTCGTCATCGGTCACGCCAGGAGCATCGAGGCCCAGCTCTTTGAATGGGGTGCCCTTCTCACGCACGACCTCCCGAACTGGGACGCCCATCGCGTCGATCAGCTCGCGAAGCTCGCTCTTCGTCGGTGGCGTCTTCAAGTATTCGACGACTACCGGCTCAATCCCCGCACCTCGGATGAGGCTCAAGGTGTTCCTGGACGTGCCGCAGGCGGGGTTGTGGAGGATCGTGACGCTATCGTCAGCCATTGGCGGTTTCCTTTGGGGAGCAGCAGGGGTTCAGCGCATCCAGCAGGGGCGCACATACGCTGGGGTGGCCACCGCAGCAGTCCTTGAGGAGGTACGTCACGACCTTCTGGAGCTGGCCGAGGTCGGCCCAGTAGATGATGGACCGGCTTTGACGTTCGGAGGTGACGAGCCCAGCGCGGGAGAGAATGTTGAGATGGCTGGACATCGTGTTGTGAGGCACAGCGAGTTCCCGTGCGATTTCTCCCGCTGGCATCCCGTGAGGCTCGTGCTTGACGAGCGTCCTAAACACGTCCAGCCGTGTGGGCTGGGCTAAAGCCGCGAGCGCGAGAATGGCTTCTGTCTGTTCCATGTGTCGAGACTTATGGACATTTCAGAGAACCGTCAAGGGTGAGTTGATGCGGACACCAGAAGGGCCTTCCCATTCTCGGAACCTTCCCGCCGCGTTCGGCAGTGGTGTCGTCATCGGCACACTTGGCGGGTTGATCGGCCTTGGTGGCGCGGAGTTCCGCCTGCCGCTGCTCATCGGGCTATTCCGGTTCGTGGCACTGGAAGCCGTGATCCTGAACAAAGCCACGAGCCTCGTCGTCGTCGCATCTGCCCTGCCCTTCCGAGCGGGGACGGTGCCCTTCGGGTTGATCGCAGCCCATTGGCCCATCGTGATCAACTTGCTGGCCGGGAGCCTCCTGGGAGCCTGGGTGGGGGCCGGATGGGCAACACGCCTCAAGTCAGAGACCCTCTACCGAGTGATCGCAGTTCTCTTGGTCGTCATCGCCGGGGTGTTGGTGTTCGGTCATCATGCAACCGCAGGTCAACCTCTCCTGACGGGATGGGCGCAGTTCGTCGCTGGCATTGCTGCTGGGTTCGTGATCGGCGTTGTGGCCTCCCTACTTGGCGTGGCGGGGGGCGAACTGCTGATCCCGACCCTGGTCTTGCTGTTCGGAGCCGACATCAAACTCGCTGGAAGCCTGTCACTCGCCGTGAGCTTGCCGACGATGCTCGTGGGGTTCACCCGCTACAGCCGCGACCAGAGCTTCTCGGTTCTCGGTCGCAACCGCGCGTTCCTGCTTGTGATGGCTGCGGGTTCGATTGCTGGCACCTTCATTGGCGGTCTTCTGCTCGGCGTAGTTCCCAGTGCAGTCCTGCTCCCGGCCCTGGCCGTGATCTTACTTGTTTCCGCCGTGAAGGTCTGGCGGCACGGGTAATCCCGTAGGGCGTTCCGCTTCGGGAACGAGCCAGGCGTTGCATCGCGGCTCCCTAGACGAGGCCCGTCGCAGCGGACACCGCATGAGATCCGACTAAATGGAAGGAGGGATCAACGTCGTCACCCATCGAACCCTCACGGCCCTTTTTCACAGGGGCACCTCAGTGCTACCGTCAGGGCTACTTGCGGTGCTACCAGGGGCTCTGGCCTACCGTACAAAGCTTTGATTTCGCAGTGGTTTTTCAAGAGATGGAAGGTTGGCTGGGGCGCCAGGATTCGAACCTGGGAATGGCGGTACCAAAAACCGCTGCCTTACCACTTGGCGACGCCCCAACAGATGTGGCGTGTACATAATCGGCCGGATGGCGGCTGGCAACAGCGTTTTGCGTGAGGTCGAATATCTCGAAGAAAGACCGAATTCTCCCCTTGCGGCGTTCCCGCCTCGCCGCTATAAGACCGGCCTCCCGGGAATTTCTCGGTGTCGGAGTGTAGCGCAGTCTGGTAGCGCACCACGTTCGGGACGTGGGGGTCGCAGGTTCAAATCCTGCCACTCCGACCATTCAAACCTTTGATCCATAAGGGTTTGAATGGTCGGCCGCCCCGACCGAGTTTTCCCCGACCAAACATTCGACCAAACAATCTTCCCAAGATCGTAGGTTCGGTCATCCCGTCCTTTTCTTCCTACCCTGCCCGCCCATGGCCTTCCTTGCGCCCTCCATGTGGGTCGGCGAATGGTGCCCGTAGCGACGCTCCAGGACCTCCGTCGACATGCCGAGATAGCCGGCCAGCTCCCAGAGGTCGACGCCCTCCTGCATGCCCCAGGTCGCCGCGGTATGGCGGAGCGTATGGCGGACCACATCGTCCCCCAACCCGAGCTCGTAGACGAGGTTCGAGAACGCCCGCTGCGTCGTGCCGACCGGCTTGCCCCGCCACTCGACGACGTACCTTTGCTTGAGGACGTGATGCCACCGCCACAGGTGGGCCACGAGCCGGTCCGGCAGCCGGACGGTCGGGTATCGCTTGTTCTTCGCCTCAGTCTCCCCAAGCGCCTTCCGATGGAAGATGGCGACGCGCCGGCCGCCCTCGACCTTGAGCTCGACCCAGGGCTTCCCGATCTCAGGGATGAACGAGGCTGCGCAGATGGCCCCTGCCCTCGTGCCGGTTCGCAGGCCGACGAGCAGGAACCTGGCAACGTGTCGGGCGCAGTACTTGTCCGTCTCGCGCCCCTTCTGGAATTCGCGCTTGCGCCATGCGGCCAAGAGCATGCGGGCAGCTTCGTGCCGGGCCAGCCACCGCTCCCGGCCGTTGGACTTGTCCGGCAAGGTAACCTTGACCATCTCGCGCGTCAGGCCGTCGGCGATGGCAAGGTTGACCGCCGCCCGTAGATCCTCCAGCTCGCGCCGGGCGCCGGCTGCCGACACCGTCCTGGCCTTCACGGGGCGCGAGTGCCCTCGCCTTGCCGGCTTGCCGTCCTTACCGGTCCCGAGCTTGGCGTGGGCCTTCCAAGGCGTGCCGGCGCGGTGCGCCACGTACTCCGCACAGGTGACGGAGTCGATGTCGGCCAAGGTCCGCTCGCCCCACCACTCAAGCAGCACGACGGCACGCTGCCCGTACTCCTCGATGCGCTTGACCTGGCCCTTCTTGGCGTCGAGGTAGCGGCTGATCACGTCCGCGATGGCGACCTTGTGGGCTGGCTGGTTCTTGAGCGTGACCGGCTGGTGCAGCGAGGCCTTGTAGTCCTCTAGCGCTTCGAGAGCTTCCTGCTCTTGGCCAGGGCCGCAGCCAGTGCCGGCGACCTGCTTGCCCTTGTGCATGATGATGTAGAGGGCGCCGCGCTCGATGCCGTCCGATCCAATCCGCCCGTCGCGGAGCCAGAGGTACGGCTCGCCCCGGCGGACGACGCCGAGGGTGCGGGGCTTCTTTCTCTTGCTGGCGCGCTTGCGCTTGGGCTCGGTCGGCAACGGTCTCTCCACTCGGCAATCAGATTTCTGGTCAGGTACAGCAGGCGGCCGTGCCGCTCCGGGCGCAGGTCGCCGCGTTTTATTGCGGCCCGCAGCATGGGGACCGTGAACGCCCCACAGAGCTCGGGCACGTATTGCGCGGCCTCCAGGTCGAGGGGCTCGTCCGCGTCAGCGTTGGCGCCCTCGTGGATCGCGGAGATGTCGAACTCGGCGTAGATTAGTTGATACGTGCTCATGAGTGCGAGACTCGCAGATCCCGACGAATCGGGTCAACCGATCCGGCCCGTCATGCTTTCCAATCCACAGGCCCCGGTTAACCATCTCCGCTCGGGAGAGGCGCACATCGGTCGCATGTGCGCCTGACAAAAGGCGCAGCGGGAAAGCCACAAGGTCCTCTAAGCAAGAGACCCTGACAAAGCCAAGTTATCCACAGGCAACCCCTCCGGCCAGAGAAGTCCTAAGAACGGCTAACATGCTGATTGCAGCTGCGAATCCTGTGTGAGAGTCTGAAGATTCAGTCTCGAAAGGAGGGCACCATGGCCAAGACGTGGTTCACAGCAGACACCCATTTTGGGCATCGGGGACTTCTGAAGGAATCCATGCACTGCCGCCGGGATCTCGTGTTCAGCTCCGTGGAGGAGATGGACGCCGTGATGATCGCGAACTGGAACGCTACGGTAGGCCCAAAGGACACCGTTTTTCACTTGGGGGACTTCGCCTACCGGTGCTCGCTTGAGTATGCGCAGAGCGTGTTCTCCAAGCTGCGCGGGCGGAAGGTCCTCATCTGGGGCAACCACGAGCAGAGGGGGAAGAGGTTGGCTTGGGACGCCCAGCACCAGTACCTCGAAGTCACCGTCGACGATAAGGACTTGATCCTTTTTCACTATGCGCTGAGGACCTGGAACAAGCAGCACTGGGGCGCCCTGCACCTGTACGGCCACTCGCACGGGGGCCTGCGCGGCGACGAGCAGAGCACGGACGTGGGCGTCGATTGCTGGGGCTTTGCGCCGGTGAGCCTGGACCGCATCCTCAAGCGCATGGACGGCACCGAGGACGAGGAGGTCCTTCAGGCCTGCGCCTGAGCCTCCGCCACGAGGAGGACCTTGACCATCCGGTCGCGCTGCGCGTCGTCCTCGAAGGCCTCGGGCAGCTCCTCGGCGACGCGATCCTCCGACACGATGACGACGACCTTGCGGCCGGTCACGTAAGTGATGGTCCCGTGCAGTTCACGGTCGAGCGTCCACTGGATGTCCCTAATGTCTTCGAGCATGAAGGCCTCCCCGGGGAGGCTATACGCTGGCAGGCGTAAACAGTGAGTGTCCCGGCCATGAAACTCTTCTGGATGCGGACGAGCGCGGCATGGCCCGATAGCTCTTGGCTGGAAACGTCCTGGACCTGCTTCGACGAGGACAAGCCCGGGCGCGAGGGAGACGATCTTTGGAACACTTACATCGGCGGCGTCCACCGGGAGCCGCACGGGCCACAGGCGAGCATGTAGGCGTGGTCGGGTGACTGCCACGTTCCCCGGGCCGCGCTGCCCCCTACGCCACCAACGAGCGCGAGGAGACACGCAAGGAGGTCGCCCGCCCGGTCATGGGGACGTACGAGCGGATGGCCGCCTTCTACGCCGCGAACCCGTGGCGAGGTCAACGGATGTAGCCCAGGCTTTGGAGGTTGGCGCTGGCTTGGGTGGTCTTCGTGGTCTTCATGGCGTGATGCTTTGGATGCTGGATGTCTGTGTTTGCATGCTGGGGCGCCACTGACCGCCTGGCGCGTCGACGAACGTAACAAAATCAAAAACGGCGGAATCGGCCGAATCCGATGTTTTCCTATTCTTTTAGGACGGGCTCTCCGCCGCCTCCGGCTGGGCCTTCTCCAGCGTGGCGAGCCGGTCCTGGATCTCCGCGAGGACGGCCTGCAGGTCCTCGGGCAGCGGCCGCGACGACAGGTTGCCGACGGTGCGGTAGAGCGTGGCGACCTGCTCGCGCATCTGAGCGACCTTGCCCGTGAGGCCGGAGATCTCCTTGCGCTGTGCGTCGAGGATCTCCAGCAGGGCGACGGAGCACCCGAGCTCCTCAGCCCGCTTGCGCTTCGCCTCGTCGATCTGCTCCCGGCGGTTCTGCGCGCTCTCCTTTTGATAGTCGTCGACCCACTTGCTGAAGTTGGTCGCCATCTGGCTGAGCGTGCGGGCGAAGTCGGCCCCGGACGACCGGGTGCTCTCGGGACGCTTCACGGCGGAGCCACCGCGGGGCATCCGCTTCGGCTCCTTCGAGGGCTTCTTGGGCTGGTAACCGTGCTTCATGTGCTGTCTCCTCACCATGGAATTTCAGAGTCCCCGGGCTCCATGGGCGGCGGTTTCACGATGACCTTGCCGCACGGCAGCCGCATGGTGTTCGCGGTCTCGTAGCAGCCGTCAGGATGCATGCGCCCTTTCTGGGGATCCGGCCCAGGCTTGTACGGCTCCCGCTGCGGCCGCCCGGGCGCCGCCTCGACGGGGCCCTCCGCGCGCTCGTTCTGCCCGGAGGCCTTCTTGAGCCCGCTCAGCGAGCTCGCCGCGCCAGGGCGGCCTGCCGGCGGCGCGCTTGCCGGTTGCCGGGCAGCCGCTGCGACGGCGTTTCCAGCAGGGCGAGCTCCTGGGCCCCGAGCAAGGGGTGCGCGAGGCGCTGGAGCAGCGGGCTTAGCTGCACGATCTTCAGTCTTCCGACTTCCTTGCTGTCCTGCATCTGCTGTCCTCCTGGCCGGCACGTTCGGCCTCAACTTCGGCGGGGGCGCCTTCACGGCCGGGGCCTCGGCCGGCGTGGCGTCCTGCGACTGCGCCGGCGTAGCGTCCCCGATGAGCTCTTCGGTGAAGGCCTTCAGGGCCGCTCTCTCTTCGGGGTCCGACGGGATGAGCCTGTCCAGCGCGTCATGCGGCGGGGCGTCGAGGCCCTGGACTACCTGCTCGAAGCTGTCGGCCGGGGCCACGGTTTCGGCCGCCGTGTCTTGCATGCGGGCGACCAGGGCCGCCTGGAGCCGGCCCGCGGCGCGGTGGGCGGCGTCGGCCAGGATGGCCTCGACCTCGTCCAGCGCCGCCTGCAGCGGCGTCCTGGCGTCGTCGTCCTCGGCCAGCGTGTGCAGCAGGGCGACGAGGTACTTGCGCAGGCGCGCGATGTGCTGGCGCGGCAGCTCGCCGGGCAGCGGGTCCAGGGCGTCGGGGGTGAACTCAGTCATGCGAGCCTCTTTTCGATTTCGGCGACCAGGCCGGGGATGCACTTCGCCACCAGGTGGCAGTCATGGAGGGCGTCTTGGCGCTGGTCCCTGTCGCCGCGGTCGACGCCGAGGCGCTCGCACAGGGCATCGAGCGAGCCCTTCTCGGTCGGCCACAGGACCTTCGAGATGAGCCGGGTGTCGACGGTCTGGTTGTCGAGCGTGCTGTATCCGCAGCGCCCGAGCTCCGCATTGATGAAGGCGATGTCGAAGGGAATGTTGTGCCCGCACAGTACAGGCCGCTCGCCTTCCTCCGGGCACAGGAGCTCCATCACCTCGTCGGCCCGCACCGAGAACGGCGCCTTCGAGGCGGCCCATTCGTCCGTGATCCCGTGGACCTTGAAGGCCTCCGGGGATGACGCGCGGCCCTCCCCGCTGAAATGCCTGAGGTACTCTTCGCCGATGTTCAGGCGCCGCTCATCGCGAATAGACCCGTGCAGGACCCCGATGAGGGTGTACCACCCGTAGTGTGCCTGAAGGGCGCCGAGCGACAGCATGCAGTCACCGCGCGCCGGGAATAGGCCCGTGGTCTCTGTGTGGATGATGAGCAGGTCGCCCTTGAGCAGCATCAGGAACTCCTCCAGCGTCGGCAGCAAGCGCGACAGGACGACGGTCTCGACACCGGTTGCGGTCTTGCGCTCGTAGACCTCGGCGTAGCTGTCCTGGCCGACGCGCAGCTCGCGGTCGGCGACGATGGTTGTGGTGAGGCGGCGCTCCTTCAGGCGCAGCGCGGCGATCTGCAGACGGACGTTGCCGAGCTCGTCGGCCGGGTGGATTTCGGTGTGGGTGATCATGCGAACATCTCCAGTTGAACGGGCCTCGTGACGGCCTTCGGCGCCGGCTTGCGCACGGCCGCGTGCTTGCCTTCGACGACGATCTCGTCGTCGTTGTTTTCGAACAGCGCCCTAACGCGGCTGCCGACGGCGACAAGGTCGTTGACCCATGCCGTCGGCTCCTTGCGGCCGGTCTCCCACTCGTCCGGGCTCACGAGCTGGAGCGACCACTTCTCGAAGACCCTGCTGCTGTCGGGGTCGTGGAACCAGAACGGTCCGGTGGTCGACAGGACGACATAGGAGCACTCGCACCAGGACATCCGCACGAGCGTGCCGGGCGTGAGGATCTCGGGGACCTTCCGCTCACCCGGCGGCGTGACGCGGTAGCGGTAGACGTGCCCGTCGTCGTAGAGGCCTCCGCGCTGCTCCATCTGGAAGCCGTTGCGGCAGGGGAACTCGCGGAACCAGTGACAGTGCGCCGGGAGGGGCTTGCGGGGGCGCGGGCCCATGAGCTCCGGATCGGGGGCTCCGTAGGACGTAAGCGGCTTCATGGTCATGCTGCCTCCTGGTTGTTGCTGGACTTCGGGCCGCCGAGACGGTCGAGCATCGCGATGAGCTCGGCCTCGGGATCGCGCTTCTTCAGGTGCTCGCCGTTGCGCCGGTAGGCCTCGCGCAGGTGCGGGGCCGTCGGGATCCCGAGGACGCTGGCGCGGTACCTCACCGTCGTCCGGTGGCACCCGAGGATCGCGCCGATCTCGCGCAGGGTTTTGGGCGTCGCGAGCTCGGCGCGGAGCTGAGCGTCCGTGAAGTTCCACTTGGCGGGCTTGCGGCCCGGCATCCGCTTCGCGAGGCCGAGGCCTTCGCAGCGCATGCGGACGTCAGCGGACGTGGCGCCGGGGTGCTTCGCGGCGATGGCGCGATACGTCTCGCCCGCGGCCAGGGCGCGCTCCAGCACGGCGCGGGGGATCTTGCACCCGGCCATCAGCGCTTCTCCTTCTTCTTGATCAGGCCGCGCGCCAGGAGCTCCTTGCGCACGTCGGAGAGGTCGGACTTGAGGCTATCGAGCTCGCTGCAGAGTTCGGCGTGCCGGTCCTCGTAGCCGTCGTCCATGCTGTCGAGTTCGTGTTCGAGATCGAGGAAGCGCCCGAGGCAGTCCTGCTTCCACTGCAGGAGCTTCTTGTACTGGTCGACGAGCTCGCCGTTGCCCATGGCCTTCGAGTAGTGCTCGTAGTGCTCCGACATGCTCAGTCCTCCCGGCTCAGCGCGGCGGCGTCGTAGGCGTGCTCCGGGTGCCAGGTCTCATCGGCGGGGGCGTAGAGGCGCTCGACCTGGCGCAGCCCCAGCGGGCCCAGCACGAGCGACCCGGGATCGCGCCGGCCATGGATGATGTCGTTGACGTACGCGCCGGAGACCCGGTGCGCCTTGCCCCATGCGGCCTGGCCCCCGGCATCCTGGCAGGCGGCCTTGAGGCGGGTGCGGACGTCCTCTGCTGTCAGTAATGTCATGCGGTGCTCCTCGTAAGAAGATGCTACCACCGATTTGCGGATTCGCCAGACTATCCTTGACATATTTCGCACCAACAAGAGAACACCTAAATGTAACCCCAAGGTTACATTGAACGCCGTTCAAAGTTGATTTCCCTATATGCTTTACGGATGGCTGGATATCTGGCGTTCAGAGTTGACGCGAGGACGCAGACGATAAGGATGTCTTAATTTAATCTTGCGGTATGCTGCGAAGCGGGTATCCTGGTGGCATGACAAACGAAGCCCCCGTCCTCGAAGCCACGCTGCCCCGCAACCGCATCCTGTGGCGCACCAAGTGGCACCCCGCCACGGACCGCTACGCCGCCATGGTCGCCGACGATGGACGGCTGCCGTGCGGCCCCATGGAAAAGGTGGAGTGGAAGACCGAGCGCGGCGCCGACGCCCGGGCCTGGGTGCGGACGTGGCGGATCCCCCTCGTGGAGGGCGCGATCTACATGCGGTCCCTCGATGACCAGCGCGGCATGGACATCCGCTTCGCCGTCGTCAGGGAGGGCCAGCTCGTCGACATCACGAGGGAGCAGGCCGAAGACCTGTACGACCCGGCCGGCGCGGCCGACCGGGCGCGAATCCGCCACGCGCGGTGGGAGCGCCAGGAATATGCGATCTCCCGCGGACGCCGCGAAGGCATGCAGGCCGGCTTGGTCTACAGGACCGCGAATCCCCCGCACGAAGCGTTCATCTTTGTCGAGCGGGCGACCGCGAAAGAATACTGTTGGCGCCGGGCCAGGCCGGAGGAGATCGAGGCCTACAAGGCCGA
>NZ_JALJRK010000189.1 GCF_024519725.1 Microvirga sp. Mcv34 | reverse complement strand
TCAAGCCAGCCTGACAACGCCTCCGCAGAGCAGGGTCCGAATACCACTCGATCATGAACAGCGTGCGCTCGAGGCGGCCGAGTTCGCGTAGAGCGCGGGCCAGCTGACTGGGATTGCGAAAGGCGGCAAGCCGCTTGAGGATCGTCGAGGGAGCGACCGTGCGTGTCTGGATCGAGGCCGCCAGATGAAGGAGGTCGTCCCAGTATTCCATGATCAGGCTGGTGTTGATCGGCACACCAATGTGTTCTTGCAGCGCAGGATAGGTCTCCGGTTTCTCGAAGGTATGGAGCTTTCGGTCCTTAAGATTGCGCAGCCGCGGAGCAAACCGCCGGCCCGTCAGGGCGAAGAGGCCAAACACGTGATCACTCGCGCCGCCCGTGTCCGTGAAGTGTTCCTGGATGTCGAGTTCTGTCTCGTGATCAAACAGGCCATCCAGTACGTAGGGAGCCTCGCTCTCGGTAGCGCTGATCGGCAGGATGCTGAAGTAGCCGTACTGATCGGATAAGTGGCTGTAGAACTTCGAACCGGGTTCGCTACCGTAATGCAGGTTGATGTCACCACGCTTCCCGGCACGATCGCTCGCCTGGAAGAACTGCCCGTCCGATGAGGCTGTGGACCCGTCTCCCCAGAGCAGGGCATGTGGGTGCTGAGCGTGCCCGTCGGTGATGCAGGCCTGCGCCAGCTTGTACGTCTCCGGTCGCGTATGGAAGATCCGCTTCCAGGTAATCTCCTGCGGGCTCACTCCTTTCGAGGCAGCTGCCATGCGCCTGGCGCCGAGATTGGTTGCATCAGCCAGAACACCGGCCAGCATAGCCGGGATGCTGCGTGGCGGCTCTTGGGTACGGATGTGGGTGAACTGATCGGCAAACTTGGTCCAGTTATGAACCTCCATCAGGAGATCAGGTACCTCGATCAGCGGGTACATGTCGCCAAGTTCCCACTTCAACTCCTCGGCCGCCGCTGGCACGTCGCCGGGCAGAGGAGTAACGACGAGCTGTCCGGCCTCAAGCCGGACGCCCTCCAGCTTGCCGTTGCGGGCGCGGTAGGTAAGCCGCTTCATGTTGAAGTCCAGCGTCTGTCGTGCCTCGCTCAGATAGCTGATGGCATCCTGTGGCACACCGAGCCCGAGATCGTCCGATGCTTTCAGGGCGGCGAAGGCCGGCTTCGGCATCAGCTGTTCATCCATCGGCCGGAAGGCGCGACTGCCTTCAACCCAGATGTCGCCGGAGCGCAACCGGTCTCTGAGCACGGCCAATGTTGCGATCTCGTACAGGCGGCGATCTGGCCCAGCGTCTCCAAAGATCAGTTTCCGGCTCTTGGTGCTGAGATGGCCGACGGGCACGCGCTCGGGTAGGGTGCGCCGGCTCGCGGCCTTCAAAGTCTTGAGCGTCCCGATCGCAGCCAACAATGAATCATGTTTGCGTGACGAGCAGAACGTAAAGGTCTCTAGGAACCGCGCCGTGTACTTGCGGACGGTGCTGTAGCGCTCTGCTGCCAGGAGGAGCGGATCGGGATCAGCATCCCGCACCATGGCTTCGACTTCCGGTTGGGCCTGCAACAGGCGGTGCCACCCGACTTCATCATCGAGAACATCAATGGCATTTCGGCCCGTGTCGCTGGCGACAACGAGAGCTCGCAGGGTGTCCCGGAACAGGCGCAGCACCTTGGTTGTATCTTGTTGAGCCTCAACATACCGTTTCTTGCGCCGAGTATTGGCTCGTGCGAAGAGCCGTCCGATCAGCTTGTTGAACATCGTGACTGCGGCATCCGTCAGCGTCTGCTCGAGGGTAATGGCTTGAGCCACAAGGGTGGCTCGTCTCCTGCGAGCGCCGAAGTCGGCCACCAGCCACGCGGGCGTCAAATCGCCTTCTCGCACAATCTGGGTCCATCGATCGGGATGAATCCGAGCCTGACGCTGGGGATCGATCGCCAACCCGCGAACAAACGTCAGACGGTCTATGAGGCCAATCAGATTGTCGGCGCTGGGGGCATCTGGAGCCGATCGTAGCCACGCAAGCCGGGTCTGCTGGATGGCGGGGTCGACCATGAGGGAGGCTTCGAGCTGCTCCGTCTGGTCTACCGAAAGCCCGTCCAAAAGAGCAGCTTCCGCCCGTTGTCGGGCAATGGCACGGCCGGCGAGGCCGATCTTCTCGAGCGCCGCATCCGGCAGGAGTAGAACTCCCCGTCGGCGAAATTCGCTGACAACGGCGGTCATGATCGGTACACCGAGGTCAGTTGTGCTGGCCGCCTCAACGGCCGCCAGAAGGGCAGCGCGACGATCCTCCCGTGTTGCGGACCGAACGCTTAGGTACTTCCCCAAGCGGTGACTGTGTTCAAACCGCGTTGGGATACGACGTGCATAGGATGCGAACACCTCCGAGGGGATGCCCAGCTGCTCGGCCACGTAGGTGACCACCGCGGCGGGCGGGTCTTCGTCCATAGCCAAGACCCGGCCCGGATAGCGCATGATACACAGCTGGACCGCATAGCCGAGCTGGTTATGAGGGCGGCGCCGGACTTCGGCTTGCAGCCGATCCTGCGGAGACAAGGTGTAGTGCCGGATCAGGCTCTCCTCGTCGTCTGGTATGCCGAGCAGGGCTTGGCGTTCGGCAGGGGTTAAGAGATTCCGGCGCGCCATCGATCACCTCGCAGGTTGTCGGCTCAATCGCTCCTGAGGAGCCGGACATTGGTGCGGGATCTACGAACCCCGTACAGCTGCTGCCCTGCGTATCCACACGTTACGTTCTGGGTATCGTTACCAGCAGGGTTCTGGCTAATCGCCGAGAGCACCGGGCTGCTACCTCCCAGTAACTGCGCACGGCGCCAGACGATGGGATCGTCAAGGAGAGGAAAGGCGAGTTCCCGATCCGTTCTATCTTAGCGTATAATCAGGAACAGATCTTGCGCTGGCCCCTCTTTGCCCTAGTGTGCTTTCTTGAAAGCAGCGGGGGCAACACCGATCGCTCCAATCCAGCAGCCTGACAAGTTTCGGTAAGGAAGTAAGCGGGGCGTGATGGCCGCGGGCTGGGACCGGATCGTGTCCACTCATGGCCA
>NZ_JALJRK010000188.1 GCF_024519725.1 Microvirga sp. Mcv34 | reverse complement strand
GGCGGTAGGCCAGCCCGCGGTGGTAATCGCCTGTAGCCTCAAAGCCGATGAGCACGGGGCCACTGTAAGCCATCAGGGCCTCGACGAGGCGATCGTAATCCGCCTTGGTGCTCAGGATGGTAAGCCGCCGACGCCGCTGATGGCCGGCAGCCTCAAGGAGCACCTCGTGGCGATGCTTGGCGATGTCGATTGCTACCAGTGTGGCAGGGACAGGTGTAGGATTGAGCTCGGTCATGGTTGCTCGGCCTCCAGCGTGTGTTGAGCGACATCACTGTGAGACCTGCTGGCTGGCCATGACCACCCCAAGCAGCGCGGCTGCGCAACCCGGGCCAGCTCCGCCGCGCTGCTTCCCCATGTACTATGGCCCGGAGTTCGTGGCCAAAGCCGTCCAGGAATGGATTACGGCTGTGGGCGCCAGCACGGCTTATATTGAGCCGGGCAGTCCATGGGAGAACGGGTACTGCGAGAGTTTTAACTCAAAGCTGCGGGATGAACTGCTGAAAGGAGAAATCTTCTACACCTTGGAAGAGGCAAAGGTGATCATCGAGAGTTGGCGCCGGCACTACAACCCTGCATCACAACACCCATCTGTCTATGTCATTGATGGAAAGAGAGTTTGTTGATCGGGATGCGGTCCCGTGGGGTATTTTGCCGAGCGCTCGGCACGTTGTGCAACCTCGTTCGCCGCTGATCCATCAAGATCGGCGCGGCTGAAGATCCAGGGACCATCCGCAAGCGGATGGATGGCAGTGATCTCACCGCGTTCGGTCGCCAGCCTGAGCGTCTTGGGGCTGACGCCGAGATACGCAGCCGCCTGGGTCAGGTTGAGCCAGGGTTCAATCCCGTCAGGGGCGGGCCGGTAGACCGGAATGCGATGGTGGGAGCGCAGCGCCGTCACACGCTCCCGCGTCCAACGATTACCGTGGCCGGTCACAAGCTTATTCCGATTCAGGAGGCCGGCGATGAGATCGTCATTGGCGATCAAAACCAGATGCCGGACGGCGGCAAGGACATCAGGTGAGGTGCTGTTGCGCTGGCCGCGTCGCCGCCGCGCCAGACGCAGCTCGGTGTGAACGCCGCCGGCCCAATGAATCATCAAGAGGATCTCGCCAGCATCCGCATCAATGTCGGCGATCACCTCGCGAATGACGGTGCGCACGATGCGCTTCTTGAGCCGCGCATCTGTGGTCGGGGCGCTCCAAACAGCCTGCAGGTCATCGGCCAAACTGGCCAGGGAGATCGGCGCGATCTCCATAGCAGGTGGCAGGGCCGCATCGTGGGCGGCGATCTTCGCCTCGACCTCAGCCACTCGGGCCAGCGCCTTGTTCCAGCGCGCCTCCAGTTCCCCAGCCACCAGGCGATTGCCCGGATCGGCGGCATCGTACTGGCGGAAGCCACGGTCTGCTGCGTATCGGACGGCTTCGAGATCACGGGTGAGCGCCTCACGGACTTGATCCCGCCGGCTGCTGGCTTCTGCCTCGGCCGCGACGGCAGCAGCAATCGCACCGGGTTGAACCACCTGCAGCAGAGCCGCCTCAATGGCGTCGTCCACCCGCAAGCCTCCGAAGGCGATGCAGCGCGGCTCTCCGTTGTCGAGGTGGCCCCGGCAACAGGCATAGCGTGGGATGTTGTGCTTCACGCCCGAGTAGCGAACCGTCAGCTTCCGGCCACAGCGCCGGCAACGCATGAGACCGGCCAGCAGGGCGTCGCCGTGCTTGGGTGCGCCATGATGCCGGCTGGTCGGGACGTTGTCGCTCACCATTCTGCGTATCGCCTCCGCCCGTTCCCAATCGACATAGCCCTCATGAGTGCCGGGCTTCAGAGTGAGCCATTCAGCGCGGGGCTTGCGGCAAATCCTGCCCCGCACGCCTGAGCTGTCATAGCCCGCAACACGAGTCTTACCATAAGCATAGGCGCCGCCGTAGATCGGGTTCTCGATCATCCGGTGGATGGTCGCATAATTGGGCCGGCGCCAGACCACATCGCCGTTGGGTTGCCGGGCCGGCAGATCGAGCCCGTGCTCGTGGAACCACAGCAGAGCCTGGCGGGCGCTGCCCAGTTCCGCCACCTTGTCGAACACCAGCACGATCGCGTCCTGCACTCGCCGGTCCGGATCCTTCTCCCAGCGGTCGCCGGCCTTCACGAAGCCGATTGGTGCAGTGACGAGAAGTTCACCGCGTCTGGCCTTCTCGTAGCGCGCTGCAAGCGAGCGCTGACGCAGAAGATCGAGCTCATACTCATTGAGAGAACCCTTGAGCCCGAGCAGCAGCCGATCGTTGCCCTGCCGCGGTGCATAGACCGTCTCCTGGTCAATCAGCACCGTGTCGACCACCCGGCACATCTCGATCAGTTGCTGCCAGTCGCGGCTGTTGCGGGCAAAGCGCGACACCTCGCGGGCTGCCACGGCCCCAACCTTGCCGAGGCAGACCTCGGCCACCATGCGCTCGAAGCCGGCGCGGGCGGTGGTGCCGGCCGCTGACCGCCCGAGGTCGTCATCGACGGTGTCAATCTGAGCCCAGCCCAGCATGGTCAGCCGATCTCGCATGGCGTACTGCAGGGTGCTGCTCTCGCGATTGTGCAGAACTTGATGGGCGGAGGACTGACGAACATAGAGGATCGCCTTGCGCTCCAGATGATGGGGTTGGATCTTGTCAGTCATGACCGCGCTCCTCTGCCGGTTCGGGACGAGGATCGCTGTGAACGTGTTCGAGGATCAGGCGAACCATCAGGTTCGTCAGCGCCTGTTGCGTCTCCGCAGGCAGGGTTCGCCAGTCTGGCATCCGCGGCTGGCCGCCGTCGCTTGGCTGGGCAAACAGGTCGAACTGCTCTGGTCTGGACCGAAGGACATGATGAGGGTTGCTCTGGCGTTGCATGGGCCTCTCCCCGATTCCCGTCGTGAGAGCTCCAGTTTGCCGTCGCAGTCGTGGGAGTCGACGGTGCTAACTTCGACACATCCGCCAGCAGCGCCGTCAAAGCCTGGA
The DNA here is from genome assembly GCF_024519725.1 of Microvirga sp. Mcv34. Taxonomy (GTDB): domain Bacteria; phylum Pseudomonadota; class Alphaproteobacteria; order Rhizobiales; family Beijerinckiaceae; genus Microvirga. The sequence goes on along the minus strand of NZ_JALJRK010000188.1, from coordinate 94 downwards.
TTGCGGCGGCATCCACCCGAGGCGCAAGCTCAACCCGCATTGGCGCACACACGGCCCGATCGAACATCCAGAGAGGGAGTTCCAGTCTGCGGGA
>NZ_JALJRK010000187.1 GCF_024519725.1 Microvirga sp. Mcv34 | reverse complement strand
CCTTGGCAGCCTTGTGCTGATTCCAAGTTTAAACGCCTAAAAGAACCGTGCGTGATGAGCAGTTCGGCTCTCACCTTCACCACCAGAGATCGAGCCGGACGGCCCGTCGCGCCACCCTCGACCCTGCAGGCCCGCAGCGCAAGCTGCGGGCCTGCAGGTGCTGGCTCTTTGACAGAGATGCACAAGCCCCCGCTGTCACCCTGCGGGGCGCCACCCTTAGCGGCATCCGAAGACGGCTTCGGCGCATCTCGGACGCAGGCCCATGCTTTCCCGTCGCGTGAGAATGTCGATCGCCTGCGCCCCCAATACCCTCCTTGACGGAAGAACGATACGTTCTTTAAATAGAACGCATCCACTTCCTAGAGGAACGCCCAACCATGACCGACCGTCTGCCAGGCTTCAATACGCTCGCCATCCACGCCGGGGCGGCTCCCGATGCTGCGACCGGTGCCCGCGCGACGCCGATCTATCAGACCACGTCCTTCGTCTTCGACGACGTGGACCATGCCGCCTCGCTCTTCGGCCTTCAGGCGTTCGGCAACATCTATTCGCGCATCGGCAACCCGACCTGCGCGGTACTCGAGGAGCGGGTCGCGGCGCTCGAAGGCGGCACGGCGGCGCTGGCCGTGGCGTCGGGCCACGCGGCGGAGTTCCTGACCTTCCACACCCTGCTCCAGCCCGGCGACGAGTTCATCGCGGCCAAGAAGCTCTACGGCGGCTCGATCAACCAGTTCAACCATGCCTACAAGAACTTCGGCTGGAACGTGGTCTGGGCCGACTCGGACGATCCGTCCTCCTTCGAGGCCGCTATCACGCCGAAGACCAAGGCGATCTTCGTCGAATCCATCGCCAATCCAGGCGGCGTGATCGTCGACCTCCGGGCCATTGCGGCCATCGCCAAGAAGCACCGCATTCCGTTCATCGTCGACAACACGATGGCCTCGCCGTACCTGATCCGTCCCTTCGAGCATGGCGCGGACATCATCGTCCATTCGGCCACCAAATTCCTCGGCGGCCACGGCAACTCAGTCGGCGGCGTGATCGTCGACGGCGGCTCGTTCAACTTCGCGGGCGACGACCGCTATCCCATGCTGTCCAAGCCGCGTCCGGAATATGCCGGCATGGTGCTGGGCGAGACCTTCGGCAATTTCGGATTCGCCATCGCCTGCCGCGTTCTCGGCCTGCGCGACCTCGGCCCGGCGCTTTCGCCATTCAATGCCTTCCTGATCCTCAACGGCATCGAAACCCTGCCGCTGCGCATGCAGCGCCACTCGGACAATGCCCTGGCTGTCGCCGAACACCTGCAGGCCCACGACAAGGTGTCCTGGGTCAGCTATCCGGGCCTTCGCTCCGACCGCTACCACAACCTTGCCAAGCAGTACTGCCCCAAGGGCGCTGGCGCGGTGTTCACCTTCGGCCTCAAGGACGGCTACGAGGCCGGCGTGAAGCTCGTCTCGAACCTGAAGCTGTTCTCGCACTTGGCGAATATCGGCGACACCCGTTCCCTCGTGATCCATCCGGCCTCGACCACGCACCGCCAGCTCACCGACGAGCAGAAGACGCAAGCCGGAGCAGGCCCCGAGGTGGTGCGCCTCTCCATCGGCCTCGAGGACACGCAGGACCTGATCGACGACCTCAACCAGGCCCTCGACGCGGCGTAACCGACGGCCAAGCGAAGACAAACAAAAAGGGCGGCACGAATGCCGCCCTTTCTGCTGAAAAACCGATAGCTACGCGGCGCGGGACGAGCCAGCCTTCTTGTAGGTGTTGTGGATCGCGGCGAGCGAACGCTCGAGCGCCGTCCAGAGGCGGCCGATTTCCTCGGCCCCTTGCGAGCCCGCATCGTATTCCCGCGCGCCCTCGCCCGTCGCGAGGGACAGGGTCAGTTCAGGGCGATGGGTGATCTGGCCGGCCCAGACCGGAACCTGAAGGGCATTCAAGGCGCCGCGCGCATCCGCCACCACATGGGCTTCGGTGTCGCCATGCTTGGCTGGCGCGGCATTGATCACGGCGGCGTAAGGCTTGCGGTGTTCGCGGGCGATGGCAACCGTGTCCTGCAGGGCGGCGATGTCGAACAGGCTCGCGCGGGTCGGAACGATCACGAGGGTGGCCTGCTTGATCGCCTCAGCGACAATCGCCGACTTGTTCGGCGGCGTGTCGACCAGAACCCACTCGTAGCCTTCGCGCTTGGCCTGCTTGATGGCCTCGTCGATGTTGCGCACATTGTGCTTGAGGCCCAGGAACTCCTGGTTGCGGATCTTGTGCCAGAGAGACAGGGAGCCCTGCGGATCGTTGTCGATCAGCAATGTGGGGCGGGAAGGGTTGGCGATATAACTCGCGAGGTGGGCTGCAAGCGTGCTCTTACCCGAGCCGCCTTTCCGCGAAGCAAAGACCAGCACATTCATGCCTGACTCCTCATAAGCCTGTTCCAACAGCCCTGCACCTAGGGGTTAACCTATCTTAATATTGTTCACCTGTATCAGAGCAAGCACTGATTTCCTAATCTGCGATGTATTCCAACGAGGAATTTGACGAAGGCCGGGTTCCCATTGCTCGGCCTCGACCCGTTGCACTGCGGCGGAACTCGTCCGCAAAGTCGTCTGAAGGTCTCTCGAAGTCCTGAAAGGAGCAGAAAACTCGCCGGGAAAATTGATCCGTGCCCCACCTGAGAAATGCTTGCGGGCGTGATCGATCCGGATGCGGTTTTACCAATCTGCGCCTTGGATTGGGCGTTTTAAAACAGCTTTACACCGCCGGAACCACACTCTCGCTTAGCCGTTAAGCTCCAGACTTCACCAGTCTAGGAGCTGACAAATGTCTAAGAAGATCTTGTTTGCAGGCGCTGTTCTCGTAGCCCTCGCCCCTGTGGGTGCCTTCGCCCAGTCCGGCGGCGCCGCTGCCGGTGCAGCCACGGGTGCCGTGGGCGGTGCCATCGTCGGCGGTCCGATTGGCGCAGCTGTGGGCGGTGTGACGGGCGCGATCGTCGGCGGTCTCG
>NZ_JALJRK010000186.1 GCF_024519725.1 Microvirga sp. Mcv34 | reverse complement strand
TCGCGGTGTCAATGGAACCTCACGTTCAGCGGTTCCACGTTGATCCGATCTCAATTGGGTTCAGATCGGGCGAATAAGCGGGCAGGAACAGGAACCAGGCGCCGCGCTGTTTCAGACACTGGGCGGCCTTCTCGCTCTTGTGTGCCGGCAGGTTGTCGAGGATCACCACGTCCCCTTTCGACAAGGTTGGCGCCAGTTGCGTCTCCACATAGGTCTCGAAGATCTGCCGGGTCATCGGCCCATCAATCACCCACGGGGCCGTCAGTCCCGAGTAGCGCAGCCCGGCGACAAAGGTCTGGGTCAGCCAGTGGCCGAACGGTGCCTTGGCATACAGGCGCTGCCCTTTCAGGCAGCGGCCGCGCAGGCGCGTCATCTTGGTCGAGGTGCCAGTCTCATCCAGAAACACGAGCCGATGCGGCTCCTGCTGCATGCGCGGCTGGCGCTTGGTGTGCCAGTGCTCGCGCGCCTGGCGTACGTCGGAGCGTCCTTGTTCGCTGGCCCGCAGCGTTTTTTTTGAAGCGGTAGCCCTGGCGGCGGAACCAGTGCGAGATGGAGGCCGGGGTGACCTTGGTGCCGAGGGCCAGCAGTTCGGCGGCAAGTTGGGGCATGGTGATGTCGCCCTTCTCGGCCACACGTTGGAGCAGGAACTCGCGATGGGGGTCGAGCTTGGAGTAGCGCCAGCCGCCCTCCGGCTTGGGGGCCAAACTGCCGGTGGCCCGGTACGTCGCCATGAGCCGGACCACGAAGGCGACCGAGACCTCGAAGTGGCGGGCGGCCTCATGGCAGGAATGGCCCGCCTCGACAAAGCGCGCCACTCGGCGGCGCAGGTCTAGCGAGTAGGACTTGGTCATCGCTCATCTCCTCAAACGAGGGTCGGGATGAGTGAATCACGAAGCCGGTACCCCGCATAGCCCCAACGACTCCATCAGAACTGCCGTTGCTCTAGGAGGCTCAAGGCCTTGCAGGCCGCGCCGATCATCGCCGAGGCTTTGTCGCTCGGTACATCAGCGTCGGGGAACGGCAACTTGAGCCGTCTCGTGGGATTCCCGTGCCTGTCGGTGATCACCACCGCCAGGTGATCCACATTGACGTCCACGCCAATGGCGCCGAGCCGGATGTCGGTCACTACCTTCGCGACAGCCTCGTCCACCGTGGCACGGACGCTCCAGCGTCCTTGATCGTCGCGCAACAGCAGCCAGGTGATGCCCGTGCGCGTGGCCTTGTCCCTGTTGCGCTCGAGGCCGCGCAGCATCTCGGCCTGCCCGTAGCGGAACGTCACGCCCTTGATGGTGACCACCTCGCCGCCGAGCGCGTCGGGCAGGTGCAGCGTGAGGTTCTCCCCGTCCCAGCGGCAGCTCTGGTTGCCCTGCGCCTCGCAGGCGGCGCCCACGAGGTTGATGCGCCCGCTACGCCTGTCGCGCCACTTCCAGACCGCCGCCTCATCGGTATCCATGTCACGAAGAAGCTCGCGTCCGCCGAAGCACACCTTCGGGGTCGCTGCCCGCAGCTCGGCCCGTGCGACGCACAGACGTCCCTTGAGAACGTCGAGCCTAGGTTTCTTGCCGACTTGCTTGAAGTGCAGGCTCTTCCTGCGCTTCTCGGCCTTTGCTTTCGCCATCTGTCTCTCGAACGTGGCGATGCGTTTCTTGGTCGCCTCGGCGGCATCCTCGAGCTGCGAGATGCGGTACTCGACGGAGCCGCGCCAGGCGTTCACCGCCTGGTCGAGGTCGAAGCGGATGCCGTTGAAGTGGCGCGCGCTGATGCCGAAGCGCTTGAGCGCCTCCTTCACCTGCGCCACGGGGCGCCTGAGCGCGTGGATCTGCTTGAAGCTCCAGTGCTTAACGCGTCCAAGAAGGTCACCCACGGGTGCGAGGACTGCGTCCGCGTTCGGATCCCGGACGACGGTGCAGAAGGTGCGCATCAAGGCTTGAGCGCCGCGGCGGCACGCAGGGCGCGGTTGCGGGCGGAGCGCTTGCCGTACACGCGAGCGGAGACGCAGGTCATCAGCTCGATCATGTCCCGCACGAGGTCATCCTGGACCCCTCCTGGATCGATGACGGCTAGGGAACGCTTCTGGGCCTTGAGGGACTGCTCGAGTTGCACCACGCCAAAGCGGGCGAGCCGGTCGCGGTGTTCGACGATGATCGTGCCGACCTGCGGTTCGGCGAGAAGGGCGCCGAGTTCGCGCCGCCTGTCGTTCAGTCCCGAGGCGATCTCCCGCACGGAGCGGTCGACCCGGGTGCCGGACGCGGCCGCCCCCTCGGCGATGCGGGCCACCTGGCATCGAGGTCGTGCTTCTGGTCGTGGGACGAGACGCGGGCGTAGGCCACCGTGAGCTTTGGCGCCTCGGGATCGACGACATCCACGACCCATCGGCCAGCAGGACTCGTCCTGGCTCCCGCGGTGCTCCCAGCTGTGGCCATGCGCCAGGCGGTCATGCGCGACACGCCTTGCTGCTTGGCCCAAGCTGACAACGTCATCGTACGTACCGTCATGTTACGATAGATACAATAACTTGCAGCAGGTGCCAACCCTTGAAGCCATCGCCGAGCGTGCCGGCCTGAGCGAGGCGGGCTGCTCTACAACTTCAAGACCAAGGATGCGCTGCTTCAGGCGATGATCCAGCGCATGATCGACGAGGTCGAGGCCGAGAAAGAACTTCTGCGTAAGACCGAACCGGCTGGCCCCAATCTGCAGGCGCGCCTGCAGATTGGGGCCAGCCTCAAGATGCGCCATGGCAAGATGCGAGAGATCGCCACCGGGATGCTGGCGGCCTCGGCCGAGAACCCGAACCTGCTGGAGCCGGTTCGCAAGGTTCTTGGAAGCGTGTACCAGGACCTGCAGCGGAAGTCGGATGAACCGGAGGCCGCTGTTCTGGCATGGCTCGTAGTCGAGGGTCTCGAAAGCATTACCATGCACAACATCAGCCCGTTCTCGGAAGGTGATTGCGAGATGATTGCCAAAGCGGCAAAACGCCTTCTCGACAAGGGCATCGCCCGCTAGCATAAATCGGATGCAGCCCTTAGCTTTTGGGAAAACTGTTTAGTGCGGCAGCGTTGTTGGGATCGGCTGCGGCTTGCCTGATCAGGTCGTCC
>NZ_JALJRK010000185.1 GCF_024519725.1 Microvirga sp. Mcv34 | reverse complement strand
CGAACCCTGGAATCCAATGGCAGCCTGATCAAACGGCATTGTTCAGGGCCGACTATTTAAGCTGGCATGCGCATCCTGCATACTGAAGGACGGCAACGTAGCGCTCTTAGTCCAAGAGAGACAGCTTTGTGCATGTTGGTCTCGAGCTTCGTAGGACTGGCATCGAAGGAGAATCCGCGGATCCCCATCGCGTCTTTCCAAAAAGCCTGAAGACTGTACGCAGGCAAGCACTTGAGATGCCCAACGGGTGAGAGAACTGAATCGAGGTCATGTCTTCATTTGTTTGGGATCCCGAACATGTTCGGCGACCCGACCGACATCATCTGAGTGCCGCCGGTCCAGTTGAAGCCGAGCATCGGCCGGGCGCCTTCGTTCAGTCTACGACGTATTATGTCGGAGCAACTACTTTATTAGGCACTTTTCCGGGCTGGGATCTGCCTCGATCTTCGTGCCGATCGCTCTTGGAACCTGTTCATCGATCATAAAACAGGTGATTTGGCCATTGATCAGGCGGCCGAGGATTTAAATTGGGCCTAGCCTTGTCCCGCCGCGCAAGCGCAGCGAAGTCGCACATCGACTCAGGCCCTTGCAGGTGCCGTCGTTGCTGTCAGCAACACGATGGAGGTCCGTTCGCTGATCGAAGACTTGGGACTTGACTGTCGCACGGCGCCAGCCAACTATTATTCGTCGCTTACGACGATCGGATTACACCGACAGAACCACAGCAGATTTTCCCACGCAGCCGCGGTCGGCGGCATACTAGGAGGTATTGCCCCGACCTACTGTCGGCCTTACGATCTCTGAGGCATCTGTGGCCGATGCCGTGGCCCACCCGCCTGAGATTCAATCCGAACTGAGTTACCGCAACTTTCGTGACATTCCGAAAAGCCGGCTCCGTGCGCCTCGACCTTGGAGGCGGTGATCTTACACAGCCACTTGGCAGACATTCCTGGAGCGTGCTTAGCGGGCGCCTTCTCCGCGCACGACGGGCAAGCTAAAGGTCTTTGGCCGTGATAAGCCCTGTTGAGAACCTGCCCTCATATCCGTCCCATCTTTGCCTTCATCTCCTCTCGTACTCCAACGCCTTATTGATGCACCGGAGCAAGACCTTCTCATCGAACGGCTTACTCAGAAAACAGATCGCTCCCGCCTCCAGTGCCCGCGTCCGGGTGGTGTCTTGAGGGAAGGCTGTAATAAAAATGATCGGTGTGCGTACACCTTGGGAGACTAAAAGCTGTTGGAGTTCAATCCCGCTCATCTTTGGCATCTGAATGTCCAAGATTAAACATGATGTTTCTCTCAGGACAGCGGATTTCAGGAAATCTTCAGCAGATGAAAATGGATGAGTAGTAAACCCTAGCGCGTTGAGAAGACTCTTTATTGCAAGGCGAACGGACTCGTCATCGTCAACAATCGAAATGATTGGATGATCTAGCAAGTGTCCCGCTCTCAAACAGCCGAGGAACAGAAAATTGTTGTTTCAGGATGATATCACGCGGCAATGTTACCATCCGGATTCGGCCGAGTGGTATCATACTTAGGTTTTATGAACAGATTTTATAGGACAATTGTCTTAGTCCCCAAGTGCTTCAGATCAATGCGGCCACGCATGAAGCAGTCCAGCGAGTACGCAAAACCTCTACTGCCTCAATGATCGGTGCCGAGAAAGCACTGTGCGCTGCCAACACCGATTTAGAGCAATCGGGACTTCCGCCTTGAGCATTATACCCGCGGCATCATCACGGTCACCGGAGTCTGCTAGCGTGAATCGGCCCCGGGGATTGCCGAATTGGCTTGATACCTAGCGTGCGCTTAATTCAACAATCTCTGCGCGGCCGCGATGGCTTGCTTATGGCAATGTGTTGACGCGGTCCAAAATATCTTTCGCGATAACATCGTAGTTTCCATCAAGGTGATGACCTCCAGGGCGTTCGATTAACGTTGCACCACTCAACTCTGGTAAGGTACATGCGGTGCCACCATCGTCCTTTTCTTCCTTGCCGTAGAAGCACATCACACGCGAAGCGGGGAGCGCCTTGAGGGCGGATCGAATGTCAACCTCAGTCCCGGCGCTAGCACCGAGATAGCCTTTAATGGAGATTTCATAGATCGCCGTCGGTTCTGCTCCAATGAGGACGATCAACCCGACGTCGTTGCGTACGGGTTCCGCCAGCTTGCTCCAAACTGGCGGGATGACATCCGCTCCCATGGAGTAACCGAGTAGTATGACGCGGCGGGCCTGCCAATGTTGCCTGTAATGGGTGATGATGAGCTCAAGATCATGAGCAATCTGAGATGGTTCCTTCCGAGTCCAAAAATAGCGAAGCGAATCCAGTCCTACGACGTCAATCCCGCTTCTCGAAATTGTTTCGGCAATGGTTTTATCGAGATCCCGCCATCCGCCATCGCCAGATAGAAAAATCGCAAGTTTCGTTGCCTCGGTGTTAGCCGGAAGCTCGACTACAGGAAGATCGTTGAGGCTGCTAACCGGGGCAGAGGCCATCTCAAGAGCGGCCCTTACACCAGCCTCAAACTCCGCCGCGACCGAGACAATCTGCAAAGAAATGTTGGACTCCTTCACGAGGAATTCCTTCGTCTCCTGTGGGGGCTCGGACGACGCGATCAGCACCCAATCCCCGGATAATGCAGCAGTTGGAACGTAGGAGAACCCGCCCGCAGGCCGCGCGGTTGCGTTGGCGCTAGGGCAAAGCGGACGAGCAGAGTCGAGGAATGGCTGGAATCCGATACTTATACCAACTCCCATTGATCAGAACCCGTGAGCCCAATCACGCAAGCCGATGGACATGATCGTCCAAGGCTGATCGATGAGTTTGGTCCAGGCCGCGCAGCAGTGATCGAGAATGTCCGCGTAGGATGTGAAGATCCGGTTGGAGATCCAGTTCTCCCTCATGAATTGCCAAATATTCTCCACAGGGTTCAACTCGGGTGCTTTCGCCGGCAGCGGCAGAAGCGTGATGTTGGCCGGCACCGTCAGCTTGCGCGACACATGCCAGCCGGCTTGATCCAAGACCAGCACCGCATGTGCTCCGGGCGCCACGGCCTGCGCGATCTCGGCCAGATGCAGGGACATCGCCTCGGTCGTGCAGCGCGGCAGCACCAGGCCGGCGCCCTTGCCCTGTGCCGGGCAGATCGCCCCGAAGATGTAGGTGGAGGCGGTTCTCAAATCCCGCGGGGCCG
>NZ_JALJRK010000184.1 GCF_024519725.1 Microvirga sp. Mcv34 | reverse complement strand
TCGCCTCTGAGCTGGGAGCATATCAATCTCACCGGCACCTATGCCTGGGGCGAGCCGCCCTTGCTTGTCGACGGCTTTCGTCCCCTGCGCTTGCCGAAGACCTTGGCACGCGCCGCATGATCCGATTGGGCGAAGATGGAGGTTCTATGTTCGTTCTAGCTTAGCGTATAATCAGGAACAGATCTTGCGCTGACCCCACGCTGGACAGGGCCGTTGCGACGACAGCGCCGGCGGCCGGAATAACCTCGATGAGTGAGGCATGCGCCTCGGCTCGCCCACTGGCAAAGCCGCAGATGAGCACCAGAATGCAGGAAGATGCTGGAGGCAGGTTATGTCGGTGACTTTAGGGCGCAGCTTCACGCCCGGTGCCGGGGACTTGTAGTCGTCCGCCTTCTTTCCTTCGGCCGGGATCTCAATCCAGCGGTCGGTTTTGCCGTCCTCACGTTCCTGCACGACTGGAGAGCATGAAGTTTTGTGGGACAGCTCTGACCGACGGGCAGGTAAACGTGTTGAGATGGCGGCCGCCCCATGAACAGACCAAAGCGTTCGTTCCGAGAAGTACCAGGAGCAGCCCTTCGGCCGAGCCGCAATTCACGTACGCTGTGATTGATCCTACCTCCGTCAGGTGGAGCGGGATCTGTCGGAGGCACCTGGCGGTTCCGGCGGCCCGTCGCTCCTGGCCTAGATCCCGCTTAGGCAGACGTACTTGATTTCGAGGAAGCCCTCGATGCCATACTTGGAACCCTCGCGGCCGAGCCCCGACTGCTTCACGCCACCGAACGGCGCCATCTCGTTGGCGAGCGCCGGCGTGTTCACGCCCACCATGCCGCTCTCCAGCGCCTCCGCCACGCGCCAGACGCGGGCCATGTCCTTGGCGTAGAAATACGACGCCAAGCCATATTCCGAGTCGTTCGCCATGGCGATCACATCCGCCTCATCCTTGAAGGTGATGATCGGTGCCAGCGGCGCGAAGGTTTCCTCCTTCGTCACCTTCATGGCCTGCGTTACCCCCGTCATCACGGTGGGCTCGAAGAAGGTGCTGCCGAGATCCGAGCGCTTGCCGCCGACCAGCAGCTTGCCGCCCTTGTCGAGCACGTCCTTGACATGCTCCTCCATCTTGGCCACCGCCCGGTCGTCGATCAGCGGGCCGATGGTCACGCCTGCTTCGGTGCCCCGACCGAGCTTCAGGCTCTTCGTCTTGGCCGCGAGCTTCTCGGCGAAGGCCTCCGCCACGCTCTCCTGCACGTAGATTCGGTTGGCGCAGACGCAAGTCTGGCCGGCATTACGGAACTTGGAGGCCATCGCACCCTCCACCGCCGCATCAAGATCGGCATCGTCGAACACGATGAAGGGCGCGTTGCCGCCGAGCTCCAGCGACAGGCGCTTGATGCCGTCAGCGGCCTCCTTCATCAGCCAGCGACCAACGCCCGTCGAGCCGGTGAACGTGATCTTGGCCACCTTCGGATTGCGGCAGAACTCCTCGCCGATGGGCTTCGCCTCGCCGGTGATCACCGAGAAGGCGCCCTTCGGCACGCCCGCCCGCTCGGCCAGCACGGCGAGCGCGAGGGCCGAAAGCGGGGTCTGGGCTGCGGGCTTCAATACCATGGTGCAGCCGGCAGCGAGCGCCGGCCCCACCTTGCGGGTGATCATGCCATTGGGAAAGTTCCACGGCGTGATGGCAGCGCACACGCCCACCGGCTGCTTCAGCACCACGATGCGCTGGGACGCGTTGGCGCCGGGGATGACGTCGCCGTCGATGCGCTTGGCCTCTTCCGCGAACCATTCGATATAGGCGGCGTTCGAGACCACCTCGGCCTTGGCTTCGGCCAGCGGCTTGCCCTGCTCGGTGGTGAGGATGAGCGCGAGATCGTCGGCATTGGCGATGATCAGGTCGTACCAGCGGCGCAGGATGACACTACGCTCCTTGGCGGTGCGCTTGGCCCAGTCCTTCTGCACCTGGTGCGCCTTATCGATGGCGCGGCGCGCGGCGTCGGGTCCGAGATCGGGGACCTCGAGGATGAGCGCACCGTCATAAGGATCCGTGACGGGGATGGTCTTGCCGTCCGGGGCGTCACACCACTCGCCGGCGACATAAGCCTGCCCTACCAGCAACGACGGATCCTTCAGGTCCACAACGCGGCGGTCCACAGGCTTCGAATGAACGGTCATTGGCAGGCTCCGGGATTCTTCAAACGTTCATTAAAGTTGATGTGACGGGCGGCTGTATCCGCTCCTCAAGAGGGCCGCCCGATGCTTCCCATAAGGGTTGGTTCATGCCGTTGGGCTGAATACCCGCACATCGCTGGGATTGAAGCGGACATTGACTCGATCGCCCGGGGTGAGATCGCGGGTCTCCCTTACGTCCAGGGACGAGCGCACATCGATCACCTCCCCCCACGGAGTCTCCACAGACACGTGGAGAGACTCCCCCAAGAACGTTGCGCTGGTCACACGTCCGGACAGGCCGGTACCGCCATCGGGCGATTTTACCAAGCGGATCCGGTCAGGGCGCACCATGATCAGCGCATCCTTCTCCGCCGATGGAAGATCGGTCAGGGAGACGCCATCGACAGTTGAGCCATCGGGGCAGCAAACCTGTCCGCTAGCTCCATTGCGCTTCAGAACGGACGCGCGAATGAAGTTCGAGTTGCCGATAAAGCCAGCGACAAACCGGGTGTGTGGTGTCTCGTACAAGTCCCGGCCGCTGCCAATCTGCTCGATCCGGCCATGGTTGAAGAGTGCAATCCGATCCGACAAACGAAGCGCCTCTTCCTGGTCGTGGGTCACGTAGAGGATCGTGACACCAGTTTCCGTGTGGATGCGCTTGATTTCGTATTGGATCTCCTCACGCAGCTTCTTGTCCAGGGCTGAGAGCGGCTCGTCCATCAGCAGGAGCGGGGGATCATAGGCCAGGGCACGAGCAAGCGCGACGCGCTGTTGCTGGCCTCCAGAAAGTTGCGCGGGCTTGCGGTCAGCAAAGCGATCCAACCGGACCAGCTTCAGCATGGCGGCAACCTTCGCATCGATGTCGGCGCGAGACTGGCGGCGGACTCTCAGAGGGAAGGCTACGTTCTCGGCCACGGACAGGTGCGGGAACAGGGTGTAGCGCTGAAACACCATGCCAATGTTGCGCTTGTTGGAGGGGACGTTGAGGATGGACCGCCCTTCCAGCATGACGTCGCCCTCGCTCGGCTCCTGGAAACCTGCGATGACATAGAGGGTCGTGCTCTTGCCGGACCCAGAAGGACCCAGAAAAGTGAGGAATTCACCCTTCGGGATGTTAAGAGAGATGTCACTTTGCCTTTAACTTTGAGATTCGTCGCGTTGGGTGCCGAAAAGCAA
>NZ_JALJRK010000183.1 GCF_024519725.1 Microvirga sp. Mcv34 | reverse complement strand
GACAGCAAATCACTACCCTGATCGCCGCGCTCTCCATCCAGATCGTCGCGCTATAATCTGGCCCAAGCGGGAATGGGTGGCTCTCAAAATGGCGCGGCGGGATCACCGGATTCTCCTGATCTTCCCTCGCGTGATACTGCTGGCGAACGGGCGCGAATTTTCAATCCGCCTGTGGCGGGAGAAACAGGGTGCCCTATGATCGGCTGCGGAGGGGAGTGGCCGATGTGAATGTGGTGGTCCCAACCCCGACGGCGAACATGGTCCACGGGCTGCTGCGCACTTGAGAGTGGTGACGCCCAGGCGATCCCGGTTAGGAATGTGATGATCTCGCGCAGCCCCGCCCTCCGCTGATGTCAGCCAGGAGGAGCCTGCCATGCCGCGCAAATCGCCGTCCCACCTGCAGCGGGATCTTGCCCCGATCCATCCCCATGCGGCCGCCGTCTCGCCCCGCTGCGATCCCGAGCCGGTGCGCACCTTCGGCACCTTCACGGGTGACCTGCAGCGCCTCGCCGCCTGGTTTGAGCAGTGCAGGGTCACCACGGTGGCCCTGGAGTCGACTGGGGTCTACTGGATCCCGCTCTACGAGATCCTCACCCAACGCGGCTTCGCGATGGTGGTGGTCAATGCCCGCGAGGTCAAGCAGGTGCCGGGCCGCAAGACGGACGTGTGCGACGCCCAGTGGCTGCAGCGCCTGCATGAGTACGGGCTCCTGCGGGCCAGCTTCCAGCCGCAGGGCGAGATCGCCACCCTGCGCTCTTATCTGCGCCAGCGCGAGCGCCTCCTGGAAGCTGCCGCTGCCCACATCCAGCACATGCAGAAGGCGCTGACCCAGATGAACCTGCAGCTCCATCACGTGGTGGCCGACATCACGGGCCAGACGGGGCTGCGCATCATCCGGGCCCTGGTGGCGGGCGAGCGCGATCCCGACCGCCTGGCCGCCTTGCGCGACGGGCGCTGCAAGACCCCGCTCGCGACCCTGCGCGCTGCGCTGGTCGGCAACGACCGGGAGGAGCACGTCTTCGCCCTGGCCCAGGCGCTGGAGCTGTATGAGGTCTACCAAACCAAGGTGGCCGCCTGCGACGAGCGCATCGCGGCCGTGCTGGAGCGCCTGCAAGCCCAGAGCCCGCCCCCGGCAGTGCCGCTGCCGCCGCCCCGCCGCGCGCAGCCGCAGGCCCATGAGCCGGCCGTGCCGGTGCGCGCGGCCCTGCATGCGATCCTTGGGGTCGATCTGACCCAGATCGATGGGATTAGCCCCTCCTTGGCGCTCAAGCTGGTCAGCGAGTGCGGCCCGGATCTCGCGGCCTGGCCGAGCGCCCAGCACTTCACCTCCTGGCTCGGCCTCGCGCCGCACAACAAGATCTCCGGGGGCAAGGTGCTGTCGAGCCGCACGCGCCGCTCCGGCAGTCGGGTCGCGGCACTGTTGCGGCTGGCCGCGGGCGCGATCGGGCGCACCCAGACTGCGCTGGGCGCCTTCTACCGGCGGCTGGCCGCGCGGGTCGGCAAGGTCAAGGCGATCACGGCGACAGCGCGCAAGATCGCGGTGCTGGTCTACAACACGCTCCGTCACGGAATGGCCTACGCCGATCCGGGGGCGGCGTACTACGAGGAACGCTATCGGCAGCGCATGCTGAGCAATCTTCGCCGCCGCGCCAAGTCGCTCGGCTATGTCCTGGAAAAGGCAGAGCTCGCCTCAACCGAACTCGTTGTTTCTTAGGAATGGGCCGGAGCCTTGGAGGTAGGGATTGGCGTTCTGGGTTTGAGGGGGCAGCACCATCCCGGAGGTCCTCATGTCGCTCCGCCCGACCCCGTGCCGTGATGTTCCGGCCGCTACGGCAGACATCGCGCGTGCCGCGTTCCCGCATGGCAGCCCCTATCTGCGCCTGCGTGACCATCTTGGGACGATCTTTACTGACGCCCAGTTCGCGTCCCTCTTTGCCCCTTGCGGGCAGCCGGCCGAATGCCCGTGGCGGCTGGCGCTGGTGAGCTTGCTGCAGTTCGCCGAGAACCTCTCTGATCGGCGGGCGGCCGAGGCCGTCCGAGGGCGCATCGATTGGAAGTATCTGCTCGGCCTGGAACTGACCGACCCTGGCTTCGATGCTTCGGTTCTCAGCGAGTTCCGCGGTCGTCTTGTCGCCGGAGGCGCAGAAGAGCATCTGCTCGACACTCTCCTGGCCCTCTGCCGTGACCTGAAGCTGGTGAGCGCCCGTGGCCGGCAGCGCACTGACTCGACCCATGTGCTCGGAGCCGTCCGCTTCCTGAACCGCCTCGAGTGTGTGACAGAGACACTGCGAGCTGCCCTGAACGCCTTGGCCATGGCGCCACCCGAGTGGCTGCGCAGCCAAGCCGATCCGGCCTGGCTGGAGCGCTATAACCGGCGGGCGGGCGATCACGAGGTACCGCAAGGCGAGGCGAAGCGGCGAGCCCACGCCGAGCAGATTGGTCGCGATGGTCATCAGCTGCTTGCGGCCATCATGGCTCCTGGTGCGCCAATATGGCTGCGGCAGATCCCGGCTGTTGAGTTGCTGCGGCAGGCCTGGCTCCAGAACTTCTCCATCATTGGCGATGCCCCAGCCGCCGGACCTGAGGCTGCCCCCTTGGTGCGATGGCGGACTGAACAGGAGGGGTTTCCACCCTCGCTGTTGATGGTTGCTTCACCTTATGATCCGGAGGTGCATTACGCGAAGAAGCAGTCAACGATCTGGATCGGCTACAAGGTGCATCTGACTGAGACTTGCGACGAGGGTGGACCGCATTTGATCACGCATGTGGAGACCACGCCGGCACCTGTCGTCGATCGCGACGCTCTCGAAGACATCCATGAGGCGCTCGAGGCCAAAGGTCTGCTGCCCGACACCCATCTTGTCGATGCCGGCTATGTCGCGGCCGACCAACTTGTCGCCAGCCGGAAGAAAGGCGTGAGGCTCCTCGGGCCGGCCCCCAAGGATTACCAGTGGCAGGCCCAATCCGGCGAGGGCTTCACCGTGCAGGACTTTCTCCTCGACTGGGATCGCGAAGTGGCAACCTGCCCGGCAGGGCATCAGAGCAAGAGTTGGAGCCCCGACTACCACCAGGGGCGGACTGCCTTTAAGGTTCGCTTCTCGACGACAGATTGTCGACCCTGTTCCTTGAAGCCACAGTGTACTCGGAGCGGCCGACGCCTTCTGACGCTGCGGCCACGCGAGGAACACGAAACGCTGGAGGCGGCTCGCGAGCGAGAAACGCAGCCCGCCTTCTCAAAGGAGTATCAGCAGCGCGCCGGCATCGAGGGGACGATCTCGGCGGGTGTCCGGGTCCTGCACCTGCGGCACTCCCGGTATATCGGATTGGCCAAGACCCATCTGCAGCATGTGCTGACCGCGGCCGCCATGAACCTCATCCGGCTCGGTGCTTGGTTCGGCGGCACACCGCTCGCGCAAACCCGTCAATCCGGATTCACCAAGCTCATGACGCTTCCAAGCTGCCCGTGAGGCATTCGCCAGCAGTATCGATAGATTGTCAACCCTGTCCCTTGAAGGTACAATGTCCCCGAAGAGGGCGGCGACTGCATACGCTACGACCCCGCGAGGAACATGAGACGCTAGTGTTGTGTCACTGACGGGTGATTCCGAAATCTGGTGGGCTGTGCGATGC
>NZ_JALJRK010000182.1 GCF_024519725.1 Microvirga sp. Mcv34 | reverse complement strand
CCCTTACAGCCTGAACGCTGACCTCGCCTCAATCGCTCCAACGCATTCGCCAACACGATCTGAACCGAAGCAAGTCCAGGTGCCAGGAGCGCGCCGATGAGCAGAACCTGAGCGTGCTTCCAGGAGCGGTGGACGAACAGGGGCGCAAACGCAATGATGATCCCGACGGAGCGGGCGGGCAGGTGCGGCATGACAGTGTCTCTTGGCCAGGACACCTTTACCTAGCCGCTACGCCTGCTTCGTCACCTGCTCCCCACCACCCGAAAATTGGCCAAAGATACCATGCAGGCCATCGAAGATTGGTTCACTCTTCGTCCCTTCAGATTTGGAAGGAGACAGCCTGATGCCTCAGATGGAACAAGCGCACCCTGCGCAGGAACAGACGATCATCTTCGTGGCCCTGGAGCTCAGCAAATCGGCTTGGCTGCTGGCGTCTCAGGGCTCGCCGAGCGGCAAGACCTCCTCACATCGGTTGGAGGGCGGCGACATTGTTGGGCTGTTGACACTCCTTCGCCGCCTGCAAGCGCGCGAGCGGAGCGCCGCTTCTGATGAGGTTCAGATCGTCGTTGGCTACGAGGCTGGTTATGATGGGTTCTGGTTGCACCGTCGCCTCACGGCCGAGGGCCTCATCTGCCAAGTGATGGATCCCGGCAGTTTGCAGGTCAATCGCCGTGCCCGGCGTGCCAAGACCGATCGGCTCGATGCCGCAATGCTGTTGCGGGCTCTGATGGCATGGTGGCGCGGCGACTGGGCCGCCTGTCACATGGTTCGGGTGCCATCCATCGAGCGGGAGGACGCCCGGCGCACGCATCGCGAGCGTCAGCGGCTGATTGCCGAACGCGTGCAGCACGTCGACCGTGTCAAAGGCTTACTCGCCAGTCAGGGCATTTACGACTTCCAGCCCTTGCGCCAGAACCGCTGGCGGAGTCTGAGCGAGTTACGCACCGGCGATGGTCACGAACTGCCGTCGCGGCTGCGTCGCGAACTCGAGCGCGAGTTCAAGCGGCTGGAACTGGTGCTGGAGCAGATCGCGGTGGTCGAGGCCGAGCGCGATGCCGCGGTGGCTCAACCTGGGCCTGAGGATGCCGATGCCGAGAAAGTCGCCTGTCTGGCCCGACCGGGAGGCCTCGGCACCGAGACAGCCACGATCCTGGTTCGTGAGGCGCTGTTCCGTCCCTTTGCCAGTCGCAAGGAAGTTGCAGCCTATGCCGGGCTCTCGCCGAGCCCCTTTGACAGCGGCCAGCGGCAGCGTGAACAGGCCATCTCGAAGGCCGGCAATCCGCTCCTGCGCGAGACAATGATCGAGTTGGCCTGGCTGTGGCTGCGCTACCAGCCCGAGAGCGGATTAGCGCGCTGGTTCCACGAGCGGGTCGGTCCCGCCCGCGGCCGCATCCGTAAGATCAATGCCGTCGCACTCGCCTGCAAACTTCTGGTAGCCTTGTGGCGGTATCTCACCACCGGCCTCGTGCCGGAGGGAGCCCGCCTCAAGGCTGTCTGACAACAGTTCGGCCGGCGCATCCATCGAAGATGCACCGGACGGGCGGGTAGTGCGTGACCGGAGCTCAACAGGGTTTGCTGCCGTCGCCAAAGATGAGACCCACCTCCTCAAGCCGGCTTGCCTGAATGAGGCATTTTGGTCAGGAACAGTTGTTCCGCCGGATACGAGTGGAAGACGCGAGCACCGTGCTCGCCTTGCCCGGCTTCCCCACCCGACCGCTGCATCCTACAAGAGGGATTGTGATGGCACTTGACCTTCCGCCTCATACGAGTCGAGCTAAGTCGGCATAGGCTGTGGTAGAGAGAGGGCTGGACAGCACATTTGGCGAGGCGGGCTTTGAAATGGTTTGACCCTTTGATCGCGGCAGCTCTGGCAATTCCGCTCGGCGGCGTCCTTTACATTGACGACTCATCATTGACTCTCGGTCAGAAACTGGGCTGGGCTTTGGTGGGGATGGTGATAGCGATAGCCTCTGCTCCGACCGAGCTCATCCAGGACGCTCTCTTAGAGAAGATCCTCCTCGCGTTTGCTGTCATCCTAGGCGCGATTGTCCTGGTCCGGCTTCTTCAAAGCCTTAGAAGTAGAGCAAAATAGGCCCGCAACCGGGCCTAGGCGCACTTCTTGGCTGTCTTTCTCGCTCAAAAGCCGAGTTCTGGCGCAGCCATTCAAGTCGGCGGCCCCACCATTCCCATGATTGGTAAAAGCTGATCGCACTTGATCTGTTCTTCGCACTCGTGTTACGCCGCCTCTGGCAATGCAAGGATTGTTTTGCGACTGCTAAAGAAGCTTATGTTGGCAGGAGGAGCATCGTCCGCCTCCAAGCGTAACATTTTGGCGCCCATCTTCTATGCTGACCTCATGAAAACCTACCTGCTCCCTCTGCTCATCATCGCGTTGCCTCTGTCCGGATGCTCGGCCGCCTATATCATGGGCGAGTATGGCCAGAGTTCTGGACACGAAGTCAGGTTGAGCTGTCGCCGGGCCTACAGAGTGTACGAGAAGGCTGACAAGCTGCTGGTCGAGGCCTTCTCGGCCAGTGAAGCCGCTGCGGCGGCATGTCTTGTCCTGCAAGCCGACAAAGAGCTTGATCAAATAGAGCATCCAGTTCGCTATTGGGATGTCGCTGAAGCCTATCTTAAGAACATGAAGAACCAACGCTGCGCCATCAGCGGGGGACGCCAACTCGAACTTCTGCACTCTGAGTTCTCCTTTGCCTGCCTGCCTCGATAGTTGTCTGTGAAGAGCGCCGATTTCCATTGAGATGATTGCGGTATCGGACGCGTCACCGCCTTCGATTTTGCAGGATTGCGGGGCGACAACGGTGGATTTCCTGCGTTTTCCGTTGCCACTCTGGCCCAGGATCTGATTCAATCAGGAGCACTCCACCCGGCCGGAGTTGCGCCATGTCGATGCCGAAAGATGAGCGCCAGTGGTCTGCCCCATGGGGGTGATCCGTATGTGATGTTAATTCAGGGTTGGTCCGGACCTGCCCCCATATGTGATCCACGGCTTATGCAACTTTCCGGGCTTGATGAGTTTGTTGGGCGAAGGCGTTCGGGGTCAGGTCGACCCCGAGGATCGCATGCAGGGCCTCGCGCACCGGCACGGCCGGCTCATTGGCCTGCGGCTGCGCGCGATGGAGCAGCGGCAGCGGCGCCGCCGGGGGCGGGCTGGCCGCCTACAGGCGCTCCAGCACAGCCGCGATGCGCTCGTCTCAGGCAGCCACCTTAGTCTGGTAGACCTCGTACAGCTCCAGCGCCTGGGCCAAGGCGAAGACGTGCTCTTCCCGGTCGTTGCCGACCAGCGCGGCGCGCAGGGTCGCGAGCGGGGTCTTGCAGCGCCCGTCGCGCAGGGCGGCCAGGCGGTCCGGATCGCGCTCGCCGGCGACAACGTCCTATGTAGGGAAGCAGCAGCGACGCTGGGCCAGCAGATCTCAGCACGCCGATTGGCTGGATCGGCGCTTCAGACAGAGTGAGCCAGGTGGCTTCCACCGTAAACGGGATTGTTCTCTCCCATAGCAAACACAGGATCCAGCGGTCACAACCGTGGTCCTCACCGTCCCCAATACGAGATACACTCCAGGTGGAAGGCCCAAACATTATCTACAGGGTCGCCTGCGCGCCCTCACGGCCCACACAGAGAGAGGTCCTTCCACCCGGCACCGGACGCT
>NZ_JALJRK010000181.1 GCF_024519725.1 Microvirga sp. Mcv34 | reverse complement strand
CTCACGATCCCATGAAATGAGCGCTCACCATCGCGTGAAACGGCTGCTCACGATCAGCGAAATCCGCAGGCTGAACCGTGGTGTCGACGGCGACCCGCTCGAGATCCTTGGTCGCGAGAGCTCCAGTTTGGTACGCCACCGCGAGGCTTTCCTGCAGGAGGGCCGTGAGATGCTCCTCGCCCAATCGCTGGCGCCACCGCGTCAAGGATGAGCGGTCAAACGGCAGATCATGGCGGAAGCTGACCTCACCGCAGAAGAACTGCACGTAGGGGCTGTCGAGGAAGCGGGCGCACAGCGCCTCGTCAGAGAGGCTCTCCATGTGCTTGAGGATCATCAGCCCGGCGATCAGCCGCACCGGCAAGGGCGGCTGGCCGGGTCCTGGCCGGTAGACGCTACCCAAGCGGCGCTCGAGGAAGGCCCAGTCGATGCGCTGGGCCAGCAGCACCAGCGGATGCTTCAGGTCAATGATGCTGTCCAGGGCGGGGCGGAACAGATCCTTCTGGCGCTCGTCTTTCGGCGTCGACATGGCGCAACTCCGGCCGGGTGGAGTGCTCCTGATTGAATCAGATCCCGGGCCGGAGCGGCAACGGAAAACGCAGGAAATCCACCGCTGTCGCCCCGCAATCCTGCAAATCCGAAGCTGGCGAGACGACCAATATCCCAATCGTTCCAATGGGATCGGGATTCTTCACAGGCGACGGGGTAATGTCAACGAAAAGGGCCGCCGTGAGCAGCCCTTTCCATCAAATCGGTTGAACGGAATGTGTCAGTGCTTGTCGCGGTGGCCGTGCTGATCGAGATCACCTGGCTTGTGGCCCGGGTGCTCATGATGCTGTCCGGGAACCTCCTTCTGGTCCTTTTTGTCGCGGTGGCCGTGCTGATCGAGATCACCTGGCTTGTGATCGGGATGATCATGATGTGGGCCGGGCTTTTCCTGAACCATTTTTCTCTCCTCATGGATGCTATTCAGTGGCAACGCTCGACTCCAGGCTCCGTTCCCGGAGCACTGGCCGGCGTGGATCCTCGGATAGCATTCCGCGGGCTGACGGCCCTACGAGCCTGGCGGCGGCGAGCTCACCGCCCAAGCCCGTGAGACGCAGAAGGCCGATTTCGCACATTGAGCGGATCGTGAGTTCAAGTAAGCCTTTTACCCAGCGTTGCAATTCGCGCCATTCGTTCGGTAATCTCGGCGCGGATGAGATGACCACTGCAGTTTCCTACATCTCACCTCTGACGTGATGCAGGATCCCTACTCCTACAGCAAGACAGAGCTTCCGGGACTATTTCGTTCAGTAGTTCTCAGGTCAGACGCTGGCCGTGGCACCGACCAAATTTCCGACTGTTGTAGCACTACACCTCTCAGAAACCTGCTCAAACCCGTGCAAATGTGGCTCGCGATCCTCCACAAGGGGCACTGAGCGGATCACGAGCCATCTCAAGGCAGCACAGGAGGCCTATCTCGCGCGCCAGGGAAGGATCGGGCCGGCTCAGACGGGCGGAGTGTGGATAGCCTCGATCCCGGGACAAGTCTATACAGTAAGGTGGAACAAATAGAAGCCACAAATCGAAAGCCACCGGCTGCTGCTCTCGCATGAAGGCTTAGCGGCATCTCCGACAGGGCAAGAGCGCGTTCAAATCACCACCTCATTATGAGCAGGAGACGGGCACCGGATGGTTTATCGGCACGGCACAAAAGAGCCGGAGGCGCTGCCTGTTGTGAAGCAGGTCATAGGTGCAATCCTGTGGTTCTGGTGTCGCGAACATGGCTGATCGACGACCATCAAGCTGCTCTCTAACAAGATGCCGACAGGATCATAGGGCGCCCAAGGAATAGGAGCCGTTTGCCGCTGTGGTCAGGAAGCCTATAAAGGTCAAAAGTCATGTGCCCGAAGAGAATATCGAAGCCGCCGGTCGAGAAATCCTGACGGGGATAGCCACGGTTCAGGTGCTTGTTATTGAGGACAAGGCTCTTGTGGGTCTTAACCTAGTCGACACTTTTGAAGATGCTGGTTACGCGGTTGCCAGCGCAGTCAGCACAAGCACAGAGACGTTGACGTAGTCGGCGCAACAGCCCAGACGTCGCGATCGTTGATATGATTCCGAAGTAGGGGCCTTGCACAGACCTCGTCCGGATCCTCCGCTACCGGGGTGTGCCGTTCGCGATCTACTCAGAACAGAGCCTGGAGAGCGCCGCACCAGAATTCCAGGCTGTGGTCTGGCTCAAGAAACCGGCAGCCCATCAGGGCTTTTTGCAAATGGGGATGCGACTGCTCGCCTCTTGAGCAGCGCGGGCAGGAATGCTGGTGCGCAAAGAAACTCCCTCGCTGGCATCTGCCGAGGAGGGAGCAAGAGAAGAGGACCTGTTATCTTTCCAAGCTATGTGATTGAAGGGGCCGAGTCCACCCGTAGATTTGCCGGGGGTATGCGTCCTAAGCACGGGCCGCACTATGTTCCAGCACTGCTACGGTAATTCTCAAGAGGAGGCATGACTTACTTTCTTAGACAGTCGAGATTGCTCCTCGCGGTGGTGGTCACCTTCTTCGCAACGACATTGTCCGCACACGCGGACTGCCGCCAAACAGAACAGTCGTGGCAGATTAGGTACGCTGCCAGCGTGCACCATCTCACCGAGTTGGAGTATGCGGCCTCGTACCTCGAGGGCCTTGTGTCTACAGGTGATGAGACGCTCACGATTGGGTCCGCGGAGCAGCACAAGCAGTTCAACGCCTCAGTCAGGACCACGCTGACCAAGGATGAGGCCTTGGCCTAGGCCCTCAATGAGGAGGTGTCGCGCACCGCAGTGATACTGCGCGACTGCGGCCTTAATGGAGGGCCCCTAAATGCCAACTTCAGGCAGGCTCTGCGGGTGCTCTGAGAGTGACCAGCCGCCTAGCTTCTATCAGGCTTAGGCTTGGGGAACAGCCGTAATCGACGTGGACTTAGCCCTCGCATCATAGTGCTGGCGAATGGGTTAGAGCGACTGAGGCGGGTCGGCGTTCAGGCTGTCGAGCTTGGGTTCAGACCTGGAGGGTTCCATGTCGCTCCACCTGACCGTGAGTGGTGAGGTTCCAGCTTCGACCGCAACAATCGCCCGGGCGGCTGGCGCTTGTGACCTTGCTCCCGTTCGCCGAGAACCTGCCGAGCGGCCGAGGGGCTGCGCAGGCAGGCTGATCCGGCCTGGGTGGAGCGCTATGACAGATGGGCAAGTGATTGCGACGTTCCGCAAGGCGAGGCGAAGCGGCGCGCCCATGCCGCGCAGATCGGCGCGATGGTTATCAGGTGCTTGCTGCCATCATGGCTCCTGGCGCACCGGCCTGGCGCTGCCCGGGGAGCACTGAAAACAAGATGGTT
Source organism: Microvirga sp. Mcv34 (assembly GCF_024519725.1). Lineage (GTDB taxonomy): Bacteria > Pseudomonadota > Alphaproteobacteria > Rhizobiales > Beijerinckiaceae > Microvirga. The sequence continues at coordinate 474 of NZ_JALJRK010000181.1, read as the reverse complement.
GGCCACGCCAAACCAATGCACTCACCTCGATTTCCTAAGAATCAGCGCCCACGGGTGCGTCGGTAGCAACTTTCTGCAGCACAAACCCGAACGCCTTGGCGCGGCGGCGCAGGTTTTCGATCACCCGCTTTTGATGCCGCTCCTCGTAGTAGGTGAAGTAGCCCCTGAATAGACCGGACACGATCTCCCACCTCGCTAAGAGATAGGAGTAGTGTTGGTGCTATGACTGGTTCTTCCCCCAAGATTGAGGTCCTTGATGGACCGCAACGCCGCCGCCACTGGGCGGCCGCCGAGAAGCTTTCCATCGTCCAGGAGACCTATGAGCCGGATGCCACGGTCAGTCTGGTCGCCCGCCGGCATGGCGTGGCGCCCAACCAGCTGTTCCGCTGGCGCAAGCTCGCTGCCCAGGGAGCGCTCACTGCGGATTCCGACGAAGTCGGCCAGTTGTTCCGACGCGATGTCGGCCATGCATTC
>NZ_JALJRK010000180.1 GCF_024519725.1 Microvirga sp. Mcv34 | reverse complement strand
CTCAGCCCCTGGCCGGACAATGATCGGAATGGTGGCCGGATTGATCTCGGAACGGTGGCCGGGGATTGATCGGAATCGCGGCCGGCTTCATCTCGGAATCCCTGGCCGAATGAAATCGGAATCTGCACGCTCACCGCCACGAGCGCTCAGGAGGAGGTGGTGGCCGCCTCCGAGTACCGGGCCCTGCAGAACCAGGTCCGGGAGCTGCAGCGGCTGCTTGGCAAGAAGACGCTCGAAGCCGAGATCCTCAAAGAGGCGCTGGAGGTCGCCACCGGGCCAAAAAAGCAGCTGTTGCGCTCGCTGTCCTGGCCCAAGGGCGGTTCGCGATGAGCGCCGTCTGCTCCACCCTTGAGGTCGCCCGCTCCAACATCGCCGAGCAGGTAGCCGGTCGGCCATCAAACCACCGGGGCCGTCCTCCGTTGCCTGACGCGGACCTGGTGGAGGCGATCAAGGCCATCATTGGCAGCCTGCCGACCTATGGCTACCGCCGGGTGCATGCTCTTCTGGTCCGCCAGGCGCAGGAGCAGGGCCGGTCTCCTCCAAATCACAAGCGGGTCTACCGGGTCATGAAGGCTCACGGTCTCCTGCTGCAGCGCCATGCCGGCGGGGCCGAGGCGCGCCGGCATGACGGTCGCGTGGCGGTAGAACGCTCCAATCTGCGCTGGTGCTCGGACGGGTTTGAGATCGGCTGTGACAATGGCGAGAAGGTTCGCGTGGCCTTTGCGCTCGACTGCTGCGACCGGGAGGTGCTGGGCCATGTGGCCACGACGGAAGGGATCAAGGGCGAGGACGTGCAGGACCTGATGATCACGGCGGTCGAGTACCGCTTCGGGCCGGTAACCCGTCTGCCGCAGACGATTGAATGGCTCTCCGACAATGGCTCCGGCTACATCGCCCATGAGACGAAGAGCCTGGCACGAGAGATGGGGCTGGAGCCGAGGACCACACCGGTGCAGAGCCCACAAAGCAACGGCATGGCCGAAGCCTTCGTGCGAACGATCAAGCGCGATTACGTCCGCGTCAGCCCGATCCCGGATGCCCGCACCGTGCTGGACAGCCTTCCTTTATGGTTCGAGCATTACAACAGCCTTCACCCGCACAAGGCACTCGGTTATCGTTCACCGCGTGAGTTCATTGCCTCACGTCAACCGGGATGATCTGTCCGATCTTTCAGGGGCAACAACAGTAGGACGCTCCCGAATCCGGATAATCCATGCCGTGACGCAGGGCGTTGTAGAACAGCACCGCGATCTTGCGGGCGGTTGCCGTGACGGCTTTGGCCTTGCCGATCCGCGTTGACAGGCGCGGGTAAACGCGCACAGCGCCTCCTCCGTTTTGCCGACCGTCACGGCCGCCAGCCGCAGAAGTGCCGCCGCCCGACTGCCTGACCGGCGCGTCCGGGACGACAGCACCTTGCCACCGGAGATCTTACTGCCGGGTGCCAGGCAGAGCCAGGAGGTGAAGTTTTTGCTGCTGGGCCAAGCGGCCAGATCCGTCCCGCATTCCGCAACCAGCTTGAGCGCCAACGACGGCCCCAGGCCGTGGATCCGGGTCAGGTCTTGGCCCAGCAGCATAGAGGGCACCACGAAGGTCGAAGCTCGGCTGTAAGTTTCCCGGAAGGTCTGCAGGGCCTGGCGCAGCTCCTCGATGGTCTCGAAGCGGCGCACCCACAGCAGGTTCTCCTTGAGCGTACGGGTGAACCGCTCCGCACAGCCGTACCCTTCCGGCGCCCGCACGAAAGCGGGCGAGCTCTCGATTCCGAGAAAGTGCAGTTCATCTTGGAAGGCTGCCGACATGTACTGGCTCCTGTGGACTTGACGGACCGACAGGCCCGAGGCAATTCCCTTCGCAAAGCCGCCAAAGTGCTCAAGTACCCCTTGGGGCAGCGGCTCGAGAGCCTCAAAGCGGTGCCATGGCGGCTGGCATGAATGCCGACACACTCGGCGCTCTGGTGATCCACCGCCACGAACACGGTGGGTCCTTAGGCTGTCTACCCAGTGGTCATGTCCGTGCGCCACAGAGTGTCGATGGTCTGGGGAATGATTGTGCCGTCAGGTTGCGTGGACCGTGCGGCGGCCCGTCCGGGACGGCGCCAGCAGATCGTGTTCGCGCATCAGCCGCAACACCCGGCACAGCAAGGTGCGGCGGCCCTTCAGGCGCAGACGACGGGCACAGACTTTCCGGTAGCCCTCACCATGGAACGGGCTGGCGGCCGGGACGGTGCGGACCTCGGTGGAGAGCACCGGATCGGACAACGGTCCGACCGGGCCGCGGCGCTGGCGGTACACACTCGCCCGGGCCACGCGCCAGATCCGGCAGACGTGCCAGGCCATAGGGCGTGCCGCGGCCCGGCGAGACCGCCCGGCTCACGCCTCGACCTCTTCTGAGCTAAAGGGCGGCCACTCTCCAGCACGGCAATCTTGGCCTCCAGCAGCATCTCGCCGAGCCAAGCCTTGAGCCGCTCGGTCTCCAATGCCGCGCCGATGGCCGGGCGGGGTGGCCAGCAAGTCCTCGCGCCAGGTGCTCAGCGTGGCGGCCGTCACGCCCAAGGAGCGCGAGACCGTCTCCAGATCCTCACCGCGCAGCAGTCGCAGAAACCGCCTTGCGTTTGCGCTGGCGCGACATCCGCCTACCGCAGCCCGGACCGGCCATATCCTTCATCGTCTCTGTCATCATCGTCACCCGTCTGCGGATCCTGTCCGCTTACAGGGTGTCTCAGGAAACTGTGAATTAGAGGAGACGCTCCTAGGTGTCTTACCTTAGAGATAAGCAAGAGTTCCGCAGGACCATCCGTCTGCAACTGAAGGATCTACACATAAGAGAGTTCGCCTAGTGCACCTCAATGAAGGACGGGTAGAGCAACATAGGAAACCTCCAAATTGGAGCTTGAGCTTCGAACCCTGAAGCCGACCCTGCCCCAAGTACTCCAATCCGTTCGCCAGCAGTATTGAAATTGGGGAAGACCATTGCTCGCGATAACAGATATTATCTCGGAGACAGTGCCATCCGAGGCTTTGTGGCTAATCCCTTTCATCAACGGCCCACCTATCTCCTGGCCTGTTTACCTGGGATGTAGAAGTCTCCATAACGAAGCGACGGAGCACGCCTGGGTGTTCTATAGCGTCTTTGAATGGTTTTGTCACTGTCTAGTTGTCTGGATACGTATGTCGCGGGATGGTCTGGATGCGAGACCTCCTTGGCGGCAGCGACGACCTGGAGGGTGTGGCGCAAGGCGTGTGAATCGGGCGGCTTGGAGCGCCGGTTGGCGGGTTTAGGCTCAGCAGCAAGGCTGCTCGCACGACCTCATCCGGTGATCGCTCCTTCACTTGCGCCTTGGCCTCGGCGACAGCCCGGTTCTCCTGGGCATGGATGGCCTCGGGCCTGTGGCTGACGTCACGGGCTTTCGTCACTGGCACATGGTGCTCATATCGGGGCCTGCAGGGTCGACACGACCGATCTCCCCATAATCACCTCCGCAGGGGACCGTCGCCGTGAGGCGACGGGGGAATACGGCGGTGCCGCTTCCCTTGTGTTAGATAATTGACGGCTGTATAATCAACGGCATGTCGCGATACCGGCGCAACGCGGGCGCAACCTTCAGTCTCAAGTACCACTTGGTCTGGTGCCCAAAGTACCGCAGGCCCGTGCTTGTGCCGCCATTCGACACCCGCCTGAAGGAGATCATTGCGGAGGTGGCGGTGGAATCCGGGATGACGGTCCACGCCCTCGAAGTCATGCCGGATCACGTCCACCTGTGCGTTGCAGCCGATCCGACGCTTGCCGTTGCTGAGATCGTCAATCGCTTCAAGGGACGGTCATCCCGCTTGATGCGA
>NZ_JALJRK010000017.1 GCF_024519725.1 Microvirga sp. Mcv34 | reverse complement strand
CTCTTCCAACAAACCTACTCACAGCGAGCCGGGCTGCCCGACACGCCACCCTCGAACCACCTTCAGCTCAGGGCTTCCCAGCCCTGGGCTCCTAAGGTGCTGCCTGTTCCCCTGCTCAGAAACGCGCCACCATGCCCTATTGCGGCCGCTCTCTTATCATTATATTGCAGCGCATCAGATTTCCGCCCGGCATGAGCCAGGGGCGCGGCCAAGTTTGCCGCGTGCCGGGCCGCTTTGCTTTGAAAGACCCCCATGAAACTACGCAATATCGCCATCATCGCCCACGTCGACCACGGCAAGACGACCCTGGTCGACAAGCTCCTCCAGCAATCGGGCAGCTTCCGTGAGAACCAGCGCGTGGAAGAGCGCGCCATGGATTCGAACGACCTGGAAAAGGAGCGCGGCATCACGATCCTGGCCAAGGCCACCTCGGTGGTCTGGAAGGACACCCGCATCAACATCGTCGATACTCCGGGCCACGCCGATTTCGGCGGCGAGGTGGAGCGCATCCTGAGCATGGTCGACGGCGCCATCGTGCTTGTCGACGCGGCCGAAGGCCCGATGCCCCAGACCAAGTTCGTGGTCTCCAAGGCCCTCAAGATCGGCCTTCGCCCGATCGTGGCCATCAACAAGATCGACCGTCCCGATGCCCGCCACCAGGAGGTCATCAACGAGGTGTTCGACCTGTTCGCGGCGCTCGACGCCACCGACGAGCAGCTCGACTTCCCGATCCTCTACGGGTCCGGCCGCAACGGCTGGATGGCGAAGTCGCCGGAAGGCCCGAGCGACCAGGGTCTGGCCCCGCTCTTCGACCTCGTGCTCGAGCACGTGCCTCCGGCCAAGACCGAGGAAGGCCCGTTCCGCATGCTCGGCACTCTGCTCGAGGCCAATCCCTTCCTGGGCCGCATCGTCACGGGCCGCATCGCCTCGGGCACGGTGAAGCCGAACCAGTCAATCAAGGTGCTCGACCGTGAGGGCAACGTGGTCGAGACCGGCCGCGTGTCCAAGATCCTGGCCTTCCGTGGCCTGGAGCGCCAGCCGATCGAAGTGGGCGAAGCCGGCGACATCGTGTCCATCGCGGGCCTCGTGAAGGGCTCGGTGGCCGACACCTTCTGCGCGCCCGAGAACGACATTCCGATCCAGGCGCAGCCGATCGACCCGCCGACCGTGACCATGTCGTTCATCGTCAACGATAGCCCGCTCGCGGGCACCGAAGGCGACAAGGTGACGAGCCGCATGATCCGCGACCGCCTGTTCAAGGAAGCGGAAGGCAACGTGACCCTCAAGATCGAGGAAGCCTCCGACAAGGATTCGTTCTTCGTGTCCGGCCGTGGCGAATTGCAGCTCGCGATCCTCATCGAGACCATGCGCCGCGAGGGCTTCGAGCTCGCCGTGTCGCGTCCCCGCGTGGTGTTCGAGAAGGACGAGAACGGCCAGCTGCTCGAGCCCATCGAGGAAGTGGTCATCGACGTGGACGAGGAGCATTCCGGCGTCGTCGTGCAGAAGATGTCCGAGCGCCGCGCCGAAATGGTCGAGATGAAGCCGTCGGGCGGCAATCGCCAGCGCCTCGTGTTCTACGCTCCCACCCGCGGCCTCATCGGCTACCAGAGCGAGCTTCTGACCGACACCCGCGGCACCGCCATCATGAACCGCCTGTTCCACGCCTACGAGCCCTACAAGGGCGAGATCGCGGGACGGCGCAACGGCGTGCTGATCTCCAACGACGCGGGCGAGGCCGTGGCCTACGCCCTGTGGAACCTGGAAGATCGCGGCCCGATGATGATCGAGCCCGGCTGGAAAGTGTATCAGGGCATGATCGTCGGCGAGCACAACCGCGAGAACGACCTGGAAGTGAACGTGCTGAAGGGCAAGAAGCTCACCAACATCCGCACGACCTCGAAGGACGAAGCGGTGCGCCTGACCCCGCCGATCCGCATGACCCTCGAGCGCTCGCTCGCCTGGATCGAGGACGACGAGCTCGTCGAGGTGACGCCGAAGTCGATCCGCATCCGCAAGGCGATCCTCGATCCGAACGACCGCAAGCGCGCCGAGAAGCAGAAGGAAGCGCTGAGCGCTTAAAGGATCAAAAGGCCGCCTAATGGGCGGCCTTTTTCATGTGAGGGAAACATGCTGAAGATTCACGGCTATGCGGGCTCCATCAACGTTCGCAAGGTTCTCTGGATCTGTGAGGAACTCGGCCTCCCCTTCGAGCGCATCGATTGGGGCGGCGGAACGCGGCCCGTCACCGATCCCGCGTTTCAAAAGCTCAATCCCGTCGGCATGATTCCGGTGTTGGAGGATGCGGGCCAGCTCTTCTGGGAATCGAACAGCATCGTCCGCTATCTCGCTGCCCGCGAAAGCCGCCACGACCTACTTCCCGACACGCCTGCCGAGCGAGCGCATGTCGAGAAGTGGATGGACTGGCAGGTCTCCGACTTCAACAACACCTGGCGCTACGCGTTCATGGGGCTCGTACGCAAGAACCCGCATTTCCAGGACGAGAAGCAAATTGCGGAATCCTGGGATAAGTTCTCCGCTGCCGTTCGCGTCGTCTCTCGGGAGCTGGCGCGCACAAGTGCTTACATCGCCGGTCGGCATTTCACCTGCGCTGATATCGTCATCGGCCTGTCGATCCATCGCTGGAAAAGCATTCCGCTGAAGCGGCCCGACCTGCCGGAGATCGAGCGTTATTACGAGCGCCTTTGCGAACGCGAAGGCTTTCGGTTGTACGGACGTGACGGCGGCGCGTAATGGAAATTGCGCTTCCCTTCTCACGGCGTCATCCCGGGGCTGCAGAGCAGAACCCGGGATCGCTAGACAAGAATAGCGTTTCATTCTGAACCCGATCCCGGATCTCCGACGCGCTTCGTCCAGGATGAACACGTGTCAGCCTTCCGCCGTGCTGCCCTGACCTTTCTTGGCGCCCTCGCCCATCGGGTTCGTGGAATCCTCGCCCGAGGCGTCGGGATTCTCGCGGCCCTGCGGGGTCAGCCGCGGCGCGCTGATGTCCTCCTCGGTCGCCTGACCGGGTTTCTTGCTGTCCGGTTGAGCCATGCTCGTCTCCTCTCGCGATCGTTATGAACTCGTCGAGTCCGTGGCGTCGTGATCGCCCGCTTCCGGCAATGCGCCGGCTCCGGGCGTTGCGTTCGGGTCGGTCAGATCCGGCTTGTCGTGCGGCCCCGCGGCCGGGACCTTGCCGCCGGATTGTTTGTCGGAACCGGATTGTGGAGCCTGCCTCTTGGAGGCGACGTCCTTCGCCGTGTCCTCGGTGTGATTGCCGTAGCCTGCATTGCCCATGGCGGTGCTTCCTCAATCCTGCTGCTTGCCGTTGACGGCGGTGGCGCGCTCGATGGCCTCGGCCGTCGCGTCCTTGTCCTCGGGCGACAGGGTCGCATCGCTCAGGTGCCGGGTGGCCTCGGGCGTCTCGGCGGCGGTAAGTTCGTCATGACCGTCCATGCCGGCCTGGCTGGTCTGCCCGGTCTGGCCCTGACGGTAATTGTAGGCCTCGCCACCGGGCTCGCTCCACACCTTGCGCATGGTGGCATTGCCCTCGATGCCGCCATCCCGGTTCGGATCGACGGGGCTGTCGATGCCTCCGCGCTGCTCGTTGCGGATCTGGTCCGCCGACTGCTCCTTCAACGAATGAGGCGCCTTGTGTTCCGCCATGTCGAACTCCTTGAGACATCGTTTGAATTCATGTGCAGCAAGGAGAACCCGACCGGATCGGCGAAGTTCTGGCTACGCTTGGGACGAGCGTGAACAAAAAGGGCGGCCGTGAAGCCGCCCTTTGAGATCGTCTGCCGTGAAGCGATCAGAGCCCTTCGAACAGGGCCGTCGACAGATAGCGCTCGGCGAAGGACGGCGCGACGGTGACGATGCGCTTGCCCTTGAACTCGGGCCGCGCGGCCACTTCGAGGGCGGCCGCCACGTTGGCGCCGGTCGAGATGCCGCCGGGAATGCCTTCGAGCCGGGCCAGTTTGCGCGCCGTGTCGAAGGCCGTCTGGTTGCCCACGGTCACCACGTCGTCGATGAGCGACCGGTCGAGCACGTCCGGAATGAACCCCGCGCCGATGCCCTGGATCTTGTGCGGGCCAGGCTGGCCGCCGGAGAGAACCGGAGAATCCTCGGGCTCGACTGCGATCACCTTCATGCTGGGCAAGCGCGGCTTGATCACCTGGGCGACGCCCGTGATGGTGCCGCCGGTGCCCACGGCCGCCACGAAGGCGTCGAGCTGGCCGTTGGTGTCGTTCCAGATCTCCTCCGCCGTGGTCTTGCGGTGGATCTCCGGATTGGCCGGGTTCTTGAACTGCTGCGGGATGACCGAATTGGGAATCTCGTTCAGGAGCTCCTCCGCCTTGGCCACGGCCCCCTTCATGCCCATGGGGCCGGGGGTGAGCACCAGTTCCGCGCCGAGATAAGCCAGCATCTTGCGGCGCTCGATCGACATGGTCTCGGGCATGACGAGGATCAGCCGGTAGCCCCGCGCCGCCGCCACGAAGGCGAGCGCGATGCCGGTATTGCCGGAGGTCGGCTCGATCAGGGTCGTGTCAGGATTGATCTTCCCGGCGGCCTCCATGGCCTCGATCATGCTGACGCCGATGCGGTCCTTCACACTTGAAATCGGATTGAAGAACTCGAGCTTCACGAGGATCTCGGCGTCTATCCCCTGCTCCTGCGGCAGCCGGTTGAGGCGCACGAGCGGGGTGTTGCCGATGGTCTGCGTGATAGAGCCGTAGATGCGTCCCCGTCCGGGCTTGGCATCCGATGAAGTGAGAGTGTCAGCCATGAGTTTCCTCCTTCAGGTCGAAGGAAACTTAACCTTTCCCGCATGACGTGTCGATATTTCTCAATTTTCACGTTTTATATCGTGAAATCGATGGGAGAGGCCGCTTCGACCACGCCTTCCGCCTGCGCCTTCTGGCACAGATCCTCCACCGTCACCTTGTCGAGCTCGGCCAGGAACGCCTCCGTTCCATGCTGAACCAGGGGCGACACGACAGCCTCGGCGAGGCGGGATTCCGGCATCGGCGAGGAGCCGTCCTCCTCCAGGGCCGACATGGCGATGCGCACGATATCGCCGGCCGTAACCCGCCGTCGCTCGCGGGCCAGTTCATAGCCGCCCCGGGGACCGCGCACGCCCTTCAGGACGCCCTGACGGACGAGCGCCTGCAGCACCGGCTCCAGATAGCGCGGGGGCAGATTGTGACGGGCGGCGAGCGCCTTGGCCGAAACCGGCAGGGGCCGGGCATGAAGCGCGATGTCGGTGACGGCCGCGATGGCGAGAAGCGAGCGGCGCGAGAGAAAGTTCATGCGAGAGCTCCCTTATCCCAGCCCCGTCGACCCGAAGCCGCCGGCAGCCCGACCGGTCTCGTCGACCTCCTCCACCTCGACCGGTTCTACAACGGTGACCGGCGCAATCACCACTTGGGCGATGCGCATGCCGCGCGAGATGATGAAGGGCTCGGCCCCCAGATTGACGAGAAGCACCTGCACCTCGCCGCGATAATCGGCGTCGATGGTGCCGGGTGCATTGAGCACGGTGATGCCGTGCTTGAAGGCCAGGCCCGAACGGGGACGCACCTGCGCCTCGAAGCCGGGCTCGAGCTGGAACACGAGACCCGTGGGAACGAGCGTGCGCTGCATCGGCTGCAGGATGATCGGCCCGTCGGCCGGATTGGCCGCGACGAGATCCATGCCGGCGGCGCCGGCCGTCTCGTAGCGCGGCAAAGGCAGGCCGGCCGCATGGGCGAGACGCTGAATCGGCAGGCGGCTCATGACTTCGCACCTTCGGTCAGAGAGCCGAGGCGCTCGACGAGCTTTCTCGCCACGTCGGTCTTCGCCAGAGTCGGCCATGTCTCCACATTCGAGGCGGAGACGAGATGCACCGTGTTGCTGTCGCCGCCCATGACGCCTCCCGCGGTGGACACGTCATTGGCGACGATGAGATCGCAGCCCTTCCGGGCGAGCTTCTGCTTGGCGTGCTCGATCACATGCTCGGTCTCGGCCGCGAAGCCCACCATGAGCGGCGGGCGGTTCTCGGCCCGATGCGAGACCGTGGCGAGGATGTCGGGATTCTCCGTCAGCGACAGGTTCGGCAGCGTGCCGTCCTTCTTCTTGATCTTCTGCTCGCCCGCATTAGCCACGCGCCAATCGGCGACGGCGGCGGCGAAGATACCGATATCGGCCGGCAGGGCCTTTTCCACAGCCTGCAGCATGTCACGGGCGCTTTCCACGTGCACGGTGGTCACGCCGGCAGGATCCGGCAGCGTCACGGGACCTGAGATCAGCGTGACACGCGCGCCGGCCTCGGCCGCGGCCTTGGCGATGGCATGACCCTGCTTGCCGGAGGAGCGGTTGGCGATGTAGCGCACCGGATCGATGGGTTCGTGCGTCGGACCGGAGGTGACGATCACGTGCTTGCCGGCGAGCGGCCCCGACGGCACGAGCAGGCGTTCGGCCGCCGCCGCGATTTCCAGGGGCTCGGCCATGCGACCGGGGCCGAATTCGGCCTCCGCCATCGCGCCGTCATTGGGCCCGACCACGTGAACACCGTCCGCCCGAAGCGTCGTCAGGTTGCGCTGCGTTGCCGGATGCAGCCACATGCGCACATTCATGGCCGGAGCGATCAGGATCGGCAGCGTGGTGGCGAGCAGAACCGTGGACGCGAGATCGTCCGCGTGGCCGCCCGCCATCTTGGCCATGAGGTTGGCGGTGGCCGGCGCCACGATCACGAGGTCCGCATCGCGAGCGAGGCGGATATGGCCGATATCGGCCTCGTCCTCGCGGTCGAACAGATCGGTGTGCGACCGCTGGCCGGTCAGCGCGGACGCCGCGAGTGGCGTGATGAATTGCTGTGCCCCGGCGGTCAGGATGCAGCGCACGGAGGCGCCGCGCTCGCGCAGGCGGCGGATGAGGTCGAGCGACTTGTAGGCCGCGATGCCGCCGCCAATGACGAGAAGGATGCGTTTGCCTGAAAGCGCCGTCATGCGAAGCCCCTGAAGAGCATGATCATCAGCGAGGCCGCGATGATCCACAAGGCCGCCACGCCCCAGCGGTTGCCCCGGGCCTCGGCCCGGCCGATGGCGGCGACGCTGTCCTGGTCGAGGGCGACGCCTTTTGCGGTCACGTCCTCGAGCTGGTTGAGCACGCGCTCGGCGCGCAGCGCCAGCTCCGGTAGGTCGCCGATGACGCCGGCGAGGGTCCACAGGCCCCGCCCCGCCTGCTCGGCGCGGCCGAGCGGACCGAGATTGCGTTCGATCCAGTCGCGGACCACCGGCTCGGAGGTGGTCCACATGTCGAGCTTCGGATCGAGGTTACGGGCCACGCCCTCCACCACGACCATGGTCTTCTGCAGCATGACGAGCTCGATGCGGGTCGCCATGTCGAAAAGAGCCGTGATCTCGAAGAGCAGCGTCAGGAGCTTCGCCATCGAGATCTCATCGGCGCGCCGGTCGTGGATCGGCTCTCCGATGGCCCGGATGGCCTGCGCGAAATCCTCCACCGAATGGTGCGGCGGCACGTATCCCGCCTCGAAATGCACCTGCGCCACGCGCAGGTAATCGCGGCGGATGAAACCGAGCAGGATCTCGGCCAGGAAGCGCCGCTCCTTCATGCCGAGCCGGCCCATGATGCCGAAGTCGACGGCGACCAGGCGCCCTTCTGCATCCACGAACAGATTGCCCGGATGCATGTCGGCGTGGAAATAACCGTCGCGGATGGCATGGCGCAGGAAGGACTGAATCACCGTGCGGCCCAGGGCCACCCGATCGAGGCCAGCCGCCTCGATTCCGGCCAGATCGTTGAGGCGGACGCCCTCGATCCAGGTAGTGGTGAGCACGTCCCGGGCAGTGAGATCCCATTCCGGCTTCGGCACGCGAAAATCCGGATCGTCCTTGGTGTTTTCCGCGAGTTCCGAAACGGCGGCGGCTTCCAGGCGCAGGTCCATCTCGACCGCGACGGAACGGGCGAGCGCCTCCACGATCTCCAGCGGCTTGAGGCGGCGCGCATCGGGCACCAGACGCTCGAACAGGCGGGCGGCCGCCCGCATGGCCTGGAGATCGCGGGCGAATCCCTCGCGCACGCCGGGCCGTACCACCTTCACGGCGACAGTTTCCTCGCCGTCCGCGGTGCGGATGCGGGCCTTGTGCACCTGGGCGATCGAAGCGGCCGCGATCGGCTCGCTGAATTCGAGAAACAGCACGTCGATGGGACGCCCGAGCGCGGCTTCCACCATGCGCACCGCTTCCGCCCGTGGGAACGGAGGCATGCGATCCTGCAGCCGCTCCAGATCGCGCGCAGCCGCCACGCCGACGATGTCGGGGCGAGTCGCCAGGAACTGGCCGAATTTCACGTAAGAAGGCCCGAGCCGCGTCAGCGCCTTGGACAGCCGCGCGGCCCCATCGCCCGCCTGCGGCCGCTCGATGAGGCGCGCGACACGCAGGCCGAGACGGGCGGCGGGTGGCAACGCGCTCGGATCGACGAGCGAAAGCGCGCCCTCGCGGGCCAGAACGAAACCCGCATGCAGGTTCCGGGTGAAGTGAACGAGACTGCCGATCACGTGTCAGATCTTCCAGCCGGAATGGATGGCGACGACGCCCGCCGTCAATGTCCGGTGCGTGACGCGCTTGAAACCCGCCTCCTCGATCATCCGTGCGAAGGCGGCCGGCGGCGGGAAGCGGCGGATCGACTCCACCAGATACTGGTAGGATTCCGCATCGCCCGTCACCATGCTTCCGAGCTTCGGGATGACGTTGAAGGAATAGGCGTCGTAGATCCTGTCGAGGACAGGCACGTCGACCTTGGAGAATTCGAGGCACAGGAAGCGCCCGCCGGGCTTGAGCACCCGGTGCGCCTCGCGGAGCGCCGCATCGATGCGCGGCACGTTCCGGATCCCGAACGCGATGGTGTAGGCGTCGTAGGTCTTGGACTCGAGCGGCAGTTCCTCCGCATTGGCTTCGACGAAATCGATGCGGCCCTCATAGCGGTGGCCGGCCCGCTCGGCACCGACCTTGAGCATCTCGCCATTGATGTCGAGCACCGTCACCCGGGTCTGCGGGCCGCTCTCGTCCAGGATGCGGAAGGCCACGTCGCCGGTGCCGCCGGCCACGTCGAGATGACGGAACGGCCGGTCGCGCGGCGGACGCAGGGTCGATACGAGGGCGTCTTTCCAGAGGCGGTGGAGCCCGGCCGACATGAGGTCGTTCATGATGTCGTAGCGGCTCGCCACCGAGCGGAAGACCTCGTTGACCTTGCCCTGCTTCTCGCCGAGCGGCACGGACTGGAACCCGAAATGGGTGTTGTCGTCGGTCATGATCCTCACCAACCCTCTCGTCATCGCCTGGCGTATCGGACCCGAACCGAATCCCCATTTCGCGAACCCGGCCCTCCGGGTCCGCACGATGCGCCAATGTCGCGATCCATAGCGGAAGCAGGACCGGATGGCTATGTAAGAGGTCTCAAGAAGCCGAGAGATGGTTGATGCCCGAACTTCCTGAAGTCGAAACCGTGCGCCGAGGCCTGGAGCCCGCCATGGTCGGCGCCCGCTTCACCAAGGTGACCCAGCGCCGGCCGGACCTGCGCTTTCCCTTTCCGGAACGATTTGCCGAGCGCCTGGAAGGCCAGGAAATCACGGCCTTGGGCCGCCGGGCCAAATATCTCCTCGCCGATCTCGCCTCGGGCGAGGTGCTGGTGATGCATCTGGGCATGTCGGGACGGTTTCTGGTGACCCAGGAAGGCGCCACCCGCATGCCGGGGGAGTTCCATCACGAGCACGGATCCCTGGGCGCCCACGACCATGTGGTGTTCCAACTCTCCAACGGGGCGACCGTCACCTACAACGACACCCGCCGCTTCGGCTTCATGGATCTGGTGCCTCGGTCTGCCATCGAGACCTCGAAGCACTTCGCCGGGATGGGCATCGAGCCCCTCGGCAACGAGCTCTCGGGCGAGACCATCGCGCGGCTCTTTCAGGGCAAGCGCACGCCCCTGAAGGCCGCTCTCCTAGACCAGCGGCTGATCGCCGGGCTCGGCAACATCTATGTCTGCGAGGCCCTGTTCCGCACCGGCCTTCATCCGGAGGCGCCGGCCGGCTCGCTCGCGACGAGGAATGGACAGCCGACCGACACGGCCCACCAATTGGCGGCTGTCATCCGGGACGTGCTCGCCGAGGCCGTCGAGGCCGGCGGCTCGACCCTGCGCGACCACGCGCAGGTCGATGGCTCGCTCGGCTATTTCCAGCATTCGTTCCGGGTCTATGACCGGGAGGGCGAGCCCTGCGTGACCCCCGCCTGCACCGGCACGGTGACCCGGCTCGTGCAGTCCGGGCGCTCCACCTTCTATTGTCCGGAATGCCAGAAGCGGTCATCGTCTTAAGGCGGACGCGCAGCGTCCCGATTTCCGCTTGCCGTCCCTGAAAGCCTCGCCTACCGGTGTCTCATCCGACGATGAGGAGATGCCGGCATGGCTTTTGAGACGATTCTCGTTGAGACGCGCGGGAAAGTGGGGCTGATCACCCTCAACCGGCCCCAGGCCCTGAACGCCCTCAATTCGGCTCTGCTGAACGAGGTGAACCAGGCGCTCGATGCCTTCGAGGCGGATCCGGCGATCGGCTGCATCGTCATCACGGGCTCGGAGAAGGCCTTCGCGGCCGGCGCGGACATCAAGGAGATGGCCGAGCTCACCTATCCGCACACCTACATGGCCGATTTCTTCTCCGGCTGGGAGAAGGTGTCGGGACGGCGCAAGCCGATGATCGCCGCCGTGGCGGGCTTCGCCCTCGGCGGCGGCTGCGAGTTCGCCATGATGTGCGACTTCATCATCGCGGCGGACAACGCCCGGTTCGGCCAGCCGGAGATCAAGCTCGGCGTCATGCCGGGCATGGGCGGCACCCAGCGCCTGACCCGGCTCATCGGCAAGGCCAAGGCCATGGAGATGTGCCTGACCGGCCGCATGATGGGCGCCGAGGAGGCGGAACGCTCCGGCCTCGTAGCCCGGGTGGTGCCGCTCGCCGACCTTCTCGCCGAGACCATGAAGACGGCCGAGACCATCGCGTCCATGTCGCTGCCCATCGCCATGATGACCAAGGAAACCATCAACCGCGCCGACGAGGTTTCCCTCTCCGAGGGCATCCGCTTCGAGCGGCGCCTTTTCCACGCCATGTTCGCCACCGCCGACCAGAAGGAAGGCATGAGCGCCTTCGTCGGCAAGCGCCCGGCCGAGTTCAAGAACCAGTAGACGTGACCGAGATCGGCTTCGACATGATCGCGGCGCTCGCCGCGGTCTCCTTCCTTGCGGGCTTCGTGGATTCCATCGCCGGGGGCGGCGGGCTCCTGACCGTGCCCGCCCTCCTCCTCGCGGGCCTCGACCCGGCCCAGGCCATCGCCACCAACAAGGTGCAGGGCTCGGTCGCGGCCGCCTCCGCCACCTATACCTTCGGCCGGAAGGGGCTGATCGAGTGGCGCAAGGCCTGGGGCTTCACTCTGGTGGCGTTCGCGAGCAGCGTCGCCGGGGCCCTGTGCGTGCAGTTCCTGCCGCGCCCGGTCTTGGAAGTACTGATCCCCGTGCTGCTCATCGCCATGGCGATCTACTTCGCCCTCTCGCGCAAGATGAAGGACGAGGATGCTCATGCCCGCATGACGGCGTTGGCCTTCGGCCTGACCGCGCCGGTCGCCATCGGCTTCTACGACGGCATTTTCGGGCCTGGCGCCGGCTCCTTCTACATGCTGGCCTTCGTGACCCTCCTCGGCTACGGGGTGATCAAGGCGACGGCCCATACCAAGCTGGTCAATTTCGCGAGCAATTTCGGCAGCCTCCTTCTCTATGCGTCGACCGGCGCGGTGGTTTGGTCGATCGGTCTCGCCATGGCGGCGGCGTCCTTTCTCGGCGCCCAGGCCGGATCGCGGCTGGCCGTGCATCTGGGCTCACGGATCATCCGCCCGCTCCTGGTCCTGGTCTCGGGCCTCATGGCGCTCAGGCTCCTGCTCGACCCGGCCAATCCCTGGCGGCAGGCCCTTCAGAAGATGTCATGGGCGCTTTTTTGACGCGCAAAGGCCCATGGTCGTTGACGTTCGCGGCCTTCGCGTCTATAAGCCGCCTCACATGAGCCCGCGCGTCCCGCGGGCTCTTCGGTTTCCATGCAATCAACCGGTCGCTGCCGGAGCTCTAGACGGGCTCAGCTTGGCGCATCGGGATTTTAAAAGAACGAGGATGGGCCATGGCCAACACCGTGTCCGCCAAGAAGATGACCCGTAAGATCGCGAAGCGCACCGCGGTCAACAAGTCGCGTCGCAGCCGGATGCGGACTTTCGTCCGCAAGGTCGAAGAGGCCATTGCCGCCGGCAATCAGACCGAGGCCGTCGCCGCCTTGCGCGCCGCCGAGCCGGAGATGATGCGCGCCGCCCAGAAGGGCATCGTGCACAAGAACACCGCGTCGCGGAAGGTCTCGCGCCTCGCGAGCCGCATCAACGCGCTGAGCGCTTAAAAGCAGCCGTCACGGCTGACTTTTCATCGTCGATCAGACCCGGCCTCACGGCCGGGTTTTTTCGTATTCGGAGCCGGATTCGGGCTCCGAATTTTATCCACATGTCAGCTTGACTTTATCCCCGTTCGACAGGTTGAACGTCCCACGAGGCGGATTCAAACCGCACAGAAAACACTCATTTTATTCAACAGCTTAGCAGGCAAAGCATCGCGAAGCATCAGAATCACCCACGAGTCGGGACGAATCGGTTCTGAATCAAGGTTGCGAAAAGACTCTTTTTTCAGGCTTCCGGACAGGCTGTGATGGAACTGTGAATCAGTTGAAGAGTCAGGACTTTAAAGCCCAGATTCAAAACCTGTGGACGAGGCTGTGAACGCAGCCGGGGGCTTGTGGGGACCAGAGACTCGACTCGGCCGTATTGCACCCCGTCCCGCACCCTGTGTAAGGTCAATTTGCTTCAACGGCTCGCCGTGAAGTCATTCACTCAAAGCTCGAACTAAAGTCACCATGTGCGGGGATAAGTCGTTGTTTCATTCTCTCAAGAAGCAAGCGAAGGCTCGTCCTTTACCGAGGGGTAATCTTGATAGACCTTGAGTGAAGGTGAAGGAGGCGGCAGTCAGCGACAGTCTCGACTTAAAAGCATTCAAATAATCTTTAGTACAATTGGGGGCGCCACGTTTCGGATAACCTGTGAGGCCTTTGTGCCTTGGTGTTCGAAACGGGTCATGCGTGGGGGTTTCCGACCTTAAAGAAGGCGGAACCTCGTGGAGGAACATTGATGTATCGCAGCGAAGATCACCGCACCTTTGCCGCTCCCAGCGAGAACGGCATGGAGACTCCGGGCGAGCAATCGGCATCGGACGTATGGACCCGGGTCAAGCGCCGTCTCCGGGCCGAGCTCGGGGAGGATATCTTCGCCAGCTGGTTCGGACGCCTGGAACTGGATTCGGTGATCGAGGGCTGCGCCTATCTCACCGTTCCCACCCGCTTCCTGAAAAGCTGGATCGAATCCCATTATGCCGATCGTGTGCTGGCCGTTTACCGCTCCGAGAGCGGCGACGTGGAGCGCGTCTCCATCGGCGTGCGCAGCACCCTCGGACGCGACCCGGCCGCCCAGCGTCGGGTGAGCGAGGCGCCCCGTCCGGCGCCGACCGCCTCCATGGCGCTCCCGAGCGCATCGGGAGACATCAAGGCCCCGTCCCTCGCGGCTCCCCAGGAGGAGCGCGGCGAGAGCGGCGATCTCGGCGGCGCGCCGCTCGATTCCCGCCTCACCTTCGAGAGCTTCATCGTCGGCCGCTCCAACGCGCTCGCCCACGCGGCGGCTGACAGGGTCGCCCATGCCCAGAACGGCCAGGCGATCTACAACCCGCTTTATCTCCATGCGGGCGTCGGCCTGGGCAAGACCCATCTCCTCCATGCCATCGGCCACGAGGTGCGCGCGCAAGGCCGCCGCGTCATCTATCTGACCGCCGACCGCTTCATGTACGGCTTCGTGGCCTCCCTGAAGGCGCAGACGTCGCTCGCCTTCAAGGAGCGTCTTCGAGGCATCGACCTGCTCATCATCGACGACGTGCAGTTCATCCAGGGCAAGCAGATCCAGCAGGAATTCGGCCACACCCTGAACGCCCTCATCGATGCGGGCCGCCAGATCGTGATCGCCGCCGACCGTCCGCCGGCGGATCTGGAGAACCTGGACGAGCGTGTGCGCTCGCGGCTCGCCGGCGGTCTCGTGGTCGAGGTCAGCGCCCTCGACGAGGCGCTGCGCACCTCGATCCTCACCACCCGCGTCGAGGCTTTGAAGACGATCCATCCGACCTTCGAGGTGGGCCAGAGCGTGATCGCCTACGTGGCGCGCGCCATCACGGCCAACGGACGCGATCTCGAAGGCGCCGTGAACCGCCTGCTCGCCCATGCGACGCTCACCGGCTCATCCATCACCCTGGAGACCGCCGAGACGGCGATCCGCGACCTCGTGCGCAACCGCGAGCCGAAGCGGGTCAAGATCGAGGACATCCAGAAGCTGGTGGCCTCGCGCTACAACGTCTCCCGCTCCGACATTCTGTCGGAGCGCCGCACCGCCGCCGTGGTGCGGCCGCGCCAGATCGCCATGTACCTGTCCAAGGTGCTCACCCTGCGTTCCCTGCCCGAGATCGGCCGCCGCTTCGGCGGGCGTGATCACACCACGGTGCTCCACGCGGTGCGCAAGATCGAGAAGGCCCTTGGGGAAGACCATGCCCTCTCCGACGAGGTCGAGCTCCTCAAGCGTATGCTGCAGGAGTAAGCTTGAGGGATTGACCGCTGCAGGCGGTAGGGGCCGGGGAATCCCCCGGCCTTGCTTTCTCAGGCGACAAAAGCCAACATTGCTGCCCTGCTTGTCCCGCCCGAGGCCCGTCCTTGGCGGGATCGGGCCAAGAATTTCACCGAAATCGGGTGCTGGGTTATGAGAGTTACCGTTGAGCGCGCCGCTCTGCTGAAGGCGTTGGGGCATGTGCACCGCGTCGTCGAGCGCCGCAACACCATTCCGATCCTGTCGAACGTCCTGCTGCGGGCGGACGAAGGATCGCTTCGCCTCAAGGCCACCGACCTCGACATCGAGGTGACGGAGACGATCCCGGCCGAGATCACGGATGCCGGCTCGACCACGGTTCCGGCCTACATGATCTACGACATCGTCCGAAAGCTTTCCGACGGCGCCCAGGTGTCGCTCGAGATGACCGCCGACATGGGCCAGATGCAGATCCGCTCCGGCCGTTCGCGCTTCATGCTGCAGGCCCTGCCGGAAAGCGACTTCCCGGACCTCGCCGCCGGCGACCTGCCGCACCGCTTTACGCTTGCGGCCAGCGACCTCAAGCGCCTGATCGAGAAGACACAGTTCGCGATCTCCACGGAAGAGACTCGCTACTACCTCAACGGCATCTATCTCCACACCATCGACGCAGGCGGCTCCATCGTCATGCGCGCGGTCGCCACCGACGGACACCGTCTCGCCCGGGTCGAGATCCCGGCGCCCACGGGCTCGGAAGGCATGCCCGGCGTGATCGTGCCGCGCAAGGCCGTGGCCGAGATCGTCAAGCTCGTGGAAGACGGGTCCGAGAACGTCACCGTCGAATTGTCCTCCGCCAAGGTGCGCCTGACCTTTGACGGCGTGGTGCTGACCTCCAAGCTCATCGACGGCACCTTCCCCGATTACCAGCGCGTCATCCCGGCCGGGAACGACAAGGTTCTCGTGGTCGAGCGCGCCGATTTCTCCAAGGCCGTGGATCGCGTCTCCACCATCTCGTCCGAGCGTGGACGTGCGGTGAAACTCGCGTTGGGTGACGGGCGCCTGACGCTCACCGTCAACAACCCGGATTCGGGCAGCGCCACGGAAGAGATCGAGGTCGATTACGACGCCGCGCCGATCGATATCGGCTTCAACGCCCGTTACCTCCTCGACATCACGTCCCAGCTCGACGGCGACACCGCCCTGTTCAAGCTCGCCGATCCCGGCTCCCCTACCATCGTCCAGGACCGCGAAGGCGCCTCGGCGCTCTACGTCCTGATGCCGATGCGGGTGTAAGGCGCACTGACAAGCGTCATTCCAGACGGAGCGCGGCGACGATCTGGGATCGGTTTCGGAATTTACTCACTGTCATCACCTCCCCGGACTTGATCCGGGGACCCGTGACGGTGATCCCGATTGCTTGAGGTGCCGCGCTTCTCCGTGTGCCGGCCATGACGTGAATCGTCTGGATGCAGGGCCTGCAAACACTCCGAAGCCGCTTTGGCCGCGCCAACGCTTGATCTTTCGCGTCCGCTCCTGAATGAAGGGGGCGCATGTCCTCCTCCCCCGTTGCCGCTTCCCGAATCGTCCGCTTGATTCTCCAGGACTTCCGCACCTATGCGAGTCTGGACCTCACTGTCTCGCGCCCGCTGGTGGCGCTCGTGGGCGAGAACGGGGCCGGCAAGACCAATGTGCTGGAGGCGATCTCTCTGTTCATGCCCGGTCGCGGCCTGAGGCGCGCGGAGCTGGGCGAGATGGCGCGCCATGAGGGGCCGGGCTCCTTCGCCGTTTCGGTGACCCTCGACGCCCCTTTCGGCGAGCACCGGCTCGGCACCGGCATCGAGCCCCAGGGCGAAGGCTCCCGCGCCTCGCGGGTCTGCCGCATCGATGGGATGCCCGCCTCCTCGCCCACGGCCTTCGCCGAGTTCCTGCGCATCGTCTGGCTCACGCCGGATCTCGACGCCCTTTTCCGCGGGCCCGCCGGCGACCGGCGGCGTTTTCTCGACCGGCTCGTCCTCGCGGTCGATGCGGAGCACGGGTCGCGGGTGAACGCCCTGGAGCGGGCGCTGCGCTCGCGCAACCGCGTGCTCGAGGAAAACCCCGACGACCGGCTCTGGCTCGATGCCCTCGAACGGGAGGTGGCGGAACTCGCCATCGCGGTGGCGGCCGCCCGCCGAGAGACCGTGGAGCGGCTGGCGAGCCTCATCCTCGAGACCCGCGAGGAGGAATCGCCCTTCCCCTTCGCCACGATGGGCCTCGACGGCGATCTCGACACGCTCGTCGCCACCCTGCCGGCCGTCGATGCCGAGGACCGCTACCGCGCGATCCTGCGCGATTCCCGCGCCCGCGACCGGGCGGCGGGACGCACCCTCGTCGGCCCCCAGGCTTCGGACCTCCTCGTGCGCCACGGCCCGAAGGACATTCCCGCCAACACCGCCTCCACGGGCGAGCAGAAGGCGCTGCTGATCGGCCTCGTCCTCGCCCATGCCCGCCTCGTCGCCAGCATGAGCGGCATCGCGCCCTTCGTGCTCCTCGACGAAGTCGCCGCCCATCTCGATCCCCGCCGTCGGGCCGGGCTGTATGACGCGCTGGAATCCCTGGGCGGGCAGGTCTGGATGACGGGCGCGGATCCGGGCCTCTTCGCCGAGTTGCAGAGCCGGGCCGACATCCTGCAGGTGTCGCCCGGCGTGATCGAATCCATCAGAATTCCTTGATG
Source organism: Microvirga sp. Mcv34 (assembly GCF_024519725.1). Taxonomy (GTDB): domain Bacteria; phylum Pseudomonadota; class Alphaproteobacteria; order Rhizobiales; family Beijerinckiaceae; genus Microvirga. The sequence goes on along the minus strand of NZ_JALJRK010000017.1, from coordinate 78,636 downwards.
GTCTGAAGAGCCGCTTGGTCTTATGGTGACGGCAATAGTGTCTCTTCCGGGTCGAGAACCATGGATATCGCAGGCCTGCTGCTCTTCTCCTCCGCCCTCTTCATCGCCGCCGCCTCGCCCGGCCCGGGTATCGCCGCCATCGTCGGGCGGGTTCTCGGCCGCGGGCCGAAGGAGGCGGTGGCGTTCAGCATCGGCGTGGCGCTGGGAGACGTGGTCTGGCTGACCTTCGCCATTCTGGGTCTCGCGGCACTCGCTCAGGCTTTTCACGAGGTGTTCCTGGTCATCAAATACGCCGGTGCGGCCTACCTGCTCTACATCGCCTATAAGATCTGGACGGCGCCCGCGCTCGCCAAGGACGTGAAGGCCGACGCGAGGCGGGAGCATCCGGCCAAGCTTCTCCTCGGCGGCCTCGCCCTCACCCTGGGCAACCCGAAGACCATCGTGTTCTACCTCGCCCTCCTGCCGACCATCCTCGACCTCACCCGGATCACGGGGTTGGGCTATGCGGAGCTAGTGGCCGCGACCTTGAGCGTTCTGGGCGTGGTCTTTGCCGGCTATATCGTGCTCGCCGCCCGGGCCCGGCAGCTCTTCACGACCCCGAAGGCGATCCGGAGGCTCAACCGCACCACCGGGGCCCTCCTGGCCGGCGCTGCGGCTGCCGTTGCGTCGCGCTGACCTCCCGGCGCGGCTGAGGCAAAGAACCGCCCCTGAAAGTCCCTGATTCGGCAGATTCTGGTGGATTTTTCCGCCCCTTTTCACGCGCGCATGTACGCGCGGGGGTGAAATTTCAACGATTCGTCACTAAATATCTGATCTGACGAATCAAAACCCTGGCGTGCCTGTCCTTTTTCGCGCGTCTTGAAGGATCCCAAATGGCCGAACCTGCTATCAACGTGAATGCCGACGCCTATGGCGCGGAATCGATCAAGGTCCTCAAGGGCCTTGATGCGGTGCGCAAGCGGCCGGGCATGTATATCGGCGATACCGATGACGGCTCGGGCCTGCACCACATGGTGTACGAGGTGGTGGACAACGCCATCGACGAGGCGCTCGCCGGTCACGCGACGGAAGTCACGGTCACGCTCAATGCGGACGGTTCGGTGACCGTCACCGACAACGGCCGCGGCATTCCCACCGACATCCACCAGGGCGAAGGCGTCTCGGCCGCCGAGGTCATCATGACCCAGCTGCACGCGGGCGGTAAGTTCGACCAGAACTCCTACAAGGTCTCAGGCGGCCTGCACGGCGTGGGCGTCTCGGTGGTGAATGCGCTCTCCACCTCCCTGAAGCTGCGCATCTATCGCAACGGCAAGGAACACTTCATGGAGTTCCGCCACGGCGATGCGGTGGCACCCCTCGCGGTGATCGGCGACGCGCCGGGCAAGCGCGGCACGGAAGTGACCTTCACGCCCTCGCCCGAAACCTTCACCATGGTGGAGTTCGACTACGCGACCCTGGAGCACCGCCTGCGCGAGCTGGCGTTCCTGAACTCGGGCGTGCGCATCGTCCTGACCGACAAGCGCCATGCGGAGCACAAGCGCGAGGAGCTGATGTACGAGGGCGGCGTGGAAGCCTTCGTGCGTTATCTCGACCGCGCCAAGACCCCGCTGATCCAGCAGCCGGTCATGATCCGCTCCGAGAAGGACGGCATCGGCGTCGAGGTGGCTCTGTGGTGGAACGACTCCTACCACGAGAACGTGCTCTGCTTCACCAACAACATCCCGCAGCGCGACGGCGGCACGCACCTGGCGGGCTTCCGCGCGGCGCTGACGCGTCAGGTGAACGGCTACGCGGAATCGTCGGGCCTCACGAAGAAGGAAAAGGTTTCGCTCACCGGCGACGATTGCCGCGAGGGCCTGACCGCCGTCGTCTCCGTGAAGGTGCCGGATCCGAAGTTCTCGTCTCAGACGAAGGACAAGCTCGTTTCCTCCGAAGTGCGTCCCGCGGTCGAGAACGTGATGAACGAGGCGCTCAACAACTGGCTCGAGGAGCACCCGCAGGAGGCCCGCACCCTCGTCGGCAAGGTGGTGGAAGCCGCCGCCGCGCGTGAGGCCGCCCGCAAGGCGCGCGAGCTCACCCGCCGGAAAGGCGCGCTCGACATTGCGTCGCTTCCCGGCAAGCTCGCCGATTGCCAGGAGCGCGATCCGTCGAAATGCGAATTGCTGCTCGTCGAGGGCGACTCCGCCGGCGGCTCTGCCAAGCAAGGCCGCAACCGCGCCTTCCAGGCCGTACTGCCGCTGCGCGGCAAGATCCTCAATGTCGAGCGTGCGCGCTTCGACAAGATGCTGTCGAGCCAGGAAATCGGCACGCTGATCACCGCGCTCGGCACCGGCATCGGCCGCGAGGAGTTCAACCTCGACAAGCTGCGCTACCACCGCATCATCATCATGACCGACGCGGACGTGGACGGCTCGCACATCCGTACTCTGCTGCTCACGTTCTTCTTCCGTCAGATGCCGGAGCTGATCGACCGCGGGTATCTCTACATCGCCCAGCCGCCGCTCTATAAGGCGACTCGCGGCAAGTCCTCGATCTACCTGAAGGACGAGCGCGCGCTCGAAGATTACCTCATCGGCGAAGGCGTCGAGAACGCCGCGCTGCAGCTCGAAACCGGCGTGGCCTTCCAGGGCGACCAGCTGAAGGGCCTCATCGACGAGTCGCGCCTCGTGCGACAAGTGCTGAACAGCCTGCACACTCGCTACGACCGCAAGGTCGTGGAGCAGGCGGCGATTGCCGGTGCCCTGCGTCCCGACGTGGCCGAGGATCCACAGCAGGGTCCCGCCAAGGCGGCCTATATTGCGCAGCGTCTCGACGCGATCTCGGAAGAACTGGAACGCGGCTGGACCGGCGAGATCCGCGAGGGCGGCTATGTCTTCTCGCGCACTGTGCGCGGCGTGACGCAGACCGCGACGCTCGACCAAGCTCTCATCGCCAGCCAGGAAGCCAAGAAGCTCGACGAGCGCGCCACAACTCTGCAGGACGTCTATGCGAGGCCTGCGAAGCTCGTGCGCAAGAACGATGAGATGCAGATCGACGGTCCGCTTTCGCTCTTCAACGCGGTGCTTGCAGCCGGACGCAAGGGGCTGCAGCTCCAGCGTTACAAGGGTCTCGGCGAGATGACAGCCCAGCAGCTCTGGGAGACAACCCTCGACGCCGACGTGCGCTCGCTGCTGCAGGTGAAGGTCAAGGACACGACCGACGCCGACGATCTCTTCGTCAAGCTCATGGGCGACGTGGTGGAACCGCGCCGCGAGTTCATTCAGGAAAACGCCCTCTCGGTGGCGAACCTGGATGTGTGATCATCACGATGTGTCCCCGGGTCTTGAAGTCTGACTCAAACCCGGGGGTATCCTGACTCGAATCGGCGAAAAGCCTGACTCTTCGGTCCTTACAGCCTTGGGTTGTGCGCTGGCCGACAGGACTGGGAGCGTCTGCCAAGGACTGAGAAAAGGCCCGTTTCCGTCAGGGAAGTCGGGCCTTTTCTCGTTCGAACGTCCGCCGCGCCCCAGATCTCGAGTCCTTTGGGCAGGTACGGCCGCTCTTCCTCACCGAAGGAACGCGGCAATCACGAGGATTCCGACGGCCAATCCCGCGAGGAATTCGATTCGTTTCCCCGATGTCGCAATCCTGTCTGCGTGCTTCCTGATGACGTCCAGGCGCTCCAGGGACGGGTCGGCCAAAGCTTCTGCGTGGGTGACTTCGGACATGGCACTTGCAGCAGGTGCCGAGAGTCTCTTGTCGACGGCGACATCGTCGATCTGCGCGGTCGTAACACCGCTGGGGAATACGACGTCCTTAGGGTATCCGGGTGCCATGCCGGCCATCGCATACTGGAAGCAGGTCGGCGAGATCGCCACCCGGAGGACCGCCGGTGTCGGGCTGATCCAGAGATGCCGGAACAGCACGTCGAACTGATCCTGAGCGATAATGACGTCGACCTGCGCCGACGGCGGTTCGTCGTCGTGGATCAGGCATTGCACAACGGCCCGTACGGGGGTGCCGGATGACAGCGGCACGCCGTCATCCCAGGATTTCCCCACATTCCACAGACACGGAACAAATGAAGAACATTGCGATGGTGGCCGATGCTCCGAATCAGTATCGTCGCGGCTCTCAAGGGAGGTGACGATGACCGATCAGGTTCAGCCCACGTGTGACACGGAGCAGATGGAGGCTGATGTCACGGCCATGATCGAATCCTACGGCGGCAACCCACGAACCGCCATCAAGGCCCTTCTCGGCGAGCAGCACATCCAGGAACAACGGATCGAGCGACTCGCCGCAGCCCTGTCGTTCGGGTACGTCCGGGGACGGATTGGGGTGACGCCGGTCCGGGGTGGCTCCAGTCACCCTGAAACCATCGGATCGTGATGATTGCGTGGCTTGGCACCGCCATCAGCCGAAGCAAATAAAGAACCTCGAGGCGATCCCATGCGGCACGGTCATTCGAGAAAGTCCCGTCGTCTTATCACTCGGGACATCGCCGAAAGGCTCCTGGGGTCCCTGCGGTCGACCCGCCATCTCCTCACGCGCACGTTGGCCGACATCCCGATCGGCGGCCCGGAGTACAGTCAGATTGACCGAGTGGTGCAGGAGATCGACGGGCTGGCCAGGATCCTGATCGGGGATGAGACCCACTACTTTCGCGAGGACAGTCGCGCTCGTGTCCCCAGCACGGGACAGGACGGCGAACAGTGATGGAATGACATAGGCTCATGCCGCACGGAGCGGGCGCGACGGGCTTTCGAGTTGGGGCAGTCTCAGGCAGTCGGCAGTAGCCGAACGTCCGGTTGCCGCCGCATCACGGACGTTTGGTGTACTTCCACCTCGTGCCAATAGCTGCCATTCCTATCGCGCATCCCATCCACCAGCACATTTAAGCCAGGGCCGCAGTGGAATGTCAGTCCTCGCCTAAGGAGCTGTCAGCTTGGCGGCGTGTACGGGACGGGGGTGCCGGGCGCGATAGGCGGATGCTGCTTCAGGCTCTTTTCGAACTCGACCACGATCTAGTCCACAAGATCAAGCCGGAAGAGTGCAAAAGGCCGCCAATAAAGGCCGCATTGGGTCGGCGTCCGAGATTCCCTGCGCTTCAGGACGCTCCAGCTCATGATTTCGCGAAGAACTCAGTTGGAGAAGCTTCTGTTCTTGAAAGGCATCTCCGATCGATTTGAAGCCCCTTGGCCGGGAACTCTTCTGGCATCGCCGTCTTCTATTTGGACCGGGAGCTTGGGCATTCAGGAGAGAGACGCCCCCCGGGAAGAGCCGCGGCGGGCGACGGAGCATCCAAGGGTTGCCGTATGTTCAAGCGCTTCATCATCAAACCGCCGGTCTTCTTCGGTGCCGTCGCCGTCATCAGCCTTTTCCTCGCCACCGGGGTCGTTGCGCCCGATCGCGCCGGCCAAGTCTTCAAGGATCTACAGGCTGCCATTCTCAACAGCTTCGGCTGGCTCTATCTCCTTGCCGTCGGCATCTTCCTGGCAACCGTGCTGCTCCTCTGCCTAGGCCGCTACGGGCGACTGAAGCTCGGCCCGGACGAATCCACACCCGATTTCAAGTTCACCTCCTGGATCGCTATGCTCTTTGCGGCCGGCATGGGCATCGGTCTCATGTTCTACGCTGTGGGCGAGCCGATGACCCATTTCATCACGCCGCCCACGGCCCAGCCGCGCTCGGTGGCAGCGATGCGGGAGGCCATGTCGGTCACCTTCTTCCACTGGGGCATCCATGCCTGGGCCATCTATGCCGTGGTCGGCTTGTCGCTGGCCTATTTCGGCTACCGCTACAATCTTCCGCTGACGATCCGCTCCGGCCTCTACCCGCTCCTCAAGGAGCGGATCGACGGCCCCATCGGCCACGCCGTCGACATCTTCGCCATCGTCGGCACCATGTTCGGCATTGCCACCTCGCTCGGCATCGGGGTTTCCCAGATCAATGCCGGCCTCAACTATCTTCTCGGGATCCCCATCGGTATCGGCGTCCAACTCCCCCTGATCGCGGTTATCACGGGCCTGGCCACGGTTTCCGTCGTCACCGGCCTCGACAAGGGAGTGCGCATCCTCTCCGAGATCAATCTGGTCGTGGCGATCCTGCTGATGCTCTTCGTCCTGGCGGTCGGGCCGACGGCGCTGCTGTTCCGCGATTTCGTGCAGAACCTGGGCCTCTATCTCGACACGCTGCTGCTGCGCACCTTCAACATCTATGCCTATGAGCCGACGCCCTGGATCGATGCCTGGACGCTCTTCTACTGGGCCTGGTGGATTTCCTGGTCCCCCTTCGTCGGCATGTTCATCGCCCGCATCTCACGCGGCCGCACCGTGCGCGAGTTCGTCACCGCCGTGCTGTTCATCCCGGCCGGCTTCACCTTCTTCTGGATGACCGTATTCGGCAACACCGCGATCTTCGTGGATACCGGCACGGCAGCCGGTGCTCTTGGTACCGCGGTCGCCGACGACGTATCGGTCGGCCTCTTCAAGTTCTTCGAGTATCTGCCGTTCTCAGGCCTCACCTCGACCCTGGCCGTGCTGCTGGTCGGGATCTTCTTCATCACGTCGGCGGATTCCGGTTCGCTGGTCATCGACTCCATCGCCGCAGGCGGCGAGACCGAAACCACCACCGGCCAGCGCGTCTTCTGGTGCGGGCTCGAAGGCGTCGTATCGGCCAGCCTGCTCCTGGCCGGCGGGCTCAGCGCCCTGCAATCGGCGACCATTGCCAGCGCCCTGCCCTTCACCTTCGTCATGCTGGCGCTCGTCTGGTCCCTCCTGGTCGGCATGCGGGCGGACCTTGCCCAGCAGGAGGCCCACGCGGCCAGAACGAGCATTCCCTCCGCCCAGCCCGCCGCGGGCCTTACTTGGCAGCGCCGTCTCGCGCTCATCCTCCATGCCCCTACCGAGGCCGAAGTGGACCAGTTCATCGCCAGCCATGTGCGCCCGGCGCTCGACCAGGTCGCGAAAGAGTTGAGTGCGCGCGGCCGCCCCTCGTCCGTGGTCGAGGAGGACGGGGGCGCCATTGCCCTGCGCTCGCCCGCCGAAGGTGTCCGCGACTTCGTCTATGGCGTCAGCCGCAGCGCCCAGCCCATGGCAACCCTTTCGCCGCTCGACGTCGGCAGGCCGGAATACCGCTACGAGGCCCGCACCTATTTTTCCAGCGGCGGTCGCGGCTACGACATCATGGGCCTGCACCGCGACCAGATCATCGCGGACGTCCTCGTCCAGTTCGAGCGCTATCTCCTGCTCGTCCAATCGCCGGCGATGCAACTCCTTCACGGCGCCCCGGAGCATGAGCCGGACCCGCCCCCTCCGTGAACGGGTCGCGGGCGAGCCTCTGAGCCAGCAATCGCCGTCCTCTGGGACGCCCTGGGATGGAATGTCCCGCTTCGTGCTTCGGATGCCTTGCGAACGCCTGACGTGACGCCGACGGAGCCACGATGGATCCAGCCGGTGCGGCCGGGGTTGTCACGACATGGAGCGCATCCGGAACATCATCGTCCTTCTACGCGGACAACTCTGGATCCTCCCGCTGATCCTCAGCGTTCTCGCGCTCGGCTTGGCCTATTGGGTTCTGACGTTCGGCCCCTCACTGCTCGAGGGCTGGGGCGGCGGGGAGCTTTGGTGGATCTACGGGGGCGATGCGAGCAGCGCCCGCGGCCTCCTGTCAAGCCTGCTGTCAGGCCTGATGACCATGTTCTCGCTCGTGGTCTCCGTCACCTTCGTCATCCTGACGCTCGCGGCGAACCAGCTCGGCCCCCGCCTGGTTCCCAATTTCATGGGCGACCGGCAGATCCAGGCCGTGATCGGCCTGTTCCTCGGCACCATCCTCTACGTGCTGTTCGTGCTGCGCAGCCTCAACGAGCAGCTCGGGTCCGAGGGGGTGCCTCATGCCGCCGTGACCATCGGCAGCGTACTCACGGTCGTATGCCTGTTCGCCCTGCTGTTCTACGTCCACAAGGTCGCCCGAGCCATCGTGGCGGACAACATCGTGGCACGGGTCGCTCATGACCTGCACAACAATGTCCGCAGCATGCTCCCGGAGACGGGCGAGGGCGATGGCGCCATGCCGGATGACATTCCGCCGAAGGCCGGCACCGTGTCGTTGGGCCGAAGCGGCTACATCCAGGTGATCGACTACGACAGGCTCGTCTCGGTGGCCTGCCGGGAAGGTGCCCTCCTCGAGGTGAAGGTGCGGGCGGGTCACTTCGTCCTGGCCGGCGGGGAGCACGTGGTCGTCCATGCCGTACGGCCGCTGGATAACGAGACCGTCGCAGCGATCAGGGACGCGGCCGTGATCGGCGAGGAGCGCAGCCCGGCCCAGGACCTGGAGCACGGCCTGCGCCAGCTCGTCGAGATCGCGTTGCGGGCTCTGTCACCCGGCATCAACGATCCGCATACGGCCATGGCCGTACTGGACCGCCTCGGCGCAGCCCTGGAGGAGATATTCCAGCGGAGCCTCCCGCCGACCCTGCTGCACGACCCTCAGGGTGCGGTTCGGGTAATTGCGCGTCGCTCCGACGTGCAGGGCCTCAGCGATGCGGCCTTCGACCCGATCCGGCAAGCCGGCCAGGAGATCCCGGCCGTTCTGATCCGCATGGCGGATGTCCTGGGGCAGCTTGCGTCCATTGTCCGGCGCCGGGAGGCCCGGGACGCCGTCGTGCAGCATCTCGGCAAGCTGGTCGAAACCGCCGAGGCGGCGCGGCTTGCCCCCTGCGACCGGGCCGCAATCCTGCTGCGGATCGAGCAGGCCAGGATCGCCACCTCGGCTCGGCTAAAGGAGGCAACCATCCATGTTCTTTGACTCATGGGCCGGGCTGGGACGCGTCCTCGTCGTCGGCACGCTGGCCTATATCGCTCTCGTGGCGATCCTACGGATCTCGGGCAAGCGCACGCTGACCAAGCTGAACGCCTTCGACCTCGTGGTCACGGTGGCGCTCGGTTCGATCCTTGCCACCGTGCTCCTGAGCAAGTCGGTCGCCCTGGCGGAAGGCGTGCTGGCGATGGTGCTCCTGGTGCTCCTGCAATTCGCGATCACGTGGCTGTCCGTCCGCTCGCCCGGCTTCCAGAACCTGGTGAAGAGCGAACCGACGCTGATCCTCCATCGGGGCAGGTTTCTGGACGGTCCGATGCGGTCGCAGCGGATCACCCGCGAGGAGGTCATGGCAGCGCTGCGCTCCAGCGGAGCGACGGACGCCGCCCGGGTGGCGGCCGTGATCCTGGAGACCGACGGTACGATCAGCGTCATCGGGAGCGCGGATCACGATGCGGATGCGCCAACCCTGGCCACAGTTCGCAAGACGTGACGGCTCTCGCATCCGGACGTGCGGCGTGCCGGTTGACCTCATCGTCCATGGATGATCGCCCCCCTCTGCGGAGAGGGAACGGACCCGTGCGGCTCAGATCGTCCGTCCCACGACCGCGCGCAGGCTCAGCCCCTGGACCACGATGGTGAACACCACCACCGCGTAGGTCGCCGCCAGCAGGGGCGGCTTCTCGGCCACCTCCGGCAAGGACAAGGCGAGGGCGATCGAGATGCCGCCGCGCAGCCCGCCCCAGGTCAGCACCGGGATCGTGCCCCGGACGAATTCCTGCCGGCCCTGGAGCATGAGCACCGGGCCGGTCACCGCGAGGAAGCGACCCAGGAGCACGAGGGGGATGCTGGCGGCCGCCAGCCCGGCAAAGAACGGATCGAAGCGCAGCACCAGCACCTCGAGCCCGATCAGCAGGAACAGCACCGAGTTGAGGATTTCGTCCACCAGCGTCCAGAAGCCGAACACATAGCGCTGCGTCAGGTCGCTCATCGCATCCACCGGGCCGCGATTGCCGACCAGGATGCCGGCCACCACTACCGCAATCGGCCCGCTCATGTGGAGCTTGGCCGCCAGGGCATAGGTTCCGGCCACCAGCGCGAGCGAGATCAGCGTCTCCATCGGGTAGTCGTCGATCCGGCGCATGGCCCGGTAGGCGAGATAGCCCGTCCCCCACCCGAGCGCCGCCCCGCCAAGAGCCTCGACGAAGAACAGCTCGGCGACGTGCAGGATGCTGCTCTCGCCCCCGCTGCCCGCCGCCAGCGCCAGCAGGACCGTGAAGACCACCACGCCGACGCCGTCATTGAACAGGGACTCGCCAGCCATGTCCATTTCAAGCGCCTTGGGCACCTCGACGGTCTTGAGGGTGCTGAGCACCGCCACAGGATCGGTCGGGCTGATCAAGGCGCCGAACACCAGCGCCCATGGCAGTGAAATGGCGATACCCAGCAGTCCTGACAGCCACCACAATCCAACGCCGACCACCGCTGTCGAGATCACGACACCGAGCGTGGCGATCAGCCCGACCGTCCAGGCCCGCTCGCGCAGGATGCCGAGATCGACGTGCAGCGCCCCGGCAAACAGCAGGAAGGCGAGCATGCCGTTGAGCACCGTCTCCCGGAAGTCGATCTGCCGCAGCATGGCCGTGAGGCTCTCGTACAGGGCGACATTGGGCAGCGCGACCTCAATCCCGATCAGGACGAGTGAGGCGCCCAAGGCCATGATGAGCAGGCCGATGCTGTGAGGCAGGCGGAGGAACACGTGGTTGAGCCAGCCGAACACGGCGGTGAGAACGAGCAGAACGGCGATGAGATCGAAAGCAGAGGGCACGGGAGAACTCACGCAGACGGACGAACGATAATGCCTGGACGGCCGAATGGTTGGATTGCCCTGCCCGTCTCCCTTCGCTCGGCCTCACGCCGGGTTCCCGATCCGGGGTTCCGCCTCCAGCCAGCGCCAGGCCTCGTCCTCCTGCGCCGCGTCGAAATGGCGGGTCTGGATGCGGGTCAGTGGCGCAGCCCATCCGGTCACGCTGGCCATCCAGGCCGGGCCGCCGACCAGGGCATAGCGCTCGACCTGCCGCCAGCCGCGCATCTTCACCGAGGCGAGCCCCTCCTGACGCAGGGCGTCGAGGGTGATGCCGTCGAAGGTCACGATGCGCACGAGCACGCGTAGCCGCTCGTGGGCGCCCAGCGCCTGCTCGAAGGCAGAGACCAGGAGATGAATGTCGTCCCGGCGGATGCGCCCGTTCACCTCGAACGCGATCACGTCCGGCGTGGTCGTCTCGATGAGGCGAACCGAGGGCGGTGCCTGTGCCGCCTCGGGCTCGCCAGCCGTGATCGGCTGGGCCACCCAGGTCAACGCCTCGTCTCGCTCGCCCGGCGCGAAGGTGCGGATCTCGATCTGGGGCAGGATACGGCCTTGCACCTGGACGATCCGGCGCACCCACTCCTGCTCGGTCACCACCGCCATGCGGGCGAAGCGGCGCAGTTCACTCAGGTGGCGCAGCCCGTAGCCGAGATCGCGGGCGAACGCGCCCGGCGTCATGCCCGTCATCGCGATCTCGATATAGAGCGCGATGCGCCTGCCGCGGGCCAGGGCCTCCTCGACCGCCGCGATGCCGCGTTCGATATCATCTTTGTCAACTTGGCCGCTCACCCGCATCGCAACCACGTGTTCGGGAGCAGGCAGAACCTCCAGCATGGCACCGTCCTCCGCTAAGGCTGGACCGGATCCGCGATCCGGCCTCATCCTGACATAGGGCGCACCCTGCAATGTGACCGTCCCGAGAGCCTTCTTAACGTGACGCGGTCTCGCGAGACTTGAGGGTATCTTCCCTCCTCGTTCAAGATCTCGGATTCGCGGGCCGTTGCATGGAGCAGCGACCAGGTTGCGCAGACCCGTGAGCGTCTGGCAGTTGCCAAGTTGGCAGGGCATCACCATCCCGGAGTGGATCTCTGCCCAGCAAGTAATGAACCTGTGGTGGCAGCCCCTGTCACCCTCATGGAGCACCTCCTCAATCTCCTGAGCACATCCTCCCTATCCGAGACGATGGCTCGCGAGCGGACTTACTCCGCACAAATCGCGAAACGCGCTGAGTGTAGCTCCGCAAGGTCCGGATTGGGTCAAACCTTCACCGTCCGACCTCTCAATGAACGTCGGCATTTCTCCGCTGAAGCGGACTAAGCTCTTTGGTCCGGGGAGTGCCAAATCCGGACCTTCCTGTTCCAACCTTGCTGGAGGTCGCCGCTGTCCTTGCTCGGCGTGGTGGTGTTCGCCGAGACCGTGCAAGGACTGGATATCTTGAAGATACTGATCGTGTCGGCCAACACTTTCTTGGCAACGTCCGAGCGCAAAGAACTGAAGCTCACAATGACAGTTGGGCTCCAGACCCATGATGACGCCGCACACATTGCCCCTGCCTGAGGAACCGTCGAGCGGACCAGACGCTCCAGCGGGAAGGTCAGACATCGGGTGGAGCTCCGGTGTCCCGAGAGCCAAAACTTAGCCAGAAGTGAAAGTATGTCTTGACCGCCGGCACGCGGCGGCCGATACTTTCCGCCATGGCTAAGTGTTTAACCGATTTAGACAGGGCCTTTTCCGCCCTCGCAGATCCGATCAGGCGAGCGATCATCGGTCGTCTGTGTGATGGCCCGAAATCCGTCAGCGAACTGTCTGAGCCGTTCAAAATAGCTCTGCCGTCGCTGCTCAAGCATGTGCGTGTTCTCGAGCAGAGCCGGCTCGTCAGCTCCGAGAAAATCGGACGCGTTCGAACCTGCAAGCTTGAGCCGCACGTCCTCCAGGCGACCGAAGCGTGGCTACATCAGCATATCTCCGCCTGGGAGAAACGCCTCGATCGCATGGAAGCCCACATCGAACGGATGAAACGGAAGGATTAAGACGTTGAACGCTCCATCCCAAAAGTCCGGCTCCCCCTGGCAGGACTGGCCCGTTGATCGTGAGATCATCCTGAGCCGGGTCATTGATGCTCCCCGGAGCGTCGTCTGCTCCGCTTGGACGGACCCGGATCAGATCGGACAGTGGTTCGGTCCCGACGGCATGGTGATCGAAAGCAAAGAGATCGACCTCAGGCCAGGCGGGGTCTGGCGGTTCGACATGGTCGCTCCCGACGGCACTCGCTATACCAACCGAATGCTGTTTCTCCGTATCGAGGCCCCGGCCCTCATCGAGGTCGAGCACGGGTCGGACGCGGACGACGACCCCGGTCGGTTCAGGATGCTCGTCACCTTCGACGAACAAAGCAACGGCAAGACCGTGCTCACGCTCCGGCAGATGCATCCGACCAAGGAGCGTCGGGAATGGGCGGTCAGCTTCGGGGCCGTGGAGTATGGGGGGCAAACGCTCGCAAAACTGGCCCGGCACGTTGCGAAGGTCAGGGGTGGACGAGCGAATGAGCCTGTGGGTCCAACGTCCCCACACGGCGCGAATGCCGAATGAAAGCTCGCCCCGCTCCTTCGTGCCGCCCTGGGATCGGCGGAATGGCCACTGACTGCCGATCGACGATCGAACAAAGTGCCCGAAAGCATCGGATATGAGAAAGCTGATCGCCTGGAACGTCATGACGCTGGATGGATATTTCGAAGGCTCCGGACCCTGGCAGCTCGATATGCACGGCACGGTCTGGGGCGAGGAGCTGGAGGAATTTTCCCTCCGTCAGGGCGGGGAAATCGGAACGCTCCTGTTCGGCCGGCGCACCTATGACGGCATGCGCGACTATTGGACGAAGAAGGAGGGTCCGATCGCCAGGATGATGAACGGCCTCGACAAGGCGGTGGCCTCCCGCTCACTGGAGGCGGCTAACTGGGCCAACAGCCGGCTTCTGAAAGGCGAAGCGGCTGAAACGGTCAGGGCGCTCAAACAGGAAGCTGGCCGGGACGTGTTCGTCTTCGGCAGCGCCGAATTGCTGGCAACGCTGATGGACGAGGAACTGGTGGACGAATACCGCGTCTGTCTTGCGCCGGTGGTGTGGGGCGAAGGCACGCCGCTGTTCAAACCTGCAAGCGGCCGGACCCACTTCACCTTGCGCGAGTGCCAGCCTCTCAAGAACGGCGGGCTGATCCTTTCCTACGAGCAAAAGAGCGTGTGACGCTCGAAACAGTCGTTCTCGTTCCGCTGGGCCGCACCGTGCGGTCGGCATAGCCGTCCAGGGACTGGTTCAACGCAAAGGCGAGCCTCGCCATACGGGTGCATCTCAATCAAAGCGGTGCGTTGAAGCGGAACCGGGGTCCCACGTGTGACAGTGGCCAGCCAGATCGAGCCCACCACGCTAGAACCGGTAGTGCAGCCGCACGCAGCCCTTGTCGATCGCCTTGGCGCTGACGAGAGTCGGGCTGGCGCGGAAGCCCGTGAGCGGAAAGAGCGGGCGACCACCGCCCAGCATCTCCGGGATGACGTAGATCTCGATCTCGTCCAGTGCGCCGCGCTCGAGGAACGCCATCTGCAACTGACCGCCACCCATCATCCAGACGTCGCCGTCGTCGAGCTCGCGAAGTTCCCGGATCAGCGCATCGACGTCGCCGCGGACCTCCAGCGCCCCCCGCGGTTCGTCGATCGGCCGCGACGTGACAACGATGACGCGCTGGCCTCCGTAAGCCCACGGCGAGGGATCCCTGGCGATGAAGTCGTATGCGCCGCGCCCCATCACCACGGTACGGATGCGGTTGAGGAAGATGCGGTAGTCGTGCTCCCCCAGGTCCATGTCGTTGTACGTGAACAGCCAGTCCAGAGTGTCGTCCTCGGTGGCGATCAGCCCGTCGAGGCTGGCGGCGATGTAACCCAGAATCCTGGCCATGGCGGTCTCCCGTTGATTAATAAACGAATAAACGTTTATATATATCCATGGCAAGACCCAAGACGATTCCTGACGAGCAGGTGCTCGACGCCCTCCTCGATGCGCTTATGGAGAGCGGACCCGATGCGCTTTCCTTCGCGCGCGCCGCGAAGGCCTGTGGCCTCTCGCCGGCGACACTGGTGCAGCGCTACGGCGCCCGGGAGGCGATGGTCCAAGCCATTCTCCTGCGGGCCTGGGACCGGCTCGATGCGGCAACCGAGGCTGCGGACGCGGTTGAGGCGCCGACCCCTGAAGGTGCGATCAATCTGCTGCTGCGCCTGATGCCGCCGGAGACCGCCGAACGTGACGCGAGCAATGGCCTGCTGCTGTTGCGGGAGGACCTCCGCGATCCGTTGCTGCGCCGCCGCGGCGCGGCCTGGGGCCATCGCCTGGCCGAGGCTCTCGGCCGCCGCCTCGCGAGGGATCCGGCGCAGGGCGAGCGCCTCGGCTGGCAGATGGCGAGCCTCTGGCAGGGTGCCCATACCTGGTGGGCCTTCACGCGCGAGGAGCCGCCGGAACAGGCGATCAGACGGGTCTTGGAGGAGTGGATTGGAGGCCTGAATGACCACCGCTGGCAAGATCCTGAAGTAGGCTGAGCTTTCGAGAGACAGCGAAGAGCAGGCTCATACTGTCTCACTTGGGTACCTTCCATGCCCCAACTGGGATCAAGGGCGGATCCCGACCGTCATCATATGGACCGAGGTCTGCTCGCCTTCCGGCACAACCTCGGCTATGCTGATGAGCACCGTGGGCCAAGTTCCAGAAGTGGTTTGGATCAGATCCTGAAACAGGAGATCCTCCCTGTACACGCGCCTGATCCGCAAACTTGAGCATTATGACCAACTCTCGGATACCGAGCGCCGGTTGCTGGAGGGAGCGGCCGTCAGGCCGCGACAGGTCAACAAGGGCGTGGACATCCTTCTGGAGGGGGACCGTCCGCCCGAGTGCACGGTTCTGCTGGAGGGTTATGCCGGGCGCTACAATCTCCTCAGGAACGGCAAGCGCCAGATCACGGCCCTTCACCTGCCCGGCGACTTCGTTGACCTCGACAGCTTCCTGGTGAAGCGGATGGACCATGCGGCCATGGCGATCACGCCCTGCACGGTCGGCGTGATCTCTCACGACACCCTGCGCGAGATCTCCGAGAACCATCCCCACCTGGCCCGTCTGCTCTGGCTGACCACCCTTGTCGATGGGGCGATCAACCGTCGATGGCTGGTGGCCATGGGGCGACGCTCGGCCCTGGAGCACACGGCTTACCTGCTCTGCGAGCTGTTCGTGCGGCTTGAGGCCGTCGGGCTGGTCACGGAGGATAGCTTCAAGCTTCCTCTGACCCAGGCCGAGCTGGGTGACGCCCTTGGCCTCTCGAACGTCCATGTGAACCGCATCATCCAGGAACTGCGAACGGAGGGCCTGATCACCTGGCGCGGGGAAACCCTCACCGTCGAGGACAGGCGGCTTCTGCAACAGCTTGCCGAGTTTGACCCATCGTTCCTGTGCCTGGACAGGGAGCCACGCTAGCGGGAGCGGCAGCCTCGGCATCTTCCCGGACGAAGGCACAACGAACCACACCCTCCCGGATTTGGAGGCATCAGATGATAGGACAAAGCCATGCCTCGTTTTTACTTCGATGTGCGGGAAGGAACGCGGTTCATCCCTGATGCAGATGGCCTTGAGTTCGAGAGCCTGGATGCTGCCGAACATGCGGCAGCGGAGGCCGCAGCCGAGATCGGCCGGGATCGGCTGCCGAAGAGCGACGCTCGGGACATCACGATCGAAGTGAAGAACGAACATCGCCAGCGGGTACTGACCGTGACAATCACCATGGCGATCCACCGGGTGGATCCGGAGCCGCTGCCCCCACGCGCGTGAGACAGATGTCTGATGTCACGAAGCAGGCCTTATGGAGCCGTGGCGGCAGCAAACTACGCTGCCCCGGAACAGCTAAGGTCAGCTAATGGGATGGACCGGCCGTGCTTACCGGCGCCCCCTTCATCAGGGGCTCCCAGCACGAGGAACTGAGCCATGTCTACAGCTCCGCTTCATCAGGTTGCCACCCTTAGGATCGACATCGGCAAGACCAGCTTCCACCTGAGATGACAAGTTTTTTGCTAATTCAAGCAAGAAGAAACACACCACTTGCTATTGATCTGGAAAAGAACTATATAGTTTTTATCGGATTTTGGCCGGACAATCGGGTCGTTTCGCTTCTGGTATCGCCAAGCGCACGTTCGGACTTTCTTACCATTACATCGACAAGCCGAGTTGAGATCGCGCTTTTGCGCGCCTTCACTCACGTGCATCTACATGCAATTGCGAAAGGTGACTCCCATGATTACGGGCACTGTGAAGTTCTACAACGATATGAAGGGCTTCGGCTTCATCCAGCCGAACGATGGCAGCAAGGACGTGTTCGTCCATGCGACCGCTCTTGAGCGTGCCGGCATGCGCAACCTCGTCGAAGGCCAGAAGGTCTCGTTCGACACGGCCGAAGATCGCCGCTCCGGCAAGATCGCCGTCAACAACATCGAAACGGCGTAATCGCTATGATCGCTCAGGACATAGGCCTGAGCCGTCTGGTCATGAAGCCGCTCCCTTGTGGGGCGGCTTTTTGGTTCGCGCCTTCGATCACCCGGCAGCGGTTATCCGCGCCGCCTGACAAGCAGTCGGGCTCCAGGAGCAATGAATGTCTCACAAATACAAAATCCATCAGTTGGTCCGCATCACCCATCCGAACTTCTCGGATAAGCGCGCAACGACAAGCGGTATCTACGAGGTAACCCGCCTCATGCCGGCCGATCAGACCGGCGAGGTCTCCTATCGCATCAAATCGTCCGGCTTCGGCGAGCGCGCCGTGCGCGAGAGCGAGATCACGGCACAGGCGTGAACCGATTGACCAGCGCAGAGGCCTTCTTTCGCGGATCGCAGGTCTACGCCCCTGTCACCTTGCTTCGTCAGGGTGATGAGACCCTGTACGTGGCGCGCGTCGGCCGGAAGACGTCACGACAGTTCATGATTCTCACGCCCACGGGCAAACCTGCATGGCCGCACGAGCCGCTCGGCAGCCTCTCTGACGTTGCCTGGGCGCTTCAAGCCCATGAGTGGCACCTCGCGGCGCCCGAGACGATGGGCGAGAGTACTCAGCCAGCCATGAGGTTGGCACGGCTGCTCACGGAGCGAGCCTGACAACGAAAGGCGTGGAGGCGAAGGCATGGATGAGATAGCATCGCTGGTAACAGTTTTGCCTCTCAACCCGCAGGAGGAGGCTCACCATGGTTGATCAACCAACCAATCTTGATGCGCATCGCGGCATGGCAGCCCAGAAAGCCACTGACCTTCGACGGCTGCGATCCGAGGTTGAGGCCGATCAGGCAGCACTCCACGCACGACAGGCGGAATTGGAGGATCTGCTCGCGGCCGCACCCGCCACCGACTGGGCGGAGGCTGTCGAGAAGGCGCGCTATCTGCTGGGTCTGCTCGCAAAGAGTTTGGACGCATCCGACCTGCGTCGCCGCAGGCTTATCGACGGCGTGCTGGCCGACTTCGATCATCTGCTCGACAAGCCGCCCCACAACTGAGACCACTACTCCCAGATCCTGACTGACAATGGAGATAATTCATGGCCAGAGGCGAAAAGCGCGGCAACCGCGAGGCGAAGAAGCCGAAGCAGGACAAGCCCAAGACCCCGATCCAGGCCTCTCCCTTCGTGAGCCAGGGCAAGGGCAGCGCTCCGGCCAAACCGCCCGGCGGCAAGCGGGCATCGTAGCTGGAGCGACATCAATTGAGGCCTGACCCGATCCTCGCAGATACCCTTCAGAGCCGCGCCGAAGAGCGGGTGAGTGCCTTCCAACGCGGCGGCGGCCCGTTCGTCGCCGCGGTCGAGGCTACCCGCATGCCCATGGTGGTCACAGACCCCACGGTGACCGGCAATCCCATCGTTTACGTCAATCAATCCTTCATCGATCTCTTCGGGTACTCCCACGAGGAGGTCATGGGCCAGAACTATTTCTTTCTGACCGGTCCTGACACCGATCCTGAGGTGGAGCGGCTCATCCGGGCTGCCATGATCGTGGACGAGCCTCTCAACTTGGAGGTCCAGCTTCGGGCCAAAAGCGGCCGGGAGGTGTGGGTGGCCCAGTTCGTCAGTCCTGTTCACGACAACCAGGGCTGCCTGATCCAGCACTTCGCATCGTTCTGGGACATCACCCGCCGCGTCAGGGCCGAGCGCCGCACCCAACGTCTGAACGAGGTGCTGGAAAGCCGCGTCAGGGAACGTACGCATGAACTTCAGAAGGAACTGGATCGTCGGCATGCCTTGGAGGGTGTCCTGACGGAGAGCATCCGGGAGAAGGACAAGCTTCTGAGCCAAAGAAGAGTGCTGCTGCACGAGGTCAATCACCGGGCCAAGAACAGCATCGCCATGGCCATTTCGATGCTGCGCCTTCAGATCGCCCGCCAAGGCGATCCCAATGTATCGGAGGCCTTGGAGAACGCGATCCAGCGCCTCGACCATCTCGCCCGCATTCACGAACTCCTCTACCGGCAGGACAGCAACGACGTGCAGTCGGTCGACATGGCCGCCTATCTGACGGAGCTGTGCCGGAACTTCGGCCATCTTCAGAGCCCTGACGACCTTCGCATCGAACTCATGAGCGACGCGGACGACATCACGTTGGATGTTGATCGGGCGATCAACGTGGCGCTGATTACCGGTGAGGCGATCACCAACGCCCTCAAGCATGCCTTCCCGGACAAGCGGCGAGGCGCGGTCCGCGTCGGGCTGCACCATGAAGGGGAGGACGTGCTTCTCTCCATCGAGGACAATGGCGTGGGCATTACCGGCCCTCGGCGCCCAGGGTCAATGGGCATGCGCCTGATCGAGGGTATGGCACGTAGTCTCAATGGCACGCTCACCATCGAGGGCGACCGGAGGACGCGGATTGCCGTGCGGTTCCCGGCGGCCATTCGATCGTAAGGCGCCTCCATCCAACGTTTCGGCCAAGTGCATTCGACTGTGCATGGTCCCGCGAAACAGCTAAAGCTGTCCGAAGAGCGTTTCATGATTCCTTGGATTTTACTCGACACGGCAAAAATTCCGGGCGACCGGGGAGACTTGCGCCTCAAGAGGCGTGGGGCCGAGTTCTCCATCATGCTGGGCAGCAACGAACTGATGAACAGCCGTCTCAGTGGTTCCGAGGAGGCGCTCGCCAGACTCACATGCCTGCAACTTCGAGGCCGCAAGCATCCGCGAATCCTGATCGGTGGGCTGGGGATGGGCTTTACGCTTCGTGCCGCGCTCGCTGAACTGGGAGCCGATGCTCAGGTCACTGTGGCTGAACTGGTACCTGCGGTCGTGGCATGGGCCCGCGGTCCCATGGCCGACGTATTCGGCGATAGCCTGACCGATCCACGCGTCAGTATCGTCGAAGGGGATGTCGGCGCTCTGATAAGATCGAGCCGGTCTAGTTACGATGGGATTCTGCTGGATGTCGACAACGGGCCCGAGGGACTGACACGCAAGACCAATGACAGCCTCTACGACTTGGCGGGGCTGAGCTCCGCTCGGACAGCACTGACTCCCGGTGGCGTCTTTGCCGTGTGGTCGTCGGCACCGAATAGGGCCTTTACCCAGCGCCTGCGCAAGGCGGGATTTGGTGTGGATGAGGTCAACGCTCGTGCCCACGGCACACGTGGGGGCGCGAGACACACGCTCTGGATTGCGACGAAACAGGGTGGCTAAGCTGCGTGGCAGGCGTAAAGCGAGAGCAACAATGCCACGTGTTCTTCACGATTTAACCTGTGCACGCTCGCGCAGCTTGTGGGAAGCTTTGCGAAGCAAGCGTGACAGCGCCTCAACGGAATAGGGCTTCTGCAACAGCTCGAACCTGTGCCACCCTCAGCAAGCACATGGCTGTACCCGCTTGTCAGCACCACCGGAAGATCGGGATAGAGCCGTTGCACGTGGCGGGCCAACTCGACACCGTTCATGCCCGGCATCACCACATCCGAGAATAGGATATCATGGGCGCCTGGAGACCTCGCCAGCTCGTCGAGCGCTGCTTGCGCATTCTCGACCCACTTCGTGGAATAGCCCAACTCCCCCAGCGTTTGTGTCACGAAGGTGCCGACGTCGCGGTTGTCCTCGACCACCAGCACACAGGTCCCGGACCCAACTTCGGTGGCCTCCTCCTCCGGAGCCGCCACCCCGGGAGCGGCGATGACCCGGGGTAGGTACAGCGTGAATGTGGCGCCCTGGCCAACCTCGCTGTCAACAATGACCTGTCCGCCGGACTGCTTCACGAACCCAAATACCTAGGACAAGCCGAGGCCGGTGCCGTGGCCAACGCCCTTGGTGGTGAAAAACGGCTCGAAGATCCGGTCGATCTGCTCCGCAGGGATGCCTGAGCACGTGTCGGTGATCGAAATCGCCACGTAAGGAGCTTTGACCGGCGCGTGTCTGCGGACGGCGGGCATCGTCTCGGCCAGCCACACGGTGATCGTGATCTGGCCCTCATCGACGGCCTGCCAGAGCCAGTGTCTCTGGCCAGCAATGGTGACCACAACCTCATCGAGGTGCCAAACATCACGGCGGCTCGGCCTTTTACGCTTGAGGCGGCGGGCGTAGTCTGGCCCGAACTTCAGGGCCCACCGGCGGACGGTCTCATAAGAGATGAGGATTCCGCGCTCGAGCAGCACCTCCTCGACCAGTCGCAGGCTCAGAAGGAATCTGAAATAGAGCCAACCCGCATGGGCAATGATCTCGGGTGGAAAGCGATGACGTTTGTAGCTGACGGGCTTGGTCATGCCAGCCTATCTACAAGGCTCGCTCTCACACCCGAGTTAACGTGACGAGCCCGTCCAGGGCGTAAGCGGGATCGTCATTCTCGAGCGCCCGGATCTTTTCCTCGACCAGATCGGCCAGGACGCTTCTCGGGCTCGCGGCACGCAATTGCCTGACGGCGTCCCTGATCTGCTTCAGATCGAGTGGCGACAGAGCCGTCGTCCCTTGCCGTTTCGATTCCTGATTCGACGTCATGGGTGGTTCTCCGTGCGAGCAGCCGAAGACCACGGTAGGCGTGGCCGTTTGTTCGCTGCATTGCGGGAGAATTACAATTCCGTAACACGATCGGCCCGACAGGATTGCACGTTTCCGGGTTCGCCTCAGACCGCAGGTTTCAGGTCGCCGAGGATTGTCGGAATCAGTTCCGAGACGGTCGGATGGATCGGCACCGCCCATTGCAGGGTGGTGATATCCGCACCGGCATTCATCATGTCGAGGATGCCGTGGATCGCCTCGTCGCCGCCGGTCCCGAGAATGGCCGCCCCGAGGATCTTTCGTGTCTCGGCATCGGCGACGATCTTCATGAAGCCCTTCGTTTCATCCTTCTCGATGGCCCGTCCGACCCGCGTCATCGGACGCTTGGAGACGAGAAGCTTGCGGCCCGATTGGCGCGCCTCCTTTTCCGTCATGCCGACGCGTCCGAGCGGCGGATCGATGTAGAGCGCGTAGCCCAAAAGCCGGTCACTCACGCGCCGCGATGCGCCGTCGAGGAGATTGGCGGCCACGATCTCGTAATCGTTGTAGGCCGTGTGCGTGAAGGCGCCGCGTCCATTGCAATCGCCCAGGGCCCAGATTCCCGGGACATTCGTCGCAAGAGTGTCGTCGACCTGGATCATGCCCCGTGCATCGACCGCGACTCCCGCCTTGTCGAGGCCCAGATCGTCCGTGTTGGGGCGGCGTCCGACGGCGAGCAGCACATGCGAGCCGACCACGAACGGATCGCCGGAGGTGCAATCCACATCGACCGCCACGCCGTCCGCATGCGGCTTGAACCCGATGCAGGTGGCATCGGTGCGAACTGCGATCCCTTCGGCAGTCAGGATGTCGCGAATGGCTTCCGACACATCCTCGTCCTCGCGGGCGATCAGGCGCGGCCCTTTCTCGACCACCGTCACCTGCGCGCCGAAGCGGCGATACATCTGGGCGAATTCGAGCCCGATATAGCTGCCGCCGACCACGACGAGATGACGGGGAAGAGTGTCGAGCTGGAGGATCGACGTGTTGGTGAGATAGGACACCGTGTCGACGCCCGGCATGTCGGGCACGCTCGCGCGACCGCCCACATTGAGGAAGATCCGCGGCGCCGTCAGCAGCTCCTCGCCGACGCGAATCACATCCGGTCCCTCGAAGCGGGCATGGCCTTCGAGGACGGTCAGACGGTCCATGCCGCGCAGCCAGGTCTCGACATTCGTGCGTGCATGGGTCGAGACTGTCTGGGCCCGCGCCTTCACCCGCTTCATGTCGACCGCGACGGGGCTCGCAATGGAGACGCCGAAATCCGCCCCCCGGCGCGCCAGATGCGCCGCGTAGGCGCTCGCCACCAGGGTCTTGGTCGGCATGCAGCCGGTATTGACGCAGGTTCCGCCGAAGAGCTTGCGCTCGATGATGGCGACATTCATTCCCGCCGCCGTCAACCGCCCGGCGAGCGACGGCCCTGCCTGCCCGGCTCCGATCACGATGGCGTCGAAAGTCTTCGTCATGGCACCGCTCCCACGATCAAGGCCGCTCCGAGGATCGCAATCGCATCCTCGATCAGGGCGGCGGGACGATCCTTGCTGAAGGCGGCGGCGAGGCGCGCCCTCCCCTCCGCTCCTCCAAGGGTTCCGATGATCCCGCCCACGGCTCCGGCGACGAAACCGCCGAGGAAGGAACCGCCCTGCGCGGCGATCGCGCCGCCGCACAACCCGCCGATGATGATCCGAGCCGCGAAGGGAAGCGGCGTCTTGCGGCTGGGCGTGGTGGGAAGCTGATCGCCGATCAGTTCGCCGATGGCGAGAACCGTTAGGATCCACGGCGTGAAACGATAGCCCAGGAAGGCGAGCCAGGTTCCTTCGAGATGGATGAGGCCTAGAAAGGTCGCCCAGCTGATCGCAGCCGGGGCCATCATCGCACGCAAGCCAGCAATCACTCCGATCAGGAGCGCCAAGATATAGACGACCATCGCTCTCCCCTGCTGCTGCCGGAGCTTGCATGGCCGGGGTGACTTTTACAATCCTATGCGGAAGAGCATCGGGAGCGCGACGGCCCGGAAGGGAGGTCGGGACAGTCCGTCCCTCCTCCGGTGGATCAGGCCGCGGAAGCCTCGGACCGGCCTTCCGCCAGCTCGGCCAGCTGGCCCGCCACGATGCCCCAACCCTGATGGAAGCCCATCTGCTCGTGCTGCTTCATGGCCTCTTCGCTCCAATGCCGCACGCAGGCGGTGTAGCGGGTGCCGGAGCCTTCCGGCTCGAAGGTGAAGACGGCCACCATGAAGGCATTCTGCGGGATCCAGCCCGGCCGGAAGGCATCGGTCACGACGATCCTGCGATGGGGCACGACCTCCAGAAAGACGCCTTCATGAGGCATGTCGGTGCCGTCGGGCGAGCGCATCATCGTATAGGCCCGCCCGCCGGGACGAAGGTCCCAATCGATGACCGGCGTCGTATAGGGGCGTGGCGCCCACCATTCGCCGGCGCGTTCGGTCCAGATCGTGTAGACGGCCTCGGGCGAGGCCGCGATCAGCCGCGTGATCGAGAGTTCATGCGCGGCGCCGTTCTGGTCGGTCATCGTCTTCTCTCCCCCTCTTGAATTTTGGGCTCAGGCCATGACCGGCGCGCTCATGGCGTCCTTGGCGGCCGCGAGATCCATCCACATCACTTCCCAGATGTGACCGTCGGGATCCTCGAAGCTGCGGCCATACATGAAGCCGTAATCCTGCTTCGGGCCGGGATCGATCGTGCCGCCGGCCGCCGCCGCGTTGGCAAGGGTGGTGTCGACCTCGTCACGGCTGTCGGCCGACAGGCAGATCAGCACCTCGCTGCTGTCCTTTGCATCGGCGATCTTTTTGGGCGTGAACTGGCGGAACTTATCGTGCGTCAGCAGCATCGCATGGATCGTCTCAGAGAAGACCATGCAGGCGGCGGTGTGGTCGGTGAATTGTTCGTTCTTCACCGCACCCAGCGCCTCATAGAAGGCGATGGATCGGGACAGGTCGCTGACGGGCAGGTTCACGAAGATCAGCTTGGGCATGGAGTCGTTCCCTCTCGGCTTGTGGTTTGACATGGATTCCACGCTTAGTTATAAATAGCAACTATGAAGTTAGAAAAAATAACTGATAATTTGGAAGGCCGCTCCAGGCGCCATTACGAGGATGCCTGCGCGACCGCCCACGCGCTCGACCTCGTCGGCGAACGCTGGGCCCTTCTGGTGATGCGCGAGCTCATGCTGGGCCCGAAGCGCTTCAGCGACCTGCGCGAGAGCCTGCCCGGGATCAGCGCCAACGTCCTGACGCAGCGTCTCGAAGGCCTGGAGGCCGCGGGCATTCTCGTGCGGCGCAAGCTGCCGCCGCCCGCCGCAGCGCAGGTCTACGAGCTGACGGAATGGGGCTATGAAAGCGAGCCGATCTTCCAGGCGATGGGCCGCTGGGCCGCCCGCTCGCCTTCGCACGATCCGACCCTGCCGTTCAGCACCGCATCCCTGGTGCTGTCCATGAGGACGATGTTCGATGCGAAGCGCGCGGCGGGCCTGGATGCGCGGATCGGCTTCCGCATCGGCGAGGACACCTTCGTCGCGCATGTCGCGGACGAACGGATCGATGTTGCCCGCGCGCCGCTCGATCGGGCGGACGTAATCCTGACCGGGATGCCGCCGGTGCTCGCCGGCGCGATCTATGGCGGCCAGCCCGTCGACGGGCTGGAACAGGCGGGCGTGCTTCAGGTCGAGGGCGACCGCGCCCTCGCCCTTCGCTTCATGAGCCTGTTCCCACTGCCGTCGAAGGCGCCGAAGCCTGTGTGAGGGCTCAGAGCATTTTTCGGCAAAGTGGATCCGGTTCGCCGTTCAAAATGCGGCCTCGCAAAGAAGTGAGCTGCTTCCACAGCGTGGAATCAGCTCTAGCGCAATGTCTCGTCGAAGAAGGTGAGCAGGCGCTTCCAGTGCCGTTCGGCGCCCTGCTCGTCATAGACGCCGTGATCGGACACGGTCCAGCCATGGGCCATGCCGATATAGTTCTCGATGATGTGATCGATCTCGGCCCGCCGCAACGCCTCCGCCAGAAGGGCCGATTGTTCAGGCGGAAAGCTGCCGTCGACGCCGGCACTGCCCACATAAACGCGGCCCTTAATCGTCGACACGTGACGATGCGGGCTGTCGGGAGCATCGCTTGCGAGGCGCCCGCCATGGAAGCTCGCGGCAGCCGCGACGCGGTCCGGATAGGCCGCGGCCGCATGGATCGCGCGCCCGCCACCCATGCAGTAGCCGACCGTGGCGATCGGACCCGTGGCGCCGGCCTCCGTCAGGGCGGCGATGAATGCGGCCGTGTCCCGCCGGGTCATGTCCTGGCTCGTGCCTTCGATCATGGCTCTCAGCGCGCTGCGGGTCGGCTCCTCGGAAAAAGCCGTCTTGGCATCGAGCGGGCCGTAATCGCCGAAGCGATAGAAGAGATCGGGCACGAGAACCAGGTAGCCCTCGCCGGCGAGGCGCTCGGCCATCGCATCGAGGGCAGGCCTCGGCCCGAACGCATCCATGTAGAGGATGACGCCCGCGGCGGATCGATGGCTCGGGCGGAACAAGCCCGCCTTGGCGGTTCCGTCTTCAGTCCGGATGGAAATGTCCTGCTTTGCCACGATCGTCTCCTTGCATTGGCGCTGCCCATGCCCGGAACCCTCACCGGAGGCGAGCGTTTCCTGCCGTCTCCTATGCCCGCATGGGAGCGTTCGTTCAAACCTGGCGACGCATGCCCATTTGCCAAGGTATTTCCGATGAACCCTTCGTCGCAGTCCGGTCGGGAGAAGTTGGGCGCGGAGCAGCCGCTCGTCCTGGTGCTCGGCGGCGGCAACGCGCTCGGCTCCTATCTGGCCGGCGCCTACGCGGCGCTTCTGGTACGGGCCATCGAGCCGCAATGGATCGTCGGCGTATCCATCGGGGCGGTCACGGGTGCGATCATCGCCGGGAATGCCCCCGAGGATCGCCTGGACCGGCTCAAGGCCTTCTGGGACGAGGCGATGATTCGCTCGCCCGGCCAGATGGGACGGGGCACGCGGATCCGGCACGCCTACAACGAGCTTCACACGCTCACGGCGCTTCTGTTCGGGCGGCCGGGGCTTTTCGGCCATCGTTATCCCGGGATGCTGTCCATGCTGCCCTGGATGCCGGACGACGTGGCGCTTTACGATCATGCGCCTTTGCGCCGAACGCTGGAGCGGCTCGTCGATTTCGACCGGCTGAACCGGGGCGATATCAGGCTCACGATCGGTTGCGTCGATCTGGAAACCGGCGACGAGGTGCTGTTCGACACCACCCGCGACACGCTCACCCCCGAGCACGTCCTGGCGAGCGCGGCGATCACGCCGGTCTTCCCGCCGGTCGAGATCGGCGGCCGGCTGCTGTGCGACCCGGGCTATACCAACAACCTGCCCCTCGACGTGCCGTTCGCCGAACCGATGGAGCGGGATTTCACCTGTATCGCGGTCGAGCTGTTCAACCTGCATGCCTCCCGACCGGCATCGCTCGATTCCACGGCGGAGCGGGCGAACGACCTCATCTTCGCCAGCGCCACGCGGCGGACTTTGAAGGCGCTCGAGCGGGAATATGCGTTGCGCGACCGATGGGAGCCGGACGGACCTAGGGCCACGCTGCTGCACATGGCCTATTACGCGGGAAGCGACGAGCGCGCCGGCAAGGCCTTCGACTATTCGCCCTCTTCGATCCGGGATCGCTGGGCGGCGGGAACGCGCGACATGGAGAAGAGCCTGTCGCTCCTGGGCGATGCGCCGAAGGAGCATCGGCGCCTGCGCTACCTCGCCCTCGGTCCGCAACAGGAGGCGGTGTCGGCCCAGCTCGGAGCCATGGCGGCGAGTGCCTGAAGGCTCAGGGGCCGCCAGCCAGTGACCCCACCACGGCCATCGTCAGCTCATCGAGGTTGACGCGGCCTTCGATGGTGATCATCTCGGCCTCGCCCGACGTGAAGCGAAGACCCTGCTCGCCCGCCTCCGACTGGCGCTTCAGCTCGGCGACGATGGCCTCGCGCACCTGCTCCTCGATGTTCATCGTCCTGTCCTTTCGCCGTGACGTTGCTCGCTGTCGAACGTCGGGCAGGACGGCGCTGTTCCACAGCCGCAGGGCTAAAGATCCGGCGGACTCGCCCGGCGCGCCTTCAGGCTCCTGAACACGTCAGCATCCATGGTGCCGCGCTCGTTGTTGCAGGCCGCGCAAGCCAAGACGATGTTGTCGCGGTCGAGGGGGCCGCCGGCCGATTTCGGCGTCACGTGATCGAGGGTCGCGAGATCGGGAGCGCGCTTGACGCCGGGGCCCGGCCGCCGCGCAGGGATGCCGCAATAGACGCAGAATCCCTGGTCGCGGGCGAAGATGTCGTTGAAAAATGCGATGCGCCTGGCTGCTTTCATGCGGATGGGATCTGCGTTCTTGTCCTGGAACCGGAGGGAAGCCGGGTGGTTGCTCCTGCAAACCACGAGGAGCAGAACGATGGTAGATGTCCGCCGCAGGAATCGGAACCCTTTCAACGACGACAACGGCTATGGTGACATGCCTTCGCGGGGCGCCGTCGGCTTTCGCGGAGAGGGCCGGGAATATCCGGGCGGCTATGGTGGCGATGCCGACGACTTCGCCGGCGGCGTGATCGACGACGGACGCGGCGGACCTCCGGACGACGAGGGCTTCGATCCGGGCTACAGCCGTGGCCGCTCGGGCCTGGGCGCCTTCGGTTCGCGCGACCCGAACGATCCCGAACTTCGCTCCGACGGCGGCCATCGCGGACGCGGGCCCAAGGGCTACCGGCGCTCGGACGAGCGCATCCACGAGGACGTCTGCGAGCGCCTGACGCAAGACCCGTTCATCGACGCGTCGAACGTCGAGGTGATGGTGAAGGACGGCGAGGTCACGCTCGCCGGAACCGTGTCGAGCCGCGGCCTCAAGCGCCGGGCGGAAGACCTGGCGGAGCTGGCCTCCGGCATTACCCATGTGCAGAACAACCTTCGCGTCGAAGGCGCCTGAACGGGCCGGAGGCGCGTGTCCGGATCAGTCCCTCACGGAACCTCGGGCGGCGGCATCGGGTGGATGACCGGCGTCTCGGGTTCCGGCGGCTGCTCGGGCATCGGGGATGGGGTGCTGGGGAAAGCGGGCTGAGGCGTCTCGGAAGGCGTCGGAATATCGGGTACCGGCTCCGTCGGTGGCGGCTTGGGATAGAATTCGTCCGGGCGCGGACGGCTGCTGGCGCTGAACACGGACAAGAATTTCTCCCTTGCAACATTCTGTCTTTCGTTCAACCGCTCAGGCGCGCGAAAGTTCTTCCCCGTCTGTCACGAACGCGAAACCATAGAGCCAATCGAAGGCTTGACCTTACGTCTGTTTGCGGCCACCACGGCAGGATGGAAATTGCAATCGGAAGAGCCATGCGCGCAGCCCCCTCCCTCGCCGTTCTCGCCGCCCTCGTGGCGGGCACGACCACGGCTCAGGCGGCCGATCTGTTCTTTTCGCCCCAGCCCATGCAGGAATCCACGGGCTGGATCGTCACCGTGAAGGGCAACCTGCGGGTCGGGCCGTCCTATCCGGGTTCAGACGAAACCAGCTTCATCGGCTATCCGTCCCTGAGCTTTCGCCGGGCCGGCACGGTCGAGCGCTTCAGCGCTCCCGACGATGGACTGAGCTTCTCGTTCCTGGAGGATTCCGCCGTTCGCGTCGGCGTCGTGGGCCGTTTCGTAGGCGGGCGCTACTATCAGGACAACCGGGAACTCTATGGCCTGGAGAAGGTCGACTGGGCGGTGGAGCCCGGCGTCTTCGTGGAATACTGGCCGCTCGAGTTCCTGCGGGCCCGTGCCGAGATCCGGCGCGGCTTCGGCGGGCATGAGGGCTTCGTGGCCGATTTCGGCCTCGATGCGGTTCAGCGATTCGGGGCTTTCACGGTCTCGGTCGGCCCGCGCCTTGCGCTGGGCGACAGCGAGTTCATGCAGACCTATTTCGGCGTGACGCCTATCGAGGCGGCGCTGAACGGCCAGGTCACACCCTATCGGCCGTCGGGCGGTGTCACCTCGGTGGGCGTCACGGGAGCCGTCAGCTACGACTGGTCCCCGCAATGGTCGACCACCGCCTTCGTGACCTACAAGCGCCTGGTCGGCGACGCGGCCGACAGCCCGATCGTCAAGCAATTCGGCTCCGAGAACCAGTTCGGTGCCGGACTGACGGTATCCTATTCGTTCGGCTACACGCCCTGACAGCGGGCGGCACGCCTCCACAATGAAAAAGCCGCCCTCGCGAGGGCGGCTTTTTCATCGTGACGATCCGAAAGGCCTCAGGCCGCGAGGCTGCTGCTGGTGCCGGCCGTTTCGCCGCGATAGATGCAGCCTTCCGTGGAACCGGGCATGCCGCGCCTGAGCTCGACCTCTTCGAGATTGGGGAAGCGGTTCTTGACCAGGCGCCAGATATAGGTCGTCACGTTCTCGAGCGAGGCAATGCCGATCTCGGGGTTGAGATCGAGATTGCCGTGGTCCAGGCCCGATCCGTGCTCGCCCTTGATTTCCTTGATGTAATTCTCGACCTCATAGAGGTTGACCGGCCAGCCATAGATCTCGTCGACGGCGCCGCCGAAGGTGAGCTTGACGATGAAGGTATGCCCGTGCAGCCCGGAATAGGGAGCCACCGAATGCGCGGCTTCGAACGTAAATTCGCAGTATGTCTTCATCAATCCTGCTCCCACTGATCCCGGTCGTGCTGTCTGATTGACGTTCCGGCAGATTGATCCTGCGTAACATAGGACGAACCGTCCGGCCAAGTGTGAGAAGGTATTTTCTCTTATGGCCGTGGTTGCGTATGGTGGCCGTCAGCGCTCCCGCCAGGAACGGTGGAGGCCCGCGATATCGGACGAGCAGAGAAGCGGCATGGCCTCCCTGATCTGCTCGACCGGCCAATCCCACCAAGCCATTTCGAGCAGCATGGCGATCTCCTCGTCGGAAAAGCGTTTGCGGACCGGTCGCGCGGGATTGCCGGTCACGACCGTGTAGGGCTCGACATCCCGGGTCACGACGGCCCGGCTCCCGACGATGGCGCCGTGGCCGATCCGCACACCCGGCATGATCATCGCCTCGGTTCCGATCCAGACATCGCTGCCGACCACCGTGTCGCCGGCCGGGAGGAACGGATCCTCCGGGCTTCCGAACGCCCCGTCCTTGTTCATGTAGAAGAACGGGAAGGTGGAAATCCAATCCCGCCGATGCCCCTGATTGCCATGCATCACGAACGTCACGCCCGTGGCGATGGAGCAGAAGCTGCCGATGATCAGCTTGTCCACCTCCGGCTCGTCGGCCAGCAGGTAACGGGCGCATTGATCGAAGGAATGGCCGTGATAGTAGCCGGAGTAATAGCTGTACCGTCCGACGACGATATGCGGATTGGTGACCTGCTCCGCGAGGGGAATCCCCTGCAGCGGGCCCTGGAAGAAGTTCGTCATGCTGCCCCTCGTTTGACCGAATTTTAGCACGGTCGAGCCGGGGGCGAACAAGCCCGTCTATCGGCTAGAGCATCGAACGCGAAAGAGGGTCCCGGTCATGCGACCTGAACCTTGTGCCGGAGGGCGGCCAGGGTGTGAACGAGCTCCCGAGCCGGCTTGGGGCGTCCGAAATAATAGCCTTGGGCATCCGTGCATCCCGCCGCCTGGACTTGGCGCAGCTGGTCTTCGGTCTCGATGCCCTCGGCCACGGTCGGCATTCCGAGGCTCGAGCCCAGATTGGCGACCGACTGCACGATCGCCAGGCAATCCGCCCGCTGCGACATTTCCCGCACGAAGGACTGATCGATCTTGATCTTGTCGAACGGAAAGCTGCGGAGATAGCTCAGAGACGAGTAGCCGGTTCCGAAATCGTCCATCGCGATGCGCACGCCGAGCCGGCGCAGCTGATGGAGCGTCGAGACGGTCATCTCGTTGTCCTGCAGGAGGACCGACTCGGTGATCTCCAGCTCCAGCCGGTGCGGAGAAAGCCCGGACGACGCCAGGGCATTGCTGACGCTCTGCACGAGCCCGCGGTTCCTGAACTGGATCGGCGAGAGGTTGACCGCCACGTGCATCTCGCCCGGCCAGGTGGCGGCCTCCTTGCAGGCCTCCTCGATGATCCAGTCGCCCAGGGGTGAGATCAGCCCTGTATCCTCGACGACGGGGATGAACTCCGCCGGCGGGACGAGACCGCGCTCGGGATGGTGCCAGCGCAGGAGAGCCTCGAAGCCGCCGATCTCGTTTCTTTGGATATTGATCTGCGGCTGGTAGAACAGCTCGAACTCGCCGCTGGTCATCGCCTTGCGCAGATCGACCTCCAGGGCGCGGCGGGCCTGAAGCTGCTCGTCCATGTCCGGCTCGAAGAAGCGGAACGTGCCTCGTCCATCGGCCTTGGCGTGATAAAGCGCCATGTCCGCATGTTTCAGGATCTGGCTCGGGGTCATGTTTTTCTGGGCCAGCGCGATGCCGATGCTGGTGCCGATGAAAAGCTCCTGCCCGTTCACGCTGAACGGCTCGCGCAACGCCTCGACGATGCGCGAGGCGAGCGCGGCGCATTCTTCGGGCCGACGGATCCCGGTCTGCAGGATGGCGAATTCATCGCCGCCGAACCGTGAAATCAGGTTTCGCACCTGGCCTTCGCTGGCCGGTATGCAGGCACGCAGCCGCTCGGCCACAGCCTTGAGCAACTCATCGCCCGTTTCATGGCCGAAGGAATCGTTCACATCCTTGAAGTGATCGAGATCCAGATAGGACACGGCCAGCGTGCGGCCGTTCGGCCTCAGGCGGGCGAGCGCCTGCTCCACTTCGCTGCGAAGCACCACGCGGTTGGGAAGTCCCGTGAGCGCATCCTGATGCGCGAGAACGTGCAACTCCTCGTGGGCCCGTCCCAAAAGGCGATTATGCCGGTTGAGGAGCAGGATCAGGACGACCCCGATCAGGATCAGGCTGGCGGCGATCGCGGAAAAGACCCAATGCAGGCGAATGAGCTCATGTTGATCCTGCTGAACGTTTTCGGACCCGTAGATGAGCACGGTCGACGCGATCTGCGCCAGGCTGCCGTCGAACGGCTTCAGGCTGTCGATGACCTTTTGGACGGCGCCTGGCTGCTCCAGGTTCTGGATCAGCGGCTCCATGGCTTCGAGCGCGGTCTCGAGACGCTGCAGATTGGCCTGATGCTCGGGCTCCCGCCGGAGCAGGGCGTGGAAATCGCCCTCGTTCAGCATCTTCACCCGCCCGACGAGGATGTCGTAGCGCAAGGCGACTTCATCCTTGTCGACGCCGCTGCCGGGTCTCTCGAACTCCGAGAGGCGGTGCTCCAGTCGAACGAATTCGGAGGCTGCCTGGCTGGCTTCCCAGGCGGGATTGTAGACGCCGATCTGACGCAGCGCACCCTGGCGCTGGACGACCAGCACCGAGATGTAGATCGCGGCGATCAGAAACCCACCGATCACGAGGGCGATCACCGTTTTGAATGTGCGCAGCGACAATGGGAGGCCTCCGCCCCTGCCTACCCTTGCTATTTCACGTCGATCCTGGCGACCTGCCAGGCCGAGCGCGCGAAATAGGTCTGGCTCTTCAGATCCGGATTGCTGTCATAGGGATAGATGATGAACAAGGGTCCCTTGTCGCGCACGGACATGTATTCGCCGTCGCGCTTGATGGAGAGAATCACGTTGTATTTTGAGAAATCCTCCATCGGGATCTCGGTCGTGTAGTCGTTCAGCGCCACGACCACGACTCTCTGTCCGGAGGCTCCGACCAGCTTCATCAGCTTGTCCATGGGAACGCCTTCGAACTTCACCTTGCCCTCGTGCCACGGCGTCGTGGTCTCGACGGTGACAAGACCCATCGATTCCAGCATCGCGCGATCGAACTGGGCCGTGTTGTCCTTGTTGGTGACGCTGATCTTCCCCGAGATCGTGAGGATCGGCCGCTCCTTGGGAGCCGGCAGCGACGCGGCATAGGCCACGCCGAAAATACCCAGGAACGCGATAAACGTTCCCAGCAGGCCCGTTCTCATCTTGGCGCCAAGCATGCAGATCCCCTACGGAACATTAATATAAGCGATAGAAACACATAAATTTGATCAAAGCGTTACACAACTCCGCTACGGAAGTAAAAGCGGCTAAAATGCCCGTGTTGTCCAGTCATGGTTATTCAAACGTAGCGGCTTCGAAACCTGATAGGTTTATAGAGCAAAACCATCCCGCAACCAGTGCGGGATGGTTTCAACTCCTGCGGTCCTTCTCAGACGACGGCGCTTCGATCAGAGCGGCTTGAGACCCGCTTCGATCTGAGTTCGCCGGGCCTCCAGGAAGGGCGGCAGGGACAGGCGTTCGCCGAGCTTGTCCATGGGCTCGTCCGTGGCGAAGCCCGGACCGTCCGTTGCGATCTCGAACAGGATGCCATTCGGCTCACGGAAGTACAGGCTCTGGAAATAGTAGCGGTCGACGGGGCCGCTGGAAGGCGCCCTGAGGGATTGCAGCCGCTCCCAGCATTCCTGGTAGGTCTGCTCGTTCGGTGTGCGGAAGGCCACATGATGCACGCCACCGGCGCCCGGCCGGGCCGGAGACAATCCGGGTTCCACGGCGACATGCAGCTCCGCCGCAGGTCCACCCTCGCCCATCTCGAAAACGTGAACCGGCGTATCGCCGACGCGATACTCGCGAACGGCGCGCATATCCATGGCCTCTGTCAGGACGCGAGCCGTCCGCTCGAGCTTCGGAACGCTGATCCGGATCGGACCGAGCCCGCGGATCTGGTACTCGACCGGCACTGGGCTGCGCTCCCACGGATGCGCCTCGCCCTGTCCACCGTCGTCAACGAGGCTGAGACGCTGGCCCTCGAAATCCTCGAAGTCGAGGCTGAGCCGCCCGTCACGCTCCACGATGGACCCGCTCTCGATGCCGAGGCCGCCGAAGCGGTCCTTCCACCATTGCAGCGCCTTCTCACCATTCACACGCATGGCGGTCTGCGAGATGCTGTGCGTGCCGCGACGCTCACGCTCGACCGGCCAGTCGAAGAAGGTGATGTCGGTGCCGGGCGAAGCCTTTCTATCGGCGTAGAACAGATGGTAGGCGCTCACGTCGTCCTGGTTCACGGTCTTCTTCACGAGGCGAAGGCCCAGCGACTGGGTGTAGAAGGCGTGGTTGCCCGGCGCGTCGGCGGTCACGGCCGTCAAATGGTGAATTCCCGTCAGCTTCATGGTGCTGTCTCCATCAATGTTGCGGTGAAGATAGACCCAGGACTGTGACGTTACGAGACTGCAGGACGCCAAGCCGATCTTGCCAAAATGCAAGAACGGCCGGTTCACATCGCAACGCGTTTGCAGAACCGAAAAGATGCCGGCTGTCAGAGTTCCTGGGAGCCTCGGGTCACCAGGGACCGAGCTGGGACAAAGATCCACAGGTTCCGCCGCGTTTCGCCTTTCGACGATGTTGCGGCTCTGGCGCCCCACGACAGTGTTCCGGTATTGTTCGCTCATGGCACCCCGCACCAAACTCAGTCTCGCCCAGGCCCGGCGCATCGCGCTCGCCGCCCAAGGGCTTCACGAAGCCCGGCCCGCATCCACCTCCAGGCGGCATGTGAGCCGCGTGCTCCAGCGCTCGCACCTGCTGCAGATCGATTCGGTGAACGTGCTGGTCCGGGCCCATTACATGCCGCTCTTCTCGCGGATCGGGGCCTATGACCGCAACCTCCTCGAGACGCTCGCCTGGCATGCCCGGAAGCGCGAGACCTTCGAGTACTGGGGCCATGAGGCCTCGCTGATCCGGCTCGACCTGCAGCCTCTCTTCCGCTGGCGGATGGAGCGCGCCCGGCGGGGCGAAGGCATCTATGGCGGGCTTGCCAAATTCGGCCAGGAAAAGCGTGGCTTCATCGAGGAGGTGCGCCGTGAGATCGCCACGCAGGGCCCCATGGCCGCGGGCGAATTGTCCGGCGGGCACAAGGGGCAGGGCTCCTGGTGGGGCTGGAGCGACGGCAAGCGGGCCCTGGAATGGCTGTTCTGGGCCGGGGAGGTCACCACCGCCACGCGGCGCGGCTTCGAGCGCATCTACGACCTGCCGGAGCGGGTTTTCCCTTCGGACGTCCTGAACGTCCCGACACCTTCGATCGAAGAGGCACAGCGCGAGCTGCTGCGGCACTCCATCCAGGCGCTCGGCATCGCGTCCGAGCGCTGCCTGCGCGACTATTTCCGCCTGGAGCCGCAGGACGCGAAGGCCCGCATTCCCGAACTGGTGGAGGCCGGCGATCTCGTTCCCGTCACGGTGGAGGGCTGGAACGGCCCGGTCTATCTCGACCCGCAGGCCAAGGTCCCCCGCCGGGTCGAGGCCCGGGCCCTCGTGTCGCCCTTCGATCCCATCGTCTGGGAGCGCACGCGCACGGAACGTCTGTTCGATTTCCGATACCGGATCGAGATCTACACGCCGGCCGAGAAGCGGGAATTCGGCTATTACTGCCTGCCCTTCGTGCTCGGCGAGACAATCGTCGCCCGCGTGGACCTGAAGGCCGACCGGGCGGCGGGCAATCTCATCGTGCACTCGATCCACCCGGAAGCCTCCGTGGCTCCGGACGCCATCGCTCCCGCCCTCGGCGAAGAGCTTCGCCTGATGGCCGAGTGGCTCAACCTCGGCAGCATCACCGCGCCGGGGGGATGGCAGAAGCGGCTGGAGGTGTGAAGGCAATGGTGCCTCCGTCGTCATGGCCGGCCTTGTGCCGGCCATCCCGATTGCTTGAAGCGCTTTACCTTTCCGATCGGGATCACCGGCACAAAGCCGGTGATGACATGGAGGGTAACCGTCAGGGTCTGAGACGACATCTCTCGCGCACTCATCCCATGCCCCTCGCCAGACGCGCCCCACTCTCCTATCTCAGGGAGCCATGAATACGCTTCTCGCCCCCGCCACGCGCCTGTGGTTTCGTCTGCGCCTCAACGAGGTCGGCCCACTCCTGTCCCTGTCCGCCTGCGGGTTCTTCGCCTGGGCGTTCATCGCGCTGGCCGACGAGGTGAGCGAAGGGGAGACCCACGCCCTCGACAGCCACCTCCTGCTGGCCCTGCGCGATCCGCAGAACCCGGCCAATCCGCTCGGGCCCTCCTGGCTCGAGGAATCGGCCAGGGACTTCACCGGCCTCGGCGGCTACGCGATCCTGACGCTGATCACCCTGGCGGCCGTCGTCTATCTGCTCATGGCCGGCAAGCGTGGCGCGGCCATCCTGGTGTTGGTCGCCATCGTCGGTGGCACGCTCCTGTCCACGGGGCTGAAGCTCGGGTTCGAGCGCCCTCGTCCGGATCTCGTGCCGCACGCGACGCGGGTTTACACGGCGAGCTTCCCGAGCGGCCATGCCATGATGTCGGCCATCACCTACCTGACCCTCGGTGCCCTGCTCGCCAGGGTGGAGAAGAGCCGGCGCGTCAGCACCTTCATCATGGGGCTGGCCATCGTCATGACCCTCCTGGTCGGCATCAGCCGGGTCTATCTCGGCGTGCACTGGCCGAGCGACGTCGTCGCCGGATGGGCTGTCGGCGCCGCCTGGGCGTCCCTGTGCTGGTTCGTGGCGCTCCAGCTGCAGCGTCGGGGGCAGGTCGAAAAGCCGGGCGAGCTCACGCCGCCTTCCGATGCGAAGCCAGAATGACGGACGAGACCGGCAAACCCCTCCGCAAGCCGCCGCGGCAGGTGACGCCCGCCTACCTGCAGCGGGCGGCCCTCGCCTATCTCGAACGCTATGCCTCCTCGGCCGAGAATCTGCGCCGCGTGCTGCGGCGCAAGGTGGACAAGCGCTGCCGCCTGCGCGGCGAGGATCCGGCCGGGTTCCAGGACATGATCGACGAGGTGGTGGCGAAGAGCCTCAGGACCGGCCTCATCGACGATACCCGCTATGCGGAGGCCCGGGTCGCCACCCTGCGTCGCCGGGGCGGCTCCGCCCGCGCCATTCAGGCCAAGCTCTCCGCCAAGGGCGTCGATCGCACCGCCATCGCGGCCGCGCTCGAGGGCGACGAGGGTGACGAGGAGCAGGCCGCCCGCGCCTTCGCCCGCCGCCGCAAGCTCGGGCCGTTCCGGCCCGGCGAGCGGGCGCCCAATCGCGACAAGGATCTCGCCGCCATGGCGCGGGCCGGCTTCCGGTTCGATGTGGCCCGGGATGTGATCGATTGGGATCCGGACGAGGATCCCGACGGGTGACGCGGGCCTCCGGGTCCGCACGAGGCGCTAAGCGCCCGGGTTGTCCCGGACGAACATGATCGTGGGCTTATCCTTGTAGGTCGTGCGACGGAACTCCCGGTAGCCGCAGCGTTCCGCCACCCGGATCGAGGCCCCGTTCTCCGGCGCGATGATGCAGGCGGTACGGCCGGGTCCGAAATGTGTCTCGCCCCACCGGATCGCCGCCTGCGCGGCCTCGGTGGCGTAGCCTTTGCCCTGGCAAGCAGGCGCGAGAACCCAACCGATCTCCGGCATGCCATCGAGGGAAGGATCGATCTCGCGCCTGAAATCGGCGAACCCGACCTCGCCCATGAAGCGGCCGGTCTCTTTCTCGGTGATCACCCAATAGCCGAACCCGAGCATCGCCCAGTGCCCCACATAGCGCAGCAACCGTCCCCAGACCTCCTCCTGCGTCGAGGGCTTGCCGCCGATGAAGCGCGTCACCTCCGGGTCCGTCCAGAGCGTGAAGCAAGCGGCGAAATCGTCCGCTCGGTGGCCCCGCAGGACGAGGCGCTCGGTTTCGAGGATCGGGACGGAAGCGGCAATCGCCGGGGTGGTGAGCATCGGTTCCTTCGCTGGGTCTGGATCACACGCTTTCAGCGGCGATTTCTGCATAACGATGGTGGTCGTGCAAGGCGGGCGGGCCTGAGAGCCCAGGGCCTAAAGCAGTCCCGCCCCCACGTTCACCGCGAGCGCGAGAATCGTGGTGTTGAACAGGAAGGACAGGATCGTGTGGGCGAGTGCCAGGCGCCGCATGCGCTTGGACACGATGACCACGTCCGACGTCTGGGCGGCGGCTCCGAGATTGAACGAGAAATAGAGGAAGTCCCAGTAATCGGGCCGATCCTTGTGCGGAAAAGCGAGGCCCTGCCGCTCGCCTTTGTCGCCGTAATATTCGTGAGCGTAATGGATGGCGTAGATCGTGTGCACGAAGAACCACGAACAGAGAATGGTGATGCCCGCGATGGCCAGGTGGAAGCCCTGCCCTTCGGCTCCGCCGTCACGAATGCCGGCGAGTTCCACCGCGATGGCGGCAAGGCTTGCGACGGAGGCCGCGAGCGTCAGGGCGAGCACGACGGCGGCCGCCTCGTCCTCCTTAACGGCGCGGTCCTGCATCATGGTGGTCGTGGACCGCGCCGCCATGGCGCCGGCGAGCAGGAGATAGACTACGACGCCGAGATCCCAGGACACGAGTACGCGCGAATTGATCGGCCAGGAGGATGGCAGGATCACGAAGACCAGAACGACGACGAGACCTGCTCCGAGAAGCCGCGGGCGCAGACGGACTTGGTTGATAAGCGACATCACGAACTCGCAACTCGAATGAGGCCGGCACTCTGGAGCCCGGCCCGATCTGTCCTAGATCACTAGCGCATCGCGCGGAAAAGTGGACCCGGCTTTCGCTGGCGCGGCCCTCCGGGTCCGCCCCGAACGATGCGCCTTTCAAGGTGTTGAGCATCGGATGCGGCTCCCCCAAACGGGGCCGCTTTTGGGTCCGATGCTCCGCACCCATCCGCAGAAGGAGATCACGATGAATCGCAAGGCAAGAGCCGTTTGGCAGGGGACGGGCAAGGATGGCACCGGCCATCTCACGTCGGATTCCGGCGTCCTATCCTCGACGCCCTATTCCTTCAAGACCCGTTTCGAGAACGAGAAGGGCACGAACCCGGAGGAACTGATCGCCGCCGCCCATGCCGGCTGCTTCACCATGGCCCTTGCCTTCCAGCTCCAGGGCGCCGGCTTCACGCCCACCGAGCTCTCCACCGAGGCGGTCGTCTCCCTCGAGCAGGAGGGCAGCGGATTCGCGATCAAGAAGTCGGCCCTGACGCTCAACGCCAATGTGCCGGGCATCGACCGCGCCAAGTTCGAGGAACTGGCCCGCGCGGCGGAGAAGAACTGCCCTGTCTCCAAGGTGCTCAACGCCGAAATCACGATGGATTTCACCCTGGCTTAGAAAAGCGTCATCCCGGGTCCGCCTAGCGCATCGCACGGAAAAGTGGACCCAGTTTTCCACCTCATCTGATGCGCCAGCCAAGAGAAGGAGCATCGGATGAATCCCAAAAGTGGTGTCCACTTTTGGGTCCGAGGCTCTAGCGGAACCCGGGATCGCGTGACGAGAACAATGCCTTATTCTGGTGGCGATCCCGGATCGGCTCATGCCGTCCGGGATGACGCCTTCCTGACAACATCCAGGCCTACATCGCGGCCTTCTTGTAGCTGTCGATGATGGCCTGCCCGTCGGGGCCCGCCTTCTTCAGCCAATCCTGCGTCAGCTGCTCGCCGACCTTCTGCAGGCCCGCCTTGAGCTCGGCGCTCGGCGGCTGGATCTTCATGCCCTTCGCGGCCATCTGGTCGACGTACCACTTGGTCTTTTCCTGGGCGGTCGTCCAACCCCGCTCCTCGGCCGTCTTGGCGGCCTTCAGCAGGGCCTCCTGGGTCGGCTTGTCGAGGGCGTCGAAGGCAGCCTTGTTGACGAAGGTCAGGTTCTTCGGGATCCAGGCCTGCGTGTCGTAGAAGTAGGACAGGGACTCCCACACCTTCGAATCGTAGCCGGTAGCGCCCGAGGTCATGAAGGTGGTGACCACGCCGGTGGCCAGCGCCTGCGGCAGGTCCGCCGCCTGCACGGTGACGGGTTGCGCGCCGACGAGTTCGGCGATGCGGGCGGTGCCGGGATTGTAGGAACGCCACTTGACGCCCTTCAGGTCCTCGACCGTGTTGATCTCCTTCTTGGCGAAGATGCCCTGCGGCGGCCACGGCACAGCGAACAGCAGCATCAGGCCCTGGCTGGCGAATTTCTTCTCGATGGCCGGCTTCTGCACGTCCCAGAGCTTCTTCGCCTGGTCGAAAGAGGTGGCGAGGAAGGGCACCACGTCGAGGCCGTAGACCGGATCCTCGTTCTCGTGCAGCGACATCAGCACCTCGCCGGCCTGGGCCTGCCCGGTCTGCACCGCGCGCTTGATCTCCGGCGCCTTGAAGAGCGAGGCATTGCCGTGGACCGTGATCTGCAGCTTGCCGCCGGTCGCGTCGGCGACATCCTTGGCGAAGGCGTTCAGGTTCTCGGTGTGGAAATTGTCCGCCGGATAAGCAGCCGGCAGGTTCCACTTGGTCTGCGCCATCGCGGGCGCCGCCATGAGCAGGGCTCCCGCAAGGCTCAGTCCGAAGCGTGTCATGTGTTTCATCGTCATTCTCCCTCTGGTTTTTATAAAAAGGTCTATTCCGGGAAAGCCGTGCGCGGCAGCCACAGGGCAATGTCCGGAAAAGCCGTGATGATGGCAACGGCGGCGACGAGCAGGAAAAAGAACGGCAGGGCCGCCCGAGCCACGGTGAAGCTGTCGCGCCCGCTCATGTTTTGCAGCACGAAGAGATTGAAGCCCACCGGCGGCGTGATCTGGGCCATCTCCACGAGGATGATGAGGAACACGCCGAACCAGACGAGATCGAAGCCCGCCTGCTTCACCATGGGCAGCACGACCACCGTGGTGAGCACGATCATCGAGATGCCGTCGATGAGGCAACCCAGGAGGATGTACATGACCGTGAGAGCCGCGATCAGAACGTAGGGCGACAGGTGCAGCGACTCGACCCATGAGGCCAGGGCCACGGGAATGCCCGTATAGGCCATGGCCGCGGTGGTGAAGGCGGCGCCGGCCAGGATCAGCATGATCGTGACCGTCAGGCGGGTCGCGCTCAACAGGCTCTCGACGAAGGTCGTCCATGTCAGGGTTCCGGACCACCAGGCCAGGATGAGCGCGCCGGTCACCCCCCAGGCGGCGCATTCCGTCGCCGTCGCCCAGCCGAAGATCAGCGAGGCGAAGATGGCAGCGATCAGCAGGAGGACGGGCAAAAGCTTCGCCGAACTCCGGAGCTTGAAGGCGAGGCTCGTCCGGGGCTCGGGCGGCGGCGACTTGCCGGGATTGAGGGCCGACCACAGGATGATGTAGCCCGAATAGAGACCCATCACGACGAGGCCCGGCAGGAAGCCCGCGAGGAAGACCTGGATGACGGACACGTTCGCCGCGATGGCATAGACCACCATGGGAATGGAGGGCGGGATCAGGAGGCCGAGGGTGCCGGAACCGGCGAGGCTTCCCAGGCTCATCATGTCGTTGTAGCCGCGCTTCTTGAGCTCCGGCAGGGCGATCTTGCCCACGGTGGCGCAGGTTGCGGCGGAAGAGCCCGACACGGCCGCGAAGACGCCGCAGCCCACCACGTTCACGTGCAGCAGGCGGCCGGGCAGCCAGTTGAGCCAGGGCGCCAGTCCCATGAACATCTGCTCCGACAGGCGCGTGCGGAACAGGATCTCGCCCATCCAGATGAAGAGCGGCAGGGCCGCGAGCGTCCAGGACGCGGAACTCGCCCAGACGGTCGTGGCGAGGACCGGGCCGACGGGCACGGTCGTGACCATGAGGATGGCCGCGAAGCCCACGAGGATCAGCGCGATGCCGATCCAGACGCCGAGTGCCAGAAGGCCGAGGAGAAGACCGAAGAGAACCGCCGCGGTGGCGACGAGGCTGAGATCCGACACCATGGCCTAGAGCCCACTCTCGGCCGCGCGATCGACGATCTCCTCGGGCGTGGCGGCCGGCGGCTTCTCGTAGCGCGGCGCCCCTCCGCTCAGGGCATGGATCAGCTCGTCCAGGAAGGCGATCGCGAGAATCGTCAGACCCAGCGAGTAGCCGAGCTGCGGGAACCAGAGCGGCACGGCCACGACCCCCTGGGACATGTCGTTGAAGCGCCAGCTGTCATAGGTCATCTGCAGGGCGTGCCAGGCGAAGAACGCGATGATCCCGGACCCGACGAGGAGGCAGAGGATCTCGACGGCGCGCCTGGAGGCGGCGGGCAGACGGTCGAGGATGAGCCCGATGCGGATCAGCTCCCCGGACCTGAAGGTATAGGCAAGCCCCAGGAAGGCCATCGCAGCCATGGACCAAGCGGCGAAATCGTCCCCGGCCGGAATGTTGAGCCCGAACCCGCGCCCCAGGGAGAGGCACATCATCAGCAGGAAGATGACGAGAAGGAAAACGCCCGCGAGGTAGCCGGCGAAGCGATAGAGGCCGTCGAGGAAGGTGCGGATCATGCGGTCCGTTTCGAATGCGCGGCGAAAAAGCTTGGCCGAGTTTAGGAGCATTCTCCGAAGGAGCAAGCGGTTCCTTGCCGTGCCTCTGCACAGGGCTTGGGCAAAACATGAGGCACTGCCCAACTTCTTGACAGAACCAATCTCGACCTCCGCCGTTGAGAGAACATGAAGTGACAGTGCGTCACGGATAATCAGGAGGAATACATGGCTTCAAAGCATCTCATGATGGCGCTTCTCGGAACGGCTCTTCTGTCGGCCCCGGCGCTCGCCCAGAATCAGCCCGCTGGTTCGTCGACCACCAGCCCGAACGCCGCTTCGTCGACCACCACGTCGGGCGGTGCCATGTCCAGCGGCAACTGGATGACCCAGGAGAAGGCTGGCCAATGGCGTGCATCGAAGATCGAAGGCCTGAACGTCTACAATAACAACAACGAGAAGATCGGCGACATCAGCGAGCTGCTCGTGGATCAGAGCGGCAAGATCGAGGCCGTTGTGATCGGCGTCGGCGGCTTCCTCGGCATGGGCGAGCATGACGTCGCCGTTCCTTTCGACCAGATCAAGTTCGTGAACGAGCCGCGCTCGAACGCAACTGCCGCGAACACCACGACCGGCACGGCAACCAATGCCCCGGCCACGACGGGTTCGACCGCTGGCTCAACCACGACGACGACAACGACGACGACATCCGCCGACAGCAACATGAACCGGTCCGCTCCCGATCATGCCATGCTGAACATGACCAAGGATCAGCTGAAGGCTGCTCCGGAGTTCAAGTACAATCGCTAACCCGTTCCCAGCGGATAAGAGAAAGGGGCCCGTCGGGCCCCTTTTTTGTTGGCGTTCACGATTTCTGATGGGCGATGATCCGGTCCTTGATCGCGTCATAGGCGTTCTGCGGAATGATCTTCTTGTCGACGAGCTCGTTCTTGGCCCGGTAAGGGCGTCCCTTGATGATCGCATCCGCCCGGGCCGATCCGATCTGGGGCAGCTTGTCGAGCTGGTCCTTGGAGGCGGTGTTGATGTCGATGAGCGCGCTCGTGGACGATGTGGTGCTGGGCATCGGCTTGGTGGCGCCCGTCGCCGGAGCCGTGCCGGTCATCGGCGGCTTCGCGGCCGTGCCGGGCGAGGCGGTGCCCGGAGCGGCAGTCTGCGCGAGGGCCGGCGAGACGAGCAGGGAGCCGAGAGCGAGCACGGCCCCGAGATGAGATAAGCGCATCGTATCCTCCTTTGACGGCCGGGTTGTCCCCGAAATCCTTCACCCGGCATCATCAGAGGAGAGAATTAGAGCACAGTTAGACCGGAACGACCCGTTTCCCCGGCCCTTTCGGATACGGGCTCGCCGGGAATCGCCGTCGCCCGCATGGTCGTCCTGCCGTGTCCTCCGACAGCGGGATCGGATGCGACCTCCCGCCCCTGCTGCGGCCCTCGCCAAGGGCCGATCTTTATGCTAGAACAAAACACGAACAATCCTGCGAAAGACCCATGGACGAGAAGCTTGCCAAGAAGCTGCGCATCCTGG
The DNA here is from genome assembly GCF_024519725.1 of Microvirga sp. Mcv34. Taxonomy (GTDB): domain Bacteria; phylum Pseudomonadota; class Alphaproteobacteria; order Rhizobiales; family Beijerinckiaceae; genus Microvirga. The sequence goes on along the minus strand of NZ_JALJRK010000017.1, from coordinate 34,165 downwards.
CGGACGCGGCCAAATACGATGCCTCCTGCTCATCCTCCGGTGCGCCCAAGCGCAAGGCCGATGTGGGAGGCCTGGGCTCGACGGACGGCAACGGCATCTGCCACGCCTACACGCCGGACGGGCGCTGCGTCTCGCTGCTGAAAATCCTGCTTACCAATTACTGCCTGTTCGACTGCGCCTATTGCGTGAACCGGCGCTCGTCCAACGTGAAGCGGGCGAAGTTCTCGGTCGACGAGGTGGTGACGCTCACGGTCGAGTTCTACAAGCGCAACTACATCGAGGGACTGTTCCTCTCCTCGGGCATCATCCGCTCGCCGGACTACACCATGGAGCAGATGCTGCTGGTGGCCAAGAAGCTGCGCCGCGACCACGGCTTTCGCGGCTACATCCACCTGAAGACCATCCCCGAGGCGAGCCCCTGGCTCATCGAGGAGGCGGGGCTGTGGGCCGACAGGCTGTCGATCAATCTCGAACTGCCCACGGAAAAAAGCCTGGAGCGGTTGGCGCCGGAGAAGGACGGAGCCTCCATCGAGACCGCCATGGCGCAGATGTTCGAGCGCATCGAGGAGGCCCGCGAGGAGCGCCGCCATTTCTCGCCCGCCGGTCAGACCACGCAGATGATCGTCGGCGCGGACGACACCACGGATGCGGACGTGCTGCGCACCTCCGCCAAGCTCTACGGCCATTACGCCATGAAGCGCGTCTATTATTCCGCCTTCAGCCCGATCCCGGATTCGAGCGCCATCCTGCCGCTGAAATCGCCGCCGCTGATGCGCGAGAGCAGGCTGTACCAGGCCGACTGGCTGCTGCGCTATTACGGCTTCGACGTGGACGAGATCGCCGCCGGGACCGACAAGGGCATGCTCGACCTCGACGTCGATCCGAAGCTCGCCTGGGCGCTCAAGAACCGCCACCGCTTTCCCGTCGACGTGAACCGGGCCGAGCGCGAGATGCTGCTGCGCGTCCCGGGCCTCGGGGCGCGGGCGGTGGACAAGATCGTGGTGGCGCGAAAGCACACGACGCTGCGCCTGGAGGACGTCGCCCGCCTCACCTCGGGGCTGAAGCGCGCCAAGCCCTTCCTCATCACGGCCGATCACCACCCGAAAGCGAGGCTCGATTCCCTCGGCCTGCGCGAGAGGTTGGTCGAGAAGCCCGAACAGTTGAGCCTGTTCGGATGAGCGCGAACCGATTGTGTCTCTTCCCTCCCAGCAAGGGGGAGGGAACAAAGCCCAGTCAGGATGACGAGAGCAAACCCATGAGCCTGCACCGCATCACCCTCGGAACCGGCGCGGATCTCCACACCTTCCGCCAGGCGGTGCGGCGGCTGATCGCCGAGGAGCTGGCGCCGCAGCATGTGGTCTTCGCCATCGACGAGGCCCCGAACCTGTTCGGCGAGGAAGCCATGGGAGAGGCGCCTCCGGTGGCGATTCCGAAGGGCGTCGCGCGCCTCATCGAGCATGTGGTCTGCCACAGGGATCCGGAGCGCTACGCGCTGCTCTACCAGCTCGTCTGGCGGGTGCTGAACGGTGAGCGCGAGCTGCTCGATGTCGCGAGTGACCCGCTCGTCCACCGCATCGACCTGATGGCGCGGTCCGTGCGGCGCGACCTGCACAAGATGCACGCCTTCGTGCGCTTTCGGCGGATGCCGGGCGAAGACCTCGAGCGCTTCGCCGCCTGGTTCGAGCCGGAGCACTTCATCCTGGAGGCGGCGGCTCCGTTCTTCGTCGACCGCTTCCGCGCCATGGACTGGACGATCCTTACGCCCATCGGTTCGGTGCGCTGGGACCGCCGGACCCTGACCTTCGGGCCGCCCGCGCAGCGCGAGGACGCTCCGTCCGAGGACAGCTTCGAGGAGGGCTGGCGCGGCTATTACGAGAGCGTGTTCAATCCGGCCCGGGTGAACCCCAGCGCCATGCGGGCCGAGATGCCGAAGAAGTACTGGCGCAACATGCCCGAGACCGCGGCGATTCCCGGCCTGATCCAAACCGCCTCCCGGCGCGTTGAACGGATGATCGAACAGGAGGCGACCATGCCCGCCAAACGCACCCCTGAGCGCGCTCTCGAGGCCATGTGGGACCAGGAGCCGAAAACCCTGGAGGAACTCAACGCCATCATCGCCAAGGCCGGGCCTCTCGTGCCCGGTGCCACCCAGGCGGTGTTCGGCGAGGGCCCTGCCCATGCGGAGATCGTCTTCGTCGGTGAGCAGCCCGGCGACCAGGAGGACCTGCAGGGCCGTCCCTTCGTGGGCCCCGCCGGCAAGCTCCTGACCAAGGCCATGAAGGAGGCCGGCATCGATCGCGAGCAGGCCTATCTCACCAATGCGGTGAAGCATTTCAAGTTCGAGCAGCGCGGACACCGGCGCATCCATGCCAAGCCCACGGCCGGCGAGGTGAAGCATTACCGGCCCTGGCTCATGAAGGAGCTCGACCTGGTAAAGCCCAAGCTTGTCGTGGCGCTCGGGGCGACGGCGCTCCTAGCGCTCACCGGCAAGGCGACGCCGATCACCCGCTCGCGCGGCCGTGCCCGATTCGGGTCCTACGAGGGCTACGTCACCGTGCACCCATCCTACCTGCTGCGCCTGCCCGACGAGGCGACCAAGCGGGAAGCCTACGAGGCGTTCCTGAACGACCTGCGCCGCGTTCACGATCTCGCGAAGGCCGACCTGGAGACGGGAGAACTGCCGCTCGCTGCGGAATAATGAGCCTGAACCCAGCCCGAAGTTCCTGCGGCTAAGACGTTAATCCTCGTTAACCGCCCCTTAAACCGCCACATTTAGGGTGCTCCACAGCATGAAAGGCCGGACAATATACCGGCCAGATCGATGCGGGGTTTAAGAGGTGGCGAACGGACGCGACCGGCGCGAGCCGGTCTTCGATGCGACCGCTGGGGAAGCGGGGGAGTTGGACTTTCGCCTCTCGCCCGAGGACCGGGCAGGGGGGACTATGGCGCGCAGGCGGGCTTCTTCAAACGGCGGGGGCGGACCGGGACGTCCGGCCAAGCTCAAGAAATCCAAGCGCAAGGGCGGCCGTTCCCTTTTCAGCAAGCTCGTCTATGCCGGTCTGGTGCTCTGCCTCTGGGGCGTCATCGGCATCGGCGGCGTCGTGGCCTATTACGCTTCGCAGCTGCCGCCTATTGACCAGCTCACCGTGCCGAAGCGCCCGCCGAACATCGCCATCATGGCGAGCGACGGTTCGCTCCTGGCCAACCGCGGCGAGACCGGCGGACGCACGGTCTCGCTCAAGGAGCTGCCGCCTTACCTTCCCAAGGCCTTCGTGGCGATCGAGGACCGGCGCTTCTACGACCATTTCGGCATCGATCCCGTCGGCATCGCCCGCGCGATCTACCGCAACCTGGCCCATAAGGGCGGCCTGCAGGGCGGCTCGACCCTCACGCAGCAGCTCGCCAAGAACCTGTTCCTGACCCAGGAGCGCACCGCCTCGCGCAAGATCCAGGAGGCGATCCTGGCGCTCTGGCTCGAGCGCAACTACTCGAAGGACCAGATCCTCGAGCTTTACCTCAACCGGGTCTATTTCGGCGCCGGCGCCTACGGCGTCGAGGCTGCCTCCCAGCGCTATTACGGCAAGTCCGCCCGCAGCATCTCGCTCTCGGAAGCAGCCGTGCTGGCCGGCCTCGTCCAGTCGCCCTCGCGCCTTGCGCCCAACCGCAATCCCGAGCGCGCGCAGGCCCGTGCGGAACTCGTGATCGCCGCCATGAACGAGCTCGGCTTCATCACGCCGGGCATGACCAAGACGGCGCTGGGCGCGCCCGCCGAGCCCGTGCGCGCGAAAGGCGCAGGCTCGGCCAATTACGCGGCCGATTACGTGATGGACGTGCTCGACGATTTCGTCGGCAACGTGGAATCCGACATCGTGGTCTCGACCACCATCGAGCCTACGATGCAGGCGGCCGCCGAGCGCGTCCTGGTGGAAGAGCTCGACGCCAAGGGCCAGAAGTTCAACGTGAGCCAGGGCGCCTTCGTGGCCCTGCAGCCGGACGGCGCCGTGCGGGCGCTGGTGGGCGGCCGCAATTACGAGACGAGCCAGTTCAACCGGGCCACGACCGCCCGCCGCCAGCCTGGATCATCCTTCAAGCCCTTCGTCTATCTTACCGCTGTGGAACGCGGCTACACGCCCGACATGGTCCTCGAGGACGGACCCGTGAATTTCGGCGGCTGGGCCCCCAAGAACTACGACCGCAAATATCGCGGGCCGATCGCCATGCGCGATGCGCTGGCGCTCTCCCTCAATACCATCGCGGTCAAGCTCAACATGGAGGTCGGGCCGAAGAACGTGGCGCAGACGGCGCAGCGGCTCGGCATCTCTTCGCCGCTCCAGGCCAACGGTTCGCTCGCGCTGGGCACCTCGGAGGTCACACCGCTCGAACTGGTGAGCGCCTATGCGTCGTTCGCCAATGGCGGCATGGGCGTCGTGCCTTACGTGATTGCCCAGGTGAAGACCACGGACGGCAAGCTGATCTACAAGCGGCCGACATCGGGCGGGCTCGGTCGCGTCATCGATCCGAACGCGGTCGCCATGATGAACGACATGATGCACAACACCTTCGTGGTCGGCACGGCGCGGTCCGCGCAGGTTCCCGGCTGGATCATGGCCGGCAAGACCGGGACGACCGACGATTACAAGGATGCCTGGTTCGTGGGCTTCACCGGCAGCCTGGTAGCCGGCGTCTGGCTCGGCAACGACGACGGCACGCTCACCAAACGGGTCAGCGGCGGCAATCTTCCCAGCGAGGTCTGGCACAACTTCATGAAGGTCGCGCTCAAGGACCAGCAGCCCGTACCGCTGCCGGGCAGCGAGCGCTTCCGGAACGAGGTGCCGGTGGCCGGCGCCGGTCAGGATCCGCGCTATGCCACGGCAGGCGCCGGCGAGAATGCCTGGATCGCCCCCCAGCCCACGCCGCAGCGCCGCGCCAGCCGCGAAAAGAATTTCTTCGAGAAGCTGTTCGGGTTGTGAGGCAGGGGCTCCTTCGTTCGCCGCATCGTCAGTCCGAGGCGTCCCCCGGACTGACGAGGGCCCGTTCGAAATCTTCTGCCTCATTACCTGCCACGTAATCGCCAGCGCTCTCTCCCCTCGGCATGCTCGCTTCGCCACTCAGGAAGGAGCCTGCCATGACAGCCTATGCCATCGGCCATCTGCACGAAGTCGATGTCGGTCCCGACATCGTCGAATACCTGCGCCGCATCGATGAAACCCTCGCGCCGTTCGAGGGACGCTTCATCATTCACGGCGGGCCGGCCACGGTGGTGGAAGGATCCTGGTCGGGGGACCTGATCGTGATCGCGTTCCCGGACCAGGACAGGGCCCGCGCCTGGTACGACTCTCCCGCCTACCGGAGGATCCTGCCGCTGCGGACCGAGAACTCGCGCGGAGACGTCTTCTTCATCGACGGAGTTTCGGCCGACCATCGAGCCGCCGATGTGATCGCCAAGCTCCCCCTGGCGGATCAGCCCTTGGGCTGAGTGCTCCGCGCCCGTCCCGTCGCCAGAAACAGGGCAAGGGCCAGCAGGCCCGTCGCCGCGATGGTGGTGGGCAGAGGGATCGCCGACGCATCGAGGTTGCGTCCCAACAGGATCCCCACGATGGCCGCGAAGGTCATCTGGCAGATGCCGAGCAGGGACGAGGCCGCCCCTGCGCGATCCGGGAAGGGCATCAGGGCCGAGGCCATGGATTGCGGCATGGTGAGGCCGACGCCGACGCCGTAGAGCGCCATGGGGGCGCTGATGCTGAGGGACGAAGGGATGCCCGCCAGCACCAGGGCCAGCATGGTGACGCCACCGAGCGCGAGGCAGGTCACGCCGATCCGGATCGTGCCGTCGAGCCCGTAGCGGCCGACGAAGCGCTGCGCCAGCATGGTGCCGGTCATGAAGCCCACCACCACGAAGGTGAAGGAGAAGGCGAAGGACAGCTCGTCCAAGCCGTAGATCTTCTGCAGCACGAAGGACGAACCGGAAATGAAGGCGAAGAGCCCGCCATAGGTGAGCATGGACAGGCCCACATAGGTCCGGTAGCCGGCATGTCCGAGCAGAAGCCGGAAGCCGCGCAGGATCGCCGGGAAGGAGATCGGCACGTCGGATTTCCTGCGGATGCTCTCCGGCATGCGCCACAGGATGGTGGCGGCGAGCGCGATGCCGAACAGGATCATGACCCCGAAGGTCACGCGCCAGCCGGAGAAGCGCTCGATCACGCCGCCGAGAACGGGAGCGGCCGCCGGCACCACGCCCATGATCGTGCCCATGCGCGACAATTCGCGGCCCGCGCGCGGGCCCTCGTAGAAATCGCGCACGATGGCGCGCCCGAGCACGATGGGGCCCGAGGCGCCGAGCGCCTGCAGGAAGCGGGCGCCGATCAGCGTCTCGATATTGGGCGACAGCGCGCAGATCAGGCTGGCCACGGTGAAGAGCCCGAGCCCGAAGAGCAGCACGGGCTTGCGCCCGATCCGGTCGGAGATCGGCCCGTAGAAGAACTGCCCGGCGGCGAAGCCGAGAAGGAAGGCCGACAGGGTCAGCTGCGTCTGTCCCGTGCTGGCCTGGAGCCCTGCGGCGATCGCCGGGAGCGAGGGCAGGTACATGTCCGTCGAGAGTGGCCCGAGCGCGGTCAGGAGCGCCAGGACGATGGTGAGGGCCAGCGTGTCGGGTTTGAGCATGGAATGATCGCAGCAACGAAGGAGGTCCGGACTACCCTGGAAAGCACCCGCTGTCACGCGTGCTGGGATTCGGGAGGGCTGCACCTGCGAATCCGCCGGTCCAGCGGCGCCTATGGGCTGAAAGCCGAGCTGGAGATGCGCGGTCCTTGCGCAGTCTGAATATGACTAACCCTTTGTTATGGAACGTTATTCGATCTCATTGCCTTTTCGCAAAGCCACTTTGCGAAAAGGCAGCAACTGAGTAACATTTTGATAATGAACGGCTATTCCGGCTTGAGAGCATCGATTCCGTTCGGTCGCTGCGGAACCTGCTTGTTCAGGGAGCATCTGCGCTGAAACCGTTCACATATGATCCATCGAGGGGAATTGACCCAACAAGCCTTTAGAACAGGGGACTTCCGATGGATAAATCTGCTGATGATCTGATCGTGATCCAGACGGGAGATGTCTTGTCGGATGTCACCGAGCCTCTTGAAGCCGAGGAGGAGTCCTCGACGCAGAAGGCGATGACGTTCGGACTAGCGCCCGCTGCAAATCCAAGCGTCATCACCGGCGATGCCGGCGACAACGATCTGGGCAGCCATAGCACCACCACCGCTACGACGATTTATGGCGACCTGGGATATGACACGTTGCGGGGCGGCACCGGCAACGACAAGCTCTATGGCGGCGACGACGACGATCTTCTGATCGGATGGCGCGGCAACGATACCCTGGATGGCGGCGATGGCTACAACGACACCGTCTCCTATGCGACGGAAACGGGCGGCGCGGGCATCGTGGTCAATCTCACGACCGTAAGCTGGACCTACAATGGCCAGACCTATGCATCCATGACGGGCAAGGACACCTGGGGAGGTACCGACACCTACGTCAGCATCGAGTCGCTGGTCGGTTCCCAGGGGAACGACATCATCAATGCGAGCGATACGCCGGATCAGTTCACTCTCAACGGCGGCGCCGGAAACGACACCCTCATGGGCGCCGGAAGCGAATGGGACAAGGATTATCTCATCGGTGGCGCCGGCGACGACCTCCTGATCGGCGGCATCGCGTATTTCCAGGGCAGCGCCGCCGTCCAAGTCGATCTGGCAACGGGAATCGCCACCGGTCAAGGCACCGATACTCTCCAATCCATCAACTCCGTCGTCGGCAGCAGCAGCGGCGACGTTCTCAAGGCCGGCAGTGAGGCGGTGACGCTCGACGGCGCTGCGGGCAACGACACGCTGTATGGCAGCAACGCCCAAGACTGGCTGTATGTAGGATCCGGCGCCGACGTGGTCTATGGGTCGGCAGGCAACGACCAAATCTACGCCAACGGGGCGACAACCCTACGGTATGATCAGATGGTCGTGCTTGATGTCAATGGGAAGAATCTGGCCGGTATGATCTTAGCGGATCTGGCCCAAGGATATGTCAGAAAGTACATCAGCGGATCGAGCATCCCTCAATGGGATGAAGATCGCATCTATTCTTCTGCGATCGATCTGGTTGCGACCAAATATAACGACTATGTTGACGGCAACAGCCTGAACAACCATCTGTTTGGCCTGGGCGGAAATGACAGCCTGAGCGGCGTCGGCGGCAATGATGTGCTCTCAGGCGATGTCGGCAACGATACGCTCGATGGCGGCATCGGCAACGACACCCTGGACGGAGGTCTCAACAATGACCTTCTGATCGGCGCAGATGGGCATGACAGCCTCGTCGGCGGCAGCGGCAGGGACACGCTGGACGGCGGGAACGGCAACGACACGCTCGACGGCGGCATCGGCGCCGACATCATGGTCGGTGGCGCGGGCAATGATGTCTACTATATCGACAATCTAAAGGATTCCGTCACGGAGCTGGCCAATGGCGGCACCGATACGGTCTATGTGTCGGTCAGCGGCTTCGACCACCTCAGGCTCGCCAATATCGAGAACGTCATCCTCGTCGGCGAAGGCAGCATCGACTACAGCAACCGCGCCCCGACCATTCTCGGCGCCTCGAGCCCGACCCGGGTGACGGTGGCCGACACGGGCGTCGTGAATCCTTTCGCGGATCTCACAGTCGACGATGATGGTTCATGGGTCACCGTCACGGTGAAGATGAACCAGCTTCCCGGGTATGCGATCGGCACCTTCACCAATCTCGGCACCGGTGTTTACGACCGCCTTGCCGCCACCTACACCGTCAGCGGCGACCTCGCGACCGTGCAGGCTGCTCTACGTGGCCTGCAATTCAGCCAGAACGCTTCACCCAACGCCACGAGCGCGGGCACGGTCGGATCCATAAGGAGCGATTCCTTCACGATCACGGTGGTGGACGATCACGGCATCGCCTCCGTGCCCAACAGCAATATCTCGGTTGATGTGGTGGCGCAGAACCGCGCGCCCATTCTGATCGCTCCGACGGTGGCCTACACTGTCGTCGATACGGACAACGTCAATCTCGTATCGCCCTTCGTCAGCATCGAGCTCATCGACCCGAATCTCAGCGACATCGTGACGGCGAGAATCGCCTTGGACTCCCCCGCCAAAGGCGTCCTGATCTCTACGAGCGGAACATACGATGCCGCGACCGGTGTCTACACCGTCTCCGGATGGGCCAGCGATGTCCGGGCTATCTTGCGCGCGTTGAAATTCAACCCGACGGACCGGACCGCCGACGGCACCGAGACCACGCAGTTCACGATTACCGTCACCGATGCGGCGGGCGCGTCGACCGGGCCGGTCAGCACCATCAAGGTGAACTCTGTCCACGGCACGGCCCCTGCCAATTCGGCCCCCGTCGTCTCGGGATCGGATACGCTCTCGTATGGAGTCTCGGGACCCGTTGCGGCCTTCACCAAGCTGACGATTTCCGACAGCAGCCCGACCGTCACCGCGACGGTGGCCATGAACGATCGGAATTACGGAACGTTCGTGAATCTCGGCACCGGCACCTACGATGCGGTGGCCGGGACCTATACCGTCACCGGCACGGCTGCTCAGGTTCAGGCGGCGATACGGGCTTTGAAGTTCGACGCCCTGCAGACCGCCACCGTGAAGTTCACCATCACCGTGACGGATGGCGGCCTCACCACGACGAACACCAACTTCACCCTCAATCCGACCATGCCGAACTTGGCGCCAATCATCCAAGCGCAGCCTACGACAGTGCAGATCGCGGATAACGAGGAAGATGATCTCGCGAGGCCCTTCGCCAACGTGGTGCTCGATGATCCGGAAGCGACCACCAACAATTCCTACGTTCAGCTGAGAGTCTATCTCGACGATCCATCCAAAGGCGTTTTCGTTCCTGGCCAGGGTGGATCCATCATGGTCAACACCGATCCCGTGTACGGTTATTATTACTATACCGTCTCGGGCAGTGTGCAGACCGTCCAAGCCGCACTAAGGGCTCTGGAGTACAATCCGCGGACGCGCCTGGGTGCGGAGAACGGCAGCGTCGAGGTCAGCACCTTCACCATCAAGCTTTATGATGGATCGGGCCTCTCGGTCACGAACACCAATGTTCGGGTGGAATCGATCCATGGCTCGCTCCCGAACGAGGCACCGATCATCGAAGGTGCCGAAGCCCCTGTGGGAGTGACCATCGCCGATACGGATCTTGCGTCACCCTTCGCGAACGTGGTGATCAAGGACGACGGCGCGTGGGTGAGAGTCACAATCACCATGGATGCCGCATCCGAGGGCGAGTTCACCAATCTGGGCAGCGGCACCTATAACCGGGTTGCGGGAACCTACACGGTCAGCGGCACGATCGCCGAGGTCCAGGCCGCCATTCAGGCGCTCCAGTTCAATCCGGCCGACCGTCCGGACGCACAGGTCGGATCCGTCCAGACGACGAATTTCACGATCTCCGCCTGGGACGGAACCTATACCACGACAAACACCAACGTCTCGGTGAGCGCAACGGCAACGAACCACGCCCCCACCATCGACGCTCCGGTTTCCGTTGTGACGATCGCAGACGACGAGGAAGCCAATCTCGCTGCGCCATTCTCGGACGTGACGATCGGAGACACGAATTCCGGCGATACGGTCACGGTGACAATCACGTTGGACAGACCCGACAAGGGTGTTCTGGTTCCCGTCAATGGCGGTGACTACAATGAGGAGGCCGGGATCTTCACGTTCACCGGATCGGCGGCAGATGCCCAGTTGGCTGTGCAGGCCCTGCTCTACAATCCGGCCATTCGCTCCGACGCGGAGAACGGCAGCATCGAGACCTCGCATTTCACCATCATGGTGACAGATGCGGGTGGTCTGTCGGCAGCTCCGAACACCAATATCAGTGTCGACTCGGTTCATGGCGGCATCCAACAAAACCAAGCCCCGGTCATCGGCGGCGTCGATACGCCCGTGGCCGTGACCATCGCCGATACGGATCTTGCATCGCCCTTCGGCAATGTAACGATCAACGACGATGGAGCGTGGGTGAGGGTCACCATCGCCATGGATGCCGCATCCAAGGGCGAGTTCACCAATCTGGGCAGCGTCCCCAATCCGGGCAGCGTCACCTACGACCGGAATGCGGGCACCTATACCGTCATCGGGACGGTCGCCGAGGTCCAGGCCGCCATCCAGGCCCTCAAGTTCGATCCGACAGATCGCGTCGCTCCCGTCGGCTCTGCGCAGACGACGACTTTCACGATTTCCATCGTCGATGATCAAGGGGTCGCGGGCCAGTCGGTCGGCAACATCTCCGTCACGTCTCTCGCATCGAACATCGCACCGACCGCGCCGCAACTGGCAGGCGGCTCGATCAGCGACATGGCGGTGGCCGGAAGCCAGGTCGGCACTCTTTCGGCCAGCGATGCGAACGGCGATTCTCTCACCTATACCTTCAGTCAGGCGCTGGACGGCTCCAACGGCCTGATCAGCGCGGATGGAAGGTTCGAAATCGTCAACAACACGATTGTCGTTCGTGATCAGAAGCTGATTCAGGTCGCACAGGACTCCACCTTCACGTACAACGTGATTGCCGATGACGGGCATGGCGGCCAGAATTCCGGCAACGTGTCCATCGTTGTAACCGATATCAACAAGGCGCCGACGAATCTCCAGCTCTCCAATTCCGTGGTTCAAGAGAACGTGGCGGAAGGGCACGTGATCGGATTGGTCTCGGCCACCGATCCGAATGGAACGGCCCTGACCTACACCCTCCTGAATGATGCCGGTGGCAGCGTCGAGCTCGTGAACGGGGAATTGCGCGTCAAGGACGCGACGAAGATCGACTTCGAGCAGAACGCCCAGCTGTCCGTCACCGTCGCGGTGAGCGATGGAATGGAAACGGTGAACAAGACCTTCGCGATCACCATCGAGGATCAACGGCGCGAGGATGTGGTCGGCAATAGCGGAGACAACGTGATCCGCGGCGGCGTCGGAAATGACACCCTCAATGGTGCCGGCGGAAACGACACCCTCAATGGCGGCGAAGGACGCGATCTGCTCACGGGCGGCACGGGAGCGGACACCTTCGTCTTCGACACCGCCGTGATGAAGACGACGGCCGACTCGATCCTGGATTTCAGCCTCGCCGAGGGAGACCGCATCCAGCTCTCGCAGAAGATCTTTATAAGCCTCGGGCTCGGCCAGCTCACGGCGAATGCCTTCGCGCTCGGGACCGAAGCGCACGATCAGGACGACCGGATCATCTACGACCCGGCGACCGGGCGTCTCTTCTACGACGTGGACGGCGCCAGCGGCGCCAAGAAGGATATCGCACCGATCCTGTTCGCCGTCGTCAACGAGAACGGCGAGAAGCCGGCTCTGACGCACGCCAGCTTCTTCATCGTCTGACGTTGGGAGAATTCGGCGGAAAGGCGGCTCTTCGCTGAAGAGCCGCCTTTTCCTTATCTAGCGCATGGTGCCCGAGGTCTTAGCGCAGCGTGCGGATCCGGAGGGCCGCGTCGGTGAAAAGCGGACGCTGTTTTCCGCACGATGCGCCAGAGCCATTTTTCGGTGAAGTGGATCCGGTTCACCGTCAAGAAATGCGGCTAAAGCATCGAACGCAAAGGTGGGAACCGGTTTTGCGTGTAAAGATGCGACACAACAAAAACTGAGCGCATCGGCCGTGGGTTCGAATTCACGGCCGATGCGCTGCGCAAGGAAGAGAGATGATTCCACGTGAGTGGAAGCAGCTCTAAGCCGCGCGCACGGTCGCCAGGAAGTGACTGACCTGGTTGCGCAGATGCTCGGCCTGATCCACGAGCGCCGAGGACGATGTCAGCACCTGGTGGGCGGCCACTTCCGTCTCCTCGGCCACCTGGGCCACCTTGTTGATGTTGGCCGTCACCTCCCCCGTGCCGGCGGAGGCCTGGTTCACGGAGGAGACGATCTCCTGCGTGGCCGCGCCCTGCTGGTCCACCGCCATGGCGATGCTGCTCGACACGTCGCTCATCGCCTGGATGCGCTGGGTGATGCCGTTGATCGCCTCCACGGCCTGGGAAGTCGAAGCCTGGATCGCGGCGATCTGGCTCGAGATGTCGGCGGTCGCCTTGGAGGTCTGGTCGGCGAGCGACTTCACCTCGGTGGCGACCACGGCGAAGCCCCGACCCGCCTCGCCTGCTCGGGCCGCCTCGATGGTGGCGTTCAGCGCCAGCAGGTTGGTCTGGCCGGCGATGGCCGAGATCATGTCGATGACGGCGCCGACCCGGTCGGCGGCGGCGCTCAACTGCGAGACGATCTCGGTCGTCAGGGTCGCGGCCTGCACGGCTTCGCGGGACATGACGGCGGATTGCTCGACCTGGCGGCTGATCTCGCTCACGGAGGCGCCCAGCTCTTCCGTGGCGCTCGACATGGCCAGCACATTGGCCGAGGTCTGCTCGGCCGCCGCCGCGACGGCGGTGGAGCGCGAGGAGGTCGCCTGGGCCGACCCCGTCAGCTGCTCGGCGGTCGCCTGCATGCGGTCGGCCGCCGTGGAGACGGACAGGATGATCTCGCCGATGGCGCCGTCGAAGGTCTCGGCCAGTTCGGTCATCATCCGCTTGCGCTGGACTTCGGAGGCCTCGCGGGCCTGAACCGCCTCGATCTCGAGCGCTTTGTTGCGGACCATACGATCCTTGAAGACCTGCACGGCCTCGATCATCTGGCCGATGTCGCGGCTGCGGTTGCCGGAGGGCAGCTCGACCGCGAGATCGTCGTTCGCCAGGCGGCGCATGACCGAGGTCAGGTTGCGCAGGGGCGACACGATGCTGAACCGGGTCATCAGGAGGCTGATCAGAAGCCCGAGCAGAATGCCCGTGGCGGCCACGCCGATCTGGAGCCGGATGGCCGCATTCGCTCCTTCCTCGGAATCCGAGCGCATCGCGGCGAGTTTCTTGGCCGTATAGGCGCTGTAGCCCTTCACCGTGTCGGTCACGTTGCGCTGGGCGGCCAGCCCTTTCTCGACCTCGGCGTTCATGATCGCCTGATCGGCCCCTTTGTCGGAGGCCGCCACCTTGATCATGGAGCGGATGACGTCGAAATAGCCGTTCAGGGCCGCCCGCATCTGGTCGAGCAGGGCCTTCTCCTGCGCGTCCGCGACCCCCTCGAGAATCCTGAACCGCTCCAGCATCTCCTTGATGCGGCGATCAGCCTCCTGGCTGAAATCGGACGCTTTGTGCGGCTGCTGCGCCACCTGATAGGTCATCCGGCTGATGGCGATGATGTCGACGCGCAGGTCCATCGCCTCGCGCGCCGCCTCCTCGCGCCGGCCGACAACCTCCATCGCGTCCCTGAGCTTGGACGTCTCGTGCCAGCCCACCACGGCGATGATGGCCGCCACGAGCCCCATGAGAGAAACGACCGCGATCACCTTCTGCGGGATCGAAAAACCTTTGATTGCCATTGGAATCATGCCCCTGCGGACCTGCCTTCGCGTCCAGCTCTGAAACGGCGGATCGGCGAATGTTCAAGTCCATTACCCTAAGGTTAGATGTGCGGGGCGCCGGTTAAAAAACCGATAAATTGTTTAATGGAAACAAAGGAGTTGGGTTTCGTGTCGAGCGCAGCCGGAGCATCCCTTCAACAAGGGTAGGCAATCCGCTGTGAGAGTTCCGCATTCGGCATGAGAGATCGAGCGCTGGATGTGTCGAGGAACGTTTGCCCAAACCCAAACTGATCCTGGCGTGGAGCATCGAAGAACGGTCCTCTTGCTGCGGGCAAGCGCAGATCGCATAAGAACGAAACTTTGTATCGAAAGAACGTTCTCATGTCCTTCTTGACTCGAGCCAGTCGATTCCTTCCTGTTTCCACCCTGGCTCTTCGCCGCTTCCCATTCGCCGTCCTCGCTTCGAGCCTTGTGACTGCCGCCCTGCTCGTCCCGATCTACGGCGAGAAGCGCGGCGATGTCATCTTAGCGCTGATCCTGTCGTTCTTCACGGCCACCATCATGGCGTTTGCCTCATCCGGACAACGGCTCTGGGTCCGGGCTCTGGCCGAGGGAATAGGATTTCTGATCGGCGTCTCGCTTCTGTTCTGGGTGAAGTTCGGAGATTACACTATCCCTCCGCTCTTCTTTGCATTCGTGTGCTTCATGTCCGTGACGGCGGGAATGGCTGCGCGGCAGGGTATGAGCGGCTTTTGGCTCGTAAATGCCCATCTCATCTTAAGTCTTGCCGCCTCTCTTCTCGCTTTGGGCATCGTGCTTGCAGGCGGCGCAATCGTGTTCTTCGCCATCGATTCCTTACTCGGATGGAACAGCGGCAACCTTGTATCTACATTGACGACGCTGGTCGCCTTCTTCGCCTTTCCCCTGCTGTGGCTGACGCTGGTGGCTTCCGTCACAGTCGAGCCAATCGACGTGGCCCAAGATAATATCCTGCTGCGTGGCATCGCCGTTTTGACCGACGCATTGTTGATCCCACTAGTGCTGACGTTTGGCGCCATCATTCATCTCTATGCCATCCGCATCGCGTTCTTAGGCGAGTTGCCGAAAGGGCAGATCGGTATGATCGTGCCGCTTTATATGGCGCTTGGTTATGGGACTTATCTTCTTGCTTCCGGGCCTAACGAGCAGTTTGCCCGCTTGCGGCGTCTGTTTCACGGCTCGTGGCTTGCGAGCACGTTGGTACCTCTCGCCCTGTTGACACTCGCGACCGTGATCCGGGTCCGGGCCTATGGCATTACGGAGGAGCGCTATTGGTTGATCCTGGTGATCGTAGGCGCCGCGTTCCTGGTGCTGTCTACCCTCATTCGTCGGCCGTTCGACATCCGCCTTGTGCCGCTCACGGGTGGCGTTCTGACACTCGTCGCGGCGGTTGGGCCGCTGAGTGCCGAGAAGGTGAGGTTCTATAGTCAATCTGCCCGGGCAGGAACCAATGTCTCGTCAGCAGCGGACACTCGCGCGGAACCCAAAATCTTTAAGCCGAGCAACAGCTTTATCAACTTCTCAGAGAGAAAGATCATAAGCTTTGGCTCAGCCACCTTTATCGATGACGTTTACCTTTACCATAACAGCGATGCAGAAATTCGCTACTTGGCGGCAAGCCCTTATAAGGTCCTGTTTAAGGACAATGTCGTGGAAGTCAGCGGCGAAAATGGCACCTCCCGCTTTGATCTTTCGCCACTCCTGGCAAAGTACCTATCGGATACTGAACATCGACCGCCGCAGGATGATCCCTATCCTGCAATCGAGAGCAGCGATGGCCGTCAAGGAACATTCATCGTGAGAAATTTCTCAGGAGAAAGTCGCCCAAACGGCATCTCGTTCAAACACGTTCTTGGAAAGATCATCCTTTATTGAGCCCGGCAGCGCCCCTCACCCGATCCGGTGCAGGGCGCTGCCGTAGGTCTTGAGCCAGGCTTCCGCCTCGTCGGTGCGGGGGCAGAGCTGGTAGGTGAGCTTCCAGAACCGGTTGGAATGGTTCAGTTCGCGCAGGTGGGCCACCTCGTGGGCGGCGAGGTAATCGAGTACGAAAGGCGGCGCCATAATGAGGCGCCAGGAGAAGCTGAGCGCCCCGTTGGCCGAGCAGGAGCCCCAGCGGCTCTTGGTGTCGCGCACGGTGATGCGCTTGGCCGGCTGCCCGAGCTGGGCCGTATGCTTCCTCACGGCCGCGGCGAAGTCCTTTTTCGCCTCGGCCTCGAGGAAATCCCGTACCCGACGGGCCACATGGGACACCTCGCCGGCCACGGCGATGATCGGCTCGCCCGCGCCGCCCTTGGTGGCCTGGGTCACGCCCCGGATGGTCGACCAATGGACGATCCGATGAGGCACGCCGCGAAAGGGCACCAGGGCCCCCGGCTCGAAGGGCACGCGCTCCGGCACCTTGGCGAGCCGGGTGGCGATCCACTGGCTGTGGCTGTCGGCGAACTTCTGGGCGAGGCCTACGTCCGTGCGCTCGGGGATGCTGAGCACGACCTCGCCGGTCGCGTTCGAGACGCGCAGGGTGATTCGCTTGGCCGTCGGACGGCGCTTGAGGGCCACCTTGAAGGTCTGGCCATCGTGAAAGACTCTGAGGTGAGGCGGGTCCGCGGGAACGCGGCGAAACAGGGCGGATTTCATGTCCGCAATCTGCCCCGACAGGTCGATTCTGTCAGCGCAGCCGTTTGCCGCTCCTAAGAACGCATCAAGAACAGAGTCAGGCTCTTGACGGCCTCTTCCGGGCTGGCTCTCGGCTGTGATTCTCAATGAATTCAGCGATTCGAGGAGCGATCTGAGCCCTGAAACGAGAACCGTTGAAGACGCCATAATGACCGACCCCGGCCTGCAGATGATAGAGCTTCTTGTCGGAGGACAGGTTGGGGGTCAAGTCCAGGGCCGCCAGGGTCTGGCCCACGCCCGAGATGTCATCCCGCTCGCCCTCGACGGCCATGATGGCGCAACGCCGGATGGCCATCAGATCCACGGGTTCGTCCCGGTGCATCATCTCGCCCTTGGGCAGCTCGTGGTTGACGAACACCGTCTCGATCGTCTGCAGGTAGAACTCGGCGGTCAGGTCCATGACGGCGAGGTACTCGTCGTAGAACTCCCGGTGCTTCTCGGCCGAATCGCCGTCGCCGTCCACGAGGTGGTTGAACATCTCGTAATGGGCGGTCAGGTGCCGGTCGATGTTCATGGCCATGAAGCCGGAGAGCTGCTGGAAGCCTGGATAGACATCGCGCCAGAAGCCCGGATGGGACGGGGGCACCTTGGTGATGCAGTGCTGCCGGAACCAGTCGATGCCGCGCTCCTCCGCCAGCCGGTTGACCGCGGTGGGCGAGCGGCGGGTGTCGATGGGGCCGCCCATCAGGACCATCGAGCGCGGGACGAGCGGGTCGTTCTCGGCCTCGAGGCGGGCGATGGCCGCGATCACGGGAACGGCCGGCTGGCAAACAGCCATGACGCTCAGGTCCGGACCGAACGCCCGGAACATGTCCTTAAGGTAATCGATGTAATCGTCGAGATCGAAGGCGCCTTCCGCCAGGGGGACCATGCGGGCGTCGATCCAGTCGGTGATCATCACCTGGTGGGTCGGCAGGAAGGTCTCGACGGTGCCGCGCAGGAGCGTGGCGTAATGGCCCGACATGGGCGCGACGATCAGGAGCTTCGGCTGCTCCTTGGCGAGGGCGTGGTCGCGATCGAAGGAGATGACGCGGCAGAACGGGCGATCCCAGACGATTCTCTCGGTGACCGCCACCTCCTCGTTGCCGATCGAAGTGGTCGGCAGGTTGAAGGCGGGCTTGCCGTAGCGCCGCGTGGTGCGCTCGAACAGCTCGCAGGCCGCCGAGACGGTCCGGCCATAGGGCGTGTTGGTCAGGGGGTTGCCGGGATTGTCGAAGAAATGCTTCGTGAAATCGGACGCGGCGCGAGCGGGGCTCAAAAGCCAATGCGCCGTATCGTACCAAACATATGAAAAGTTCATCATTGTCCCCAAAAAGGGTCGGGCGCCTGATTCTCGCATCATGCGGTAGGCTTTATCCTCAACCGTAATTTTAAGATTAAAGTTCCTTCAGATTATTGCAACAGACTATCTCTTCCACAGCGAAAACGGGCTACATACTTTGGTTCCGGAGCAGAGCCTAAGCACATCTTAGGAAAATAGGCCAAGAATGGATGCTTGGCGAACACAATCACGGCCCTATTCTGTTCGGGGATGTCCAAGATCGACCAGAAAAGCCTGACCCACCATGCCCGGCACCTGCGACTCGACACGCTCGTGCGCCTGCGCTGGCTCGCCATCGCCGGTCAGGCGGCGGCGGTCGCGGGCGTCCGATTCGGCCTGGGCTTCCCCCTCCCGTTCGGTCTTTGCTTCCTCGTCATCGGCGCCTCGGTCTGGGTCAACCTGCTCCTGCGCATCCAGTACCCGGCGAGCCACCGGCTCAGCGACAATATCGCCACGTCGCTGCTCGCCTTCGACATCCTGCAGCTGACGGGGCTCCTCTACCTGACGGGGGGCCTGGAGAACCCCTTCGCCATGCTGTTCCTGGCGCCCGTCCTGATCTCGGCCACGGCCCTGACCCCGGAGCGGACCCTGGGCCTGGGCCTTCTGGCCATCGGCTGCGCGACGCTCCTGGTGCTCACCCATCGGCCGCTGCCGTGGTTTCCCGGACAGGACCTCTCCCTCCCCTTCCTCTACGTAACCGGTATCTGGACGGCGATCGCCCTCGGCACGGCCTTCACGGGCATCTATGCCTGGCGGGTCGCCGAGGAGGCCAGGCAGCTCGCCCAGGCGCTCGCGGCCACCGAGCTGGTGCTCGCCCGGGAGCAGCACCTGTCCCAGCTCGACGGTCTGGCCGCCGCGGCCGCCCATGAGCTCGGCACGCCGCTCGCCACCATCGCCCTGGTGACGAAGGAGCTGAGCCATTCCATGCCCAAGGATGGCCCCGAGGGGGAGGATCTGAAGCTCCTGCAGGAGCAGGTGGAGCGCTGCCGCACCATCCTGACCAAGCTCACCTCCATGGGCCAGGAGGAGGAAGCCGAGTTCCTGGAGACCATCTCGCTCAGCCATCTGGTGGAGGAGATCGTCGAGCCGCAGCGCGCCGTGGGCTTCGACGTCAAGGTCGAGACCAGGGGCGAGGGACCGGAGCCCATGGGGCGGCGCAACCCGGGCGTCGTCTATGGCCTGTCGAACATCCTCGACAACGCCACGGACTTCGCCGAAAGCCGGGTCATGATCGAGGCCTGCTGGTCTCCTCACGAGGTTTTCATCGAGATCCGGGATGACGGCCCCGGTTACGCGCCCGATATTCTGCTCAGGGTCGGCGAGCCTTATGTGACCACCCGCAGCGCCGCCGAACGGACGGAGGACAGCGAGGAAGGCGGAGGATTGGGCCTGGGGCTGTTCATCGCCAAGACCCTGATCGAGCGTTCGGGCGCCGAACTGATCCTGACGAACGCCGCGCCGCCGGCCTCCGGGGCCATCGCACGGATCGTTTGGCCCCGTCATGCGTTTGAACGAGGTGCGGCAATTTCGCCGCAGGGAGACACGTCGCCGTCTCTCAAAGTTTAGGGGAAGAATTCCCATATGAGAGAGGAGCCGGACAGGCTCGCTCATGAAGGGATTTCATCCTCGGATGCAAGGAGAATGTCTGATGGCCGATGCGCCTGCCGCGTTCGAAGATCGCGCCGACAAGAGTCTCTTGATCGTCGACGACGACCGGCCGTTCTCGACCCGTCTCGCCCGCGCCATGGAAGGCCGCGGCTATGAAGTTCGCGTGGCCGAGAGCGTGACCGATGGCCTGGCCGCCATCGAGAGCGAGCCACCGGCCTTCGCGGTGATCGACATGCGCCTCGGCGACGGCAACGGCCTCGACGTGATCGAGCGCCTGAAGAGCCGCCGCCCGGACGCCCGTGGGGTCATCCTCACCGGTTACGGCAACATCGCCACCGCCGTGACGGCAGTGAAGATGGGAGCTTTCGATTACCTGGCCAAACCCGCCGATGCGGACGAGATCCACGCCGCCCTCATGGCCCAGCCCGGGGAGCGCGCCCTGCCGCCGGAAAACCCCATGTCGGCCGACCGGGTGCGCTGGGAGCACATCCAGCGCGTCTACGAGCTCTGCGGCCGCAATGTCTCGGAAACGGCGCGGCGCCTCAACATGCACCGCCGGACCCTCCAGCGGATCCTCGCCAAGCGCGCACCGCGCTGATGCTCACTGCCTTGAAGGTCAGAGCGGAGAAGCTGCAGTTCGCAGGCTCGTCCCCCTGATCGTCTCGGTCCGCCTTCGCATCCAGAGGAAAGCAAGCCCGAACAGCGGCAGCAGGATATCCGTGTAGAAGATCACGCCTGCATTGCCGGGGGCGAAGTTGTGCGCCGCAATCATCTGCTGCACGTGACCGGCCGCGGCTCCCCAGAGGAAGCAAGCCGGGCCGACGAGGGCGGCGAGACGCATCCCGTGACCGCCTTTGAAGGCCATGAACCCCACCACGGAGAACCCGAGGCTGGCGAAGCCGACTTCCTTCTGGAACGGGCTGGTCTGCCAACCGATGAACGCGGCAGCCATCTCGGAGAAGAAGACATGCATGACGAAATTGTAGAGGAAGCTGACTCCGAGCGAGAAGAACAGGAACCACGACAGCAGGGCCTCGACGATCGTCACGCGGCTCCAGGGACGCGGGTGCCGCATCAGGGCGATGAGCGATGCCATGAGCCCGACGACGAAAAGCGTCAGCGTGAAATTGCTGAGCAGAAACCTGATCGCCTGTTCCATGGCTGGTCCATGATCCTCGCGGCATGAAGCGTCGCGGGAACTGTGAAACCTGGTCTCCCGTCACGCAACCGTTCCGGGAACAGGCATGCACAGGAATCGCTCCACGGGTGTGGAGGTCTCAAAGCCGCCCGTCGGCGATCCGATCCGGGTCGGCCAGGGCGTGCAGCAGGGACGCGGCCGAATGGGCGAAGCGCAGGGTCACGGCCTTGCGGCGCGCGCCGGCGAGCGGATGGTGCGCCGCCTCCCGCATGATCGCCGCCCCGAAGCTGTCGGCGACGATCAGGCCGCGGTCCTCGGGCAGGATGTCGAAGGGAACCGTCTCCGGCACGGCGAAGTAGAACCGGTCGCAGAAGTCCTCGTAATCGGGCCATTTCCGGTCGGCCCGGAAATCCGCCACGCTCGACTTGATCTCGATGATCGTGAGTGCCCCATCGGGGGCGAGCGCGATGAGATCGGCGCGCCGGCCGTTGGCGAGGGTGAATTCCGGCAGGGTCACGTGGCCGAGCTGCGAGAACAGGCGGCGCACGCCGCGCTGGACGCCGGCGGCCACGGGCGACTGACGGCCGTCGACTGGCAGGATGATGGGGCGGGACAGGAGGGCAGGCGAATCGGACATGGCGCCTAAGGTACGCCCTCGCCGGCGGGCCGCAACGGCCCCAATGTCGCGCTTACACGTCCCCACGGACCTCAATGCAGCATCAGATGATGCGGCGACAGGTTCTCCAGCATGTCGCGCAGGTCGTCCATGTGCGGATTGATCGACAGGGCGATCTGGAAGGCCGCGCGGGCCTCGTTGAGATGGGCGTTGCGCAGGCAGATGTTGCCGAAGCCCGCGATGGCGCCGAAATGGCGCGGCTCCAGCTGCAGGGTGCGGGCGATGTCGAGCAGGCTGTCCGCATCGCGCTTCTCGATGGAGGCGAGCGTCGCCCGCTTGTTCCAGGCTTCCGCCCAGTCCGGGTACGTGCCGACGAGATGGTCGAGCAGGGGCCGGGCGGTCTTGAGCGACCCCGAGCCGATGGCCTCCACGGCCGCCATCAGGGTCTCCTCGGCCAGGCGATCCTCGTGCGATCCCCACAGGGCCCAGATCTGATCCTCGATGTCTTCGACCGGGCGCGTGGGTTCGGGCAGGGCCAGTTCCCTGAACAGCCCCGTCAGACGGCGCGGCAGATCCGGGCTCGGCGTCCTGTTCGGAACCTCGAGGACAGTTTGGAAGACCGAATCGAGCGGCAGAGGAGACGTCATGGAAAGCCTTACGATCCTCCGTAAAAGGCAGCAGAGCGGGATTCCAAGGGGGGTGACATAGCGTTGAAGCGCGGCGCGGCGAGAGGAGGAACCGGCAAAGTTTGAAGCGGCTGGCGATTGCGGGAATCGGGCTTAAAGCTGCGGCAACGGCCTCTCCCCTGCCCCACGTCATCACCTCCCCGGACTTGATCCGCGGGCCCGTGCCGGTGATCTCGATTGCATGAGGCGCTGAACTCTTCCGCGTCGGGATGGCCGGCACGAGGCCGGCCATGACGTGGTCGGCGTCACCTTGCAAGCACGCCGACGTGGCTGGCCGATCAAGGCAATCCGGACCGTCATGTGCCGCAACACACTTTTTAACCGCCACGCTCATCCCATTCGCCGAAAAATGCTTTAGGTTCCATCTCCGTTACGTGAACCTGACCGTTGGAGTCGTCCTTGGGACTTGTCGTGGAGCGCGATCCGCTGCGCCTGGCGTGGAAAACCTCTCCTTATCGCCATCTCGTCGGATTTGGTCTTCTGGCCCTGGCCGGCCTTCTGATCCTCGCGGGGTTCCACCTCGTGCACGACGTCGTCGACCGGGCGACCGGGGCCGCGGGCGGCTGGGATGCGCCTGGATCCTTTCTGCGCGTCGCCATCGCGTCGCCGGTGGATCCCCGGCCCGACGCCATCGTGCTTTTTCCGGGCATCCTGCTGGGGTCCGAGGCCTTCGCGGTGGTCTCGATCGTCGGCATCATGCTCGTTCCCCTTCTCCTCGGCCTGATCCTGGTCGCGTTCGAGTGGCTGGTGGTCGGCATCGGCCTGAGGATGCTCACGAAGACCCAGTCGGCCGCCCTCGACGTCATTCTCAAGGTGCCGTCCGCCTCCCATGACGAGATCGCCATGGTGACGGCCCTGGCGGGCCGCGGGCTGGCGCGCGAAAGCGGCGTCCTGGGCGCGAGCCTGCTCATGCCGGTGAAGCTGGGCGGCATGATCGGCCTCGCCTGTGTCTATGTGTTCGTCATGGACTGGCACCTGGGCGCTGCCCTGGCGCTGGTCCTGACGCTGGGCGCCGTCGCGAGCGCCCGCCGCTCCCTGCTGCGCTTCGATGCCACCGCCGCCCGGCACCGCGAGGGCGACGAAGCCGAGGGCGTGTTCGAAGATCTTGAGCACCGCATTCCCGCGCTGCGCGCTCACGGCACCGCGCCCTTCGAGCGCAACCGGGTGCGCGAGGCGCTGGTGCTGAGCCACCGGCCGGTGATGCGGTGGGAATACCGCCTGGCCCTTGTCGAAGCTGCCTCCGCGGCCGTCCTCATGGTCGCCCCCCTGTCGATCCTGGCCCTCGGCGCCTGGTTCTCGCAGGAGCGCCCCCTGACGGCCGGAACGGTGGCGGCCTGCGTGCTCGCGGCGGCGCTGGCCGCCTACGGAACGCGCGAGGTCGTCCAGTGGCACCGGCTCACCTTGAGGGCGCGGGCGCTCCTCATCGATCTCGGCAAGGGTCTGGGGCCGCTGAAGCTGCGCGCGGCCCTGAAGGGCAAGGCCGGCCTGCCCGAGAGCGGCGCGCTCGTCGCCCAAGGCGTCTCAGCCTACGATCCTGCCAGCGGCGCGCGGGTGACCTCCGTCAACCTGAACATCGCCTTCCCGTCCCACGTGGCCCTGGTCGGCGACGGGGATGCAGGCCCACGGCTGCTTGCGGCCCTCATGAGCGGGCAGGTTCCCCCGTCCTTCGGCCGTCTCACCTATGGCGGCGTCGATCTCTCGGCCGCCGATCCGGTGGAGCGCAGCCGGCGCATCGCCTTCACGGGCAACACGGTGCTGATCGAGGGCAGCCTGCGGGACAACCTGCTCTACGGCGCCTCGGCCCCTGAGGGCGAGCTCAGGCACCGCCTGTCCGAGGCCATCGCGGTAGCGGGCCTCGACCGCCTGACCCATGCCCGCGGCCTGTCGGGAACCCTCGATCCGGCGCGCGAGCCGGAGCTGGCCGCCGCCATCGTGGAGGCGCGCCGCGCCGTGCAGGCGGCGCTCACCGCCGATGGACTCGACCGCTTCGTCGATCCTTTCGGGGCGACGCGCTACAACCGCTACGCCACGATCGGCGAGAACCTGCTGTTCGGGAAGCCCATCGGGGATTCCTTCCAGGAGGACCAGCTGTCGAGCCACCCCTTCGTCCGGGCGATCCTGGAGGCCAACGAGCTGACCAAGCCGCTGGCCCGGATGGGCCTGTCGATCGCCACGAGCATGATCGAGATCTTCGCCGACATCCCGGACGGGTCGCCGCTCTTCGAGCGCTTCTCGTTCTTCTCGGCGGCGGACCGCCCTTACTTCCAGGATCTCGTCGATCGCAGGAACGAGCAGCGGCGCAGCGACCAGACCTCGCGGGACCGGGAGCGCCTGATCGGCCTCGCCCTGCGCTACAACGAGAGCCGGCATCGCCTGGGGCTGCTCGAACCCGCCATGGAGGAGCAGATCCTCGTGGCCCGGGCGGACTTCGCCCGGATGCTGCCGGTGAGCCTGAAATCCTCGATCGAGTTCTACGACGAGAGACGCTTCTGCGCGGCGGCCAGCATCCAGGACAACCTGCTCTTCGGGCGCATCGTGGCCGATCAGGCCGGCGCTCTCGAATCCGTGCAGGAGGTGACGCGCCGCATCCTCACGCAGCGGGGCCTCGACGGCGAGGTCTCGCGCATCGGGCTCGATACGCCGGTGGACCCGCAGGGCGACGACCTGACCTTGACCGAGGTGGCGGCCGTCGATCTGGTGCGCGGCCTCGTGCGCCGGCCGAGCATCCTGGTGGTGCAACGCGCCCTCGACGGCCTGCCGGGTCCGGCCGCCGACCGGCTCGTCGCCAACCTGCGCCGCGCCTTCGTCGGACGTGGGCTGATCCTCGTCACGCCATCGATCTCGCCGGCAATGGATCAACCGCCCTTCGACGCTGTTATCCATTTCGAGCGGGGCGAGCCGGTGGTGGATCGCCGCACCAGGGCTCTCGAGGCGTTGAGTGCGTGATATATTTACCTTGACCTGCCGTCCCGCTCGGGGGCAGCTTGTTCGATGTGCGCTAGCACACATAAGCAGGGTTTTCGATTGGTCATGATCCTGAAATGGTAAGGCGTGTTGCATCCTCTGACGCGTTGCGGGTCCGGTTCTGGGGCATACGCGGCTCCACCTGCGCATCCGGCCCCCAATTCGTCGAGTTCGGCTCGCATACGCCGTGCGTCGAGGTCCGCTGCGGGGATCGCCTGTTCATCCTCGATGCGGGAACCGGTCTTTCCGCCCTCGGCACCGAGCTCGCCGCGACCGCGCCCGAGAAGATCGACATCCTCCTGAGCCATCTTCATCTCGACCACATCAGCGGCCTTCCCTTCTTCAAGCCTGCCCTTCTCGCCAAGGAGCGGGTGATCCGCACCTATTGCGGCCACCTGGAAGGGGAGAGCGCCATGGAGCCCCTGAACCGCCTCTTCGCTCCACCGCTCTTTCCCGTGCGCCTCGGCCAGCTTCCCGCGCGGTTCGAACATCATGGCTTCAAGGCGGGCGAGGCGCTCGTCCTCGACGACGGGACGCGGATCGACACGCACCTCCTGAACCATCCCGGCGGAGCCACGGGCTTCCGCATCAGCCACCGGGGCCGCAGCATCTGCTATATCAGCGACGTGGAGCACAGCGACCCGTGGCCCGATCCGAGCCTCGCGGAGTTCGTGCGCGGCACCGACCTGATGGTGTTCGACGGCATGTTCTCCGACGCCGAATATTCCTATTGCCGGGGCTGGGGCCATTCCACCTGGCAGAAGGGCGTCGAGCTCGCGCAGAGCGTCGGCGTGAAGGCGCTGGCGATCTTCCATCTCTATCCCGGTCACGACGACGCCTTCCTGAAGGCCGCCGAGGCCGAGATGCAGGCCGTCATGCCCACGGCCTTCATGGCCCGGGAGCGCCAATCCTTCGCGTTCGAGCCGCTGGAAGAGGACCTGGACGCGACTTGCGCGGAACCTCCGGCAGAAGCCAAAGAGACACGTCCCGCCTCCTTGAAGGATTTCGCGACCTGAATTCCGCGCCTGGCGCGGCTGCCCCGAACGGGTCTCTCCCTGACGAAAAGGTCTGAAGCATCCGACCCAAAGGTGGGCCTGCACTTTCGGGTTCGGCCCGGTGCTCCACATCCCCGGAGAGCGCAATGTCCAGGCGGAAAAACCGGGACCACTTTTCCGCACGATGCGCTAAGGTTCCCTCCACTTCATCAGGCAGGCCTCTTCATGTCAGCTCCCATCCTTGTCACCGGCGCAGCGGGTTTCATCGGCTTCCACGTGGCGCAGCGGCTTATGGCCGATGGCCATCATGTGGTCGGAGTCGACAGCTTCACGCCCTATTACGACGTAAGCCTGAAGGAAGCCCGCTTCGGAAAGCTGACCCCGCACAACACCTTCGCGGGCGAGCGCCTGGATCTCGCGGACGCCGAGGCAACCCGCGACCTGTTCGAGCGCCACCGTTTCGAGAAGGTGATCCATCTCGCGGCCCAGCCGGGCGTGCGCTTCGTCGATCCCAACCCGTATGCGTCGTCGAACCTCATCGGCTTCATGAACATGCTCGAAGCCTGCCGCCACGGCGGGATCCGGCATCTCGTCTATGCCTCGTCGAGTTCCGTCTACGGGGCCAACCGCAAGCTGCCCTTCTCGGAGCACGACAGCACCGATCACCCGATCAGCCTCTATGCCGCCACCAAGAAAGCCAACGAGATGATGGCGCATTCCTATGCGTCTCTCTTCGGATTGCCCTGCACGGCCCTGCGCTTCTTCACCGTCTACGGTCCCTGGGGCCGGCCCGACATGGCGGTGTACAAATTCACCCACGCCATCGCCGAGGGCCGGGAGATCCAGGTCGCCCAGGCGGGGCGGGTCTGGCGCGACTTCACCTATGTGGACGATATCGTGGAGGGGATCGTCCGGCTGGTCGACAGGATCCCGGCGCCCGATCCGGCCTGGGATGCCGAGCATCCCGATCCGGCCACCGGCCCCGCGCCGCATCGGGTCTACAACATCGGCAACGATTCACCGGAAGAGGTGAACGATCTCATCGCGCTCATCGAGAATGCGCTCGGCAGACAAGCGAACCGCGTGGACGTCCCGCTCCCGCCCGGCGACGTGCTGGAAACGCGCGCCGACGTGACGGACTTGCGCCGCGACGTGGGCTTCGCGCCCGCGACCTCGCTGGAAGAGGGCATCAGGCGGTTCGTGGCTTGGTACCGCGACTATCACGGGGCGTGAGATGATCGCGGATTATCTCAAGCTGATCGGGTTTTGGGCTGCGTTGGTGGCGGTCGGCTTTCTGCTGTCCGTGCTGTTCAATCCTTTTGCGTTCTTCACCGTCGTCATTCTATCTGTGATCATGCTGACAGCAGGTTTCCTGTCGGCCGTTCTTATCGTGGCTCTCAAGCCGCTCTTGGTCCGCTATGCCCTAGCGCGACCCAATGCTCGGTCGAGCCACCAGAGCCCGACACCTCAAGGAGGTGGCATCGCTGTTGTCGGCGCCGTGCTGATCGCGATGGCTCTGGCTTTCGCCTTGCTCAGTTTGCCAGACCATTTCTTCAAAACCTTCGTCGTTCTTGCAGGCGCCTCGTTGCTCTTGGCCATCGTTGGCGCAGTCGATGATATTCGTCCCTTGCCGGCGAGCCTGCGCCTTGTTCTTCAGGTTGCAGCCGTTGCTGCCGTCGTGGTGACAAGTGACTTAAGGGTGCTGCCGGAAGTCGTTCCTCTCGCCGTCGAGCAGGCCATTCTCATTCTCGGCGGCGTCTGGTTCGTGAACCTCGTCAACTTCATGGACGGGCTCGACTGGATCACCGTGGCCGAGATGGTGCCGGTGACGGCTGCTATTGCTCTTCTTGGGCCTGCGGGGGAGCTACCTATGTCGGTCCTGGTGACCTTCGTAGCCCTCGCCCTCTGCGGCGCACTCCTCGGATTCGCGCCCTTCAACAAGCCCGTGGCCCGCCTGTTCCTCGGCGATGTCGGCTCATTGCCCATCGGACTTCTCGTCGGCTGGCTGCTGCTCCAGCTCGCCGGAACGGGCGCGCTCGCGGCGGCGCTCCTGCTGCCGCTCTACTACCTGATGGACGCGACCATCACCCTGCTGCGCCGCATCGCCCGTCGCGAGAAGGTGTGGGAGGCTCATCGCAGCCATTTCTATCAGAAGGCGACCGACAACGGCTTCTCGGTTCTTCAGGTCAACGCTCATGTTTTCGGTCTCAACCTTGTCCTGGCCGCTCTGGCCGCTATGACCCTTGTCTGGCCCTCGGGCGCGGTGCAGATCGCGGCGCTTGCCTTGGGGGCCGCTCTCGTCGGCCTGGTTCTCAGGCGTTTCTCGCATCCGCGCGTATCAGTCCCCTTGGAGGTTTCCCGATGAATGCACCCCTGATTGCCCTGACCGGCGCCACGGGTTTCATCGGACGACATCTCCTGAACGAGCTGCCCCGGCGCGGCTACCGGGTCCGGGTGCTGCTGCGCCGGCCATCCGAGGTGCCCGCCGGCGCGTCGAGCGCGGTGATCGGCGACATCGCCTCCCCGCACAACATGGCGGCGGCGCTTCGCGACGTGGACATGGTGATCCACTCGGCGGGGCTCGCCCACGCCATGTCGGGACGGCCGGAGGACGATTACCGGACCATCAACACCGAGGCGACCGTGAAGCTCGCGCAATCCGCCGAGCGGGCGGGCGTGAAGCGATTCGTGTTCCTCTCCTCGATCCGGGCCCAGAGCGGACCGACCGCCGAGGGTGTCCTGACCGAGGCCCAGGAGCCGCGCCCGACCGACCCTTACGGCCGCTCGAAGCTCGAGGCCGAGCGGGGCCTCTCCGCCCTCGGGCTCGACTGGGCGGCCCTTCGCCCCGCGCTCGTCTACGGTCCCGGCGTGAAGGGCAACATGGCGGCGCTCCTGACGCTCGCACAATCGCCTTGGCCCCTGCCCCTCGGCAGCCTGAGCGCCAAGCGCTCGCTCCTCTCCCTCGACAATCTGGCTGAGGCGGTGGACATGATCCTGCGCGCGGAAGGCTCCCTGAGGCGCCCCTTCCTCGTGGCCGACCCGGAACCGGTGACGATCCCCGAGATCGTCACGGCTCTGCGCAAGGGTCTGGGGCGTGGGCCGGGCCTTGTCCCGGTGCCGTCCTTCCTCCTGAAAGGAGCGGCTGCCCTCACCGGCCGGAACGAGGCCTATGAGCGGCTGGCCGGCTCGCTGGTCGCGAGCCCCGAAGCCTTGCGGAACCTGGGATGGAAGCCGGTCAGCTCGACGCGAGACGCGCTTGCTGAACTGGCTCGGCAGGCGGCGGCGCGGGCTTCCGGCGCTTGAATTCCGGGATCGCATCCTCGAACACCTGCTCGGCCAGGGCGCGGTCGCCGTTCGCGAGGGAGCGCGTCAGGATCTGCAGCCACTGATCGACCCGCTCCCGGTCGGCGAAGATGGGTTTCGCCGCCATGACGCCGTCGATGCCGATTTCCGTACGGGGCTCTTCGCGGGCGAAGAGGATCTCGTGCAGCCGCTCGCCCGGACGCGTGCCGGTGACCTGGATCTCGATATCCTCGCCCGGCTCGTAGCCGGCGAGCCGGATCATGCGCTCCGCCAGTTCGTAGATCCTCACCGGCTGGCCCATCTTGAGCACGTAGACCGAGGCGCGCTCGTCGCCGTTGGTGCGCTCCGTCAGGGCGCGGCTCTCTTCCGCGTGGGACGCGGAGGTGAGCACCAGATCGGCCGCCTCGCGGGTGGTCATGAAGTAGCGCACCATGTCCGGATGGGTGACCGTGAGCGGTCCGCCGCGGGCGATCTGCGCCTTGAACTTCGGCACCACGGAACCGACCGAGCCCAACACGTTGCCGAAGCGCACCGCGATGATGCGGGTGGCGCCGTTGCGGCCCATGAACTCGGCGTCGAGCGCCTGCCCGTACATCTCGGCGAAGCGCTTGGTGGCGCCGAGCATGGAGACCGGGTCGATGGCCTTGTCGGTGGAGATCATCACGATGGTGTCGGCGCCCGCCTCCACGGCCGCATCGGCCACGTTCACCGAGCCGAACACATTGGTCTTGACCCCCTCGGTCCAGTTCTTCTCGAGATAGGGAACATGCTTGAGGGCGGCCGCGTGGAAGACCACCTCGGGCTGGAACCCGTTCATCACCTCGCGCACCCGGTCCCGGTCGCGCACGTCGGCGATGACCCCGTCCACGTTGGTGTCGCTCGACAGCAGGGCGGGGTTTTCCAGGATGTGGTGCAGGGACGGCTCGGAGCTTTCGAGGATCATCAGGTCGCGGGCCCCGAAGGCGACCACGCGGGTGCAGATCTCCGACCCGATGGAGCCGCCGCCGCCCGTGACCAGAACGCGCTTGCCGCGGATGAAGGTTTCGAGCCGCTTGCGGTCGATCTGCACGGTCGGGCGCAGGAGCAGGTCCTCGATCTCCAGCGGCGCGAGCTCGGCGTCGCGCATGCCCTCGCCCAGGCTCGTGACCCGCACCAGCGGCAGGCCGAGGCGGCGGGCGCGGGCGAGCAGCATGTCCGGGTTCGCTTCCGGCATCAGGGCGCTCGGCGTCGCCAGAAGGCGGCGGATGGGTGTGCCCCGCTCGTGGAAGTCCTGAATCACCTGGTCGAGATCGCCGAAGGTGCCGAGCACGGGCACGCCGCGCATGGATTGTCCCAGATCGTCGGCCCGCCAGGACAGGATGCCCTTGGGCTGCGTCTTCTTGACCGTGCCGGCCTCGATGGCCCGCAGGATCACCTCGATGTCGCTGCCGCGGCCCAGGAGCAGGGTCGGCGTGCTGGAATCCCGCTGCAGGGTATGGCGCGAGCGGGCGTATTTCATGTAGCGGAACGCCAGCCGCGGGCCGCCCAGCAGGAACATCTGGATCAGCCAATAGAGGGCGATCGTGATCTTGCCGAAGAAGAAGGTGCCCCGAAGCTGCGGCGAGACGAGAATGTAATCGACCACCAGCAGGGTCACGGCCAGGATGGTCGCGGCCCGGAAGATGTTGAACAGGTCGGGCAGGGACGCGAAGCGCCACTTGGACTTGTAGAGCTGGGAGAACCAGTAGACCACGCCCGCGAAGGCGATGAAGGGCGGAAGGAAGACCGGCAGATGGGAGAGCCTGTCGTGAAGGACCGAACCGTCGAAGCGCACGTAGAAGGTCGCAAGGACGGCCACGCCCGTCATCACGAGATCATGCACAACGATGAGCGCTTTCTTGAGACCCTGCTGATTCATAGACCTGCCGTACCGTAGCACATCGTGCGGCCTCGAAGGACCACGTGAGTAAAACAAGGGGCCCCGTTTTCTGCGAAGAACGATGCGCCAGCAACGAGAAGATGCACCGGACGGATCCCAAAAGTACACATCCGGGACCGGATCCGATGCCGCAAGCCAGGGGTATCCGTCGGGCTTATGGCTTTGTCAATGCAAGTCCGTAACGGAATACCAATGTGCGAAATTCATTGCCCGGCATCCGGCCGAGCCCCCTCCAGGGGCCTCTCGGCCAGCACCAGGAGGCCACCCGCCAGCTCCAGAACCTGCGCCCGGATGCCGAAGATCGCCGCGAGCCGTTCCTCGGTCAGAACCGCCGCCGGCGGGCCGGAGGCTTCGACCCTCCCCCGGTCGAGCAGCACGATGTCGTCGGCGAAGCGGGCCGCCAGCGTCAGGTCGTGCATGACGGCGACCACCGTGACGCCGGCGCGGGCGCGGGCCTTCAGGACATCAAGCACGACGAGCTGATGGCGCGGATCGAGGGCCGCGACCGGCTCGTCGGCCAGCAGCACCGGCGCCTGCGTGGCGAGAGCGCGGGCGAGCAGCACCCGGGCCCGCTCGCCGCCCGACAGGGCCGTGGCGGGCCTGTGGGCGAAATCCTGCAATCCGACCGAAGACATCGCCGAGGCGACCGCCTCCCGGCCCTCTCTCGGCAGGCGATCGGGCCTCTCCCCATGGGGCAGGCGTCCGAGCGCGACCACGCCTGCCACCGGCAGGGGCCAGGCCACTCCGCCGCCCTGGGGCAGATAGGCGATGGAGCGCGCCCGCGCGCCGGCGGACATCCCAGCGAGGGCGCGGCCGTCCAGGGCGACCTCGCCCTTCGACGGCACCGCCAGTCCGGCCAGGCTTCGCAGCAGGGTCGTCTTGCCGGCCCCGTTGGGACCGATGATCACCGTGAAGCGCCCCGGCTCAAAGGACAGGTCGATGCCGTCGAGGGTTCGGCGCGTTCCGAGATCCACCATCAGAGACCGGGCTTCGAGACGCGTCATGCGGGCGTCTCCACCAGCTCGGCCCTGCGGCGGGCGATGACCCAGAGGAAGAACGGGACGCCGAGCAGGGCCGTCAGCACGCCGATCTTCACCTCGGCGCCGGACGGGATGAGGCGCACGGCGATGTCGGCGGCGAGCAGGAGCGCCGCCCCGGCCAGGCCCGCCGGCACGAGGGTCCGGGCCGGGTCGTAGCCCACGAAGGGGCGCACGAGATGCGGCACGACAAGGCCGACGAAGCCGATGGAACCCGCCACGGCCACGGAAGCCCCCGTGCCGATGGCGGCGCCCGCGACGATCAGGCCGCGCAGGAGCGGCACGTCGATCCCGAGGCTCCGCGCCGTCTCCTCGCCGAGGGCGAGCGCCCGCAGGCCCGGTCCCGCCGCCAGGATCAGGGCCGAGGCCAAGACGATGAAGGGGGCGCAGAGCAGCACATGGACGAAGGACCGGTCCTCGAAGGAGCCGAGGAGCCAGAACACGATCTCCGTCACGGCAAACGGATTGGGCGAGAGACTGATCGCCAGCGACGTCCCCGCTCCCGCGAGCGCCCCGACCGCGAGCCCCGCGAGGACCAACACCACGATGGTGGCGCCCCGTCCCGCCACCGCCACGACCAGCGCGATGGACAGGAGGGCTCCGGCGATCGCCGCGAAGGGCAGCACCCAGGACAGGGTGCCGACGAGGCCGAAATAGATCACGAGCACCGCCCCGAGCGCGGCGGCCTGCGGGGCCCCGAACACCGCCGTGTCGGCAAGCGGATTGCGCAGCAGCCCCTGGAGCCCCGCGCCCGAAAGGCCGAAGATCCAGCCGATGAGCAGGGCGAGAAGCGTGCGCGGCAGGCGGATCTCCCGCACCACGATGCTCGCCGCTCCCTGGTCGGACACGAGCGCCCGCAGGGCCACGGGCACCGTGATCGGCGCCGGGCCGACGACGAGGGATGCGACGCTCAAACATCCGAGAAGGACGATCAGGCCATAGGCGAGAGGCGACCGGGCGAGGGGCATGGTTTTGCGGTTTCGATGCTCCGCCCGATAGAGCACGAAACGCCGGGTCGGCAAAGCCGGGCCTGTTCTCGCGCGTCCCGATTGTAAGGGCGGCCTCGGTGTCATTCCCGGCCGGAGCGCAGCGAAGGGGAAGGGAATCCATGGCTTCGTGCGTGATCGTGGATCCCCTTCCCGGCCTGCGGCCGCCGGGGATGACACCCGCGGGAACCCTCCTCCCCCTTGTGGGGAGGGAGACAGGCGCCGCGCCTATCCGATCGGGATCGCCGGCACGGGTGCCCGGATCAAGTCCAGGGAGGTGACGACGTGGGCGGGCGTGAGGCGCGCAGCGTTATGTTCTTGCTTTGTTCTTGACAGCGGCTGTAACCTTAGCTATATCGTTACTCACCTGATCCGACGAGGGGCGCGCTTCGCGAGGCGTCGCAAGTTGTGGGAGCAGGCA
>NZ_JALJRK010000179.1 GCF_024519725.1 Microvirga sp. Mcv34 | reverse complement strand
GATACGCTGTCGGGCGGCTCCGGCAACGACCGCCTGTTCGGCGGGGGCGGCAACGACATTCTGTCGGGCGATGCGGGCGATGACATCCTCTCCGGCGGGGCCGGCAAGGATACACTCACCGGCGGCAAGTCGACACCGGCGGACCCGAGCAGGGATGCCTTCCTGTTCGACTTTAAGGTCACGAAGCGGGACTATAAGCAGCACATCGACAAGATAAGCGACTTCCAGGCCAAGTACGACGCGTTCTATTTCGACGATACGGCCTTCAGCAACTCAACAATCGCCAAGTACCTGAAGGGCAAAAGCGCCTCGCTCGACAAGCCGGTGACAATTAAGAGCGGGTGGTTCGCCCTTGGAGCGGCCAAGCAGGCAGACGACTTCTTCATCGCCAAGAAGGTCAACGCCAAGACTTACAAGCTCTACTTCGACGCCGACGGTTCCGGCACGAAGCAGAAAGCCCTGGAGATCGCAACCGTGACTTACGACCCCAACAAGAAGACCGGCGGTGAGATCACCTATAAGGATTTCTTCATCGTTTAACCCGACACTGTGATATACATCCTACCAAGCGCCCCTATGGGCTAGGGTCATACTCCTAGCCGATGACCTTCCGGCAGGTGACCAGGCTCGGGCCAGGGTCGTCGGAGCGCTTAAGCTCCGGCGCGTCCAACGAATAAGAGTTGACTTTCCCCGACTCGGGCGCTACAGAAACCGGACTTTCCGGCTGGCCGTAGGTTTTCGCCAGTCGAAGCGCCTAGCTTCGACCGATGCCACCTAAACGCTGCCGAACTCAACCTTGACTGACACTTGTCAGATTTAGGGCACGACCGCGGTGCAAGATATCGTGGTCCTCTGCAATCGTACCGCGCCAGGGGCTTACCCAAGTCAATGGCGTGGCTTCGTTTTGTGTACCCGAAAAGGTCCGCACGGCGAAGTGCAGCGTCAACCGTTGAAGACACTTGAAGGCCACCGGGTCGGTGGCTGGTGAAAGAGGGCACAGGATGCCAACGATCTCTCAGCTGATCCGCAAGCCGCGGACGGCGCAAAAGAGCCGGAACAAGGTTCCCGCGCTTGAGGCCTGCCCGCAGAAGCGTGGCGTGTGCACGCGCGTTTATACGACCACCCCGAAGAAGCCGAACTCGGCTCTCCGTAAGGTCGCCAAGGTTCGTCTGACGAACGGGTTTGAAGTCATCGGGTACATCCCGGGCGAGGGTCACAACCTTCAGGAGCACTCCGTGGTCATGATCCGCGGCGGTCGCGTGAAGGACCTTCCGGGTGTCCGTTATCACATCCTCCGCGGTGTCCTCGACACCCAGGGCGTGAAGAATCGTAAGCAGCGTCGTTCGAAGTACGGCGCGAAGCGGCCGAAGTAAGCCGTCAACTGTCATTGAGGTCAGTTCATGTCCCGCCGCCACAGCGCCGAAAAGCGTGAGATCATCCCGGATCCGAAGTTCGGGGATATCGTCGTCACCAAGTTCATGAATTCCATCATGTACGACGGCAAGAAGTCCGCTGCCGAGAGCATCGTCTACGGTGCCTTCGACAGCATCGAGAGCCGCGCCAAGGCGAACCCTCTCGAGGTGTTCAAACAGGCCCTCGACAACGTCGCTCCGGCGATCGAGGTCCGCTCCCGCCGCGTCGGCGGTGCGACCTACCAGGTCCCGGTCGAGGTTCGTACCGAGCGCCGTCAGGCTCTGGCGATCCGCTGGATCATCCAGGCTGCCCGTGGCCGCAACGACAAGACCATGGTCGAGCGCCTCTCCGCCGAGCTGCTCGATGCCTCCAACAACCGCGGCAACGCCGTGAAGAAGCGCGAAGACACCCATCGTATGGCGGAAGCCAACCGTGCGTTCTCGCACTACCGCTGGTAACGGCCTGAGGAGCTGAGCGATGCCCCGCACGCACGCGATTGAGGACTACCGTAATTTCGGCATCATGGCCCACATCGATGCCGGCAAGACCACGACGACCGAGCGCATCCTGTACTACACCGGTAAGTCCCACAAGATCGGTGAAGTGCACGAGGGTGCCGCCACCATGGACTGGATGGAGCAGGAGCAGGAGCGTGGCATCACGATCACGTCCGCTGCCACCACCTGCTTCTGGAATGGCAAGCGTCTGAACATCATCGACACTCCCGGCCACGTCGACTTCACCATCGAAGTCGAGCGTTCGCTGCGCGTGCTCGACGGCGCCGTCTGCGTTCTCGACGGTAACCAGGGTGTCGAGCCCCAGACTGAAACCGTCTGGCGCCAGGCCGACAAGTATGACGTTCCCCGCGTCGTGTTCGTCAACAAGATGGACAAGACCGGCGCGAACTTCTTCAATTGCGTCGACGACATCGTGAAGCGCGTCGCCGGCAAGCCCGTCTGCCTCCAGATTCCGATCGGTGCGGAAAGCGATTTCCGCGGCATGGTCGACCTGATCAAGATGAAGGCCCTGGTCTGGTCCGGCGAGTCGCTCGGCGCCAGCTTCGACGAGGTCGAGATTCCGGATGACCTGAAGGATCAGGCCGCCGAGTATCGCGCCAAGCTCGTCGAGGCTGCCGTCGAGATGGACGACGATGCGCTCGCCGCTTACCTGGACGGCCAGGAGCCGGACGAGGCGACCCTGCGTCGCCTGGTTCGCACCGCCGTGCAGCGCCGCGCCTTCCACCCGGTGCTCTGCGGCTCCGCGTTCAAGAACAAGGGCGTTCAGCCCCTGCTCGACGCGGTCGTGGACTTCCTGCCGTCCCCGGCAGACCGCGAGGCAATCCAGGGCATCGACTTCAAGACCGAAGAGCCGACGACTCGCAGGCCGACCGACGAGGAAGGCTTCTCCATGCTCGCCTTCAAGATCATGGACGATCCCTTCGTGGGCACGATCACCTTCTGCCGCGTGTACTCGGGCAAGGTGAACGCCGGCGACACGCTGCTCAACTCGTCTCGCGACAAGAAAGAGCGCGTTGGCCGCATGCTGCTCATGCATGCGAACAACCGTGAGGACATCAAGGAAGCCTATGCCGGCGACATCGTCGCTCTGGCCGGCCTCAAGGAAGTCCGCACTGGCGACACGCTCTGCGACCCCAGCAAGGCCGTGATCCTCGAGCGCATGGAGTTCCCTGAGCCCGTGATCGAGATCGCGATCGAGCCGAAGTCGAAGGCCGACCAGGAGAAGCTGGGCCTGGCCCTCTCGAAGCTGGCCGCCGAGGACCCGTCCTTCCGCGTTTCGACCGACCAGGAGTCCGGCCAGACGATCCTGAAGGGCATGGGCGAGCTTCACCTCGACATCAAGGTCGACATTCTCCGTCGTACCTACAAGGTCGATGCGAATATCGGCGCTCCGCAGGTCGCCTATCGTGAGACGATCACGAAGAAGGCCGAGGTGGACTACACCCACAAGAAGCAGACCGGCGGTACGGGTCAGTTCGCTCGCGTCAAGATCGTCGTTCAGCCGAACGACCAGGGTGCAGGTTTCGCGTTCGAGTCGAAGATCGTCGGTGGTGCGGTTCCGAAGGAATACATCCCCGGCGTCGAAAAGGGCCTTCAGTCGGTCGTGGGTGCAGGCGTCGTCGCCGGCTTCCCGGTGGTCGACCTCAAGGTCGAGCTCGTCGACGGTGCCTTCCACGAAGTCGACTCGTCGGCTCTCGCCTTCGAAATCGCATCTCGCGCTGCTCTCCGTGAGGCCCTTCAGAAGGGCGGATCGGTTCTGCTCGAGCCGGTGATGAAGGTGGAAGTCACGACCCCTGAGGACTACACGGGTTCGGTCATCGGCGACCTGAACTCCCGTCGTGGCCAGATCCAGGGTCAGGACATGCGCGGCAATGCCGTGGTCATCAACGCGATGGTCCCGCTCGCCAACATGTTCGGCTACGTCAACACCCTGCGCGGCATGAGCCAGGGACGTGCGAGCTACACCATGCAGTTCGACCACTACGAGCAGGTGCCGTCGAACGTGGCTGCCGAGGTTCAGGCGAAATACGCCTGAACCCACTAAGCGACTATTTGAAAGATCAAAGGAACGGGTGCCACGATGGCGAAGGAAAAGTTTGAGCGGAATAAGCCGCACTGCAACATTGGGACGATTG
>NZ_JALJRK010000178.1 GCF_024519725.1 Microvirga sp. Mcv34 | reverse complement strand
GGGTGCTGTGCATCGCCGCAACTCACGACTGGATCAAGATCTAACAGGGCCTAGACTTCTTGCGGGCCAACGTTCGTGTTCCTTTCCTTAGCTCGACGCATCAGACGGTGTCGCGAGCACAAAAGCAGAGGCCGCCTTAGCTGAGGCGGCCTCTGTCGCAAAATATGGACCAGAGAGCTAGCTCAGGCCGTCTTCAGGTTTGAAGCCGACTCCTTGCCGGTGCGGCGGTCGGACTCGATCTCATAGGAGACCTTCTGCCCTTCAGCCAGGCCCCGAAGGCCCGCACGCTCCAAGGCCGATGCGTGGACGAAGACGTCCTTGCCGCCAGCATCAGGCTGGATGAAGCCATAGCCTTTTGTTTCATTGTACCACTTCACTGTGCCGGTTGCCATGACGAGTTCCTTTCCCTGTTCATGATCAGGTGAGGCCAAGATGCATCGGCGCCTTGGCTTGATGAGTATCGATGCTTGGGGAGGTCGTCCTTGCGGATGCTCGGTAAAGCGCAGCAACTCAGTCGTCGGCCAATCTCGATGCCGGAACGATAGGACGGCGTGATGACGGTTACAAGGCTCTGCTTCATGGGATGATAGGCAGGAGGTAGGTCGGATGAGGAATTCTCCTTCGTGCCCCCGGATCCTGTCGCCCCCAAGCACTGCAGGGCCGAAACCCGAGCCACTCGCAAAGGGCCTCCGCCACAGTTTGGGAGATCTGCCTCCTGTCCGGCTCCGTCCAACTCCCGTGACAGAGCTGTTCCGCTTCAACGCCGAACGTCGCTCAATGTCTCCGCGCCTGCACCAAATAAGCCGGGATGGTGGTCTCTCCCAGGGCTTTGCAGGCTTCCAGTCGATGCAGCCCCTCGACCAGGACGAACCGTTGGCCATCAGGCCGCACGAGTATCGGCACTTCCTGCCCTTTTTCCATCATGCTCTCTGCGACGGCTTCGACTTTCTGGGGATCAAGCGTCTGGCGCCGCTGCACTGGCACATAGATGTCGTGGATTGCGAGTGTCTGCCTCTTCATCATCTCGGCCGCTCCAGCCCTGTCATGATCCTTCGAAGCTTATCCGGCACAAGGCGGCTTGCCTAGGAACACGCCCGATCAGGATGCGTTCGCGATCGGTGCCAGCTTGGCAATAAGCAGGGATGGCAGCGCTGGACGTCCTCAATCGGAGATACATCCCTGAGCAAACTCGCAACATAGATTAGGCTTCTTCTCCTGTTTCTAACCTCTGTCTGGTTGCAGACCACTCCTCTGCGACCATGAGGGTCATTTCAGGTGTTGGGCAAGGTGCTTGTTCATCTCGAACATGCTGACCTTGTTCTTGCCCTCGAACACCGCCTGAAGCTTCTCGTCGGCCATGATCTCGCGCCTGTTCTGCGGGTTCTGGAGCTTGTGCTTCTTGATGTACTCCCAGACCTTGCTCACCACCTCGGGGCGAGGCAAGGGAGTCGCGCCCACAATGGCCGCTAGTTCCGGCGAGGGTTGGAGCGGCTTCATCAGCGCTGCATTCGGCTTCCGAGCTTCTTTAGGCACTGACATTGCGAAACTCCGTTGTTCCGCCCGCTTGGCCTTTACGAGGGCGGTGTTGGCGTGCGCGTCGTTGATCTTGGACATGGCCCTAGACTGAGGCCGGGCTCCGTGCCTTTTGGGTTCTCCTCTGGCCCGCGAGCTCCTTCAGGAAGGCATTGGTCCACCAGGAGATGTCATAGCGCCGGAGCACCTCCCTCATCCGCCGCCAGCGGGCGATCCGCTCCGCCCGGTCCATGTGGAGGGCCACGCCGATCGCCTCAGCCACCTCAGCCTTATCGTTCGGGTTGACGATGATCGCGCCGCCGAGCTGTTCGGCAGCCCCGGCGAACTTGGACAGCACCAGCACGCCGGGATCCTCCGGATCCTGCGCGGCCACATATTCCTTGGCCACGAGGTTCATGCCGTCGCGCATCGGCGTGACGAGGCCCACCCGGGCGATGCGGTAGAGCCCTGCCAGGACACTGCGTGGGTATGCGCTCGTCACGTAGTGGATCGGCACCCAGCCAGGTTCGCCGTGCGCCCCGTTGATCCGTCCGAGGGTCTCGCTCACGGTCCGGCTGAGCGAGGCATATTCAGGGACTTCGCTGCGGCTCGTGGGAGCGATCTGGAGATAAGTGACGCGGCCACACTGATCGGGGTTGCTGATGAGAAAGCGCTCGAAGGATTCCATCCGCTCGGGGATGCCCTTCGAGTAATCCAGGCGGTCGACCCCGATGATGAGACTGCGCGAGCCGAGGCTGGCGACGGTCTGCCGGATCAGGCGATGGGTGGCGGGGCGACGGGCCGCCTGCTCGAAACCGCTCATGTCGATGGCAATGGGGAACCCCTTCACCCGGGTCTGGCGGCCATCAAGGGCGATCACGTCAGCTGCGTGCTGGGTGGCGTCGCACTCCTGGAGGATACCACGCCGGAGGTTGTCCGCATCGCGCTCAGTCTGCACGCCGACGAGATCGTAGTCCGTGATCGCGCGCAGCAAGTCCTGGCTTCCGGGCAAGGTTCCGATGACCTCCGGAGCGGGCCAGGGGATATGGTGGAAATAGCCGATCCGGTTGGCCAAACCCAGTGCCCGCAGCTCCGAGGCCAGCGGAATCAGATGATAGTCGTGCACCCAGATGAGATCGTCCGGCCGGATCAGCCGCGCCAGCGCTCCGGCGAAGCTTCGATTGACCCGCAGGTATCCGGCGTAGTCGGCGCGGGAGAATTCCGACAGGCCAATCCGGTAATGCATCACGGGCCAGAGCGCCCGATTGGCAAACCCGCTATAATATTCCCGGCGGTCGGTGGCGGTCAGATCCATTAGGGCATAGCGCACATGGCCCTTGTCGATCACCTTCGGCTCGGCGGAGGGATGAGCCGAAACTTTACCGCTCCAGCCGAACCATAACCCTTCCCGGCCCTGAAAGGCTTCGCGCAGAGCAACCGCCAAACCACCGGCGGAACTCTTGCCGGTGGGATCGGGGATTGAGACCCGATTGGACACGACGATGAGGCGGGCCACAAAGCTCTCCGGACTGTTTCGAGACAGGCACCGTGACGGTGCTCAATCCCAAATAGGGCAGTCCCGGGCGATGTCGCGATAAAGCGTGCGCAGGGAAATTCCCGCCTCGCGGGCCAGCACCGCGCCGCTCACGGGGCGGCGGTGACGGCGGAGGATCTGCAGCAGGTCGAAGAGGCGTTCGGCGCGGGACATGGGGCGAGCCTAACACAGGATACTGACGGTTTGTGACAGCGGGAGCGCGATGCCCTGTGGGCGAGGGGACATGCGTCGGCTGCGAGGCCATTGACCCCGAGCCCCTGTTGCGTGTTACCTCGTCACCGGAACCGGACGCATCCGGTTCTGGGGCGTGAGAACCTCTTCACAAGGCGGCCGGTATCGGCCGTCAACGATGCCTTCCCAACCTTACGGTCGGGGAGGCGATGGCGCATGTCCAGGGTGAAAGCCTAAAGGTCATCGCGGTCGTCCTTGTGCGGCTTCTCAACTCCCCGGCCACCAGCTTCCGCTGGTGGTCGCCTCACGCAAGGGAGTTGTCGCGATGGACCAGCCTTATTCCGCATGGGCCGATTGGCTCTCGAAATTCCACACCTGGCCCGAATTCATCCAAGCCCTGTGGGTTGTCGCCATTCCTGTCACGGCGCTCGGCGTCACGTGGCTGCTCATGCGCGGCATCCGCGATGTCATCCCCGCGTTCTCCGGTCGCCGCCGGCACGGCCACGGCGAATGGCGCGGTCATCTGATCTATGGCGTCTACCAGGACCCGCAGGGCCGCTGGATGGTCTACTGGCATGACCGCCAGCCGCAGGAAGTGGACTGGACCAACCCGCCGCCCGAACTCATCGGGCGAGCGCAGGTGGTGCAGGGCGTGTTCCGCAGGCCGGAGGCGTGAGGCCTTCGGCTTCTGACGCCGTTATGGCAACCGCCGCGATCTGGCACCTCTCACGTCATGGCCGTAGGTGTTCCGGCCATGACGTGAGAGGGTGCGGATCCGTTCGTGTCAAAGAGCCAGCACCTGTGGGCCCGCAGCTTGCGCTGCGAGCCTGCAGGGTC
>NZ_JALJRK010000177.1 GCF_024519725.1 Microvirga sp. Mcv34 | reverse complement strand
TTATGGAATTAGCTCTAGGATATTTCTTCATGTCAACGATGTAATCCACGTACCACTTTAGCGCATTTGCCGCTCGTTGTGGACGGGATTAACTTCAGTCTGTCCACAACGTGGTTGGAGCGCACTCATGCATCTCCAGCGCATTGTTCTGCCCAGCGGCCGTATCACCTGGACCGCCTATGACGGCGACGCCGTTGTCGCTGAGATCCGCGACTTCGTGATCTATCTCGAAGCCCGGCATTACGCGCCCCGCACCGTCAGCCATTACGCCCGGCACGCTGTCAGGCTTGGCAACTATCTCGCGGCCCTCGGCAGAAGCTTCCACGAGATCACGGCCACCGATCTCGACCGGTTCATCCCAGCCGTCGCCAAGGCTGGCCGGAAGCTCGATGCGAGAGCCGCCATGAACCTTATCCCACTGCGGCCCGAGCACGTGGAGGTCTCGGCCAGCCTGCACAACCAGATCCTGTTTGGCATCAAGGCGTTCTATGCCTTTCTGAAGCTCCGGGATGCAACGGTGCTGTTCGACACGGTCGAGAAGCCGCGCGCCTATGCGCCCGAGGTCTATCAGCCGTTTCTGGCGCATGTGTCTGC
The DNA here is from genome assembly GCF_024519725.1 of Microvirga sp. Mcv34. Lineage (GTDB taxonomy): Bacteria > Pseudomonadota > Alphaproteobacteria > Rhizobiales > Beijerinckiaceae > Microvirga. The sequence continues at coordinate 3,548 of NZ_JALJRK010000177.1, read as the reverse complement.
CCGCAGGGCGCGCCGGAAGGCCGAGAGCCGCTCGGATGGTGATGCCATGGCGGCAGCCGCCAAGCGAGCCGCCGATCACCGGTTGAAGCCGGAGCAGGTCGTGCGGATCATCCAGGCCGCCACGCTGATGCGCGATGCCTTCCTTGCGGTCATCCTCTATACGACCGGCATGCGGATCGGCGAGGCGCGGGGCTTGCTGCACGAGGATATCCGCCTCGATGAGAACCTGATCTGGGTGACACCACGCGCGCTCGAGAACCGCGCCAGGGTCAAGAGCGGCCATCCACGGCCGATCCCGGTGCCAGACTTCCTCATGCGGATGTACGAGGACTACATCGCCAGCGACGAGTACCTGCCCGCTTTTGAAGCCGGAACGGACTACGTGTTCTGCAATCTCGCCGGAGGATTGATCGGGCGCGGGTTGTCCGAGAGCAATGTCTACGACATTCAGGGGCGTCTGGCGAAGGCCTCCGGCGTTGCATTCACTTGGCACATGTTCCGGCATTCCCATGCCAGCGAAGCCATCGCTCAAGGCTACAGCCTGCTCGATGTTGCCGACCGGCTTGGCCACGCCAGCCCGCAGACCACCAATGCGATCTACAAGCACCTGTTCAACGCCGAGTATCGCAAAATGCGCCTCCGGAGCCATGAGGAACTCGAGGGACGGCTGAGCGATCTGCGGCGTCGGACCCTGACGCAGGAGCAGATCAAATGGCTATGAAGATCGTCGCCACGAACGAGCCGCAGAACGCTTACCTCGGCAGCCTTCAGGCCTTCATTGCCAGCGTCAGCCCCCTCCTCCTCAAGCGCGATCGCTGGGGCTATCACACCCTGGACAAGTGCTTCGGCATTGATGGCGCCTCAGCGCTCTATACGCCACCGAAGTTCCCATCACGGACGCGGCAGCGACTGCGCCAGGAGGCTCTGGAACTGGCCGCCAATCCGCGCTCGGACGATCGCTTCCTGGGCGGCGTCGGCTTCGACTTCACCAGCGTTCCCGAACCGTATCGGACCGAGCTCAAGGCTTATTTTACATGGCGGCTGGCCCGCTCGCATAGCCGGCACTACGACTGGTATGCTCGGGCCGCACGCCTGATCCCGTTCTGTGCCGATCTTGCCGATCCAGCCCGACGGCCCGCAACAGTGAATGTGCGCCCATGCCTGATCGACTTCGGGGACCCGCTTGAGGATGGTGACGGCAACAGCAGCACGCCGCTGGCCCAGGTCATGCGGGATTGGTTCCAGACTCAAGGCTACAGCACACGAGAGTACACCGGGGAATGGCGCCTCCGGGGCGGCGAGGGCACGTTGGCCAAGAACGTCTATCGCAACTTCACGCCGGCAAACTCCCTGGTGCGGACGCTTCTGATCCTGCGGGAGAAGGCCAAGCCCCTCGAGACCAGGGATCTCATTCTGTTCGAAGATGTGTATCCAGCCGACGAGGTTCCGGAGAGCAAGCGGACGGAGCCCTACTTCCACTTCTACAAGGTCCGTTCCCTCTGGCTGCGCGATGCCGCGCGGCGTTATATCTTGAGCAAGATCGCGTACAAGGAACTCTCCGCCACGACCCTGGTGAGCTATGTCAAAAGGTTGTCGCAGCTCGATGAGTGCCTGCACGACCTGCATCCTGTGCCGAAGCCGAAGCATGTGACGCAGGAGTTTGTCGACCACACCTTCCTGGCCTGGGGCAAGGAGAAGGGCTTCGTCGGGCAGAACTGGTATGCCGATCCAATCAACCTGCTCAAATGGGCGTCAGCCCACCTGCCCGCTCTGGGCTGGTCACGTCTGACCTTCGATCCACGCAACATCCGTCGGGTGCACAGCTACCATCCGAAGGGCCGCCATTACGAGCGCAAGTTCGAGGAGGCGCTGGTCCCGGAGGAGGTGGTGGAGCAGATGTTTGCCCGGTTCGACACCCTGCCCCCGGTGTGCAAGCGGCTGCTGATCATCGTCCGCTACACCGGCATGCGTTGCCGCGACCTTCATCATCTTGGATTCGGTTGCCTGAAGCCCGATCCGGACGATAACCGGTTCATGCTGCTCACGTTCTACCAATCGAAGGTCCGGCGGTGGAATACCAAGCCGCTGCAAAAAGACGATGCAGCCCATGCTCTGGTCATCCAGGCGATCGAGGAGCAGCGCGCAGAGGTTCACCTGCAATGGGGCCGGGCCACTGAGTATCTGTTCCCGCACCGGCTCGGCGACAAGGAAGTGGCTCTCGACAGCAGCAGAACCCGCGAGATCATCGGCCGGTGGTGCATCGACAATGGCATCCGCGACACAGCGGGAAAGCTGTACGACTTCGGCTGGCATGACTTCCGGCACTTCTACGGCACCGAAATGGCGTTGGCCGGCTATGACATCCACCTGATCCAGATGGAGCTGGGTCATGCCTCGGCCGACATGAGCCTCGTGTATGTCAACCGTCGTCTCAAATTGCGCAAGAAGGCTCTTCTGGAGAAGGGCGGTGGCAAGTTCGTCACCATCAAGGGCGAGGTGGACGACAAGATCGCCGAACTCGCGATCCGGAAAGATGCGGCCCTGGCAGTCGATATTCCCGGCGGTCTGTGCTCCCTCCCCGGCCAGATTGGCGAATGGTGCGAGCACAATGGAGCCTGCTTCACCTGCGTCTACTTCCGGGCGGATGTGGAGCAGTTACCCTTTTTTGAGCGGGAGAAGCGTTCAATGGCCTCAGGCTTGAAACGCCTGCAGGCGGAGGTGACCGACTTCGAACAGAAGGGCCAGCTGCGCATGGCCGAGATCGGCCGCAGGAGGATGGAACGGACTGAGGACGGCATGGCGAATCTCGCCACGATCATCAGCACGATCAAAACGGAAGGGGTGTACGGTGGGAGCCATCGGAAGTATCGGGGGGCTGCTTGCGGCAGCGGAACAGCGCAGTGTGGAAAAGCGGCGCCTGGTCGAGGAGACGATCACGGCGATGCGCCGCCGCGGTGAGGTGATCACCTTCAAGACGGTGGCCGAGCAGGCGGGGGTGAGCCGCCAATACCTCTACACGCACTTCAAGGACACCATCGAGCAACTCCGCACGGATGGGCAGCATCAGGCGGTCGGGGTGGAAGGCGAGACGGTCCCTGCCCGCTCCGCCGGCCGGGCGGCCACGATCGAACTGGCGCTGCGGAACAAGATCAGCCGCCTGGAGCAGGAATTGACGGAGCTTCGCAAGGAGAAGACGGCCCTGGAACGGCGCTACGAGAAAGCCCTTGGCGAGGCGGAGGAATGGCGCAGCCGGCACCAGGCTGCCGTCACCGAGTTGCTGGAGACGCGCAGCCGTTCGAAGGCTTGAATGTGAGATCGTCATGGCCGATGACGGAGAGATCCGTCATCGGCCATGCGAGCCTCGAGGCCGGAGGCACGCGCAGCGGTCAAGAATGCGCAGCACCGCCGCAGGCGGCGGGCCGAAGGCCCGTTCTTGACGGCGAGCATGCCGTAGGCACTCACATCCTGCTGTCGTTCTTGACATGTCCACGACAGCTAAATCACTGCTACAGTTGAGGATCCTGTTAGGGACTAGAGCTAAATGGAAC
>NZ_JALJRK010000176.1 GCF_024519725.1 Microvirga sp. Mcv34 | reverse complement strand
GAATAGGTGTCCGGCTTCACCTTGGAACAAGCGTCCGGCTTCATCGGAATCCGCAGCCTGATCAGCCTTGGCGGATCCGGGTGGACGAACCGCCGTAAAGGTCTGGCCTGACTAGCCGTAGTTAAGAATGGTCCCGTCCTCCCGAGCCCTGCCCGCAGAATGCGGGATGGTGGTGCAGCCGTCGCGAGCGGCGACCGGATGTGAGCTTGAGCGTGCGGTGCAAAAAGCGTGCTTGATGGACGGGCTCGGACCTGTGATCCCGCAGTCGTTAGGGAGAACTGAATGAACTGAAGCAATTCGACCTTGATCAAATCCTCCTCATGTGAACCTTTCCTCAAAGGGCACAAGAATGACTTCCGCGATGCCGAGGCCATCGCCGAAGCGGCACAGCGGCCGACCATGCGCCCCGTGCCCCTAAAGTCGGCCGAGCAACTCGACCTGCAAGCTCTGCACCGGGTGTGAAGCCGTCTGATCGGGCAGCGCACGGCGGTGATCAACCAGATCCGCGGCTTCCTGCTCGAGTGCGGCCTTCCGGTGCGGCAGGGACTTGCAGGCTTACGAGAGGTCCTGCCCACTCTGCTGTCCCAACGCACGGACGTGCTCTCGCCGCGCATGGTCCACCTGATCGAGGATCTGACGGAGTGTCAAGCGAACCGAAGAATTGACCCCCCCTGTTGCCTCACCGAAGAATGTTACCGGGTGTTGCGATGGACTGAACAATCTCTCCTCCCGCCGCAGAAGGAGAAACAGGAACCCGCTTGATCCAGTCCCCGTCGATGATGATCCGGCCCATCATGTCAGCCCGCCAAGCCTTCACGACCCTTTGCACCATCCTCAGGCTTCTCGTCCGGAAGCGCGACGGATCGGCATTCATCAGACGCTGGAGCACCGTTGCCGCCGGGATTTCGGGCTCGGCCTCAAGCCATGCCTTGATCTGGGCCTCATACGGCTCAAACATGCTCGGCCGCTTCGGATACGGCTTGGTGCGCCGATATGGCCGCCGATGCGTCGGTCGCGTCTCGCCGGCCTGCCAAGCCGTCTTCAAGCTCGCCGCGAAGCGCTGAAGATCAATGGCGACCGGCTCCTCAGGCGTGCTGTTCAGGCCACGACGATCGACTCGTCTGCCGAGCTCTTCCTGGGCCACGCGGATCCCGGTAAACAGCGTGACAGGATCCGATGCGTCTATCAGGACCCGTAGCCGCTCTTTGTCTGCCTCGCTCACACCCGGATGAACCAGCACGCGGGCGGCAGGCGGAACTGGCGCATGATAGCGCTTGATCACGCGAGCTCCGATCCGAGTCTTCTCCTGTAGCTTGAACGACGGCTGGAACAGATTGCCGTGCAGACGCACCACAGCGTAGAGACGGGCAAGCGCCGCCGTCGCCTCCGCTCCGACGAACCTGCCATAGCCCACCAGCCTTCGTACAATGGCGCCGTTCTTCTGCTCCACCCAGGCCTGGTCGTTCTTGCGATAGGCGCGTGACCGCGTCACGTCCAGTCCTTGGCCCCTGCACCAGCAGACCACCAATTCGTTCATGAAGGCGCTGTCATTGTCGAAGTCTACGCCCAGCAGCGGGAAGGGAAACAGCGACCGGGCCTGCTGGATCGCCGCAATCACCAGACCGCCGTCGCGCGTGCGCACCGGCACGCACTCGGTCCAGCCCGTCGCGATATCGGTTAGAACCATCGTCTGGACGAAGCTGCCGGACGATGAGGTGCCGGAATGGGCCACGAAGTCGACCTCGACATAGCCGGGCACAGGATCGTCCCAGTCGCCGAAGGTGCGCACCGGCACCGAGCGCCGCACCGCCGAACTCATCCCGGCGCGACGGCGCTGACCGCCACGGGCGACAACGCGCACTTGCGACAGCAGCCGGTCCATCGTGGCCGCGCTGACCGCCAGCAACTTGCCCCGCAGCTCGTCATCCACATCAAGCCTGCCGTGCCGCTCCAGGGCCGGCAACAAGACGGGGATCATCGGCTTCAGGCGCTTTGAACAGAGGCGGTCGGACGCCTCCCACAACACAACCAGAGCCTCGCGAACCCTGGCATCATACCGGGTGGCGTATTGCCTGACGGCGGGTCCCTTCTTATCAGGTCGACAGAGGACCCGGATGGCATGCTTGCGGTGATAACCGGTGACAGCAACGAACTCATCTAGGATGCGCTGCTTGTCCGCCTGGCAGCTTGATCGGTAGCGCTCGATGATTGCTTCAACCAGTTCCGAGCGTGTTGCCATGCTGAGATGCCTTGCCATCCACCATCCCCGCAACAGGATGACAAAGATGGCGCATCCCGTCCGGGACAGCGAGCCTATCGGTAACATTCAACGTGAGGCAATGCGACCCCTGACGACATGAGGAACTGGACCCTCTGGATAACTGCTGAGGAGGGTCGAGATGGATTTGAGCGAAGGTCAGCGTGGTCCGCAGGCGGAGGTCCTGCGGGGAGATGAGATGCGGACGCCGGACGAGGTCGCGGCGATGCTGCGGCTGAAGGCGCTGGGCTGGGGGATCAAGCGGATCGCGCGGGAGTTCGGGTGCAGCCACATGACTGTGAGGCGCTACGTGGCCGAGGGCGGCTACGTTTCGTACCGGCGTCCGGTCGGGCGTCCTCGTGCGCTGGCCGGGCTTGAGGGGTGGCTCGCGGAGCGGTTCCGCCGTCATGGTGGGAACGCCGACGTGGTGCGCCAGGAGCTGCTGGCCGAGAAGGGCATTGCGCTGAGCCTGCGGACGATCGAGCGGGAGGTGGCGCCTCTTCGGCGTGATCTGGCGGCCGAGGCTCGGGCGACGGTGAGGTTCGAGACCCCGCCGGGCCACCAGCTGCAGATTGACTTCGGCGAGCGGCGCATCCTGATCGGGGGCGTTCCGACCAAGGTGTTCCTGTTCGTGGCGACGCTCGGCTTCTCGCGGCGGATGCATGTGCGGGCGTTCCGCAACGAGCGTCAGGAGAGCTGGCTGGAGGGGCTTGAGAGCACGTTCCGGCACTTCGGCGGGGTCACGGCCGAGATCCTGCTCGACAACGACCGTGGGCTCGTGAGCCGCCATGACGTCGCAACCCGCGAGGTGGCGTTCAACGCCAAGTTCCTGGCCTTCGCTCGGCACTGGGGCTTCAGGCCGCGCGCCTGCGCTCCTTACCGGGCGCGCACCAAGGGGAAGGACGAGCGCGGGGTCGGTTACGTGAAGAGGAACGCCGTCGCGGGACGCTCCTTCGAGAGCTTCGCGGCGCTCGAGGCGCATCTGGATGCCTGGGTGCGCGAGGTCGCGGACGTGCGCCTCCACGGCACGACGGGCGAGGTCCCGGCCGAGCGGTTCGCGCGGAAGAGGCGGCGGCGCTCCGCCCGATCGCCGGCTTCGCCTCCTTCCAGGCCCTTCGGGAACTGACCCGCAAGGTCCAGGCGGATTGCGCGATCGAGGTCGACGGCAACGCCTACTCGGTACCCTGGCGGCTGATCGGCGAGCAGGTGCGGGTCATGGTCACGGCCGAGATGCTGCGGGTCGTCCATGCCGGGTGCGAGGTCGCCGTCCATGCCCGCGAGGCCGGCCGGCGTCGGCGTGTGGTGGATGCAGCCCACTTCGAGGGCGTGACGGGCTTCCGGAGCCGGATCATCAAGCCGCCCACACCGGAGGCGGAGCCAGCGCTGCTGCGGCCGCTCGCCGAATACGAGGCTCTGATCGGGGGAGGCTTCTGATGGACGCCGCCCACGATCACCTCATCGCCATGCTGTCCCGCCTCAAGCTGACGGCGATCCGCGATCAGCTCGACAGCCTCGTCGACGAGGCCGGCCGCCGCGAGCTCACCATCCGGGAGGCGCTCGGCCTGTTCTGCGAGCGCGAGATCGCCCGCAAGGACGAGCGACGAGATGGTCCAGATGGCGATGGGCATGATGGGCTTCTTCGTGGTGCATCCGCGCGACCCGGCCGAACGCCGCGTCGACCGCGACTTCGTGTTCCTGCTCAACGCCTTCGACATCGAGGCTGGGAGCTACGTGCCGAAGATCAACACGATGCTCGACTTCAACCTGTGGTGCATGAACAGCCGCGTGTTCCCGGGCATCGACCCCTTCGTGGTGCGCCAGGGCGACAAGGTCCGCATCCGCTTCGGCAATCTCTCCATGACCAATCACCCGATCCACATGCACGGCTACGACTTCAAGGTCACCGGCACGGATGGCGGCT
>NZ_JALJRK010000175.1 GCF_024519725.1 Microvirga sp. Mcv34 | reverse complement strand
AGAAAGTGCGAGTAGGAGGCCCGCATCTCGGGACTCGTGTGTGAGCCAAGGCTAAAGGTTTTGAAGCGTACCCGGTCGAAGCCGCAATCCGTAGCCCATTTCTTGATCTCATTGATCTGAGATTCCGAGTATGACGTCAGGAGCGTCTGCAGGACCGTGATCGGGTTCTTGGCTCCGAGTTCGTCTTTCACCTTCAAGAAGGTTTCGATATTGGCTTTCACGACCTCATAATTTTAGTTGACGCGGTAACTCTCCTGAGCTTGTTTGGAGAAACCGTCCATGCACAGTGCAATGCGTGTGAGGCCAGCTTCGATCATACGCCGGGCCAGGTCAGCCTCCAGCTTCGTAGCATTGGTGCTCACAAAGGTACTGTGCCCATGCCGATGGGCATAAGCAATCATGTCAGGAAGAGCCTTGTTCAATGTAGGTTCGCCAGAGAAGTTGAAGAAAATCGCCGGCTTCACATCTTCTTTCTTGAAGTCGTCGATAATTGATTGGAATAGATCAAGACTCATTAGCCCGCGCTGCCGGGTCATGGCAAAGGTTACCGGGCAGACAGGGCAACGCAGATTACAAGAGTTGGTGACGTCAATGATCAGTTCACCTGGGATCCGCTTGAAAAAGCAAGCGGGATATACCCAGCGCCCCACCGCGCCACAGCCGTCGCAAATCTTCGCGGATCAAGCTTCCAGGTTCGACGGGCCTGTTTACGACCGAGATTGCTCCCCTCAGACTGCACCAACATCTGCTTCGACATCACCATCTCTCTTGTGCGAAACCTTCGGAGCCTGCCGAGGGTCTATATAGAATCTTCGATTTTTGGCCGCGCCCTGTTGGAGTCGCGTCGATCAAGGCTAAAATTTACATCGGGTTTGCCTCTGTCACCCATGGAGCTTACAGCGGCGAGTGGACTGTAATTGCATAGCTATCTCCTTTGATCCTTTGATATAGCCTCCAGAGTAACGTCGCGCATTGACCTTGATCAACAGGTGCCTGCTGCTTATGGGTCGCTCTAACCGGCTTGCGAGATGCATTAGTCGCGCTGCCCAGATGGGTTTCTGGTTCTATCCGAAACTTATGGAAACGGTTGGGCCGCCCCGAAAGTTGAGGGTTTAGAAGATTGAAGATGCCTTGATGCTTACGAACAAATATCGGCATTTCAATCCGGCTTTAATCCCACACTATGGGGCGTCTGACAGATTACATCTTATCCGTTGAAGGGCGCTACTCTGCAATATCAGCGAAACCATCCACATCGTTCTGTCCCCGAGAAAAGGAGCAGTTGAAGTGATGAGAGGCGTGCCGGCATGATGAGGCTCGAAACTTTGCTGTTGATCAGTACATTATACTATTATATAAACATACTATTATATAAACACGCGGCTCCTATGATCAGGATCAAAGACGAGGCGGCAGTTGCATAGTACATATGCCTTGGCCTGGATCAGAAACTCTATAGGATCATAGTGGCTTATGAAGGAATTCCGTTCGGTTTTGGTGCCGCTACAAAGTCCCTGTTCCTCAGGGGCCTACCGTTTTGTCAACTGTGAATCACTTGTCATGATCAGCGAGGCACATTCAGTTCCCGTGCTCCCCGAGCCTCCTGGGTTGGGCGGCAAGCACCTCGTCTTAGAAAGGAAGGCCCAGCACCATAGCGGACTCGTGAGCTATCGAGGCTCCGGCATCGGCACCAATGCGCCGTGGGATGATCGATGTGCCACTACACTGAACTACTTGTGATGTGTCGCTGGCAGGGCTTAGTCCTTTTCGGAATCACTCAGCTAAGCAAGCAAGCTGAAGGACAAGCAGGGACGCTGGACAGATTCCAGTTCGAGTGGCAATAATCTGATGATACAGAGTTTCTTTACACACCCGGCGTGCCAACGATCTTCTGTCGTGCTTTTGGCGCGGACTGCGGCGGCGGTCATCTTCGTTAGCCTCTCCACTCTTCAGGCTGTAGCACAGTCGGCAGGCGGCCATACCGAGCACCACCCTGATACTATGCCCCCCCCGAGCATGTCCGCGCCAGCCAGCCCGGCAGCCCCGTCCGGCGATCAGCCTCCCAGTGCTACAGGCAGTCCGTCATCGATGCCTGGCATGGGATCCTCTGGTGGCGCGGGAGCTGGCGCCATGGGCGGTATGATGGGCGGCGGCATGGGAGAGATGGGCGAGATGATGGGAGGACGTCCGCAGAAGGAGTTCTATCCCTCCCTCATGAACCTGCCTACCCTGTCTCCCGAGCAGCGGCAGGCGATCGAGGCTCAGGCACGCGCACGGATCAGCGCAGGAACAGACGCGATCGCCAGCGCTGAGAGCGCGCTCCGGCATGCGAATGCCGCAGGAGATGCCACCAGCGCGGAGCAAGCAGCCCGCCGCCTGCGCGACGGCCTCAATCAGGTGAGCAGCGGTACGGCGGCGCTCCGGGCGCTTGCCGAAGGAAAAGCCCCGGCGCAGATCGCACAAGACTGGTTCAAAGGCCAGCTCAACCTGACCACCGCTGCGCCTGTGCACGCTCCGGATGGGCTGCTGGGCCTCTCCTGGTTCCACCTCGTGACTATGGCGCTAGTGTCGGCCTTCGCCATCGCCATGACAGCCATCTATTTTGCTCGCATGCGCCGTGCGAACGCACTCGTGGACCGTTTGTCGAGCGCCACTCCAGCTCCGGCCATTCCCGCTGCACCTCCAGTTGCAGCGCGCCAGCAGCCTTCGTCTTCTGGCGCGCCAGCACCCCCCGCAGCTCCACTGAGTGCCGCACCGAGCAGCGGGTCGATAGCACCGGCTTCATTGGCTGTGCCTGTCAGCCCGCCGGCCCGTCCTGGACTGTGGAAGGGACAGCTGCGGGTGGCGGCGATCTTCGACGAGACCCCGAACGTCAAGACCTTCCGGCTCAGGAACCCACAGGGCGGCCCCATTCCCTTCACCTTCGTCCCGGGCCATTTCCTTACCTACTCGGCCGAGATCGATGATCAACTTGTGAGGCGCTCTTATACCATTGCGTCCTCGGCCGCCCAAACGGCCTATGTCGAAACCACCATCAAGCGTGAGGAGCAAGGGATCCTCTCACGGTACATGCACGACACCATCAAAGTTGGTGACCTGGTGGATGTGATGGGGCCCTCAGGCGTCTTCACTTTCAGCGGGACGGAAGCCGAGAGCGTCGTGCTGATCGGCGGAGGGGTGGGCATCACGCCGCTCATGGCGGCCATTCGCTACCTCAACGACATCGCCTGGCCCGGCGAGATCTTCCTGGTCTATGGCGCACGCTCAACGGTGGACTTCATCTTCCGGGACGAGCTTGAGCACCTCCAGCGCCGGCACCCCAACCTGCATGTCATCGCCACGATGGCGCGTGCCACCGGGACCTCATGGATGGGCCCGGAGGGGCCGATCACGAAGGAGCTTCTGGCGCAAGCGGTGCCCGAGATTACAAAGCGGCGCGTTCATCTGTGCGGCCCGCCAGGCATGATGGAAGCCATGAAGAGGCTGTTGGCAGAGCTTGGGGTGCCCAGCGAGCAGATCAAGACCGAAGCGTTCGGTCCTGCCAAAGGTGCTGTGCCCCCGCCTGGTGTCACAGTGACCACACCTCTGCAAGCGCCTGCCGACGGTGCTGCCGCGGGAACCACGGTGCTAACGACACCCACCCAGGCCCCGGCAATTGGGCCCGCAACGGCATCGATCCGCTTCGCCAAGTCGAACAAAGTCGTGCCGTTGCCGCCCGACCAGAGCGTGCTGGAGGTTGCGGAGGCCGCCGACGTGCCCATCGATTACTCCTGCCGCGTCGGAATTTGCGGGATCTGCAAGACCAAGCTGCTGGAGGGCCAGGTGACCATGGAAGTCGACGAGGCGCTCACGCCCGAGGACAAGGCGCAGAACATCATTCTGGCGTGTCAGGCCAAGTCAATCGGCAACCTGGTGGTGGATGCCTGACATGAACCAGACCGAACGGCTCACGGTTGGGGCCGGCCTCACATTGCTCCTGTTCCTGACACCGGCGTTCGTCCTCCATACGTCGCCGCGGTTCCCGGGCAGTCTCACCGGAAGCATCCTTGGCATCGCAGCCGCCATCCTGATGGTGCTGCTACTGGTGTATCCCCTGGCCAAATACAGTACTTGGCTCAAGCCGCACATCACTCGCCTGGTGTCCCTGCGCTCACTGTTGGCCTTCCACGTCTATGCAGGGGTGCTTGGTGCGCTGCTCGGGATCCTGCACACCGG
>NZ_JALJRK010000174.1 GCF_024519725.1 Microvirga sp. Mcv34 | reverse complement strand
GGCGGCTATGTCGCCGAGGCGCGCCAGGCGGTTGCGAGTGAGGTCAAGTTCCCGCCGGGCTACTACGTCCAATGGAGCGGGCAGTTCGAGTACCTGGAACGCGCCGAGGCCCGCCTCAAGATCGTGGTGCCGGTCACGCTGCTGATCATCTTTCTGCTGCTTTACCTCAACTTCAAGCGGCTCACGGAGACGTTGATCGTGATGCTGTCGCTGCCCTTCGCGCTGGTCGGCGGGCTGTGGCTGATGTGGTGGCTCGGCTTCAACATGTCGGTGGCCGTGGCGGTGGGCTTCATCGCGCTTGCTGGTGTTGCGGCGGAAACCGGCGTCGTCATGCTGATCTACCTGGATCATGCCATGAAGGAGGTGCAGGCCGCGCGTGCCGCCCAGGGCCGCGCCTTCAGCCGCGAGGACCTCTACGAGTCGATCATGGTCGGCGCGGTGGAGCGGGTGCGGCCGAAGATGATGACGGTTGTCGCCATCATGGCGGGCCTGATCCCGATCCTGTGGAGCACGGGTGCCGGCTCCGAGATCATGCAGCGCATTGCCGTGCCGATGATCGGCGGCATGGTCTCGTCGACCGTGCTGACGCTGGTGGTCATCCCAGCCATTTACGCCCTCGTGAAGGGGCGCGGGCTGCCGCGGCGGGGGGACGTGGCCCCAAGCCGCGACGGCAGCCACGAGCCCCTGTCCGCACGCCTGGGGAATGCGCTGCCGCGGGCGGCCGAGTAAGCGCCATGAATGTGCCTGTCTTGCAAGTGACTGTCATGGATCAAAGTCGCCAGGGCCTCCTGCCCCGCGGGTGCCGGTGCGCCATCCGCGGCGCCCTCGCGGCCGGACGAGTTCTGCGATGAGGTCGCACATCGACCGTGGCCTGGCGCGCGTCGAGCGGGAGACCGAGGCCCTCCTCGCTGTCCTGCGCCTCCTGGTGTTCTCCGCCATCACAGCCGTATTCTGGGCGGGAGGTGCGCTGGAGCATGCGCACATGGCCATGTTCTCCGTCATTGCCCTGGGCGTGTTCGCGACCGTGAGCCTGGTGCTGGCCTGGATCGGCTTTTTCCGACCCTGGCTGCCCTGGATGTTTGCGACCCTGGACGTCGGCCTCCTCCTGCATTGCATCGGCCCCTTGGCCATGGCGTTCGGAACGCCGGCGTCCGGCATCTCGGCCGCTCCAGTGGCCTCTCTCATCTTCCTCCTCCTGGCGGTTGCAGCGGTCCGGCACCGGCCTTATCTGGTGCTCTACACCGCCGGCCTGTTCGTGGCGGGCTGGGCGCTGCTGTGGATCACGGTCGGGGCGCAGGCGCCGGACGCCGCTTTCGTCTTGCCAGGGGAGATCACTCGCCTCTCCGTCGTGGCGCTCACGGCCGTCGTGCTGTTCGTGGCCGTGGGCCGGACGCGCCGGGCGCTCGCGGACGCCATCCGGGAAGCGCGGCTGCGCTCCAACCTGTCCCGCTTCTTCAGCGCGGGCATCGCCGACCAGCTCGCGAGGTCCGAGCCGGGACCTTCGTCCTTCCGGCCGCAGCGGGCCGCCGTGATGTTCATCGACGTGCGTGGCTTCACCCCGATGGCCGAGCGCATGGCGGCGGGCGAGCTCGCCCTGTTCCTCACTGAGTACCGGCGCCGGATGGCCGCACCGGTGGCGCGGCGGGGCGGGGTCATCGACAAGTTCATTGGTGATGGGATCATGGCCGTGTTCGGCGTGCCGCATCCGACCGAGGCGGACGCCGGCAACGCCGTCCAATGTGGCCTGGAGATCCACGAGGCGACAGACCGCTGGAACGAAGAGCGTGCCGCGGCGGGGCTCGCCCCCATCGAGGTGGGGATCGGCATCCACTACGGCGAGGTCACCGCGGGGACGCTCGGCGACGAGGAGCGCCTGGAGTTCACGGTCATCGGCGACACCGTCAATGTTGCCAACCGGATCGAGGAGCTCGCCGGTGAGCTCGGCGTACGCCTCCTCGTGTCCGAACCCGCCCTGCAGGCAGCCAGGCCGGTCGTGGACAGCGCCTTGTGGGACCCTGTCCCGGACCAGTCCTTGCGCGGCCGGCGCCAGCCCCTTCGCCTGCTGCGGCAAAAGCCCCCCGCCGAACCGCACCGGGCCCAGCCGGATGCGACCGTGGTGGCGTCGTGAGCAGTGTGGCCCTTTCAATCCGTTTCGACCCGATCCGACGGTCGGGGCTGGCGCACCCGCGGGCGGGCGCCGGCTGCATTTGCCATCGAGCCTTTTCGCGCCCGCGACACAGCCTTCATGCAATGTGAAGAGCTGCATTCGACCACAACAGGAGATCCCGATGTCGAGCCTCATCCTCTTACCGCGCACGCGCGGCCCGGCCCTGAAGGCCTTGGTCCTGGGCGGCCTCACCGCCGCGGCCCTGGCCCTGCCGGCCCACGCTCAGAGCAGTTCCGGCGGCAGCATGGGCAACATGCAGAACATGCCTGGCATGGGCAGTGGCAACACCACGGCGGCGACGAGCGCCATGGCAACCGGCACTGTCGCGTCAGTCAACACCGAGCAGCGCAAGGTCAAGCTCAACCATGAACCGATCCCGGCCATCGGCTGGCCGGCCATGTCGATGGAGTTCGCGGCAGCCCCGTCCGTCGACCTCACCCAAGTAAAGCCCGGGGCCAAGGTGAAGTTCACCCTGAACAAGGGCACGGACGGCAGCTACACCGTTCAGTCGCTCAGCCCGGCACAATAAGCCGTCCCGCCGGAGGCGCAGTAACGTCTCCGGCCCTTCCGCTGGCCTGACCGGCGACGGCCAAGGGCCGCGCCTTGTTCTCCCCGGGGGAGACCTTCTCCCTGCTGCGGTGCAAGGCTCCCGCTGGCCGGATCCCACGCGTATGCTAATGCGGCGAACCCACAGCTGAATGCGGAACGCGAACGGCACGAGTGCGTGAACAGCGTTCGTATGATCGGACCCATGGGCTCACTGCGCAGGAAACCAGCGCCATGCTGCGCAGGCGATCCTCATGGGCGGCGCATGACCGACATTTGCGTTCTCCGAGTTGCCGCCCCTCTCAACCCCTAGAGCAGCAGGTCAGCATGTTTCGAGGTGCCGTGAGCGCCAGGGATCTCGCGCTTCACCGTCCCGGTCTACGAAGGCGAGGAGGCGTAAGCCCGCGCGCCAGGCAGCGAGGCTTCCTATTCGCCGGGCGTGGCCGTCGGCGACCTGGCGGTGCCGCGGCTTGGACTTTCCCGCCTGCGAGGACTGCGCAAAGCGGCACTTGGACCCGGTTGAGGATTCGTGCGGCGGGACGGCAACCGCGATCAGAAAAAGGACCGGAGGCGCTCCCACAACGAAGGGCTTCGCTCCACGTCGTGGCGGTCGCGGTCGTTCACCAGGGCGTTGATGTAGACGACCAGGTTCGTGGGTTCGAACTGCAGGCCGTGGAAGTTCGCGCGCCAGCGTCCCTCGCGGTCGATGACGTGGGTGACGATACCATGCATCTGCAGGCCGTCGGCAGTCTTGGTGAATTTGTGCCCGAACTGTTCCGCCAGCTTGCGGGTCGCATCCTCGGGCATCCCGGGCGTGGTCGTCAGGAACACCCAATTCTGCAAATCGAGCCCGCGCTCCGCACCGAAGGCGCTCAAGACCTCCGGCTTGTCACGGTCCGGGTCGGTGGTGACGGTCAGGAACTGCACCTGATCGCGCATCGGCGTGCTGTTCACCATGCCCTGGATCTCGGCGATCTTTTCAGTGTGGAGCGGGCACACGTCCGTGCAGCCCAAGTAAATGAAATTGACGATGACGACCTTGCCGCGAAGCGCGGAGAGGCGATGATCGTTTCCCTTGGCGTCCCGCAGCGTGAATTCCGGAGCGGGCCGGTCCTTCACCTCGAAGTACTTCTCCTTTTTGTGCATCTCGCCCTGGAGGCTGTCGAGCGAGTGCGCCGACCCAGGGTCCGCTGTCAGGCTGGCGAGCGCGACAGCGGCGGCGACAGCGAGGAGCGAAGGCATGTTCACGATTAGGATCTCCACTTTGAAGTTTTCTGGGCCGGCGCGCTTGAGGTGGCGCCGAGGTCAGGGCAGACGCATTGCGCTACCCGCGGCATCGGCAGCAGGGTGAAACCTGGCCGGCTCCCGCCTGCCGATGCCCGCGCCCGGGCCATCAGATCCGGGCGACGCGGAGCCGCAGCGCGTTGGCGATCACGCTGACGGACGACAGCGCCATGGCCGCGGCGGCGATGATCGGCGACAGCAGGACGCCAAGGATCGGGAAGAGCACGCCGGCCGCCACGGGCACCCCGAGGGCGTTGTAGATGAAGGCCCAGAACAGGTTCTGACGCGGCGGCGATGATCG
>NZ_JALJRK010000173.1 GCF_024519725.1 Microvirga sp. Mcv34 | reverse complement strand
GCTGGGTGGAGATGAGCGAACGGGAGCTTCGCCGCGCTGAGGTGCTGGCATCGGTGGTGGCAGGTCGCCTGACGATGACCGCGGCGGCCGGCCTTATGGGGATCACCCGGCGCCAGGCGCATCGGCTGGCCCGGCAGTTTACCGAGCATGGTGCGGCTGGCTTACGTCACCGGGCCCGTGGACGGCCTTCCAATCGTGGGTTGGGGCCGCATGTGCGCCAGATGGCGATCGCCTACGTCACGGAGAACTACCGGGACTTTGGGCCGACCCTGGCAAGCCAGATGCTTCTGGAGCGGCATGGCCTGAGGGTCTCGCGGGAGACGCTGCGCACATGGATGCGGGAGGAAGGCCTTTGGTTATCGCGCAAGCAGCGACGTCAGCTGCATCAGCCGCGTCTGCGCCGCGATCACTTTGGCGAGTTGGTGCAGATCGACGGCAGTGAGCACCGCTGGTTCGAGGATCGCGGCCCGCGATGCACGCTGATCGTCTTCATCGATGATGCGACCAGCCGGTTGGTGGCGCTGCGGTTCGTTCCATCCGAGAGCGTCTTTGCGTATTTTGAGACGCTCAAGAGCTATCTGATCAGCCACGGGCGGCCCCTCGCCTTCTATTCCGACAAACACTCGATCTTTCGCGTGTCAAAGGCGCAGGCCCAGGGCGGTCAAGGCATGACCCAGTTCGGGCGTGCGCTGAGTGAGCTGGGGATCGAGATCCTGTGCGCGAACTCGAGCCAGGCGAAGGGGCGGGTGGAGCGGGTGAACCGCACCTTGCAGGACCGGTTGGTGAAGGAACTCCGGCTTGAGGGGATCTCAACGCTTGAGGCGGCGAACGCCTACCTTCCAGCCTTTGTGGCGCGCTTCAACGAGCGTTTTGCCGTTGCCCCCGCGCGATCGGAGGATTGGCATCGCCCACTGGAGCACGCGCCCGCCCACCTCGACACGATCCTGGCCTGGCGCGAGCAGCGCTATGTCACGCAGCACCTGGCGCTCTCCTACGACCGCAAGCGGATCATTCTGGACGAGACGCCGCTGAGCGTAGGATTGGCCGGCAAATACGTCGAGACGTACGAATTCCCGGACGGGAGGCTCGAGGTCCGCTGGCAAGGCATCGCTCTGCCTTATCGCATGTTCGATAAAGACCAGCGGGTCACGCAGGCGGCGATTGTCGAGAACAAGCGGCTGTCAGAAGCCCTGAGCTGGGTGAAAGCGCGCCAGGATGAGCTCAGGCCTGTGCGCCCCAAGACGAACAGCCAAGCGGGTGGCTATGCTGCCCGACGGCGGGGGCGCCGCGGCCCGATCTCCTTCGTCGACCGGTACATCGCAGCCAAGAACGCCCATGCCACCGCCTCTGCCGGGGCTGCTGCGATCGTTGAAGTCTCCGCAGCCCCGGCAGAGGCTCCGTAGAGCCCTGGGACATTTCTACTTTGCCAAAACCTGAGACATTTCAATCTGGTTGCAACATCTGATGTGGCCTCCACCCCGTCCCCTGCCTCGTCGACCTGGCGGGCATGTCGGGTTAAATCTGCATCCCGGACAACATGAAAGAATGCGCTTCTGGTGCGAAGACGCCGCGAACCATGTGGCCGTTATCGATCCGTGTTTCCTGCTCTGGTGTCCACGAGAGCCGATCAGGCGTCAGATGCACATCGATCCGCTCGCCGGCATAGCCCAGCGCCGAAACGATTGCGTCGAGCGACGGGATCGATGGCGCAACGAGATCGAGCAGTGTCATCGATGATCCCTGCCGTCCTTCGACCGCGACGATCGCGTCGAGCTCCGACAGGTGGATCAATTCGATCTCAGGCGACGTGACCGCCTTCAGCATGAACAAGGCCGGGTGGTCGCAGGCCGATGCTACCAGCGACGTTGGGCTCCGACGGGCGAAGAGATCCTTGAGCAACGCGACATCCCGGTCCTCGGCGAGGGTCAAAACCCGATAGCCTGACCTCGCCTGCTTTGGAGCCAAGCCGGCGCTGAACGTCGTTTCCGTGATCTGACGGAAGCCGAACGGCGTGTAGAGGTCCGGCGTGCCCGTTCCCAGAATCACGAGATCCGCCCGCGCATCGGCAAAGCCGAGCGCTCTCTCCATGAGATCGCGAAAGAGACCTTTCCCGCGCCATTCGGGTCGAACCGCGACGGATTGGACGCCGAAACCTCGGACCTGTTCTCCCATGAGCCATAGCCGCCGCTCATAGAGGCTCACATTGGCGACCAGCTCATCCCCAAACCACCAACCGAACGCGACGATGCTCGGATCATGGCCCAACCGGTCGAGGGGCGAAACATCGACCTCGAAGACGTCGTCTATGAGCCGTGTCAGCTCCGACAATCCTTTCCGGGAATTTGCGTAGTCGGAACGGAATTCGAGCGGTTCCATCTGTCACCATGCGGACTGGGGCAGGGCCGGAATCCTAATTACAGCCTCCCTGCCCTGAGGCAACGTTCTCGTTGGGCTGGTCAATTCATCCACCACGCACCAACATCGACGCGACGCACCGTTTCCGGCCCGCATCCACCCTGCCCTTCGGCCCGCACGGCTGCCGCTACATTGTTCGCGAATTCACCGCTCGATCCGGTTGGATAGGTTACAGGAGTGTATTCTCGAAAGCACACTGCCCCAACGTTAGATCGAACTCTTAGAATATGAATTGTCAGACGAATGCCCTCCGATCTAGCGTCCGGATCGTGAGCTCTCGAACGGCGCTTTGCGCACAAGTGGGAGCCATTTTCTTGGGGGCAATATGCGCATTTCACTTCTCGCAGTTCTTGCGGGCAGCCTCTCCTTGGGCGCCTGCGCGACAGTCACACGCGGCACGACCGAACAGATCACATTCGACTCCGAGCCGCCGGCGGCCATGCGGACGTCTACGGGCCTCACCTGCCCGACCACACCCTGCACGCTGCAAGTCGACCGGAAATCCGAGTTCGTCGCCAGCTTCTCCAAAGATGGCTATGCTCCCCAGGACGTCATGGTCCAAACGCGGGTCGCAGGCAGCGGAGCCGCAGGCTTCGCGGGCAACATCCTCGTCGGAGGCATCATCGGCATGGGCGTCGACGCCGCGACGGGCTCGACCCTGGAACACTACCCGAACCCCGTCACCGTGAGCCTCGCTCCGCTGGCGGTCTCCTCGAAATACCGCGGCCGCAAGCCCGCGGCTCCCCGCGGGCCGGTTAGGGAAGCCACTCCGCCGGTATCGTGATTCTCACGACCGTTACAAAGGATGACCCTCGGACGTGAGCGCGAATTCATGTCCGAGGCTTCGATGCATACCCGCCTCACCGAGGCCCTCTGCGCTCCGAGAACTCGGCGACCAGGGCAGGATATTGCTCCATCGGTGGCAGAGCCTCGAAGCTGTGAATCGCGGGCGTCGTGGCCCAGGGCAGCTTCTCGCGCGTCCAGGTTTCGATGAACGGAGCGAGATCGACTGCTTTATCGAGCATGGTGGTGCGCAGGTTGACGAGCTCGTTCATGCCTTCGGGCCGGGTGAACAGCCAGCTCTTGCAATGAGCGCAGAAGAAGTGGCGCGTAGCTCCGTGCAGGCCGCCGATGACGGGCTCGCCCTCCACGATTTCGAATTGGTCGCTCGGATAAAGGACGCTCAGAGAAAAAGCGCTTGCGGTCATGCGCTGACAGCCCGTGCAATGGCAGGCCATGGTGACGATGGGTGCGCCCCTCGCGCGAAACTTTACTTGGCCGCACCGGCATTGCCCGTTCCGCACCTCGTCATGTCCTGCCATCGCCTTGGTTCCTTCCGATCGCCCTCACCTCATCCGGCCTGCCGCATCGCCTTTTCGATCACAGCAAAGGTCCGGTCGTCCGCGCATTGAGCCACGTTCAAGCGCATGAAGCCAGAGGCGGTGTGCGAGGCGCTGAACACGTCGCCCGGGGCGAGTACGACACCTTCACTCAATGCATGACGCGCCACGTCGGCGGCGTCGAGCCCATGCGGGAGCCGGCACCAGACGAGCATGCCGGCCTTCGGCATCACCCAGGGCTTGATACCGAGCGATTCCAGACGCGCCACCGTGGGCGTCATGGCTTTGGCAAGCCGCGCGCGCAAGGCGTCCAGGTACTTCCGGTAGCCGCTGCTGCCCAGGACGGCGAAGACGAGTTCCTCCGTCAGGCGGCTGCTCGCGAAACCGGTGGCGATGCGCAGATCCATGAGCTTGTCGATCCAATCCGGGCGCGCCGCAATATAGCCGCAGCGGAATGAAGCCGAGAGGGTCTTGGAGAAGCTGCCGATTCTTATGAC
>NZ_JALJRK010000172.1 GCF_024519725.1 Microvirga sp. Mcv34 | reverse complement strand
GCATTCCAGACATATGCACCCCGGACCATCCGGGACGAGGCGCACCATAGGTGAAGTCGCTCACCCACAAGGCGTTCGGCCGCGGTGCCGTGAACTGCCGGTTGACCCGGTCACGCGGACATGGGGCTGCGGCGTCACTGACGGTTGTCCTGATGCTCTTGCCGCGCACCACCCCCTGGAGGCGCATCTGCCGCATCAGCCGGGCGACCGTGCAGCGGGCCACCGCGATCCCTTCGCGCTACATCTGGCGCCAGACCTTGCGGACGCCATAAACGCCGAAGTTCGCCGCGAAGACCCGGCGGATCTCCCGGCATAGGTCGGCGTCCCGGCGCTCGCGGGCCGGCCGGCGGTCAGGGTCGGCCTTGCGGGCGGCGTGCTCGTAGTAGGTCGACGGGGCGATCGGCAGCACGCGGCAGATCGGCTCGACCCCGTAGACCTCACGATGCTCGTCGATGAACGCCTTCATGGCTTGAAGCGGCGGTCGAGCTCCGCCTGGGCAAAATACGCGCTGGCTTGGCGCAGTTCGCGCACCTCACGCTCGAGCGCCTTGATTCTCTCCTGCTCCGTGCTCGTTGGCCCGGGGCGGAGGCCCTGGTCGCGCTCGGCCTGCCGCACCCAGTGGCCCAGCGTCTCGCCTGAGCAGCCGATCTTGGCCGCAATCGACCGGATCGCGTCATACTGCGAGGTAACTCGTCCCGGGGATCGAAAACCATCCGGACCGCCCGCTCGCGGACCTCTGGTGAATATGTGGCTGTTCGCTTCGTCATGGCTCCATCCTGTCAGGTGTTGGAGCCTCCGGGAATCCCGGCGCGGTTCAAGGAGACCTGCGCCGCATTGTACGGTCACACGGCCCCGCATGATCAGTCCTGTCTGCCAACCTCCATCATTGCTCAAGAGCTAGGGAGGAGTGTATGGTCTTGCGGCAACTCAGACTTGTTCAGGCTTTCATGCTCGTCCTGTCCTCCTCCTGCCCCCGCCACCACATCACCTTCTCGGGTGGGCTGCTCTGCGCTGCTGTGCTTCTGGCTTTTGGGTGGGTCGGCCCGGTGCAGGCCAGCGATGCCGAACTGCAGGCAGCGCTGCAACGAGCCGATTGCGGGTCACCAACGATCAAGCAGCTCTTCCAGCGCGGCGATATCATCGCCTATGAGGCGAACTGCTTTGGCTCGTCGCACCGGGTCGTGACGGTCACATGCACCAAGACCATCTGCCATGTCGATGAGCCCGCACAGGATGAAGAGAGGGGCCGATAAACAGACTTCTCAGATAGGGCCGCACACCCTTCCGACCTGAGACGGGGTCGAACTCCCGGCTCAGGTCGGTTGTAGGCTCCCGTGAGGCAAGCAGAGTGGTTGCTCACGGCCCAGGAAATCGGCCGCCTCCGTGAGCACTACCGGCTGTTCTGGCTCCATTTGCCTCAGTTCGTGGCGCAACCGGAGCCCTACGGGCAGGATCTTCCCCCGGGGGATCTGACCCTTTGGATGCCTTGGGACCACTGCGCAGAGAGGAGTGGTTGCGTTGTCGCGTAACAAGCCGCGCTCAGGGAACCCGCACTCGCCAAAAGAAGCAAGGTGGGCAGTCTATCGCTGGCGTCTCATGGTGCTCATGTCGTGCTGCATCGGCGTTCCGGGCATTGAGCTAGTGGTGGGTGTGGAAGCCGGTGTCGCTCCACTTCCGTGCATATCAGCAGGCATGGCTTGCATCCCCAACGTGCGCCGCCGTGCCCGCACCTCCATTGCAGCGGCCTTGCGGCCCCGCGCTGCCGGATTGGTCTGAGGGGCCGCCGTTGCAGTCTGAGATGCCGGTGCTGCTCCGTCCTGGACCTTGTAGGCCACCGAACCGGGCGGGTTCTGATACCAGCCCGGATCCTTGTAGTCGCCGTGCGCCAGTCCTTCGCGCACCTTCAAAACCGAGAACATCCCGCCCATTTCGACCGGACCAAAGGGGCCGAACCCTGTCATCATCGGCAGCGTGTTGTCGGGGATTGGCATCTCCATCGCTCCCATTTCCGCCATGCCGCTCGATCCCATTGGCATGTAGCCGGGGATCAACTGCCCTACCTTCTTGGCGATGTCGCTCTGGTCAACACCGATATAGGTGCGCACTGAGTGACCCATGGCATTCATGGTATGATGGGCTTTGTGACAGTGGATTGCCCAGTCACCCGGGTTGTCGGCCTTGAACTCGAAGGCCCGCATGGCCCCAACAGGCAGATCAATGGTTACCTCCGGCCAGCGTGCACTCTCCCTGACCCAGCCGCCGTCGGTCCCCGTCACCTCGAAGTCATAGCCATGCATGTGGATTGGGTGGTTGGTCATGGACAGGTTGCCCATCCGGACGCGGACCCGGTCCCCCTTGGCAACCACCAGGGGATCGATGCCGGGGAAGGCTCTGGAGTTCCAGGCCCAGATGTTGAAGTCCGTCATGGTGGCGACCTTGGGGACATAAGCCCCCGGGTCAATGTCATAGGAGGCTACCAGGAAAATGAAGTCGCGGTCGACCCGCATGAAAGCTGGGTCTCTGGGATGAACAACGAACGATCCCATCATTCCCATGGCCATCTGGAAGGTCTCGTCCGCATGCGGGTGGTACATGAAGGTGCCGGACTTCGTCAGCACGTACTCATAGGCGAATGTCTCCCCTGGTTGGATGTGCGGCTGGCTTAAACCTCCAACCCCGTCCATGCCGGAGGGCAGGATCATGCCATGCCAGTGCACCGTGGTATGCTCCGGCAGCTTGTTGGTGACGAAGATGCGCACCTTGTCGCCCTCAACCGCCTCGATTGTGGGTCCTGGGGACTGGCCGTTGTAGCCCCACAGGAACGCCTTCATCCCGGGAGCGATCTCGCGCTCAACCGGCTCGGCGACAAGGTGGAACTCCTTCCAGCCATCAGCCGTCATGCGCCAGGGCAAGGTCCAGCCGTTGAGCGTCACGACAGCGTTGTAGTCAGGCCCTGTCGTCGGTACGAGTGGTGGCTGCGTTGTGCTCTCGCTCATCGTTGCGGCTTCGGGAACTGCAGCCGCCTGCACGCGGCCACTAATTGATGATGCCCCGACCAGGACCGCACCTGAGGCGGCAGCACCAATGAACTCACGGCGATTCATGACCAAAATCTCCTGCATGCCCGCCAATGCCGAAAGGGCTCAAGACGTTCAATGCTGAAGATGCCACCGCTAAGCCGGATGCCTCATCGGAACGTTGGGTTGGTCTGTGCGTTCGCCCGGCAGTGTTGCTCGATCTTGAGAGAGGCCTCTCAGAAGATGAGCGGGAAAGCGGCAACAACGGAGAGCAATCATGAACAACCTTAAGCGATCAATTCTGGCGACATCCCTCCTGATCGGGAGCGCGACTATTGCACTGGCGCAAGGAACTGGTGCAGGAGCAGGTGGCCTTGGCAGTGCCGGTGCGGGGACAACGGGCGGTATCGGCGGATCCGGCGGGGCCGGGAACCCTGCAACGACAGGCAGCACGACGTCCAATGGCGGCGGCGCTCCAATTCTGCCAAGGCGCGGCTCTGGTGCGAGTGGATTTGTCGGTCAGGGTGGCGGCGCTACGGCCGGAAGCAGCGACCCTGGCGCGGCGGACACAAGCGGAACAACAGGTGTTCCCGGCGGGACAGGCACTCCCTCAGTCCCAGCAAGCCGCTACTAAGACGTGGTGGCCACCTGCGCATGAGTTCGGCAGCCCATTGTGCGTGCGGCGCCAGCAACACCGCTCGGCGTCGGGGCAGAGCGGCATTACCTACCAGGCTGTAGCTGCTCCCACATTCCGCTACTGCCCACCATCTCTGCACATAGGTGTGTCTCCTGAGACCCGGCAGGCGTGGACCGCCGCAAGGTGGGGCTGAGATACGGCCGCGGCTCCGACCGGATGCACTGACAGGACATCCGGCAACTCCTCATCGCCGGGGCGTCGTCTGATCGGATGCGCTTCGAGGCCGGCCTGCGTGGATGGCTGCAGCAGGCGCAGGAACCCCTTCGAGACCAATAGATCGACGCCAGCCTCCTTGGCCCGCCGTTCCATGCGGGAAAGGGCGTTCATCGCTGGTCCAAGAACGGTAAATTCGGCGCGTCGGTCATCATCGAAGACGCCCGCGAAGACGAGGCCTCTGTGCAACGCGGCGATGACACGGACACCGGACGGGGCATGGACATGCTCTTGCCATCCTTCAACCTGGCGCAGGGTGTCAAGGGCGGCGGCCAACGCAGAACCGGCCTGCTGTTCAGGAGTGTCGTGAAGGAAGACGGCGAGCACCCCATCGCCGAGGTATTTGTCAATAATGCCCCCGTGGTGAGAGACCGAATCGTGAACAAGGCGCCGAAACTCCATTAGG
>NZ_JALJRK010000171.1 GCF_024519725.1 Microvirga sp. Mcv34 | reverse complement strand
TGCGCCTATGTCGCCCGCCGATATGAACGCGACGACCGGTGGCGCGGCGACGGGTATCGCCGGCCGCCACGCGGCTATGACCGCGACCCTGGTGAATACGACGAGGGTTACGAGCGCCCCGTTCGCCGCTACGTCTACTGACGAGACGACCGTGCGGGACCACCCCGGAACCGGAGGCGTGAACGGATCCTCGGCCTCCGTACCCCCTCGTACCTACTCCCCCAGGGCGCGAGGGTTACCTACTCGGGGTCCGCCCAGAATCGCAGCAGGAACGTATTCTCGAAGATGCCTTTTGGGGAGGCTGACATATGAGAATCCACATTTCCGCCTGCACCGACAGGGTGTTCGCCGAGGGCGTGCTGCCGTTGGCCCATCTGACGGAGAGTTCCGCGTTCGCCGTCAACGACAATGCGCTCCGCTCGCAGGGCAAACTAAGAATTCGCCTGCATTTGAGACGCACGGCTTGCCTCGGGCAACAGGCCGCTAGGTAACTCCAGGTAAGCATTGAGTGCGGCACAGCACATCCGTTCGACCACCCATGAGTTAGCGTTCGCCTGCCTTTGATGGAGGCTGCGATGAACCAAGTCATGTCCTACTGCACGGCGCGGCTCTTCTCACGGGCTTTCGTGCCGCTCGCCCTACTCCGGCCCAAAGAGATCGAGCCCGGCAACGACAATGTCCCGCCGATCTCGCTCCCATCCCTGTGGCGATGAGGACGTCCGCGGGATTTCGGGCGCCGATGCAAGCCCATTCGGCTCGTCCATGATGGCTGTTGCTTAACTCCTTTGGACATTTGAACCAGCATGCTCCCGGCTGCGACATTCCTATGCCGTCGACTCTATGACTCGGCCCGAATGGAGAGGATCTTGAACGCCGCCCATGACCTTGAAGAGATCGTCGATCTGTTTGCCATCGGCAGACCGATGCGCAATGCCGCGCTCATGCCGGTGAAGGTCGCGACCCTGCCTCTTCGAAAAGCCGTGACCGTGGTGATCGAGGACTGGTCCGACGACAAGTTCAGGCAGTTGAGCGCCATCATTCAACGGCAAACGGGCCCCGCCATCCGCAGCCTCGACGACATCAGGCGCCTCTACCAGTGCGCCGTTTCCGGCGCCATCTGCGGTTGCCAGCGAGCAGGCCCGACCGACCTCTGAGAGAGTGGCGAACGCAGGCCTGTTTTGCGCGAAGAGAGACCGCGCACCGGAACGAGAAAGCATCGGGTGTGAGTTCGACGTGATTTCCTATGTTTCAAGCCGGAACCGGCGTCGTTTCGAACGAGCTATGCGTCGGATTATACGGGATATGTGCTGAATATCGCTCGACTCTTCGTCGGGCTTGAGATTTCCTTCCTGCCAAAATCGGAGGAAACGAAGATCTGCCATGGTTGAGGACGAAGACGACTTTGCCGAACCGGCCCCGAGCAACCCGGCCCAAGACAACTGGGCGCGAGCCTTCCGCTGGGTCGGTCTGGCCTGCGGCATCGCGATGCTCGGATGGACCGCGTTTCTCCTCCACTGACCCGCGATGTTCGGCTCCCGGCTTGCCGCTACGGCAGACAACCGAGCGAACGCGCTAGGGGCCCCATCAACGGATCGTAGAACTGCCTGCGGGCGATTGGATACCTAACCCGGATCTCATGGGTGGCGCCGCAGCCCTCGACGGCCTTCGCATAGACGATGTCGCGCCCCCGGGTACCGGAGGCGACAAGCCAGTTCTTGCCTTGAGCCTTGTAGGTGACGGTCACGCCCTCGTCGCGCAGACGCTCAAGCAGCCAGGTCCGATACGCGGCGAAATCCTCCGCGACCGTCGTCGCGCTGTAGCTCCCGAAGACGCGAAGCTCCGCGCCGTCGGCGGTTCGGAAGGTGCGCCCGTCGCCGTTTGCCGGCGCAGGCTCGGCGCTCGTGAAGATCCCCGGCACGTCGAGCGACGTGCCGAAACGCGCGTTGCGGTAGTGACCCCAGGCGTCGTCGATGCGCGTCAGGTCTTGTCCGAGGCTCAGGTCGGGCAGGAGAATCAGGCCGGCTGCAAGGGCCGAGCGGATGCGCCTGGCCATGGCCCGTCCTTACGGCTTCACCACGCGGTCCAGCTTGTTGTTCACGAAGAAATACAGCTCGCGTCCGCCGGGCTCGGAATAAAGCACCTGGACCTCGCGCTGCCCCTTGCCACTCTCGCCGACGAGCACATCGGTCGCGGGCTTGCCCTTCAGGCGCACGAGATCGCATTCCGTAATGCCGGGCTCGATCGCGGTGGCCGTTCCCCAGGCCCTGACGGTGCACTGGCCATCCGGCCCGAGCACGGGGCCGTCGATTTTAGGCCCAAGAGACGCCGAAGGTACGGCGGGAGCCGGCAACACGACCGGAGCAGACGGGGCATTGCCCGTGCTGGTGCAGCCGGCCAGAACCAACGCCGCGAAAGCGACGCCCGAGAGAACCTTCATACGCATCACCATCAATCCCCGCTGTCGACCGCCCTCGCCTGTAGGGCCTGTTCGAAAAGCCGCTGCACATCGGCCCTGAAGGCCTGCCGCGACGTCTCCCGCGAATAAAACATGTGGCCGCCGTCGTAAACACTCAAAGCCACCCGCCTCTCCGGCCCAAGGTCGGGAAGCTGGTTCAAGAGAAGCTGTGAAGCGTAATAGGGCGTCACAAGATCGGTGAAGCCGTGAGCGACGAGGACGCGCAGCTTGCCGTCGAGGGACAGCGCCTGGCGCAGTTCGTCGAGATTTTCAGGGCCGTTGCGACCGCCGCCCCAGCGCCATGCGCCGGTGACCGATCCGTTCAGCAGGTTGTAGCGTCCTTCGGCCTTGTAGTTCAGGGTGTCGGTCAGATGATGGATGATCGCGCTCGTCAGAGGCGCGGTCATCGCGTCGAGCACAGGATCCTCGAAGCGTGATGACTGGGACGTCGGATTGGGATCGGCACCGGCCACATTGGTGTCGTAGGCGCTCACCACCTCCGACGCTTCCCGCCGGAGCTCCCGCTGCGCCGTGCGCATGTCGATGCGCCCCGCGAGGCGCCGCGTGAGTTCGGGATCGAGCCCGCTGAATTCCGCCACGCGACGGCTGATCCGGTCCACGGCGTCTTTGTCCTGCAAGCCGCGCATGAGATCGATGAGATACTCGCCCGACGCGTAGGTTTCCGCATCTTTCAGCGCATCGCGAGACACGGCTCCATTCCGAGACAGTCTCGCGGCGGCCAGCGACGGCAGGAGCGCCGCATGAGTCCAGGGAGCGCCCGCTGTCCCCTGCTCGAGCCAGTCGAAATCGAAGACCGGCGAGACGAGGACAAGCCCGCTGAAGCCGACGCCCTGGTCGCTCTGCAGCTTCTGGGCTAGGAGCGGGCCGCGGAAGCCGCCATAGCTCTCGCCGACGAAGAATTTCGGCGAGGTGAGCCGGTTCTTCTCCTTCAGCCAGCGCATCACCACGGCCGCGAGCGCATCGATGTCGCCCTGGACGGAATAGAGCCGCTCCCGCACCTGATCGCCTCCGACCACGCGGCTGTAGCCGGTGCCGGGCGGATCGATGAACACGAGATCGGTGAAGTCGAGCCATGTTTCCGCGTTGGGCACGAGGGCCGTCGGAGCCGAGGGGCTGATCGCCGGCCCGTTCATCGGCAGGAGCCAGGGGCCGATGGCGAGAAGATGCAAGTAGGCCGACGACGCGCCCGGTCCGCCGTTCACGGCGAACGTCACCGGTCGCGTCGCGGGATCCGCGTCGTCCCGCGTATAGGCCACGAACCCGATCTCGGCCTGGGGCGCGCCCTGCTGGTCGGTCAGGGTCAGGTGTCCCGCCGTGGCGGTGAAGGACAGGCTCCGGCCCGGGAGCTGCAGGCTGTGACGGGTCACCGATTCCGGCGGCAGGGCCTGCGCGTTCCTCGCCTGGGTCCGGGCCTCGGTCTGGGCCTGGGCCTGCGGCCGGCGCGCCTCCTGCTGGCCTTGGGCCTGCTGGTCCCGACTGCCCGCCTGCTCCTGCGCGCCCGCTGCCAGGGGCGTCGCCAAGGACAGGACAAGGGCGGCATAGAGAGGAAGGCGCGTCGCTCGGGTCATCGGGAAATCCTTGTTTGGCCTGCGTGAAACTGGAGAGTATCCCTCCCGTTGCAAGCACGAAATCGATGAAGTCTTCGTGTTCGGCTGCCCGATTGCGAGCCTCATCCAGGTCACGGCGGGCTTATGCCCGCTATCGGGCTCGGGTGAGTGCGCTCGGTATCAGTCCCGGCCGGAGCAAAGTGGAATGGAAGGGCATCCGTCGCTCGCCGTCATCATCGGCCTCGTGCCGCTGATCCCGATGGAGTGAAGCGCCGAGCCTTTCCGGATCGGGATGGCCGCCCCTCATGGCGCAGGTGTCATTCCCGTCCG
>NZ_JALJRK010000170.1 GCF_024519725.1 Microvirga sp. Mcv34 | reverse complement strand
CAGCATCGCACAGCCCACCAGATTTCGGAATCACCCGTCAGTGACACAACACTAGCAGTAGACGCGTCCATCGATATGTCGTTGGAATAATGGGCCTTGGCATTGCTCTCAATTGTCTTGGTCTTTCATCGCTGGCTGGAAAGTCCCCTGGCTGTCTTGTCTATCAGCTCATAGTATCCAGAGGTCTGCGCCGCACCGGTACGGCGCCGTTCACTCAAGCTCCGGCCGGATCTCGCTAAGTGCCTTCCGACAAACCTTAATGAGCGAGGGCCTGTGGTACGGAAGGTGCTGTATAGCTGTTCGTTGTCGCGTCAGAGAGAAGCAAGCCTATATTCACGGAGGATCGACGAGGCGTGCATATTGTGATCGAACCGATAGATATGGATTGAGATTGCCTCGTCCCTGCTGTTGTTGATCATCTGATGGATGTTCGGACCCGACGGTAACATACACGCGATATAGCCCGGGGTTCGAATGGCCCGCTCAGTTACAACGACCCGATCTTCACCTACGGATCGAAACCATACTTCCTCAAGAGAACCACTGAGCATTCCAAAGCAGCACGAACAGTGATGATCATGGATCGCCGTTTGGGAGGACGGACTCCAAACGATCGCATAAACGCTCATCTGATCATCATTGAATAAAGGCGTCCGAGCGTAGCCGCCCTCCTTCCGCTCCAGCTGCCGACCAGCCAAAAGATCACCCGTGTCAACGAGCTGTTGAAGAGCATGGCGGGCGGAGGCCAGATACTCGTTAGAAAGGCTGCGGTTCCTTTGCCCAAGTTCACCGAGGATCTCAGTCTCGTTCAAACGTGAGGCGTGCGACATCAAGCTCATTTTCTAAAGCCCTGCGGATATTGCGACTTGAACCATAATCCCTCAGATCCGCTGCAAAGAGTTTGCTGATTTCGTGCTAATTGCAACAAAGTCAGAAAAAATTTGCGGACTTCTAGACAGTCCCGGAAATTTTTTCTGCTCAAGTGCTAGTTGGGTTATGCGTGCCGCGACTCACGTGTAGCCTGCTTCAGGTCAGCTAGGCTGTCAGCGAGGATCCGTTTAGGGGAACGGTGAGAAGGGGTCGGAATAAGAACTCACGCGGTGATGGTAAGGTCAAGGCAGTCTGTTTCAGGTGGGCATGACGACGATCTCCACGGGCAGTGCGGATCTAAGGTCTGAGCCTGATGCGTGAACCAGGATCCTGTCCGGCTCAAGCTCACATACGGTCGCCGCTCGGGGCGGCTGCACCATGATCCCGCTTGCGGCGGTCGGGTCTCAGGAGGACGGGACCCTTCTGCTCCGCGGCTTTTCAAGTCATATTCTTGTCCAGTCCGTCCACCTGGATCCGCCGGGGCCAGTCAGGTCCTAGGCAGATTATAAGACTTGCTGTGACGGCGCGATCTCAGGCGGTCACTGTCGCCCGTTCGATCACCACGCCGGCGGTGACGTTTCCCCGCGGTACCAGTGCAAGGCGAGAACGCCCATCTGGAGCAGCAGGACGGCGATGAGCGCCCAAGCGGCCGAGCGAAGGATCCTGGGTGGTGACATTGCACCGCCTCAGTGGTTCTGATGGGCGTTGGCTGCGGGGACGGCCTGCGCGCCGATGCCGCCGACCTGGTATTCGATCTTGAGCACGCCCGCCTTCTCGAAGATGAGCATGCCCTTCACCGTGTCGCCTGGGTTCAGTCCCTGCCGCAGGTTGACGAGCATGGCGTGCAGCGCCCCCGGCTTCAGCTCCACCGTCTGACCCGGGCCGATCTCCAGGCCTCCGGTGACAAGCTCCATGCGGGCGACGCCCTCGACGACCGTCGACCGGTGCACCTCGAAGCGTTCCGCGACCACAGTGGAGCCGCCGACCAGACGGTCGGGCTCCGAACCTGTGTTCCTGATCCGCATGTAGCCGCTGCCCACCTTGGCGCCGCCGGGCGTGGCGCGGGACCAGGGCGCCTCCACCACGATGGCGCCGGCGCGGTAGGTCACAGGGGCCTGGGCCATCGCAGACGGCATGCTGCCGATGGTCAGAGTGGATAAGAGGGCACCGAGAAATCGCTTCGTCATTTGGGTGTCTTTCGCCCCTCGACGGGGTGCATCATCACATCTGTGCTTAGGTGTCGGGGCCGTCCTGGAATTGCGCGGAGGAGCGCCGCCGAGAGGGCGTGCTCAGAGAGACGGCTTTATTGGACGACCCAGGGTCGACGGCGGCCATGACCCAACGGGGCGGCCTTGGCGTGGCAAGGGCCACGCGGCTTCCGGCGCTTGCGCCGGCAGGATCCTCAGGTTTGCGGGGGCCGAGCGGGTGGAGCCTGGGCCAGCGTCTCCGGTGTGGCGTCATCCCGGGGCACCAGAGCCTGTGCGGGGCTGAACCAGCGCACCACCGCACTGGCGGTCGAACCGTCCTGGAGAACTTTCGCATGGCACAAGGCCGCAAGCGGGCAGGCCTTGGGCGCTTCGGGCTTGGATGAGCGGGCGGGCGCGCAGCACTGCACCTCGGCCATCACCATGGCATAGGTTGCGGAGGCCCGAGCCATCCCGGCGTCGGCCGCCGCCACGGGCGCGATCATCCCACGCGCCGCTGCGGGGGCGGCAAACGGGGCAAGCACGAGCCCAAGGATCGCAAGGAGCGGGAGCAGACGCGTGATGGCAAGCCATGGCTTCATGCCGCGAACCTCTCACATGCCCCCTGAAGTGTGAAGCGCGGCACAATCAAGAGCTTGTGTCCGCTGGAGAAGTAAAGCGACGCATTACAACCGGGAGGTTGGCAGCCCTGTCGGCCATGCTCCATTTTTACGGGGAAAACGACATCGGAAATGAATGGTGGGTCATGTGCGTGCCATGATGCTCAGGCGGCATATTGGCAATATTCGGAGGGGCCATGCGACCAGTCTTTGCCTTTTTCATAGGAACGCTCGCCCTTGCCTCCCAGGCGACGGCCGATCCGTTTGATGCCCCGCCGCCGAATTATGCAGAAATGATCAATCCGGTGCTGGGACAGTTCGGCGCTGATCTTCGCGTCCGGCAAACCTCCTGTGTGGTCAGCAGTCGCTGTCGTTACGCCGCGCGTCAGGTCGACATCGAAGTGGTTGGCCCGCCGGATCGTCCCGTCACCGAGCGAATCAGGATCGCGGCGACGTTCCGCCAAGGAGACGATGCGGCGGCGACGAAGCTCATCGACGATACGCTGACCGTGCTCGGTGCGACGATGGTTGTCTACGATCCAAGAATGGCGGCGGAGCGCCGTGGCGAGCTCCTGCTCGAACTGGGTGATGCCGCGTTGAGCGTGGGCGAGGCGCACCGGGACAGCGCGGACGTCCACTACGCCCTCTCGTTCGACGACATGAGCGGGCGCCTGGAGATCACGGCTGCGACATTGCGCGCGGGACATGGATAACCAAATGTTCGGAACGAAATGGGGTGCGACCTGTT
Organism: Microvirga sp. Mcv34; assembly: GCF_024519725.1. GTDB lineage: Bacteria > Pseudomonadota > Alphaproteobacteria > Rhizobiales > Beijerinckiaceae > Microvirga. The sequence continues at coordinate 1,058 of NZ_JALJRK010000170.1, read as the reverse complement.
AACTCTCGTTTAACTTTTGCCTTGAGCGCCACCGGCCCGCTGTGTCAGGTTTGATGAACAAAACCTTAACAGCATGGCGGGGGCAATGCGGCAGTCTCTCCTCGAGTCCTTGAGCACTCGACTTTCTCTCCGGAACACGCTTCGTCTCGCAGCCTTCACGATGGGACTCACCGTGATCGGCAGTGGGGCGCAGGCGCAGACTGTTGCAGGGTTGCCGACTGCCTCCCAACCCGTTGGGATGATCGGCACAGCGAAGCCGATCCTGGGTTGGATCCGGTTCTGTGAGCAGAACCCGGGCGAATGCGCAGTCGATGCCTCCGAGCCTGCCACCATCGAGCTCACGGCCAAGGACTGGCAGACCCTTGTCCGAATCAACCAGCAGGTCAACGCTGACATCAGGGCCAAAACGGATAAGGATCACTGGGGCGTCGAGGACCGCTGGGACTTCGCCGAGGACGGTTACGGTGACTGCGAGGACTACCAGCTCGTCAAGCGCAGGCGCCTGGTCGAAGCCGGCTTCCCTCGCCGGGCACTGCGCATGACCGTTGTCATCGACGAGGAAGGCGCGGGACACGCGGTGATGATGGTTCGCACCAACCGGGGCGACCTCATCCTGGACAACAAGCGCAACGCCATCCTGCCCTGGCACAAGACGGGCTACGTGTACATCAAGCGCGAAGGCGACCAGGGCTCGACCTGGGCCTCGCTCGGTGGTCGGACGTCGCCGACCATGACAGCCAACCAGTAAGCTGGAGCCGCACACCGGAAGCAGACCAGCAAGCCTGCTTCGCACCCGATGCCTCGAAGTAGGACGCAACGAGCGTGAACAGGGCGAACCCGCCCACGAAGAACGCTGCCGTGGCCCGGCTGTCCTCGGCCGCCTCGTGCGCCTCGCCCAGCATCTCCTCGACCGCGGCGAGGATCAGAAGGCCCGCGGTGAACGCAAGGGCTGTGAGTTGGATCGCTCTGGCCTGGTCCCGCAATAGCCAGTAGCCGACGCTAGCCGTTCTTATGCATCGGAAGAGGGATGAGGGCTGGCGGATGTAGCTTAAGCACTT